>JACRAZ010000044.1 GCA_016213205.1 Burkholderiales bacterium
CCGCGCCACCGGCCAGCGCCAGGCGGCGGGCTGCACCGCGGGCGCTGGGCCGCGCGGGCGCGGGCTCTGGCGGCGGCGCCGGCGCGGCGG
This sequence comes from Burkholderiales bacterium, assembly GCA_016213205.1. Taxonomy (GTDB): domain Bacteria; phylum Pseudomonadota; class Gammaproteobacteria; order Burkholderiales; family Burkholderiaceae_C; genus Pseudaquabacterium. The sequence goes on from JACRAZ010000044.1 coordinate 91, forward strand.
GGGCCGCGGGCCCGGGCGTGTCCAGCACCGTCACCGGCGCGATGAAGCGGAAGCCTCGCCGCGCCACCGTCTGGATGTAGCGGCTGCCCGGCGGGTCGTCGCCCAGCGCGCGCCGCAGGCTGGAGATGGTCTGGCTCAGGTTGTTGTCTTCCACCACCAGCCCGGGCCACAGCGCGCCGATCAGCGTGTCCTTGTCCAGCAGGGTGTCGGGGTGGTCCACGAACAGCACCAGCGCACTGAACAGCCGCGGTGTCAGGCCCAGCTCGCTGCCGTCGCGGCGCACCACGCGCTGCTGCGAGCGCTGCAGCTCGAATTCACCAAAGGCAAGGCGTTCAGGGGGCGGCACGGCGCGGCTTCAGGGATGTTTCAGGAATCGTTCATGCGGCGGTCAAGACGGCGAGGGGGCTGCGGGCCATTGTGTGGCGTGCCGGCCCGCCGGGCGCTGCTGCCGGCGCTGCCCGGGCTGCTGGCCGCCGCCGTGCTGTGTGCCTGCGGCGGCGACGGCGCCGAGACCGTGGTGCTGGACGAGGACGGCTGCGCGCTGGCCTCGCCGGCCAGCGTGCCCGGCACCCAGCCGCTGCCGCTGGCCAGCCACCAGGTGGGCGCCTTCTGCCGCGGCAAGGCCCGCTTCCACGACCGCCAGCTGCAGGGCCTGGGCGGCAACGGCCGCGCCTGCGCCGATTGCCACAGCCCGGCCGACCACTTCCAGCTGAGCCCGGCCCAGGCCCAGGCGAGGCTGGCGGCGATGGCGGCCACCGGCATCGACGACCCGCTGTTCCGCGCCATCGATGCGGACGACTTCCGCAGCCGGGGCGCGCTGGCGCGCGACTTCAGCAACCTCACGCTCAACGGCCTGGTGCGGGTGAGCCTGCCCTTGCCGCCCAACGTGAAGCTGCTGGACTGCGGCGCCACCGTGCCCTGCCCGGCCACGGCACAAGCCACCACCGAGACGCACGCCGACATCTGGCGCGCCGTGCCCTCCATCCTGGACAGCCGCATCACCGGCCCCGACGGCCAGGCGCCGGCCTGGCCACGCGGCCCCAACGCCAGTGGCGGCTACCAGCTGGACGGCCGCATCGACACGCTGCAGAACCAGGCCCTGAGCGCACTGCGCAGCCACGCCGGCATCAGCACCGATCCCCCGCAGCAGTGGCTGGACGACCTGGCCGCCTTCCAGCAGGCCCGGTTCTCCAGCCCGGCCGTGCAGCGGCTGGCCGATGCCATGGGCGCCGGCACCAGCCCCTTGCCCGACCTCGACCCGGTGCTCGACACGCTGGAAAGCGCGGGCAAGCGCGTGTTCGAGCGCGCCTGCGGGCAGTGCCACGGCAACGGGGGGGCGCATCCCAGCGGCAGCGCGCCCATCCGCCAGGGCCAGGCCGGCACGCCGACGGCGCTGGTGCGCTACCACGACATCCTCACCGCCTGCCCGCGCCCGGTGGACACGGCGAGCCCGCCCCGCTTTGCGTTTGCGCCCTGCAGCGCGGCCCAGATGCGCAACGTGCGCAGCTACGAGATCACCAACAGCGGCGTGGCGCCATCGGGCACGCCCTGCGGCGGCGCGGCGCCCCAGCTGGCCTGCGTGACGCGCATCACCACCTCCGACCCCGGGCGCCTGCTGCTCACCGGCTACCCGGCGGCGGGCGGGCCGGGCGACATCCAGAAGATGGACATTCCCAGCCTGCGGGGCGTGTCGCGCAGCGCGCCCTACTTCTCCAACAACACCGCCGCCACGCTGGAAGAGATGCTCGAGCACTACCAGCAGTTCTTCAAGCGGGTGCAGGCGCAGAACCCGGCGGCGCCGCTGCTCACCACCCAGCCGGGGGTGACGCCGCCGGTCATCGACCGGCCGTTCACCGAGGCCGAAGCCGGGGCGCTGCTGGCCTACCTGCGCCGGCTGTGAGCGCGGGGCGCCGGGCGCATCAGGCCACGCGCAGCTCGGCCCGCGCCTGGCGCAGCACCGCCCATGCGCCGCTGAGCGCCAGCCCGCCCATCACCACTGCCACGGCCAGGTCCGGCCAGGCCGTGCCGGTGCCCAACACGCCCAGCGCGGCCAGCATCACGGCCAGGTTGCCCACGGCGTCGTTGCGCGAGCAGATCCACACCGAGCGCATGTTCGCGTCGCCAGTGCGAAAGCGGTACAGCAGCGCCGCCACCCCGGCGTTCACCGCCAACGCGGCCAGGCCCACCACGCCCATGGTGGCCGGCTCGGGCACCACGCCGGTGTTCAGCGTCCAGCCGGCCTTGGCCAGCACGAAGGCGCCGAACACGCCCATGCACAGCGCCTTGAACAGGGCCGCCCGGGCGCGCGCGGCCGCGCCCATGCCCAGCACCGCCAGGCTGATGGCGTAGTTGCCGGCATCACCGAAGAAATCGATCGAATCGGCCAGCAGCGACACCGAGCCCGAGGTCCAGGAGGCCACCAGCTCCACCCCGAACATCAGCGCATTGAGCACCAGTGCCACCCACAGCACGCGGCGCCAGCGCGGATCGGCCGGTGGGGGGGCGCAGGCGGCATCGTGGCAGCAGTGAGCAGACATCGTGTGGGTTCTCCAGGGCTGTGCCAGCATTGGAAACCCTGTAGCCGCTATAGAGTCAAGCGCTCACCCACCCCATGAAGATCGGCGAACTGGCCTCTCGCGCCGGCTGCGATGTGCAGACCGTGCGCTACTACGAACGCGAAGGGCTGCTCGAAGCCCCGGCGCGCGAGCCCTCGGGCTACCGCCGCTACCAGGAGCGCCACCTCACGCAGCTGAACTTCGTGCGGCACCTGCGCTCGCTGGACATCCCGCTGCACGAGGTGCGCCAGCTGCTGGCCTTTGCGGCCGAGCCGGCCCAGTCCTGCGCACAGGTGAACCACCTGCTCGATGGGCACATCGCGCTCGTCAAGCAGCGGCTGCTGTCGCTGCGCGCGCTGGAGCAGCAGCTCGTGGCGTTGCGCCGCAGCTGCGATGGCGACAGCAGCCACCCCTGCGCCATCCTCGAGGCCTTTGCCGCTGCGGCGCGCGAGCAGGCCTGCGCCTGCCACCCGGCGCCGCGGGCGGGCTAGCAGGGCCGCCTCACGCGGGCTCGCCGCGCCAGGCGGCGGCCGAGCCACCGGCGTGCTGCACCAGCGCGTCGATCAGCACACGCAGCTTTGCCGCCAGCGGGCGGGCCGGGGGAAACACCGCGTACAGCCGGTGCGCGGCCAGGCGGTACTGCGGCAGCACCACCTGCAGCGCGCCAGCTTGCACGGCCGGCGTGGCCACGAACGGCGGCAGCGGCGCGATGCCGTGGCCATCGATCGCCAGATCGCGCAGCGCCTCGAAGCTGTTGATGCGCAGCCGGCGCTCGCCGCCCGGCACCCGCAGGCCCTGCGGGGTGTCGAAGCGCCAGGCGCCGATGCCCATCACCAGCTCCGCATGGTCCAGCAGCACATGCCCGGCCAGCGCCTCGATGCTGTCCGGCCGGCCGTGCGCGGCCAGGTAGGCCGGGCTGGCCACGGCCAGGCCGGCAATGTCGGCCAGTGGGCGGGCCATCAGCGTGGAATCAGCCAGCGGGCCGGTGCGCACCGCGAGGTCGATGCCCTCGCGCAGCAGGTCGAGCCGGCGTTCCTCGAGCAGCACCTCGAAGCCCAGGCGCGGGTGCTCGGCCATCAGGCGCGAGACCACCGGCACCACCAGCGCGCTGGCCAGGGCCGCCGGCGCGGTGATGCGCAGGCTGCCCGACACCTCGCCGCCCCGGCCGGCGGCCTGCTCGCAGGCCTCGTGCAGGCTTTTCAGCGCGGCCTGGGCCCGCGCGAAGAACTCGCGCCCCGGCTCGGTGAGCGCCATGCCGCGCGTGGTGCGGTTGAGCAGCCGCGTGCCCAGCGCCGATTCAAGCTGCGCCACGCGCCGGCTGGCCATGGACTTGGCAATGCCCAGCGTTCTGGCGGCGGCGGTGAAGCCCCCGCGTTCAACCACCTCGACAAACGTGGCCATGGCCTGGAAATCAGGGGTCATCGTTCGATCAGAAGCAACTCTGTTGTGCGGTGCTGATGGATTGTGCGCCTGCACTGCACAACCAACAATCCGGCCAGACCCACTCACCGCCATCACCGGAGGTTGACCATGACCCACCCGCAGGCCCCCGTGTTCACCCGAGGCGGCGGCCCTGCGCGCCACCCCCCGGCGCCCGCCCGGGCCGAGAATGCGCCGATGCACGCCGCAGGGCCCCCCGCGATCACGCTCTACGACTGGGCACCCTCGCCCTTCTGCATCAAGGTGCGGGCGATCCTGGACTACAAACGGCTCGCGTACCGGCGGGTATCGGTGCTGGGCCGCCCGATCTTGGAGGTGCGGCGGCGTGGCGGCGTCGGCAAGCTGCCGGCGCTGGAGATCGAAGGCCGCTTCGTCACCGATTCCACCGACATCGCGCTGGCCCTGGATGCACGCGCGCCGTTGCCCCCGCTGCTGCCCACCAGCCCGCGCGAGCGCGCGCTGTGCCTGGCACTGGAAGACTGGTGCGACGAGGCGCTGTACTTCACCGGCCTGCACTACCAGTGGATCGACCCCGAAGGCGCGGCGCTGTTGCCGCGGGCCTTCGGTCGCAGCCTGTTCGGCCAGGTGGCGCTGGCCTTCTACCGGCGCCTGATCCGCCAGCAGTTGCGCGGCCAGGGCACCGGGCGCAAGCCCGCGGCGCAGATTGCCGGCGACCTGGCGCGCCAGGCCGATGCGATTGAAGGCCTGCTGCGCGACGGCCCCTTCCTGATGGGCACGCAGCCGTGGTTGTGTGACTTTGCGCTGCTGGGCCAGATGCGGTACTGGACCCACCCACCGGCCACCGCCCGCGTGCTGCAGGCCCGGCCGGCCATCGGCGCCTGGCTCGAGCGCATGAAGGCGCTGCGCACCGAGCCACCGCAGGCCCGGGCGGCTTGACGCGTGTGCCGCAAGGCCTGGGTCGGGGCCTTCGTCGGGGCCGGCCCCGCGGTCGCCTGTGCAGGCGTTGCGCTGGCGCAAGGCCGGCGGCGGCGCGCAGGCCAATGATGATGCGTCAACCGCTCTGAATCAGCGTTAGCAACCCGGGGCGCGGGTGCGCTTGCACAGCGGTGCAGTCATCCAACCCCCCGGGGCAGCCTTGAACGGGCGGCGAACATCCAACCACCCAGGGGATCGTCATGCCCGACACGAAACGTTCTCAGGATTTGCTGCCCACGCTGGACATGCTGCGCGAGCGCCTGGACCTGGCCACCCACGGCCAATCGTTCCCGAGCCTGGTGAAGCAGGCACAACTTCAACGCCGGGTGCTGGCGCTGCGGTCCCAGGGCATGCCGGCCAACCAGGAGGAAAGCCAGTTGAAGGCCCTGCGGGCCGAGTGCGCGCACCGCAGCGACACGGCCCGCGCCGCACTGGCGCAAGCCGACCTGACGGGCCCGGTCATGCTGAGGCGCGGCAGCGCAAGGCAGCTTGCCAGGAAGGGCGGCAGCCGGCCGGCCACCGCGGGCCCGGCCGTGGCGGCGCCGGGCTCGGTGGCCTGGCCTGCGGGGCCGGTGCTGCCCGGTGCCTCCAGCGCGGGCTCGATGTTCCACTGCCCCGAGCCCGAGCGCTTCTGGTGGCTGGGCTTCGACGGCGCCTATGCCAGCCAGAACATCCCCGACGCCGCCGCGCACATCAGCACCGACGGCTGCATCGGCTGGCGCGACCTGCCGCGCATCGACAACAACGACACCGAACAGGAATGGGTCTCGGTGCTGTCGCTGTGCTGGAGCGGCACCGTGCCCCGGGCGGGCAACTTCGCGTTCTTCGGGCCAGACAGCAGCTATGTCGAGCTGAAGTGGAAGTCTGCGGGCTCCGGGCTCTGGGGGGCCGATGCCATCATCACGGCCGATGTCTATAGCTGGGTCACCGTGGGCAGCCAGACGTTGGCGGGGTACTCGGCGCAACTGGTCAACGAGACCAAGAACACCTTCGGGTCCGCCAGCGAGACGGTGTGCCAGTGGGTGCCCACCGGCTACAGCGGCATGTTTCGCGCCCAGGAAGGCGACTGGGTGTCCGTGGTCGTGCAACTGCAGGTCAACACCTGGTCGGACGATGGCCGCGCCTGGGTGGAGGTGAACGACTTCTGGGTGCCCCAGGCCTGGGACGCGCACCACATGTTCTCGTTTGCCGATTGAACGGCGGCCGGCCTCAGGCCGAACCGGGCCGCTCCCGGTCGGGCTGATCCCCCACGGGGGGGGGCCAGCCCGCAGGGCTGCAGGGGGCCCACTCAGGCCGGCCGGGCGCGCACGTGCAGGCGCTGGCGCAGATCGGCCAGCAGCGTGCGCGCCGGCAGCGAAAGCGCCCGGTCCTGCCGCCACACCAGGTACCACTGCCGGCGCAGCGGAAAGCCCGCCACCGGCAGGATGGCCAGGCCTTCGGATGCCGGCTCGGCCGCCAGCGCATGGCGGGACAGCACCGCCAGGCCCAGGCCGGCACGCACGGCGTGCTTGATGGCCTCGTTGCTGCCCAGCGCCATGCGCGGGGGCCAGTGGATGCCCTGCTCGGCAAAGGCCTCCTCGGCAGCGGCGCGCGTGCCCGAGCCGGCCTCGCGCGCCAGCAGGGGCTGCGCGGCCAGATCGGCCAGCTTCAGGCGCCGGCGCGCGGCCAGCGGGTGCCCGTTCGGGGCGATCAGCACCAGCGGGTTCTCCAGGAAGGGCCAGCGCGCCAGCGGCAGGTGGGCCGGCGGGCGCATCATCGCGGCCAGCTCGTCTTCGCCGCGCTCGAGGCGGGCCACCACCGCGGCGCGGTTCTCCACCGCCAGCTCGATCTGGATGCCCGGGTACTGCCGCGCAAAGGGACCCAGCAGGTCGGGCAGAAAGTACTCGGTGGTGGTGACCGCGGCAATGCGCAGGCGGCCGCGCTTCAGGCCCTGCAGGGCGGCGGCATCGTCCTCGAACTGCTGCCAGCACGCGCCCATGGCGCGCACCGCCTCGGCCAGGCGCTGGCCCACGGCCGTGGGCGCCAGGCCCCGGCCGCGCAGCTCGAACAGCACCAGCCCCAGCGCGGCCGAAAGCTCCTTCAACTGGGTGGAGACGGTGGGCTGCGCCAGGTGCAGCGCGCGGGCGGCGCGGCCCACGCCGCCCAGGCGCACCACGGCCTCGAAGCTGCGCAGCTGCACCAGGCTGGCGCGCGGGGCGCGATCGAGGCCGGGCGGGGTGGCTGGGGGCATTGGCTTTCCCGATGAATTCGATCTGAACATATCAATTGTGCCGGCAAGCGCAAGGCCGGAGCATCGGCAGCCATCATGCAGAACTTCCTCGACCCCGCCATCCTGTTCTTCGTGTTCGGGCTGGTTGCCGGCACCGTGCGCTCGAACCTCGAGATTCCGCCGCAGATCGCCCGCTTCCTTTCGCTGTACCTGTTGATGGCGCTGGGCCTGAAGGGCGGCTTCTCGCTCGCCAAATCCGGCCTTGATGCCGAGGTGCTGGTGAGCCTGGGCTGCGCCGTGCTGCTGGCCGTGGCGGTGCCGGCCCTCGGCTACGCGCTGTTGCAGCGGCGCCTGTCGCGCTACGACGCCGCGGCGGTGGCGGCCACCTACGGCTCGGTGAGTGCCGTCACCTTCATCACCGCGGCGCAGTACCTGGACACGCGCGGCCTGGCCTACGGCGGGCACATGGCCGCGGCGATGGCGTTGATGGAGTCCCCGGCCATCGTGATGGCCGTGGTGCTGGCCAACATGGCCCGCCGGCGCGAGCAGGCGGCGCCGGCCGCAGGGCCCCATGGCCTGGGCAAGGTGCTGCACGAATCCTTCACCGACGGCGCGCAACTGCTGCTGCTGGGCGCCATGGTGGTGGGCCTGGTCACCGGCGAAGCCGGGCAGCAGGCCATGCAGCCGTTCTCGGGCGAGCTGTTCAAGGGCATGCTGGCCTTCTTCCTGCTGGACATGGGCCTGATGGCGGCGCGCAACTTCGGCGCGCTGAAGGGCCGCTCGCCCTGGCTGCTGGCCTATGCGCTGGGCGGCCCGCTGGTGCACGCGGGCCTGGCGCTGGCGCTGGCCGCCGCGGCCGGCCTGGCGCCCGGAAACGGCGCGCTGCTGATGGTGCTGGCCGCCAGCGCCTCGTACATCGCCGTGCCCGCCGTGCTGCGCGAGGCGATACCCGAAGCCAGCCCATCGCTGTATTTCGGCATGTCGCTGGGCCTGACCTTTCCGTTCAACATCCTGGTCGGGATACCACTGTATGTGGGCGTGGCGCAGCGGGTGTTGTGAGGCGGGGTCGTGGTGATGCCACGGCCTGCTGGACCGGGCTGCGGTGCGCCCAAGGCGCCGGGGCCGCGGCATCGCGCTGCGGCTCGCCGGATTGGGGGCGATGGGGGGGCGTTCAGCCGATCGGGCTTTTCTCGCCGGGCCGCCGGGGGATGAGGGAGATGACGCTGCGGGTCTGGAACCGGCAGCGCTCGAGCTTGGAAACGCACAGGGTCTTGCTTTCGGGGTCGGACACCAGCGGCACGTTCTGCTGGACCAGGTCCCCCATGAGGTACGAACGGATCGCCACGTCGTGGGAGCCGTGGATGAAGCAGACGTGCTTGCGCGTGCGGCGGTATGGGTGGGCGAATGGCCTCGAGGATGGCAATGGGAAGGACAAGAGTGGCAGCCCGGTAACCTCGCTGACGAGTGCAGGACGGGCCCAGCCGATCGGCGGCGCCTCGCAGTGGCGGCTGAGACTGATCCCAGACATCCACGGTGCACCGCCCGAGCGGCCGCGTCGACGGTCACCTACTTGGCCTTGGCCGCGACAAGCAAGAACCTCGGATAGTCAAACTCACGCCCTGCCAATTCCTCAAGTGACTCCACGGAAAATCCGGCAGTTCCGAGGCTTGACACATAGAGCTCAAGCGGATGATGAAAGTGAGTTGTCAGATACGCAGTAGCTTCTCTCCGGATCTTGAACTCGCCTTCCACCGCGAAGGTTCTTTGATACTTGAACCGAGGGTGCGAAGCATAGCCCCAGTAGAGTGGCCAGAAGCATGGGTGAGGAATCGTGAGGAGAAAAGGCGCGCCTCGCTTCAAGATGCGTCTTGAAGCCACAAGAAACCCCTGAAGGTCTGGCGCGCAGCTCGCGGCCATGTTCGATATAGCACACTCAAACTTCGCCCGCCTGCGAGAGAAGGTTTCAACGCTTTCCGCGACGTACTTGATCGATCGCCCGGGGTGACGAAGTCGAGCTAGCGAGATGCTTTCATTGCTCGGGTCGACTCCGACCGCAAGTGATGTGTGCTCCTCTGCACGAGCTGTAAGCCACCCAGTGCCACACCCGATGTCGACGAGAGACTTGCAGGTCTTCAGTCTAGCGAGTATCGCCGGTGCCAAAACAACGTTGGCGCTGTGATCCTTTCCCGAGGCAATCTGGTCGTCTCTGAGTGCCGCGATGGCATCCCATTCCTTCGCGATCTGCGAGAGGCTCTTAGCTTTTCGCAAGTTGAGCATGTGCCGCTCGAATCGCGCGAATGAGGTCGATAGCCATCGAGTATGTGGGATGCGATGAATCAAGCTCCTCGATTGTGTGTGGCTCATTAGGCTTCTTCCGCCCAACTGCCACATACGAAGATGCCGGATTGCCGGAATTTGCGACCGTAAATCGCGTCACCGGGTCAAAGCCCAGCGGGCCATAGGCGATCAGCTCTGCGCCAAGCTCAGCCAGACGTTCCACTGCCGGCGTACTCTTGTGAACAAGGAAGGTGAGTTCGCCACGCTTCGCCTTGTCCTGCAAGAGTGCGTAGATGCGCTGTTCGGAGATCCAGCTCGCGTCGCGCGAACAAATCTCACACCGCCCGCTGTCACGGAGCAGGGCATGCATGTAGTCGTTAATCTGAGGTTGGTTCCTGTAGGTCTTGGCCGCGCGTCTCCGCTCATCACGGATGTCACTAATGGCAGCGGCGCCGAAGATCAACACAATCGCACCCAGCGTGGCGACTTGGAAAACAGTCAGTGACCCGGCAGGGGGGCGCAGGGTGAGGAAGAGCCCCGCTAGGGAGGCGGCAGCGGCGAGCCAGTTCAGTAGAGCCTTCACGCACAAGATTCTAGACGCACGGATCACACCAAAGCTGCCCTCGGTGGACTTCCGCTTCTAGCCGAGTCCGTGAGTTCGCCGGGATGCCAGGAAGCGGCCGTTCGGGACCGGCGGAGGCGCCCAGTTGCTGTCTTCGACGACAGACTGCTCCCTGGATTCATGGTTAGTCATCCCGGCGAACCACGCGCAAGTTGGTCACGCGCGTTCGCGCCGGAGGGCCTCCGGCTCTGAAGTCCTAAGCGGCAGCATTCCAGCCTGCTTGAAGCTTGGCGCGCTCGTTGATGACGTTTGCACGAGCGGCTAGAAACGCGTCGTAGTCATCAGCCAACGCCGCATTGATGGCGGCTTCGCCGATCAGGTTGGTGGCGAGCCAAGCGCGGGCCTCGGCACCATGTTCGGCAAGTAGCGTTGCCACGTACTCGGAAGGAGCTCGGTCACTGATCAGCTTATTGCTCGCCGACGAGAGGTAGACCATGTTGGCCAAGGATGAAATCCGAGATGCCGCCACACCCTTCTTCCGTAGGAACGCCTGAGGAAAGAAGTGATGAAACTCCTTGCTGTTCTGCCATGCGAGCGCCTTGTCAACGTCGATGGCCTGTCCGGTGAGAAAGTCCTTGGGACCTTGGTATGCAAGGACGATTGCCAGAATCTTTGAGTGGGCGCTGTTTCCGCGAAACGTCCGCGAACTCCATAGACTTGGGACGGAAACTTGAAAGCCCATGTCTAGGGCATCCATTTTTCCGTTTGCAAACTCGGCAATTCCAGTCAAGTCCACGGCCATCATTCCGGAATTCCATCCGCTGAAGTAGCCGCTGATGCCACTTCGCCAGAACCAGTTCTCGATGGCACGCCACTGTTGAGCAGTTGGCATTGGTATGCGGCGCAACACTTCGGCAAGCACGACGACCTGGTTCGTGTACGGAACGACCGCAAACGATGGAACCTTGATGTGTGTGGACAGAAAGTCGACGGCCCTCTTATAGCCTTCTGCAGTATCTGCGGTCCCGGCCTTTAGCACATCGGGCTTGCGGTTACGAAGCTCATCAATGCTCTCGACCGTGAACGCGCCACCGACCGCTGCAGACACGTTGCGAAGGATTGCCTTGCGGTCGATCCCTTCAAACGACTTGGCAGCGAGCACTTCGCGGATTGCGTCGATCGAGTCGACGAGGTCGAAATCCGGGCTCCAAGTCGCTGCCCGCATCAGATCGACGATCGTCAGTCGTGTACCGGTGCTGTTAATTCGCTCAAAGATCGGTGCCACGTCCGCGAGAGGCATGTCGCCAAGGGTTACCGTGGCAACCTTGTAGTCCTTGAAGCGATTGAAGAGTTCCTTGGCTGCGTCAGCGAGTTCCTTCTGCCCCGAGGACTCCAGCAATGCGACATGCTGGAAGAAGGTTGCCGGATCCGGTATACGGTTGAGGCGCATCTGATGGAGCGGCGGCTCATCCATCGTGTCGAGGTGCAGGAATGACCTGGCCTTGAGGTCGTACACGACATTCCACGGGCTGCTTGCCTCTCCTCCGTTCCAGTAGAGAGCGCCACAGATGGAGGACAGTCGTTGCTGCCCATCGAGCAGGTAGTTGACCGGGTAGTCTGGCTTGGGCTGGGCGATTTCGAGGTCGGCAATGCGCCCCTCGCTGCGAAGTTCCTGCCTACTCTGCCAGAGGAGGATGCTGCCGATCGGGTAGTTGCGGGCTACTGAGTCGAGAAGATCGATGACCTGCGATCTCTCCCACACAAACTCACGTTGGAACTTGGGTAGGTAGATGTCGCCAGTGAGAATCCGCTTGGCGAGGTCGTCAATGCGATCGACGGATGGTTGGGGATCTTTGATTGGCTTTACAGGTGCGGGGGCGGCAGCAGCGTTGCTCATTGGCGTTCCTCACTTGGGTCTCCTGCATTCTCCCGGATCGCCAGCTTCAGGACGCGAAGCGAGCTGACGCCCAAGCTACCGCCGCCCGGCACACGCATGACCGATGCGGGCCGCCTTCGCGTGCCGCGGCCGCGCGACCGCTCCATGGCAAGCAAACCCGGACAGCGTATGTCTCTGACTGGTCGTCCGCGTCTGTTCGGGCTGAGGGGAAGCAGACGGACGCGCTGCGCCGGATCGGCTCGCGGAAGTCTATGGCCGCTACACCTCGTACTGCTGACGTTCGTGCGTCCCGCGATCGCAAGGTCCAAGGGCTGCTTGATGGCAGTCAGCGTGAGTTCGGCCTTCCCACCGGACCGGCAGCAACCGCTGCAAAGACGCCCGTCCTGATGCGGTCAACCCGGCCTTCCGGGTGTTGGCTCGCAGGTCGTGTAACCCACCACCACCACCCGATTCCTCCCCCCCCCCCGCTTGGCCTCGTACAGCGCCGCATCCGCGCGCTCCACGCACACGGTGCAGGCCAGGCCGCTGGCCGGCTGCATGGACACCACGCCCACGCTGATGGTCACCACGCCGTGGGTGGCGGGTTCGTGGGGCAAGCGCAGGGCTTCCACGTGGCTGCGCAGGCGTTCGGCCACCACCAGGGCGCCGGGGGCATCGGTTTCGGGCAGCACGATGGCGAATTCCTCCCCGCCATAACGCGCGGCCAGGTCGGAGGCGGGGCGCACGCCGCGTTCGGTCTGCGGGGCGCGGTATCAGGTCGGCGCTGAGGCGCGCCGGTCGGGCAAGGTGCGAGTCGCTCCTATCGGTTGCCCAGCGTGTCCGCTTCGGCGGTCAGTGCTTCGGCAGGAGCCGGTCACATTCGAGCTTGACAACGCTATAGCACTCGCACACGCGGTCTTCCAGGCCCGCGCGCTCCAGTACTTCCACGTGGCCGCGGGCATACCGGATCAGGCCGGCCTGCTGCAGCGTCAGGGCCGCCGCGGTGACGCTTTCGCGGCGCACGCCGAGCCTGCCTGCGAGCATTTCCTGCGTGGCCTGCAGGTCGGTTCCCTGCACGCGGTCCAGGCTCAGCAGGAGCAGCCGGCACAGCTGCTGTTCGACCGAGTGGTGCCGATTGCAGGTGGCCGTCTGGGTGATCTGCGTCAGCAGGGCCTGCAGGTAGTGCAGCAGCAATTGCATGACGGCGCCGCCTCGGTTGAACTCTTCGATGACGACATGGCCCCGCATCCGATACCCCTGACCGGCGCTATGCACCACCGCACGGCCATTGGTCGACATGCCGCCCATCAACAGCGGCACGCCGACGACGCCGTCGCTGCCGACGGCGGCCACTTCCGCGCAATGACCATCCGCCGTCTGGTTCTGCAGCGAGACGATGGCGGACGTGGGGAAGTGCACGTGGCTGACGCCGTGGCCCGATTCGTACAGCACCTGGCCAAGCGGCATCTCGACCGGTTCCAACTGCTCAGACCAGCGTGCGCGGTCAGCGGCAGGCAGCGCCGCGAGCAACTGGTTGTCCTGCAGGGCCAGGCCTGCCGGCACCGCCGGCTTCAAGCGAAGGCAGGGCGGGGGCTGGGGGCACCCGGGCGTGACGGTTCGCAGCGGCACATGGATGGCATGCATGACAGGGCGCTCCGAGAGTGGCTGAGGACCACACTATTCGCATCCGTGCGGCGCCGGTCTGTCAGTTGAGTCGTCGCCTGCCAGTAGGGCACCGACTACACCGGGCTTTCGTGGGCATGGCCCATTCGGCAGGGCCGTCCACGGTGCCACGCACGGGCACGTCGGCGCCTTGCCGACGACCCCCCACCCGCCTTCTACCCGCCCTCGGCCACCACCACCCGATTCCTGCCCCCCCGTTTGGCCTCGTACAGCGCCGCATCCGCGCGCTCCACGCACACGGTGCAGGCCAGGCCGCTGGCCGGCTGCATGGACACCACGCCCACGCTGATGGTCACCACGCCGTGGGTGGCGGGTTGGTGGGGCAGGCGCATCGCCTCCACGCGGCTGCGCAGGCGTTCGGCCACCACCCGCGCGCCGGGGCCGTCGGTTTCGGGCAGCACGATGGCGAACTCCTCGCCGCCATAACGCGCCACCAGATCGGAGGGCGGGCGCACGCCGGCGCCCAGCGTGGCGCCCACGCGGCGCAGGCAGTCGTCGCCGCCGGGGTGGCCGTAGTGGTCGTTGTAGAGCTTGAACTGGTCGATGTCGATCATCACCAGCGCCAGCGGGCGGCCGCTGCGCTGCGCGCGCTGCCATTCGGCTTCCAGCACCGTGTCGAAGCGGCGGCGGTTGGCCAGGCCGGTGAGGGCGTCGCTCAGGCTCAGTGCCTCGAGCCGGCGGTTGGCTTCTTCCAGCGCGTGGGTGCGTTCGGCCACCTTGCGCTCCAGCGAGGCATACAGCCGTGCGTTGTCGATGGAGACGGCCAGCTGCCCGGCGATCAGCGTCACCGCGTCGAGCCGCTCGCCGGCAAAGGCGCCGGGGCTCAGGCGGTTTTCCAGGATGACGGTGGCGCGCGCCTCGCCCTGGCTCAGGATGGGCACCACCAGCAGCGAGCAGTGCGGCTCGCCGGCCAGGCAGGGGTCGCGGGCGAAGCGGTCGTCGCGGGTGGCGTCCTCCACCAGCAGCGGCTTGCGGGTGCGCAGCGCGTAGCGCAGCGCGCTCAGTGGCAGCAACCGGCGTTCGGCGGCCTCTTCCACCGGCAGCAGGCGGCGTTGGCCGTGTTCACCCAGCGGCACCTGCCAGGCCTGGCTGTCGTCGTCGCGCAGCACCAGGGTCACGCGGGTGGCGCCGGTCATGGTTTCGAGCAGGGCCACCACGCGCGATTCCAGCCGCTCGAGGCTGGTTTCGGAGCTCAGCGCCTGCGATGCGCGCAGGATCGCCAGCATGTCCAGCGCCTCGGCGCTGACACTGCCGGAGCGCCCGCTGGTGCCCGCGCGCGGGGCCAGGGTGTCAGTGCCGCCGCTGCGGCGGCGCGCACCGGGCTGCGGCAGTTGCGGGTGGCGCGCCGCCAGCGCGGCCACCTTGGCGCCGGCGCCCCAGGCTTCGTACAGGCGGCTGGCCTCGGCCAGCAGTTGCCGGCTGCTTTGCTGCAGGCCGGTGGCCTGGTGGAACAGCGCGGCGCGTTCGGTGAGCAGCGCGCGGTGCCAGGGCCTGTCGCGCCGGTTGGCTTCGCCCAGCGCGATGTCGAATGCACGCACCGCGTTCCACACGTCGCCTGCGGCCCAGGCCCGCTCGGCCTGCAGCCAGCGCACCAGGTGGCCGAAGCCGCGTGGTGATTCGGCCGCGCGCGCGGCCAGCCAGGCGATGCAGCGGTCCAGTTCGTCCAGCAGCGGCGCGCGGGCGGCCGGCGTGGCCTGGTGCACCTGCTGGGCCAGCGCCAGGCCCTGCAGCAGGTAGGCCTGCGGCGCGCGGTAGTTGGCCTGCGCGGCGGCCAGCGGCATGGCGGCCGCGGCGTGCAGCGCCAGGCGGTCGGCATCGCCGAAGATCGCGGCGCTCATCGCGCGGCAGATGTGGAACACCGAGCCCACCATCGGGTGGCTGCCGATGCCGGCCAGGAACGAGGCTTCGTCGAACTCGGCACTGTCGAAGCTGCCGGGCGTGGGCGCGGGCTCGCGCAGGGCCCGCAGCAGTTGCCGGTACACCTGCATGAAGGCGGTGGCATGGGTGGCGCCGGCGCGCTGGCTCAGTGCGAGGCCGGTGTCGAGCTCGGCCTGCGTGGTGTCCAGCTCGGGCGCGCTGTCCAGCAGCGCGGGCACCGAGCCGCTGTAGGTGAGCGCCGAGGTCAGCAGCGAGCCCCAGGGCAGCAGCACCTCGCGCGCCAGCGCCATGTGGCGCGCGGCTTCTTCCAGCGGCTCGTACCAGTGGGTGGAGAAGAAGGCCAGCGAGGTGCGCATCTGCGCGGTTTCGGGCTGGTAGTTGCGGGCCTCGCTCACGGCCATGGCGTGGCGCGCCAGGCGGTAGCCGGTGCGGTAATCGGCGCGCAGGCCGATCATCACCACCGGCGACATGGCCAGCGTGGTCATCAGCCCGGCGCTGGGGCCATGCCGGTGCCACAGGCGCTGCGCATGCAGCAGAAAGTTCAGCAGCACCCGCGGGCCGCAGAAGTAGGCCGGCGGCCCGAGCCGGTTCATCAACCAGGCGGCCGCCTGCACGTGCGGATCGGTCACCTCGGGGCGCTGCAGGTCGTGGTCCAGGTCCAGCGTGTCCACCCAGGCCACCAGCGCGTCCAGCGCGGCGGGCACGGTGTCGTCGGCGTCCAGCGCTTCGGGCCACAGGTCGGCCGAGTGTTCGGCCAGCCGGCGCAACACCTCCAGCCCCAGGGCCACGGCCTCGGCCTGGCGGCCGCGGCTGGTGAGGCTGGTGAGCTGGAAGCCGGTGGCGCGCGCGATCGAGAGCACCTGGGTGCCGCGCTGGCGGATCTCGCGGTACAGCGCATCCACCTCGTCGTGCCGGCTCAGGCAGTACAGCGCGGCGTGGCGTTCGGTGAGCAGGCCCATCAGCAGCGGCTCGTCCTGCGCGGTGGCAACGGGCGTGAGCAGCGCCACCGCCGCGCCGAGAAAACGCTCGGCCGTGACATAGCTGATGAGCGGCGCATTGCCCGCCGCGCGGCGCAGCAGCGCGGCCGCGTGGTGGCGCTCGGCGGGCTCGGTGATGGCCGCCACCGCGGGCAGGAACTGCTCGGCGGCCATGCCGGTGAATTCGTCGAACGGCGCCAGCCGCCGCGCAAGCTGCAGGTGCAGGGCCTGGCGCGCCGTGTCGTCCAGCTCGCCGATGGCGGCCTGGTGCACCCGGTCGTGCACGAAGTGCAGCGCCGGGCCGCTGGGGGCGGCCAGGTCCAGCACCAGCAGCGCGTCTTCCTGCGCGGGCCGCAGGGTTTCTTCCAGCGTGGGCGGGTCCAGCGCGCTGGCCACGCCCAGCGCGGCCAGCGACACCTCGCTGCCCAGGCAGGCCATCAGCAGCACCAGCGCGCGGGTGGCCTCGGGCAGCGCGCGGATGCGCGCGGCCAGCAGCGCGGCCACGTCGCCATGGCCCACGTAGCGGCGGATCTGGCCGGGCTCCCATTGCCAGCCGGCCTCGCCCAGCGTGAGCGCGCCGTCGCGCCGCAGTGCGTTGAGCAGCTCCACCGTCTCGTAGGGGTTGCCCACGGTGCGTGGCAGCACCGCGGCGGCCAGCTCGGCCGCGCGCTCGGGCGGCAGGCGCAGCATCTCGGCCAGGAGCTGGGCCACATCGGCCGGCGGCAGGTTGCGCAGGTGCATCGCGGCCGGCGGCGCGGCCATGCGGCGCCAGCGCTCGAGCATGGGTGCCAGCGGGTGCGCGGCGTCCACGTCGGCATCGCGGTAGATGGCCACCAGCAGCACCCCCTGCAGGGTGTCGTCGGCCAGCACCGCGTCCACGAAGGCCAGCGAGCCGTGCGCGGCCCATTGCAGGTCGTCGATCACCATCACGATGGGCCGGCTGGTGGAGGCCACCGCGCGCAGCGTGGACAAGCCCATCTGCAGCAGCCGGGCCTCGGCCTGCAGCGGGTCTTCGGGCATGGGCTCGGCGGGCACGTCAAGCAGTTGGCCCAGCTCGGGCAGCACGGTGACGGCCAGGCCCGCGTTGGCCTCCAGCCCCTGCACCAGGCGCTGGCGCAGCAGCGCCACGTCGGCCTCGGGTTCCGAGAGCAGCAGGCGGCTCAGCGCACGCAGCGCCTGCAGCACCGCGCCGGAGCCGGCATCGCGCCGGTACTGGTCGAACTTGCCGGCCACGAACCAGCCGCGGCGCGCGGTGACCAGCGGCCGCAGCTCGTTGACCAGTGCCGATTTGCCCACGCCCGAGGTGCCCGAGATCAGCACCGCGCGGTCGCGGCCGTGCAGCGCGCGCTCGAAGGCGGCTTGCAGGGTTTCGATCTCGGCATCGCGGCCCACCAGGCGCGAGGGCGGGCGCAGGCGCGGCGCGAAGTCGCGCTCGCCCAGCGGGAACACACGGGTGGTGTCGCCCGCCTCGAGCTGGCGCGCCACACGGGCCAGGTCGCTGGCCAGGCCTTCGGCGCTCTGGTAGCGGCGGTCGGCATCCTTTTCCAGCAGCCGCATCACGATGTTCGACAGCACCGCGGGCACCCGCGCATCGACCGCGCCGGGGCGCGGCGGCTGGTGCACCAGGTGCTCGTGGATCAGGGCCAACGGGTCGTCCTGCAGGAAGGGGCGGCGGTGCGTGAGCAGCTCGTACAGCGTGGCGCCCAGTGCGTACAGGTCGGCGCGCTGGTCCACCGCGCGGCCGGTGCGGCCGGTCTGCTCGGGCGCGATGTAGGCCAGCGTGCCGGCGATCTCGTCCTGGTGGGTGAAGGCCGGGCGCTCCTCGGTGAAGCGGGTGGCGATGTTGAAGTCGATCAGCACCGGTTGCGCCGGCTCGCCCACCAGCAGGATGTTGGCGGGGTTGATGTCCTTGTGCACCACGCCCAGCCGGTGCACCTGGGCCAGCGTGTGGGTGAGCGCCAGCGCCAGGCGCAGGGCTTCGGCCAGCGGCAGGCGGCGGGTTTCCAGCACCTGGGCCAGGGGCAGGCCGCCGTCGTCCTGCAGCGCCAGGGTGCCGGCTTCGGGCGGGGCATCGGCCAGGCGGGCAATGCCGGGCACGCCGGCCAGGTGCTGCAGCAGCAGGCGTTCGTGGCGCAGGCGGGCCAGGGCTTCGGTGCCGCTGGCCTGTTTCACGATCACTGTTTCGCCCGCCGCGCCCCGCCGCCGCAACACGCGTGTGCTGGCGCTGTGCCACAGCAGGTGCTCGCCGGGGGCGCCGGCGTCGCCCGGGGGCGGCGGGCTGGGCTGGGGCGCTGCCGTCATCGGCCAGGGCCCGGGGGGGCCAAGGCCCGATCGCGCGGCAGGCCCGATGCTGCTAGGCTGCGGCCGCGTGTGCCCGCGGCACCGGGCCCGGCGCCGCACCCCACCGACCAGCCTGCACACAAGGTTTGCATGGGTACAGACTGCCATGCCCAAAACCGCCCGGCAAGCGGTGCCACCCCAGGGCAGGCGCACACTGTCACGGCTTCAGGAGGCCGCATGATCTTTCGCCAGTTGTTCGAGCCATTGTCATCCACCTACACCTACCTGCTGGGCTGCGAGCACACCGGGCTGGCGCTGCTGATCGACCCGGTGGTCAACAGCATCGAGCGCGACCTGGCCTGCCTGGCCGAACTGGGCCTCACGCTCGATTGCACGCTGGACACGCACGTGCACGCCGACCACATCACCGGCGCGCTGCACCTGAAGGAACGGGTGGGCAGCCGCATCGCCGCGGCGGCGATGGAGCGCCTGCCCTGTGCCGACATCGGCCTGGAAGAGGGCGTGCCCTTCACGCTGGGCAGCCTGACGCTGCAGCCGCTGCACACGCCGGGCCACACCGACGGCCACTTCGCCTTCCACGCCGGCGAACCGGGTGCCGAGCGCGTGTTCACCGGCGACGCGCTGCTGATCGACGGCTGCGGCCGCACCGATTTCCAGAACGGCGACGCGAAGGCGCTGTACCGCAGCGTCACTGAAAAACTCTTCACGCTGCCCGACGATTGCCTGGTGTACCCGGGGCACGACTACCAGCAGCGCCGGGTGTCGTCCATCGGCCAGGAAAAGGCCCGCAACCCGCGGTTGGGGGCGGGGCGTTCGCTGGAAGAGTTCGAGCGCATCATGGCCGAGCTGAAGCTGCCGTACCCGAAGTTCATCGACCACGCGGTGCCGGGCAACCGCCGCTGCGGGGTGTGCCCGGATGACCTGCCGGAGCACATGCAGGCGTATTGCGGGCGGATGACGGAGAGTCCGCAGGGGTAGCTTGGCTGGGTGCTGGGTGCTGGGTGCTGGGCGCTGTGCGCAAAGCGCGCGGAGCAAAATCGACAGCGCGCCCCCCGAATTGACCAAGAGCGGGTAGTCGGCCCGCAGGGCCGACCGCCGGAGCCGTGCGCCGCAGGCTGAGCGCCCACGCCTTTGTCGCGCCGCACCCAGCAGGCAACAACGGCGCCCCAGCGCGCAAACCCAGCGCGCCAGTCCAGCGTTTCAAGCCCAACGCGTCAAGCCACAGGCACCACAAGCGCCCGCTTGCGCGCAGCCGCCTTGGCCGGCGCAGCCTTCTTCGCCGCTGGCGCCTTCTTCACCGGCTTCGCCAGCTTCGCCCGCGCCGCCAGCGCGCGCTGGCGCACGGCCTCGATGTCTTCATCGCTGAACACGCCGTTCACGCCCGAGATGGCGGCCAGCTTCATGCCGTGCTTCAGGCCGAGTTGGTAGATCTCGCGCACCTTTTCCCACTCGATCGCGCGGCCGACCGTGAAGTTCTCGAACCGGCCTTCGAGCGCCAGCACGATGGTCTCGGCCAGGCACGCATAGGCCACGCCCTTGGGCAGGCCGATGTTCTTCATCTTCACGTCGCCGGGCAGTTGGATCTCGCCGGATTCGATCACCAGCACGTCGGGTCGCTTGGCCACCTCTTCGGGCGGCAGGTCCAGCGGGCGGGCCACGTCGGTGATCACGCAGCCGGGCTTGACCTTCATGATGTCCAGCACCTTCTTGCCCGCGCCCGAGGTGGCGGTGACCACCATGTCCATCTCGCCGATGTGCGCGTCGGCGCGCGCCGAGAGCACCAGCTTCGCATCCGGCGTCTGCTGCAGGATCGATTCCTTCAGCGCCAGCAGCTTGGCGGTTTCGGGCGAGACCAGCGTCACTTCCTCGGCCGCACGCACCAGCAGCCGCGCGCAGGCCGAGCCGATGGCGCCGGTGGCGCCCACCACCATGGCCTTGAACGGCACACGCGCCTTGCCGTTGGGGCGTGGCACCAGGTTCATGCGCAGCAGTGCATCGTGCGCGGCCCACAGCGCGCCCGAGGCGCTGTAGCTGTTGCCGGTGGTGATGGGCAGGCAGGCCCGCTTGGCCACCGTGGCGCCGGCATCCCCCACCACCTTGGTGAAGGCGCCCAGGCCCATGATCTGCGCGCCGAGCTTGCGCGCCGTCTCGGCCGCGGCCAGCAGCCGGCGGTAGGTGAACTCGGGGCTGTGCCGCATGATCTCCTTCGGCGTGCCGCCCACGCTGATGAGCCAGCCCTCGGCCTCCGCGCCGGTGGGTGAGCGGATGCCCTCGATCTTGGAGTACACGAAGGGCGGCACGTAGGCCATCACCTTCTCCAGCGAATCCATCACCAGCGGCGGCGAGACATGCGACAGCAGCTCGATCGGCTTGACCTTCTTGAAGTACTCCTGCGAGAGCGGGTGGATCACGAAGGCAAAGCGGTTCACCCGCTTCACGCCGTTGGGGTACAGGATGCGCGGGCGCATCTGCAGGCTGGTGATGATGTCCAGGTAGTCGTCTTCCAGCAGCGCGTCGGCGGGCTTGCCGCTGGAGGCCAGGATCATCGCGTCCAGGGTCTCGGGGCCGATCACGTGGCCGTCGACCACCGGCGAGCCGTCCACGATCATCATCACGCCCTTGGCCTTGAACCTGGCCAGGCGCTCCTCGTTCACCGAGGCGGTGATCACGGTCTTGCCGGCCAGCTCTTCGAGGCCGAAGGCATCGAGCTCGTGCACCGGGGCCACCACCACGGTGGCATCCTTCAGTGCGTGGCGCAGCACGTAGTGCGACCACTGCTTCATCAGCGCGGCGGGCACCACGCGTGGCGGGGTCCAGCTCGACACGTAGTGCGCGCCGGCCGCGTACAGGTGCAGCGCATCCAGCGAGCCCAGCAGCTTGGGCACGCCCAGCTGCAGCAGCGGGTCGGCAAAACGCAGGTTGGGGGTGTACTCCGACATCGACAAGGCCAGCTTGTGCTGCGCCATGCCCGAGAAGAACAGCGTCTTCGCGTTGTCGAAGTAGTGGCCCAGCTCGATCTGGGTGTGGCGCACCGCCCATTCCAGGAACACATCGGCCAGCCGGCCGCCGGTGGACAGCGGCGCCCGGGTCACCGCCTCGCGCAGGCGGGTGTTGTCGCGCTCGATGAAGCGGCGCGCGCCCAGGCTGTAGCTGTCCTTCACGGTGCCCAGCCCGATGGCGTCGGCTGTCTCGTTCCAGCGCTTGAGCAGGGCCAGCGCCTTGGTGGTGCTGCCGTTGGTGCCGAAGCGCCGCACCCGCAGGCGTTCGCCCAGCAAGGTGGTGGTGAAGTCGAAATCGTGCCGGCTCGCGCCCAGGCTGATGCTGATCACATGCTTCATGTTGGATATGCGCAAGAGTAGATGGACGAATGTTCGAGGAAGAATGCCGTGAGCAACTTGATTGGCGACATGGCCCGTTCGGTCGGCCTCCCTACTTTGAAACGGGCCGCTGGCGTGGTGACGCGCCGGCTGCCGATTCCGCAGCCCATGCTGCTGGTGGGGCCGGGGGCCAGTGCCCGGCTGGGCCAGGCCATCGCCGACCTCGGCCACCGGCAGGTGCTGCTGGTCACCGACGAGGTGGTCACCAGCCTCGGCCTGGCCGCCCCGCTGCAGGCCGCGCTGCAGGCCGCGGGGGTGGCGGTGACGGTGTTCGACCGCGTGACGCCCGATGCGCCGATCCCGGTGATCGAGGAAGGCATCTCGCTGATGCGTGGCAACGCCTGCGACGCGATCGCCGCCATCGGTGGCGGCTCGGTGATCGATGCGGCCAAGGCGATTGCGATGGCCGCGGCCACCGGCAAGCACCCGCGTGAGCTGGTGGGGTATTTCAAGGGCCGGCGCCGGCCGGCCCCGATCTACGCCGTGCCCACCACCGCGGGCACCGGCTCCGAGGTGACAGTGGCCGCGGTGATCTCCGACCCCGCCCACCATGCCAAGCTGGTGATCGCCGACACGCGCATCGTGCCCCGCATCGCGGCGCTGGACCCGAACCTGATGGCGGGCCTGCCACCGCCCATCACCGCCGCCACCGGCATGGATGCGCTGACGCACGCGGTGGAGGCCTTCATCGGCGAGTGGGGCACCGAGTTCACCGACCGCATGGCGCTGGCCGCGGTGGGCATGATCTTCCAGGCCCTGCCGCAGGCCTTCGACAACGGGCAGGACCTGGCGGCGCGTGAGCGCATGGCACTGGCCTCCACCTACGCGGGCCTGGCCTTCACGCGGGCCAACGTGGGCAACGTGCATGCGCTGGCGCACCAGCTGGGCGGGCTGTACCACACGCCACACGGACTGGCCAACGCGATGGTGCTGCCGCGCGTGCTGCACTGGTGCCGCGAAGAGGCGCAGGAGCGCCTGGCGGTGCTGGGCGTGCGCGCCGGCGTGGCCGCGGCCGACAGCCCGCCGGCCCGGCAGGCGGCCGCGTTCATCGCCGCGGTGGAGGCCATGAACCAGCGGCTGGGCATACCGCCCGCGCTGGAGGCACTGCGCCGCGCCGACATCGCGCTGCTGGCCGAGGCCGCGTGCCACGAAGCCAACTTCAACTACCCGGTGCCCAAGGTGATGACGCAGCAGGACGCCGAAGCCCTGCTGCGCAAGCTGCTGCCGCCGGCGCGGGCGAAGAATGGCGAGGGTGCCGCGCGGGCGGCGCCACGGGTCAGAAGCTCGTCTTCGTCTTGACCAGCAGCTGCAGCTTCTTGACGCTGGCGTCCGCATCCAGCGGGAACGCCAGGTCGATGTGCAGCACGTTGCTGAAGGCCGAGCGGGCGCTGACGATGCGCAGCCCCACGCCGGCATCGGCCAGCCAGCCCGGGCTGTGCAGGTTGGCGTCGGGCCCGCCCCAG
The DNA here is from genome assembly GCA_016213205.1 of Burkholderiales bacterium. GTDB lineage: Bacteria > Pseudomonadota > Gammaproteobacteria > Burkholderiales > Burkholderiaceae_C > Pseudaquabacterium. The sequence goes on from JACRAZ010000044.1 coordinate 23,625, forward strand.
GCGCGGCCGATGTCGACAAACGCCGCGCCGCCCACGCGGAACAGGCGCCACACGTACAGGTCGGTGTAGAAGCGCTCTTCCAGCGTGAACAGCGCGCGGCGGCTGCCGTACTGGTAGCGCAGCGGGTAGCCGCGCAGGCCGTTGTCGCCGCCCAGTGGCAGCAGGTCCACGGCCTCGGGCCGGGTCAGCGCATCGAGCGTGGCCGCGCCGTAGAACAGCCAGCGCCGGCCCTGCGGCAGGTAGTAGCGGGCCTGTGCGTTCAGGCGCTGACGGCGCACCTGGCCATCGCTGTAGCGGCCCTCGAGCGTGGCGCCGGTGATCAGCGTGTGTTCGGGCCAGGGCTCGAAGCCGCGGCTCAGCGCGCCGGCGTACAGCAGCGCGTCGCGGCTGGCGTCCAGGCCGGTGCTTGACCAGCCCAGCTGCACCCGCGCCGCGGTGCCCAGCGCAAAGAATTCCGGGCGGCCGATCAGGTTGCGGTTGAGCTGGCGGTCGAAGCGGTCCTCGATCCATTCAAGCCGCACGAAGGGTGCGCGCAGCTTGTCGTCCACCGGCAGCCGGGCCGGCGCCACGCGGCCGGGCTCGGTGGCATAGGCATCGTCGCGCAGGCTGAGGCCCAGGCTCAGGCGGCGGGTCCAGCCCTGCACCAGGCCGGCCGACCAGCCGCCGAAGACCTCGGCCCGGTCTTCCCGGTGCCGGTACTCGCTGACCAGGTTGCCACCCGAATAGAACGCATCGATGCGGTCGTCGCGTGAGCTGGTGATGCCGGCGGCCCAGCGCGCGTCCAGCGAGTAGTACGGGCGCACCACCGAGAGCGCGTTGCGCTGGCCGTCGCTGTTGCTGGCATGCAGGTAGCTCACCGAGGTCCAGCTGCCGAAGGCGCGTTCGTTCTGGAACATGAACTCGTTGCCGGAGCGGTCCACCGTCCGCGAATGCCCCAGCGCCACCGTGACGCCGGTGCCCAGCAGGTTGTACTCGCGCAGGCCGATGCCGCTGCTGGTGGTGCCGCCGGTGCGGCCGGCGCTCAGGCCGGGGTCCAGCGTCCAGGTGTCGCGGGTCTCGACCTCGATGTCCACCACGCCGTCGTGCCAGGCCACCGGGCGGATGTGCACGTCGTACAGGTAGCGCTCGCTGCGCAGCACGCGCTCGGATTCCTCCAGCACCCGCACCGAGAGCGCATCGCCGCGCCGGAACAGCAGCGCGCGCTCGATCACGCCGGGCCGGGTCTGGATGTGCAGCTTGTTGGCCCAGCGGAACAGCGCGTTGTTCTCGCGCGGGTCGCTGGTGTCGAAGATGTCGCGCGTGACGATGCGGATCTCGCCGATGCGCGCGCCCGCGGCTTCGAGTTCGGCGAAACCGGGCACGCCGGGCGCCTGGGGCCGGGCCGGCGTGGGCGCCAGCAGCGCCAGCACAAGCGCCAACGCCGAGGCCGCGCGCAGCAGCCCCGCGGGGCAGGGCGGGGAAAGGCTCATGCGGGCGAGTGTCCCGCCAGCCGCTTAAGCGCCGCTTAACCGGCGCCGCGGCGCATGGCCGCCCGAAGGCTCAGCGCCGCTCGGCGGCGGCGCGTTCGGTGTCTTCGCGGATGTGGCGCATGAAGTAGCGCACGTAGAACACGCCCATGCACAGCATGAACGCGATGCCGCCGATGCTCATCAGCCCCACATCGGTGGAGAACAGGTCCTTCAACGCATGCATGCAATGCTCCTCGGGGTATGCCTGCCGGCATTGGGCCAGCGTCGGCGCCCCGGTGCGTTGCCCTGCCTCAAACGCCGGCCATGGCGGCCGGCGAGGTGCTGAACTCCTCGAAGGCCGCCAGCGCCTCGGCCGCATACATCAGCGAGGGGCCGCCGCCCATGTAGACGGCCATGCCCAGCGTTTCCTCCAGCTCGGCGCGGCTGGCGCCCAGCTTCACCAGCGCCTCGGCGTGGAAGCCCACGCAGGCGTCGCAGCGCGCGGCCACCGCCAGCGCCATCGCCATCAGCTCCTTGGTCTTCTTGTCCAGCGCGCCGTCGCGCGTGGCGGCCTGCGCCAGGGCCGAGAAGCCGCGCGTGGTGTCCGGGATGTCCGCGCGCAGCTTGGACAGCGAGGCCGAGACCCGGCGGGTGATTTCACGGTAGCTCTTGCTCATGAAGTAACTCCTTCAGCGTTGGCAGGCGGCGCGGGCGGCTCGCCGGTGAGCGTGCCCAGCCGGTGCCGGTAGGCCACGTAGTAGAGAACGGGGATGACCACCAGGGTCAGCAGCGTGGAGACGAAGATGCCAAAGATCAACGAGATCGCCAGGCCGTTGAAGATCGGGTCGTCCAGGATGAAGAAGGCGCCCATCATCGCGGCGAGGCCGGTCAGGATGATGGGCTGCGCGCGCGTGACGGCCGAGTGCACGATGGCCTGCTCGAAACGCACGCCCTCGCGCACCTGCAGGTTGATGAAGTCCACCAGCAGGATGGAGTTGCGCACGATGATGCCGGCCAGCGCGATCATGCCGATCATGCTGGTGGCGGTGTACTGCGCGCCCAGCAGCGCGTGGCCCGGCATCACGCCGATGATGGTGAGCGGGATCGGCGCCATGATGATCAGCGGCGTGAGGTACGAGCCGAACTGCGCCACCACCAGCAGGTAGATCAGGATCAGCCCCACCGCATAGGCCGCGCCCATGTCGCGGAAGGTCTCGTAGGTGACCTGCCACTCGCCGTCCCACTTCAGCGAGTAGCCGCGCCAGCGGTCGTCGGGCTGGCGGATGAAGGTCTCGGCCAGCGTGCCGCCGCCGGGGGTCTGGATCTTCGCCAGCGCGCCACGCACGCTGAACATGCCGTACAGCGGGCTGTCGATCGCGCCGGCCATGTCGGCCACCACGTAGTGCACCGGCAGCAGGTCCTTGTGGTAGATCGGCTGCTCGCGCAGCGTGTCGCTCACGGTGACCAGCTCGCGGATGGGCACCAGCTTGCCCGCGCCCGAGCGCACCGTGAGTTGCAGCAGCGCGTTCAGGTCGCCGTGCCGTTCAGCCGGCAGCTGCAGCGTGGCGGCGGCCGGGTATTTGCTCTGGTCGTGCAGGTAGGCGGTGGCCTCGCCGGCCAGGCCGGTGCGCAACGTGGTCACGATGGCCTGCTGCGGCACGCCCAGCATCGCGGCCTTGCGGCGGTCCACCAGCAGCAGGGTCTTCGGCGCGGGGGCGATGCCGGAGTCGTCGATGTCCACCAGCCCCGCGGTCCTGGCGAACTCGGCGCGCACCGCCTGGGCCACCTGGCGCCGGCCGGCGGCCTCGGGGCCATAGACCTCGGCCACGATGGGCGAGAGCACCGGCGGACCGGGTGGCACTTCCACCACCTTGACGTTGGCGCCGAAGCGCGCGCCGATGGCCTGCAGCGCCGGCCGCACGCGGGTGGCGATGGCATGGCTCTGGTCCTTGCGCTGGTGCTTGTCGACCAGGTTCACCTGCAGGTCGCCCACCTCGCCGCCGGCGCGCAGGAAGTACTGCCGCACCAGGCCGTTGAAGTTGATCGGCGCGGCGGTGCCGGCATAGGCCTGGTAGTCGGTCACCTCGGGCACGGTGGCCAGGTGCGCGCCCAGCTCGTGCAGCACCGCGGCGGTCTGCTCCAGCGGCGTGCCGGCGGGCATGTCCACGATGACCTGGAACTCCGACTTGTTGTCGAAGGGCAGCATCTTCAGCAGCACCAGGCCGGCCGCGGGCAGCGCCATCGACACGGCGATCAGCGCCGCGACGCCCAGGCCCAGCAGGCGGCGGTTGCGCGTGCCGCGGACGGGGTCGAGCAGGGGCCCGAACACGCGCCCGGCCAGCGGCGCGAGCTTGGCGGCCAGGCCGTGGGGCGGCTCGGCGTGGGCGCCGCCGGCGGCCGGGCCGCCCGGCGTTGCGTGCGCCGGCACCGCCTTCATCCACAGCCGCGCCAGCCAGGGCGTCACGACGAAGGCGATGGCCAGCGACAGCAGCATGCCCATGCTGGCGTTGATCGGGATCGGGCTCATGTACGGGCCCATCAGCCCGGAGACGAAGGCCATCGGCAGCAGCGCGGCGATCACCGTCAGCGTGGCCAGGATGGTGGGGCCGCCCACCTCGTCCACCGCGCCGGGGATGATCTGCGCCAGCGTCTTGCCGGGGTGCAGCTGCTGGTGGCGGTGGATGTTTTCCACGACGACGATCGCATCGTCGACGAGGATGCCGATCGAGAAGATCAGCGCGAACAGCGACACCCGGTTGAGCGTGAAGCCCCAGGCCCAGCTGGCGAACAGCGTCACCGTGAGCGTGAGGATCACCGCCGAGCCGACGATGGCCGCCTCGCGCCGGCCGAGCGCGACGAACACCAGCGCCACCACCGAGGCGGTGGCGAACAGCAGCTTCTGGATCAGCTTCTGCGCCTTGTCGTTGGCCGAGGCGCCGTAGTTGCGGGTTTCGGCCACCTGCACATCGGCCGGGATCACGGTGTTGCGCAGCTGCTCCACGCGCTGCATCACCGCATTGGCCACGTCGATCGCGTTCTCGCCCGGCTTCTTGGTGATGCTGAGGGTCACCGCCGGGTATTCGGCCGCGGCCTGGCCGGCCACGCCGTGCCACACGTAGCGCGTGGGCGGCAGCGGGCCGTCCACCACCTGGGCCACGTCGCGCAGGAACACCGGCTTGCCGGCGTGCACGCCCACCACCAGCTCGGCCACCTCGGCGGCCGAGCCGAGGAAGGGCCCCGACTCGATGGCCACGCTGCGGTTGCCGGTGATCAGCTCACCCACCGGCAGGCCCAGGTTGGCCGATTGCAGCGCCTGGCGCAGATCGGCCACCGTGAGGTCGTTGCCGGCCAGGCGCGCGGGGTCGATCTCGATGCGCACCGCGCGGCCCGGGCCGCCGATGCTCACCACCTCGCGGGTGCCGGGCACGCGTTTGAGGTCGGCCTCGATGCTGTGCGCCACGCGCTCCAGGTCGTAGGCGCCGGTGCCGCTGTCGCGGCTGTAGAGCGTGAGCGTGACGATGGGCACGTCGTCGATGCCCTTGGGCTTGATGATCGGCGCGCCCACGCCCAGGTTCGGCGGCAGCCAGTCGGCGTTGGAGTTCACCGTGTCGTACAGCCGCACCAGTGCCTCGGTGCGCGGCACGCCCACCTTGAACTGCACCGTCACGATGGCCAGCCCCGGGCGCGAGACCGACATCACATGCTCCACGCCGGAGATCTGCGCGAGCACCTGCTCGGCCGGCGTGGCCACCATCTGCTCGACATCGGCCACCGCCGCCCCCGGGAACGGGATCAGCACGTTGGCCATCGTGACGTTGATCTGCGGTTCTTCCTCGCGCGGCGTGACCAGCACCGCGAACACGCCCAGCAGCAGCGCGACGAGGGCCAGCAGCGGCGTGATCTGCGCGGCCTGGAAGAAGGCCGCGATGCGGCCCGAGACGCCCAGGCGGGTGGCGGTTGTGTCGGTGCGCATGGGGGGCCTCAACGCAGCTTCGCCGCCGCCTGCGGGTCGAGCGCGACGCGCTCGCCCACCGTCAGGCCGGACAGCACCTCGATGCGATCGCCGTCGCTGCGGCCCAGGCGCACCTGGCGCAGCAGCGGCTTGCCATCGGCGCCGATGACGTACAACGCATTCAGCTCGGCGCGCCGCACGATGGCCTGGGCCGGCACCATCACGCCCTGGGCGGGCGCGGCGGCGCCGTCGGCCAGCGATGCGGCGGGCAGCCACAGCCGTGCGAACTGCCCCGGCGCCACGCCGGCCAGCCCCGCCGGCAGCGGCATGCGCACCGTCACGGTGTGGGTGGCCGCGTCCACCAGCGGCAGCAGTTGCAGCGGCGCGGGCGCGGGCCAGCGGCGATCGGCGGCCAGGCCGGGCAGCTCGGCCCGGGGCAAAGCGCCCGGGGCCAGGCGGGCGGCCACCGTCTGCGGCAGCGCGGCGGTGATGCGCAGCGCTGCCGGGTCGTACAGCGTCACCAGCGGGCGGCCGGGCATGGCCATGTCGCCCAGCATCACCGGCACCTCGGCCACCACGCCGGCATAGGGCGCGCGCACCACGTAGAAGCCCGACTGGGTGCGTGCCGCGCCGGCCTGGGCCAGCTGCGCGGCCACCTGGGCCTGGGTGGACTTGAAGTCCGATTCGGCGCGGTCGAGCGCGGCCTGGCTGATGTAGTTCTGCTTGAACAGCTGCTGCTGGCGCTGGTAATCCTTGGTGGCGGCTTCCAGCAGCGCGCGGGCGGCGGCCACCTGGGCATCGCCGGCGGCGGCCGACTGGTCGGCCGCGCGGGCGTCGATGCGCAGCAGCAACTGGCCGGCGGCCACGCGGTCGCCCACCTTCACGTCCAGCTGCACCACGGCGCCGGACACCTGCGCCGCGATCACCGTCTGGCGCACGGCTTCCACCACGCCATCGAAGCCGGTGGCGGTGCCGGCGCTGGCGGCCTGCGCGGTGGCGGCGGCCAGCTCGGGCCGGGCGGCGGCCTGGCCGTGGGCCGGCCGGGCCAGCAGGCCGCCGGCCAGGCAGGCCAGCACCAGCGTGGCCGTGAACAGCAGGCTCGGGCGCAGGCTGCGTGCGTGCAGGGCAGGGGCGAGGGGCTGGCGCATGGTCGGGGTGTCCTGGGGGTGGTCAATCAGCGATCGATGATGTATTATTTGAGCAAGTGATTAAATAGTCAAGTTAGAGATTTCGCACACACCACGGTTTCAGGCATGATCGCGTCCACTCGAACATCGGCATGTCCCCGCATGGAAGGTCTCCCTCCCGAAGCCCTGGCCCAGGTGGCGGCGTACTTCCAGGCGCTGGCCGAGCCCACGCGGCTGCAGATCCTGAACATGCTGCGCCAGCAGGAACGCAACGTGGGTGAGCTGGCGCAACGCTGTGGCTGCACCTCGGCCAATGTGTCGCGCCACCTCTCGCTGCTGATGCAGCAGGGCCTGGTCGAGCGCGAGAACCGTGGCACCAGCGTGTACTACCGCATCGCCGACCCGGCGGTGTACGAGCTGTGCGAGCTGGTGTGCGGCAACATCGCGCGCAGCTTCGAACGCTCGGCCCGGGGCCGCGCCGCGTTTGCTGCGCCGGCGGTGGGCACGCCTGCCGCCAGGGCCCGCAAGCCGCGCACCTAGCCGGGCGGCCCCGGGCGCTGCCGCCGCACGCCGCGCCTGCGGGAACGCGGTTCATGCCGCTGGCGGCGCGCTTCGTCGCATGCCCTGGCCGGCCCCGGCCTTCGCGGGTAAGCTCGCCGGTTCTGTCCTGCTTGACGGGCAACAAGAACCCTGGAGCTTTCTCGATGACGCGCACGTGCCATCTGGCCGCGCTGGCACTGGTTGCCGCGCTCTCCCTCACCGCTTGCGACAAGCTCGGCAAGGGTGCCGCCGGCGGCGCCAAGGGCGCGGCGTCCGCCGCCTCGGCGGCCGCGGCCGCCCGCCCGCTGCTGGTGTCGCCGGAGGACCTGCGCACCGTGGAGCGCAGCGTGAACGGCGGTGGCCCGGTGATCACCGGCTCGATCCAGCCCGAGCGCCGGGCCGACCTGCGCGCCGAGGTGTCCACCGTGGTGCTGCAGGTCCTGAAGGACAACGGCGAAGCCGTGCGCCGCGGCGACCTGCTGGTGCGGCTGGACGACCAATCCATCCGCGACAGCCTGGCCTCGGCCGACGAAGCCGCGCGGGCGGCTGGCCAGAGCTTCGACCAGGCCGAGCGCACGCTGGCGCGCCAGAAGACGCTGCAGGCCCAGGGCATGAGCTCGATGCAGGCGCTGGAAGACGCCGAGGTGCGGCGCAACAACGCGCAAAGCGACCTGGTGGCCGCCCGTGCCCGCGTGGCCTCGGCGCGCCAGCAGTTGCAGCGCACCGAGGTGCGCGCGCCGTTCGACGGCGTGGTCAGCGACCGCAAGGTCTCGGCCGGCGACACCGCCCAGGTGGGCAAGGAACTGCTGAAGGTGATCGACCCGGCCAGCATGCGCTTCGAGGGCCTGGTCTCGGCCGACCGCATGCAGGAGCTGAAGGTGGGGCAGCCGGTGCGCTTCCGCGTCAACGGCCTGGGCAACACCGACTTCGCCGGGCGCATCCGCCGCATCGACGCGGCCGCCAACGCCACCACCCGCCAGGTGGAGGTGCTGGTCGATTTCACGCAGGAGCCGCGTCCCCGCGTGGCGGGCCTGTACGCCGAGGGGCGGGTGGAGTCCGGCGGTGTCGAGGTGATCACGGTGCCCGAGGCCTCGGTGCAGCGGGCGGGCGACGACGCCACCGTCTGGCGCGTGAAGGATGGCCGGCTGCAGAAGCTGGCGGTCAAGCTCGGCGAGCGTGACGCGCGCCGCGGCGTGTGGGTGGTGCTGGCCGGCCTGACGGTGGGCGACCGCATCCTGCGCAACCCCTCGACCACGCTGGTCGACGGCCAGGCGGTGGAGCTCTCGGCCCCCGCCACGCCGGCCGCCGCCGCCGCGCCGGCTACCGTGGCCCCGGCCGCCTCCGTGGCCCAGGCACGCAACTGAGAACGCCATGTTCCTGTCCGACTTCAGCATCAAGCGGCCGGTCGCCACGGTCGTCATCATCATCACGCTGATGTGCGTGGGCCTGCTCGCGCTGAGCAAGCTGCGTGTCAACCAGATCCCGGATGTCGAGCAGCCGATGCTGCTGGTGAGCATCGCCTACCCCGGTGCCTCGCCCGACACGGTGGAGCGCGAGATCATCAACCGCATCGAGAAGGCGCTGCAAAGCATTTCCGGGGTCGACCAGACACGCGCCACCGCGAGCGAGGGCAACGCCCGCATCATGCTGCTGTTCAAGTTCAGCAAGAACATGGTGGAGGCCGCGGACGAGGTGCGCAACGCCATCGGCACGGTGCGCCACAAGCTGCCCACCGAGATGCGCGAGCCGGTGCTGCAGCGCGTGGACCCGAGCGCGCAGCCGATCATGCAGCTCGCGCTCTCCTCCAGCGTGCAGACGCATGCCGAGATCTCCCGCCTGGCCGAGGACAAGCTGGCCGACCGCTTCCGCGGCATCAACGGCGTGGCGGTGGTCAATGTCAACGGCGCGTTGAAGCGCGAGCTGAGCGTGCTGCTGCGCGCCGAGAAGCTGCGCGAGTTCAATGTCTCGGTCACCGAGGTGGTGGCCGCGCTGCGCGCGCACAACACCACCGCGCCGGTGGGCAAGGTGCGCGGCACGCTGGAAGACCAGAGCATCCGGCTGGTGGGCCGGCTCGAATCGCCGGCCGAGTTCCAGCAGATCGTGGTCAAGCGCCGCGGCGAGGAAACCATCCGCCTGGGCCAGATCGCCAGCGTGAGCGACGGCTTTGCCGAGCTGTCGGGCTTCAGCGTGCGCAACGGCCACCCGAACGTGGGCCTGTCGGTCACCCGCTCGCGCGAGGCCAGCACCGTGTCGGTGGCCAACGAGGTGCGCAAGCTGGTGGAGGACATCAACAAGACCCTGCCCACCGGCACCCGGCTCGAGGTGACGCAGGACGGCGGCAAGGATGCACAGAGCAGCCTGGACAACGTGGTGCACGCGCTGGTGTTCGGTGCCGGCCTGACGATCCTGGTGGTCTACCTGTTCCTGAACTCGTGGCGTTCCACGCTGATCACCGCGTTGAGCCTGCCCACCTCGGTGGTGGCGGCCTTCATCGCGGTGTGGCTGTGCGGGTTCACGCTCAACTTCATGAGCCTGCTGGGCCTGTCGCTGGCCATCGGCGTGCTGATCGACGACGCGATCGTGGTGCGCGAGAACATCGTGCGCCACATGGAGCTGGGTGAAGACCGGCGCACCGCCGCATTGCGCGGCACCGCCGAAATCGGCCTGGCGGTGGCGGCCACCACGTTCTCCATCGTGGCGGTGTTCGTGCCGGTGGGCTTCATGCCCGGCGTCTCGGGCGAATGGTTCCGGCCCTTCGGCCTCACGGTGGTGGCCTCGGTGCTGGTGAGCCTGTTCATCAGCTTCACGCTGGACCCCATGCTCTCGGCCTACTGGGGCGACCCGCCGGGGCACCACCTCGAACCCAAGCGCGGCCTGAGCAAGCTGCTGGCCGGCTTCAACGCCTGGTTCGACCACCAGGCCGACCGCTACGGCACCGTGATCGCCTGGGCGCTGCACCACCGGGCCTGGATGTTCCTGTTCGCGTTTGCCAGCCTGGTGGGCGCGGTGGCGCTGCAGGTCAAGTTCGGCGGCTCGAGCTTCCTGCCCAGTTCCGACTACGGCACGCTGGCCATCGAGGTGCGCACGCCGGCCAGCAGCAGCCTCGAGTACGCGCGGCTCAAGGTGGAGGCCGCCGCCACGCTGGCGCGCACGCTGCCCGAAACCAAGGCCACCAACAGCAACGTCAACCCGGGCGGCGGGCGCATCTACGTGGACATCGGCAAGAGCACCCAGCGCAAGCGCTCGGCCATCGCCGTGGCGGCCGAGCTGCGCACGCTCACCGCACGCCTGGTGGGCGCCGAATACACGGTGCTGGACGACCTGAACAACGGCGCGCAGAAGCCGGTGCAGATCCGCTTCTCGGGCACCGATTCGCGCCGCCTGCTCGACATCACCAACCGCTTCATGGACCAGCTGCGCCGCGTGCCCGGCGCGGTGGACGTGGGCCTGTCGGAGCAGGACCCGCAGGACGAGCTCAAGATCGAGCTCGACCGCGGCCTGGCCAATGCGCTGGGCATCTCGGTGAACGACGCGGCGCAGGCGCTGCGCGTGGCCTTTGCCGGCATCGAGGTGGGCGACTGGATCGACCCCACCGGCGAGGCGCGCGACGTGGCGGTGCGCCTGCACCCGGACGACCGGGTCGAGGCCGGCAACATCGAGCGCCTGCCGATCGCGGTGAGCGGCAGCAACCGCATGGTGCCGCTGGAGCAGATCGCCACCGTCACCATGGGCAAGGGCCCCTCGCAGATCCAGCATGCCGACGGGCGGCGCACCATCACCGTCTCGGCCAATGCGCAGGGCCGCTCGCCCGGCGAGGTGACGGCCGAGGCGCTGAAGCTCGCGAAGGCGATGGACTTCCCGCCCGGCTTCGGGCTGGAGCTCGCCGGCGCCTCGCGCGACCAGCAGGAGGTGTTCCGCGAGATGGCCATCGCGCTGGTGATGGGCGTGGCGCTGATGTACCTGATCCTGGTGATGCAGTTCGGCTCCTTCACCGCGCCGCTGGCGGTGATGATCTCGCTGCCGCTCAGCCTGATCGGCGTGGTGCTCGCGCTGCTGATGACCGGCGGCACGCTGAACCTGATGAGCTTCATCGGCGTGATCATGCTGATGGGCCTGGTGGCCAAGAACGCGATCCTGCTGCTCGATGCCGCCCGCGCACTGGAGGCCGAGGGCATGGAGCGCGAGGAGGCCCTGATGGCCGCCGGCCGCAAGCGCCTGCGGCCGATCCTGATGACCACCTTCGCGCTGATCGCCGGCATGCTGCCGGTGGCCATCGGCGTGGGCGAGGGCGGCGAGTTCTATCGCCCGATGGCCGTGGCCATTATCGGCGGCACGATCACCTCCACCTTCCTCACGCTGCTGGTGATCCCGAGCTTCTACGATTCGATCGAGATCAAGCGCGATTCGGCGATCGCCAAGTTCCAGGCCCGCAGCCAGCGCTGGAACCCCTTCGTGGCCTTCGTGCTCACGCTGGGCGAGGCGCTGCTCACGCTGGTGCTGGTGCGGTTCGTGTTCCGGATCGTGATGCGCCTGGCGCGGCTGGTGTTTCGGCGTGATGACACGGTCGGGCCGGCGGTGCCCCTGTCTCGGTAGCACAACCGGCTTTGGCCCTGCACAAGCGGCAGAACGGCTGCCCGTGCTAACTTCGCCCCCCACACAAAACCAACGGGGCGAGACATGGGCCTGCAGCAAGCATTGAGCGCACTGTCGCTCGACAGGCTCCAGGGCATCCGCCGCGGGCTCGAGAAGGAAAGCCTGCGCTCGGATGTGCAGGGCGAACTGGCGGCCACGCCGCATCCCGCGGCACTGGGCTCGGCGCTGAAGCATCCGCGCATCACCACCGATTTCAGCGAGTCGCAGCTCGAGTTCATCACCGGCGTGCACGCCACGCCGGAAGCCTGCCTGGCCGAGCTGACCCAGATCCACCAGGCCGCCTACCGCGCCATCGGCGACGAGATGCTGTGGGTGGCCAGCATGCCCTGCGGCCTGCCCTCGGACGAGAACATCCCGATCGGGCGCTACGGCACCTCCAACGTGGGCCGCGCCAAGAGCGTGTACCGCATGGGCCTGGGGCACCGCTACGGCCGCCGCATGCAGACGATCTCGGGCATCCACTACAACTGGTCGATGCCCGGCCTGGGCAGCGACGACTACTTCGCGCTGATCCGCAATTTCCGCCGCCAGTCCTTCGTGCTGCTGCTGCTCACCGGGGCCTCGCCGGCGGTGTGCGCCAGCTTCGTGGAAGGCCGCCCGCACCAGCTGCAGGCGCTGGCCCCGCACACGCTGGGCCTGCCGCACGCCACCTCGCTGCGCATGGGGCGGCTGGGCTACCAGAGCGACGCGCAGGCCACGCTGAGCGTCAGCTACAACAGCCTGGAGAGTTTTGCCGCCTCGCTGCAGGACGCGATGACGCGGCCCTACCCGGCATACGAGACGCTCGGCGTGCGCAACCCGGGTGGCGAGTACAACCAGCTCGCCACCAGCCTGCTGCAGATCGAGAACGAGTTCTACGGCACCATCCGCCCCAAGCGCACCATCCGCCCCGGCGAGCGCCCGCTGCACGCGATGCGCGAGCGTGGGGTCGAGTATGTCGAGGTGCGCTGCATGGACCTCGATCCGTTCGAGCCGGTGGGCATCAACACCCAGACCATGCGGCTGATCGACATCTTTCTGCTGCACTGCCTGCTGGGCGCGAGCCCGCCGGACACGCCGGACGAGATCGCCGCGCTGGCGCGCAACCAGCACCGCGCGGCCGAGCAGGGGCGCGCACCGGGGCTGATGCTCGAGCGTGGCGGGCGTGAGGTGGCGCTGGTGGACTGGTGCGACGAGGTGCTGGCGCAGTGCGTGCCCATCGCCGCGCGGCTGGACGAGGCCCACGGCGGCGCGGCCTACCGCGAGGCGCTGGCGGCCGCGCGTGCGCGCCTGGCGGCACTGGACAGCACGCCCTCGGCGCGGGTGCTGGCCGTGATGGCGCAGGACTTCGCCGGCTCGCACACGGCCTTCGTGGCGGCGCAGTCGTTGCATACCAAGGCCGAACTGCTGGCCTTGCCCTACCCGGCCGAGCTGGCGATGCAGTTCGAGCAGATGGCCCGGCAGTCGGTGGCCGACCAGCGTGCGCAGGAGGCGGCCGACACCCTGCCGTTCGAGGCCTTCAGGCTGCAGTACCTCGCGGCGGCGCAGCTCGGGCTGGGCGTCTAGGGCCTGCCCACACGACCGCGCTGACGGCGTGATGCCGGGCCGGTGTGGTGGCGCGCCGCGCGCGGGCCGGCGCCGGGCCGGCGGGTGGCCGCTCAGGCCGGCGGCTTTGCGCGGCGGCCGCGGATGACGTCGGGTGTCCTGTCGGCCTTGGGCAGTGCAGGATCGAGCCGCATCCACGCGGGGGCCCGCGGCGCCCAGGTGTCGATGCTGGGCATGAACCAGCGGGCGTCGTCCAGGCTGCCCGGCTTGATCGCGATGTAGCCGGGCGCCACCTCGCCCGTGGCGAACAGCGGCGTGCCGCAATCGGCGCAGAAGCTGCGGTCGGTGAAGCGGCCGGAATCACCGGCGCTGCGGTGGGCGCGTGGCGCGCCCTGCAGCACACGCAGCGCGGCGGCGCGCACCAGCGCCACGGTGACGAAGGTGCCGCCGCTGGCGCGCTGGCAATCCCGGCAGTGGCAGTTGAACATCGCCAGCGGCGCTTCGCTGCAGGTGTAGCGCACGGCGCCGCAGGCGCACCCGCCGTGGAACGGCAGCACGAGCGTGGCCGCCGCGTTGCCGGCTTCGGGCGGTATCGGGATCACCGCTGCGCCAATGCGATGGACAGCGCCGGTGCGTCGCGCTCGATGGCCGTCAGCAGCACCGGCCACACCTTCTCGCCCACCCCGGGCCGGAACGCGCCGAAGTGGCCGAGCTGCGTGATGCCCAGCTTCTTCGGCACCAGCTCGTGCCGGCGCACGCGGGCGGCCTGGTACTCGGCCGCCAGCGCATCGACCGCGGGCGCGGGGCCGTAGGTCAGGTCGTCGCTCACGTTCCACAGGTGGGCGGTGCCGGCAAAGCGGCGATAGCCTTGCAGGTGAGCGGCCAGCGACGGGTCGGTGAAGAGGTAGCCCCGCCGGCGGCCCCAGCGCGCCCATTCCAGCGCCACCTGCTTGGGCAGGCCATCGCCGCGGCCGCCCAGGGCCCAGCCCGGCGCGCGGCCGAACAGGTGGCTCACCAGCGGCAGCATCAGGTGGAAGTAGGCGCCGGTGACCCAGCGGTGGCGGCCCGGCCAGTTGCGCCAGTCGCCCGATTGCGCGCCCAGCGTCAGCAGTGCGTCGGCGCGCTCGAAGCCACGCGCCAGCCCGGCCGCGTTGCCGCCGAAGGAGTGGCCCACCACCAGCAGCGGCAGGCCGCGTGGCGCGCGCCGGCGCTCGGCTTCGGCCAGCGCGGTGCTCATGTCCAGCAGCGCCCAGTCGCGCATGCGGCTGCGGTCGGCGCGCACCGGGCCGCGCAGCGATTCGCCGATGCCGCGGTAGTCGTAGGTCAGCACCGCATAGCCCCGGCGCGCGAGCCAGGCCGCGAAGTGGCGGTAGTAACGCTGCGGCACGCCGGTGGCCGGGCTCACCAGCGCCACCGCGCGGGCGGGCGTCGGGGGCTCGTACCAGCGCGCGGCCAGCGGCGTGCCGTCTTCGCACAGCAGGGTGTGGGGGGCCGGCAGCGCTTCGCCGCCGGGGTGGGTGGCCGGCAGGTCCGGGGCGGCGCCGGCCGGCAGGGCCAGGCCAGGGCAGGCGGCTTCAAGGGCGGCCAGGTCGGGGGAGGCAGGGGTGGAGGGCATGGCGGCCACTCTAGACAGTCAACTCCTGGTTGACTAGACGCCAAACCGTTGACATATTGGTTCCATGAGCTCACCAATCAGGACCACCCGGGTGGCCACGCCGGCGGCCGCCACCCACCAGGAGCGCCGGCGCAGCGCGCAGGTGGCGCTTGACGCCAACGCGCTGGAGCTGTTTGCGCGCGTGGTGGCGGCCGGCAGCTTTGCCGAGGCGGCGCGGCGCCTGGGCCTCACCCGCGCGGCGGTGAGCCGGCGCATCGCCGCCATCGAGCAGCAGGCCGGCACCACGCTGCTGGCGCGCACCACGCGGTCGCTGGGCCTCACCGAAGCCGGGCGCCGGCTGGCCGGCCATGCACGCGGCGTGCTGGAGGCCGCCGATGGCGCGCGCCGCAGCGTGCGCAGCGGGCGCGGTGCGCTGGAAGGGCGCTTGCGCATCACCGCGGTGCCCAGCTTCGGCCGCGTGGTGCTGGTGCCGCTGCTCGCGCGCTTCCAGGCCCGGCACCCGGCGGTGCGGTTCGAGCTGGTGTTTTCCGACCGCACGGTGGACCTGCTGCGCGAGGGCATCGACGTGGCCTTCCGCCTCACCCGCAGGCCGCCGCCGGACTGGCTGGCGCAGCCGGTGATGCGGCTGCGGGTGGGCGCCTATGCGGCGCCGGCGCTGCTGCCGGCGCCGCTGCCGGGGCCGGCGGCGCTGGCACGCCAGCGCTGCCTGGTGCTGGGGGCGGCGGTGGAGGGGGTGCCGCTGCTGTGGCACTCCGACCAGGGCGCGCCGGCCTGCACGGTGGAGGTGGCGCCCGACACCTGGTCGGACGACATGGACACGCTGGTGGCGCTGGCGCGGGCCGGTGGCGGCGTGGTCTTCGCGCCCGACTACTGCGTGCGCGACGACCTGCTCGCGGGCCGGCTGGTCGACGTGCTGCCCGGCTGGCGCCTGCCGGTGGCCGAGGGCGACACGCTGCAGGCGCTGACCCTGCCGCTGGCCACCGCGCCGCGCAGCGCACGCGAGCTGGTGGCCTATGTGCGCGAAGCCTGCACCGCAGGCTGATGCGCCGATCCTGCGTCGTGCGCGAAGCCTGCGCCGCAGGCTGATGCGCCGATCCTGCGTCGTGCGCGAAGCCTGCGCCGGCGCCTGACGCGCCAGGCGAGCGGCCAGCGCGGCCCGCTCACCCACCGCGCGCGTGCGTGGCGCACGCACAATCGTGGCCGCAACGCCGGGGCACCGGGGTGTTGCACCGCCGTCCAAGCCTGGTGCCGTGGGAGCCGCCCGTGAGCGCTGACGTCCAGTACCCGCCTCGCACCGAGGCCGAACGTGGTGCCGTGGAGGCGCTCGTGCAGGCCTGGGGGCGGCTGGTGCATGGGCTGGGCACGGCCACTGGCGTGCAGCTCGATGCCGGCCGCAGTGCGGCCGCGCTGGCCGCGGCCACGCTGGCCATGGCGCTCACGCTGACGCTGCTGCAATCGCTGTTGTTCGCGCCCGGCGGGCAGGGCGTGGAAGATTTTCTCGGCTGGGCAGGCCCCGAGGGCGAGGCCGCCGTGTCCGCCCTGCTGCGCTGGTGGGACGACAACGGCCTGCGCCCCTTTGCCTGGCTCTACCTGGGCGCGGACACGCTGCTGTTCATGCCGATCTACGGCGCCTGCTTCCTGACCCTGGCCCTGCTGCTGGCCAATGGCCTGTGCGACGACGACCCGCTGAACCTCTCGGCCCACGAACGCTGGGTGCTGGCCGGGCTGGCCGGCCCGGTGCTGGCCTTGCTGGCGGTGGACCTGCTGGAAAACACGCTCGGGCTGGCCCGCATGGGCGTCTGGGCCGGCGTGGGCGGGCTGGTGGCCGCAGCGCTGTGCCTGCGCCTGCTGCTGGCGCTGCAGGCCTGGCGCCGGCTGTGGGGCAACGCCCCGGCCGCGGCCGGCGAGCGCGCGGCGGGGCGCGCCCCGATGAAGGCCGACCGCCGCGCGGGGGCCGTGGCCGCCGGCCTGGCGCTGCTGGCGCTGGCCGGCGCCTGGGGCTCGGGCGGTTGCGGCAGCGCCGGCCTGGCTGACTTCGGGGC
>JACRAZ010000048.1 GCA_016213205.1 Burkholderiales bacterium
GAGCGCCCCGCCGCCGGCGCCCGCCCCGCGGCGCGCCGTGGCCCGCGCCGCCACCCCGGCGGCCCCGACCGGCGAGGTGCCGGTGGGCGCCCGGCGGCCGCTGGTGTCGGCCCACGGGGGCATTGCCGGCTTCGAGTTCCACCTGGGTGATGGCACGCTGCGCCGCCTGCACAGCCGCAGCGACCCGAGCGCGGCCACGGCCTGCACCACCAGCCTGCTGGGCGCCATGCGCCTGTGCGCCCAGGGCGGCCAGGTGGCCTACTGCGAATTGCCGGCCGCCTGGCTGCTGCGTGCCACCGGCCCGGACAGCCTGGTGCCCGGCATGTACCTGGCCCTGGCCGATGACGAGCGCCTGTCCGATCTGGACCTGCTGGCCGAACGCATCGGCCAGTGGCGCGCGAGCGGCGCGTTGATCGGCTGGCGCCAGGGCGGCCTGCCGGCCCTGGGCGCCCGGGTGAGCCCGGATTTCCTGACCCTGCCCGGCTGCACCGGCCCCACGGCGCCCCCCGCCCGCCCCAGCGTGCCGCGCCTGGCCCTGGACCTGCCGGGCATCGACGCCGTGGAAGCCGCCCTCGCCGCCGGCGCACGACTGGCCTGCTGCAGCCTGGCCAACGCCCCGGAGCCTGCCGAGGCCCGGCCATTGACGCCACAGACCCACCGCCTGCTGACGCTGATGAACGAACTTGCCCGCGACGGCGACACCGCCGCCGTGGTCAATGCCATCAAGTCCGACGTGAGCCTGAGCTACCGGTTGCTGCGCCAGCTCAACAGCGCGGCGGTCTCGCCGTCCGGCGAGCTGGGGTCGATCGAGCAGGCGGTGGCGCTGTTGGGCCGCAACGAGCTCTACCGCTGGGTCTCGGTGATGCTGGTGCGACAGGCCCCGCCGCGGCCGGCGTCACCGGCCTTGCAGGCCATGGCGCTGGCTCGGGCGCGCCTGTTCGAGCTGCTGGGCGAGGCGGCCGGCGAGCCCCAGCCGGGCGCACTGTTCACCATGGGCCTGGCGTCGATGCTGCCGTTGCTGCTGCAGGCCCGCATGCCCGATGCGCTGGCCTCGCTGCAGTTGCACCCGCTGGCCAGCCAAGCGCTGCTGGAACGCCAGGGCCCCTGGTGCGCCTACCTCACGCTGACCGAGGTGCTGGACGAAGGCGACCTTGAAGAGGCGGACTCGCTGGCCCAGCCCTTCGGCGGCCTGCCGGCCTTGATGGCGATGTCGGCACGGGCCTGGTTGTTTGCCACCCAGGCGCCGGCCCCCACGCCGCGCTAGCGCCATCCGCGCGGGGGGCCGCCAGCGCAGGCTCAGGCCCTCAGGGCCTGGCGCAGCTGCTGGCCGATCTCGGGCTTGTCCTTGAACGGATCACTCGGGTTGCGGATCTGCATCACGTCTTCCAGCCGCGTCTGCACCAGGCCCAGCGCCCGGGGGTGGCTGAAGATGTAGAAGTGGTTCTCCCGCATCGCATCGAACACCTTGCGCACCACCTCGGCGGCGGTGACCTTGCCGCTGGTGACGGCCTTCTCGCTCATGGCCGCCGCGATCATCTGGCTGCGGGTGGGCTTCTGGTCCGCCAGGTCCTGCGGTCGGTTGCGGTGGCTGGCATGGATGCCGGTGGGCACGAAGAACGGGCACAGCACGTGGGCGAACACCTGGTCGCTCACCAGCGCCAGGTCCTGGTACATCGTCTCGCTGAGCGACACCACCGCGTGCTTGCTGACGTTGTAGGCGCCCATGTTGGGCGCATTCAGCATGCCCGCCATCGACGCGGTGTTGACAATGTGCCCCTCGTAGGACGGGTCGGCCTTCGCCGCCTCCAGCATCATCGGCGTGAACACCCGGATGCCGTGCACCACGCCCCAGAGGTTGACGCCCAGCACCCATTCCCAGTCGCGCACGCTCTGTTCCCACACCAGGCCGCCGGAGCCCACGCCAGCGTTGTTGAACACGAAGTGCGGTGCGCCGAAACGCTGCTGCGCGGCGGCACCGAGCGCCTCCACCTGATCGGCCTTGGACACGTCCAGCCGGAACGGCAGCACCTGCGCGCCCAGCGCCTTGACCTCGCTGGCGGCGAGTTCCAGCGCGTCGGCCTGCACGTCGGCCATCACGACGTTCATGCCCAGTTGCGCGGCCAGGCGCGACGACTCGAGCCCGAAGCCCGAGGCCGCGCCGGTGATGACCGCGGTGCGGCCGTGGAAGTCCTTCATGCCTGACTCTCCTTCTTGATCTGGAATCCGATGCGCGGGAAGTGCACGTGCACGATGCCGGCGCGTTCGTCGCGGCGCTCGATCACCACCTCGTCCTGTCCCAGGCCGACCAGGGTGCCGGCCACCGGGTCGCTGCCGTAGTCGGTGGCGGCCACCGTGACCGCCTGCCCGGCCTCGAACCCGAGCCCTGGCAGCACGGTGGTGGGCGCATGGCCGCTGGCAGCGGCGGCGATGGCCACGGCGTCGCCGCTGGCCAGGTCTTCGCTACGGCCATGGCCGATCGCGAGCACGCGGTCCAGCCAGGCCGTGAGCGCCGCATGCGGCGCCAGGATCTGGGCCACCGGCCCGCCACGGCGGATGAACCACAGCGCATGCGCCACCGAGAAGTCGGCGATCGTCACGGCCGGGCCAAACAGCCACGGCCCGCCCTGCTGCAGCTGTGCATTCAGCGCGGCGAGGTGGGTGTTGAGCTGCGCGGTGGCGTCGGCCAGCGTCATGCGGCGCATGTTGCCGGTGAAGCTGGCGCGGTCCACCGCAAAGGCCTTCAGCATCTCGGGTGGCGGGTTGTCGAACAGCGCGGCCATGCCGGCGGGCTGCATCACCCAGGCCACGGCGCACCAGAACAGCACCGAATCGGCCCACTGCGCAACCTGCGGCGCCAGGGGCACCGCGGGCGGGTAGATCGTGGGCGCCGGCTGGCGCTGCTCGAGCAGGCGGGCGACGAGCGCCGAGTCGCAGTAGATGTCCGCCCCCACCTGCATGAACGGCGTCTTGCGGTAGCCCCCGGTGAGCGCCACGACATCGGGCTTGGGCATGATGGCCGGGATGATCACCGAGCGCCAGGCCAGGCCCTTGAGGCCGAGGATCAGCCGGATCTTCTCGGAGAAGGGTGAATTCGGGTAGTGATGCAGGATCAAGTCGTTCACGCTGCCCTCCACATCTGCACGTGAGGAATGTTGTCTTCCAGGTACTCCTCACCCTCGGTGACGAAGCCCTGGCGCCCATAAAAACGCTGCAGGTGCGCCTGCGCGCTGATGCGGATGCCCCGCCCCGGCCAGGCCTCCACGCAGCGCGCCACGCCTTCCTTCACCAGGGCGTCACCGGCGCCGCTGCCGCGTAATTCACGCGCCAGCACCACGCGGCCGATGGACGGCTCGGTGTACTTCAGCCCCGGGTCCACCACGCGCAGGTAGGCCTGCAGCGTGCCGGCGCCGTCGCGGCCCAGCAGGTGCCAGCTCTGGCGGTCCAGCCCGTCGGGGTCGAGGTAGGGCCCCTGCTCCAGGATGAAGACGCGGCAGCGCAGGGCCAGCATGTCGTACACGCCGTCGACGCCAAGCTCGGCAAAACGCTGCCAGGTCCAGTGGAACATGCCGGGGCCTGCCGCGCTCAGACCAGCTTGACCAGCTGCTTGCCGAAGTTGCGCCCCTTGAGCAGGCCGAGAAAGGCCTGCGGCGCGGCGGCAATGCCCTGGGCCACGGTTTCGCGGTACTTGAGCTGCCCCTGGGCGACCATGGCCCCCAGTTCGCCCAGCGCCTGCGGCCACACCGCCATGTGCTCGCCGACGATGAAGCCTTCGATCTTCATGCGGTTGGTCAGGATGAGCTGCGGCGCGGCCATCGGGATCGGCTCGCCGTTGTAGCCGCTGATCATGCCGCACACGGCAATGCGGCAGAACGCATTGGCATTGGCCATCACCGCATCGAGGATCACGCCGCCCACGTTCTCGAAGTAGCCGTCGATGCCGTTCGGGCAGGCCGCCTTCAGCGCCGCGGACAAGGCGGCGACGCCGGCATGCGCCTTGTAGTCGACGCAGGCATCGAAGCCCAGTTCCTCGACCACCTGGCGGCACTTGTCCGGCCCGCCGGCAATGCCGACGATGCGCGCACCACGCGCCTTGGCCAGCTGGCCCACGGTGCCGCCCACCGCCCCGCTGGCGGCGCTGACGACCACCGTCTCGCCCGCCTTCGGCTCGATGATCTTCACCAGGCCGTACCAGGCGGTGACGCCCGGCATGCCCACGGCACCGAGGTAGGCCGCCAGCGGGATGTGCGTGGTGTCCACCTTGCGCAGCAGGCCGCGCTGGGTGGCATCCACCACCGCGTACTCCTGCCAGCCGCCCATGCCCACCACCTTGTCGCCCGGGGCGAACTGCGGGTGCTTCGATGCGATCACCTCCCCCACGGTGCCGCCAATCATCACCGCGTCCAGCGGCTGCGGCTGCGCGTAGCTCTTGCCCTCGCTCATGCGGCCGCGCATGTACGGGTCCAGGCTCAGGTAGTGGTGGCGCACGAGCACCTGGCCCTCGGCCGGTTCGGGCACCGGCGTGGACACGAGCTTGAAGTTGTCGGTGGCGGGCTCGCCGTCGGGGCGCGAGACCAGCAGGATCTGTTGGTTGACCAAGGTGCTCATCAATGGGGACTTCCGTTGTTTTGGCGTGAATCGGGGTCGCGCACTCCGGGCCCGGTCCACGGGCCGGGCGGGCAGCGCGCGTTGGCCAGGGCGGGCCCGCGCGGCGGCGCTCAGAGCTTGAGAGGCTTTCCCATGCACCCACGCCGGGGTGGCCAAGGGCGCTGGCGTAGGCGCGATGCGCAGCCCGGGTGTCCACCCGGGCCAGCAGCGCAACGCCCGCCAGCGCCCTTGGGTA
>JACRAZ010000049.1 GCA_016213205.1 Burkholderiales bacterium
CCACGGCCTGGGCCGCGGCCACCAGTTGCACCATGGCGTCGCCACCCAGGTTGATGTGCTGGCGCATCGCATCGGCGGCGGCCGCGGGGTCGCCGGCGCAGATGGCCGCCACGATGCGCTGGTGCTCGGCGTCGGAGGCCTTCAGGCGGCCCGGCTTGTCGGTGCTGCGCAGGCGGTAGGCGGCCAGCGTGCGGCGCACGCTGCGCACCTGCTCCACCAGCACCGGGTTGCCGCTGGCGCGGTAGATGGCCTTGTGCAGCACCGCGTTGGCGGCGGCGTAGCCGTCCAGGTCGTCGCTGTCGGCGCGCGCGCTGGCGGCGGCCAGGGCCTGGCGCAGGTCGGCGCACTGCGCCGCGCTGGCGCGCTTGGCGGCCAGCCCGGCGACGATGGCTTCCAGCTCCATCAGCGCCTCCAGCGTGGCCACCAGCTCGGCCGCGGTGGCCCGCCGCACGTAGATGCCCGAGCGCGGCGCGATGTGCACCAGGCCTTGCGCGGCCAGCACCAGCAGCGCTTCACGCACCGGGGTGCGCGAGGCATCGAACTGCTGGGCGAGCTGGCGCTCGTCGATCGCGCTGCCGGGCGGGCGGGCGCCGGACAGGATCTCGGCCTCCACCGCGAGCCGGATGCGGTCTTGCAGGCTGCTGCCGGGGCCGGGCTGGCGCGCGAGGGTGAGGTCCATGGTCGTAATATATCAATAGGTTCGGTAGATATACACTGCGGCCCTGCCGATGCAGCCCTGCCGCGCCGGCGCCGATTCTCAACCCCCACACGAAGCCTGGCCGATGAAGCTGCGTTCCCCCGCCGTGCTGGCGCACCGCCACGGCGGCCCCGAGGTGCTGGAATTCACCGAGCTCGAGGTGCCCGAGCCCGGCCCAGGTGAGCTGCGCATCGTGCAGCAGGCCATCGGCCTGAACTATGCGGACGTGTACCAGCGCCAGGGCGCCCACGGGCCGCACCGCACCGCGGCCTTCCCGGTGGTGCTGGGGGCGCAGGGCGCCGGCGTGGTGGAGTCGCTGGGCGCCGGCGTCAGCGGCTTCCAGGTGGGGCAGCCGGTGGCCTACGTGCACCCGGGCGCCTACGCCGGCACGCGCCTGGTGCCGGCCGCACGCTGCGTGCCATTGCCCGAGGGGCTGACGCTGGAGACCGCCGCCGCCACGCTGCTGCGTGGCATGACGGCCGAGTACCTGCTGCACCGCCTGTATGCCGTGGCCGCGGGCGACAAGGTGCTGGTGCATGCGGCCGCCGGCGGCATGGGCCAGATCCTCTCGTCCTGGGCGCGCGCGCTGGGGGCCGAGGTCATCGGCACCGCGGGCTCGGCGGCCAAGTGCGAGGCCGCGCTGGCCGCGGGCTGCCACCACGCCATCGACTACCGGCGCGAGAACTTCGTTGAACGGGTGCTGCAGATCACCGGCGGCGAAGGCGTGGCGGTGGTGTACGACGCGGTGGGCCGCGATGTGTTCCTGCCCTCGCTGGACTGCCTGCGCGTGCGCGGCATGGCCATCAACTACGGCACCGCCTCGGGCGACGTGGAGGCCTTCGACCTGCAGCGCCTGCATGCCAAGTCGCTCACCGTGTGCCGGCCCACGCTGCGCAGCTTCATCGCCACCGAGGCCGAGCTGCGCCAGTCGGCCGCCACCTTTGCCGCCGCCGTGCGCAGCGGCGCCGTGCGGGCCGAGGTGAACCGCCGCTACCCGCTGGCCGAGGTGCGGCGGGCGCACGAAGAACTCGAAAGCCGCGCCACCACCGGCGCGGCCATCCTGGTGCCCTGAGCTGGAGCTGCGTGATGCCGACCCCCGATCCCCGAGCCTTCGTGCTGTTCCATGGCTGGCGCTCCAGCGCCTCGCGCCGCGTGCGCCTGGTGCTGGCCGAAAAGGGCCTGGCCTACGAAAGCCGCCTGGTCGACATGCTGCGGGGCGACCAGCATTCACCCGAGTACCTGGCGATGAACCCCAACGGCGTGGTGCCCACGCTGCTGCACGGCGATCGCGTGCTGTACGAAAGCTCCGTGGTGGCCGAATACCTGGACGAGCTGTACCCCGAGCCGCCGCTGATGCCCGCCGATGCCTACCAGCGCGCCCTGCTGCGCAACTTCGTGCGCTGGATCGACGAGGCCTGCCTGCCCAAGCTGATCGTCTTCAATTGGAGCCAGTCGATGCAGCCCTCGGCCAGCCAGTGGAGCGAGGCCCAGCTCGCCGAGCGCCTGGCGCGCGTGCCCAGCGCCCAGCGCCGCGAGGCCTGGACCCGCGTGGCCCGCAAGCCCTACACCGATGAAGAGAAGGCCGAGGCCATGCAAGGCCTGCTGCAGCTGCCGCAGCGCATGGAAGCGATGCTGGGCGCCAGCCTCCAGGGCTGGTTGTTCGGCGCAGGCTTCTCGATCGGCGACATCGCCGCCACCCCCTTCATCATGCGCATCAGCGAGCTCAAGCCCGGCGCCATCGAGGCGCTGCCGCGGGTGGCCGACTGGTGGCAGCGGGTGCGTGCGCGGCCCTCGTTCACGGCCGCGCGCATCGAGCCCTATGCGGGCTCGCGCGCCGCTGAGGCCTCGGCCGGCGGCTGAGCACGCCTAGCGGCCGGGCCAGGGCTGGTGGCAGAAGGTGTAATGCCCGAGCGTGCGCGCCTCACCCGGCGCCACCGCCAGCAGCGTGAGGGTGAGGGTGTGCGCCGGCAACTGGCGCACCTCGGCCAGCCGGGGCAGGTACAGCACCTCGCCGGCCTGCGGGTCGAACGGGATGTCCTGCAGCCGGTGCTGCACACCGGGCTCGATCGAGCTGTGCGCCACCGCGTCGACCCGTTGCACGCCCTGCAGTGGCGCTTCGAGGCGTGACACCAGCAGTTCGTCGTCTGGCGCCACGGTGCAGTTGACGCTGCCCTCGGGGGGCAGGCGGTACTCCCGCAGCTTCAGCCCCTGCGCGGCCAGGTGCCGCACGAAGGCCGCGCTGGTCACCGCCGCCACGGCCCCGGCACGGAAGGCCGTGCGCACGCCGTCGCCCAGTGCCACCAGGTCGTCGAGCCGCTGGCCGCAGGCGTCGCACTGCATCAGGTGTTCGTCCACCGCGTCGGTGGTGGCCGCGTCGCTGTCATGCAGCCAGTAGTCCAGCAGCGTGGCGGCCGAGGGATGCTTCACGCGGGCGTTCATGCGGCGCTCCTGCCGGCACCGACGCAGCGCCTGAGCTTGTCGATGCCGCGATGGCGGATCACCCGCACGTTGCCGGCCGTCAGGCCCAGCTGGCCGGCCACCGCCTCGGCGCTCTGGTCGTCGTAGAAGCTCATCACCAGCACCGAGCGCTCGCGCTCGGGCAGGCGCTCCAGGCAGTCGGCCACGCGCTGGTGGTCCAGGCGCGGGGCGATCTGCAGGTCGGCCACCGGCAACGCCTCGGCGTAGCGCTGCAACAGGTCTTCGCGCCGGCGTTCGCCGCGGCGCTGGTCCATCACCGTCAGCCGGCAGGTGCCCAGCACGAAGGACAGCACGCGTTCGGGTTCACGCAATGCCCCTGCGCGCAGGCGCTCCAGCGTCAGCGCCATCACCTGCTGCACCAGGTCGGCCGCGGCATGGGCGTCGCGCAGGTGGCGCAGGCCGTAGCGCCGCACGCGGGGGGCCAGCAGCCGGTAGAGCGCGGCTTCGGCTTCGCTGGCCTGGCCCGGCGCGGCGGCCACGATCTGGCGCGCGAGCAGTGCCTCCGGGCTGTCGGACAGGCCGGCCACGAAGGCATCGGTGGCATCGGTGGCGGGCATCGCGTGATCTTAGCCAAGCCCCGCGCTGCAAAAAAAGCCGTAACGCCGGCCCGGCTGGCAACACAACCTGCCTCCATCCACTCTTGACCACGAGGCATTCCGATGATCACCAATCCGCAGGCAGGCACCAATGTGCACGAGGTGGCCGACGGCATCTACCGCATCAACACGCCGATCGCCATTCCGGGCGGGCCCGCCTTCAACTTCAACCAGTACCTGCTGGTCGACGACGAACCGCTGCTGTTCCACACTGGCGGCCGCCAGCTGTTCCCGCTGGTGCGCGAGGCCATCGCGTCGGTGATGCCGGTCGAGCGGCTGCGCTACATCGGCTTCTCGCACGTGGAGGCCGACGAATGTGGCGCGCTGAACCTGCTGCTGGGCGTGGCACCCCAGGCGGTGCCGCTGTGCAGCCAGGTGGCGGCCATGGTGTCGGTGAACGACCTGGCGGACCGGCCGCCGCGTGCGCTGGCCGATGGCGAGCAGCTCGTGCTGGGCCGCCACACGGTGCAGTGGATCGACACGCCGCACGTGCCGCATGGCTGGGACTGCGGGCTGCTGATGGACCTGAGCAGCAGCACCTTCTTCTGCGGCGACCTGTTCACGCAGGGCGGCCCCGGCGAAGTGGCCCTGACCGAGGGCGACATCCTCGGCCCGAGCGAGGCCTTCCGCCAGCCGATGGACTACTTCGCCCATGCACCGCAGACGGCGGCCACGCTGGCCCGCCTGGCCCAGCTGCAGCCGCGCACGCTGGCCTGCATGCATGGCAGCGCCTGGCGTGGCGACGGCGGCAAGCTGCTGCGGCACCTGGCGGAGGCGGTTTGCGCGACGCGCTGAGCGCGACCCCGTGCATTCCCCAATGCCGCCGGCTGGGTGCAGCGATCAGGATGCCGCAGATCTACAACTATCACTTTTCGCTGCCATGAACCATTTCCGCCTGTTGCCCCTGGCCGGATTGACCGCCTTGCTCGCCGCCTGCGGCGGCGACGAAGGGCCCGACCGCGGCGCCCTGGTCGACCCGCCCGCCACGCTCACCACGCTGAGCACCGCGCAGATCGACGCCGGCACCGCCGCCAGCGGCCTGCAGGCCCTGACGGGCAAGGCCAAGTGCGAGGTGAAGGTGGTGGCGCTGAACTACCACACCGTCGGCCCGAACGACGAGAAGACCAATGCCTCGGGCGTGATGCTGGTGCCCGGCGGCACCTGCACCACCGCCGCGGCCCTGGTGGCCTACGCCAAGGGCACCGATGTGCAGAAGCCGCGCACGCTGGCCAACCCGGCGGATTCGGAGACCTTCCTGCTCGCGGCCATGTATGCGGCGCAAGGCTATGCCGTGGTGGCCACCGATTACCTGGGTTTTGCCAAGTCGGCCTTCAGCTACCACCCGTACCTGCATGCCGATTCCGAGGCCACCACGGTGATCGATTCGATCCGCGCCGCGCGCAACGCGGCCACCGGCGTGGGCGCCAACCTGTCCGGCAAGGTCATGCTCACCGGCTACTCGCAGGGCGGGCACTCGTCGATGTCGGCCCACCGCAATGGCGAGCGCGATGCCGCGGCCGAACTCAACATCGTGGCCGGCGCGCACCTGGCCGGGCCCTACAACCTGTCGGGCTCGTTCAAGCTGCCCGATGCCATCGCCGGCTACCAGTTCTTCGTGCCCTACCTGGTGACCGCCTGGCAAAAGGTGTACGGCAACATCTACTCCGACGTGAACGCGGTGTTCAAGGCCCCCTATGCCGCCAACATCACGAACCTGCTGCCCAACCCGACGCTGACCTACACCACGCTGGTCACCACCGGTGCGCTGCCGGGTGCCAAGGGTGAGACACCGAACCAGGCCCGCGATGCGCTGTTCCAGCCCGCCTTCATCACCGACACGCAAACCAACAACAACAGCCCGCTGTACCTCACGGCCAAGAAGAACGACCTGCTGGGCTGGATCCCCAAGGCCAAGGTGCTGCTGTGCGGCGGCGCCGGCGACCCCACCGTGCCGCCGGCCGTGCACATGAATGTGCTGAAGGCCGACTTCGCCGCACGCGGCGTGACCAACGTGACCACGGTGGACGTGGACCCGTTCATCCGCGCCACCTTCGGCCCCGGCGGCGCGGCGCCCACCGACCCCAGCTCGGCAGCCTTCGCCACCTACTATGCCAACTACCACGGCACCTACGAGCCGCCGTTCTGCCATGCGCAGGCGCGGGCCCTGTTCGACACGGTGAAATAAGCGCCGCGCTGGGCGGCTGGCCGGTGCCAGCCCCAAATGCGCGGTGGCGCTGGTCGCCGGCTTGACGCGGCACAAGCCCGCGCCCGGCCGCGACGCTATGCTCCCCGCAAAGCAATGAGCACGAAGGGGAGCGTGATGCGTGGCAGCGACAAGGCATGGCCTCGGGCCTTGGTCTGGCTGATGGCCTGTTTCGCCACCTGGGGGCCTGCCGGGGTGCAGGCCTCGCCGGTGGCGGTTTCGTTCCAGGGCACGCTGGCGATCGCAGGCGTTGGAAGCCATGCGCAAGCGCTGGCCTCGCACCTGTCGCCGGGGGCCTTCGGGCCGTTCAGCGCACAGTTCATGTATGACGGCGAAACGCTGCAATTCAGCCACGATGTCGTCGCCACCGGCCCCTCAGGCCCGGTGGTCATCGGGCGCAGCTACAGCGTGGTGGGCGGTGCGAGCATCGTCCTGGCGAACGGCACCACGCTGAGTTCGGGCGCCCTGGAGGCCATCGTCTGGAACGCGCAGGCGGGTTGGGGCCCCTCGTTCACGCTCGGGGGCTCCTTTGCGTTCCCGAACGGGGTCTGGCTCGGCGCGCCGCCTCCCGATTGCGGGCTGTCCGGCAACCCGGTCTGCTGGCTGCCGGCCCTGTCGGGTCTGGACTTCAGCACCAGCGGCTCGCTGGCGCCGGACGGCCTGCCGCCAGCCGACCTGGGCAGTGCCACACAGGCCACCGCCGAAGGCTGGATCCGCGGCGATTTCAACCATGACGGCTTGGTGGACGCAGCGACCGACGCCATCCACATCACCGGCAATGCCAACCGGACCGCGGAGGTGCCCGAGCCGTCCAGTGGGGCGCTGGTGGCCGCCGCATGCCTGCTGCTGGCCATGCGCCGCCGCAGCACCCGCGACGCAGGCTCGGTTCGCCAGCGCTGACGGCACGGGCCGGCGGTCTGACTCAGCGCCCGCAGCAGGCAGGCGCGCAGCATGGCTCGTTGACGCGGGCTGCCGCTGCCGGGGCCTGCGGCCGGGCTTCAGCGGGCTTGACCGCCCGCACGAAACCGCTGGCGAACTTGCCATCGGCCGCCTGGGCCAGGCGCAGCATGTCCTCGCCCTGGCCGGCCAGGAAGTCCTGCGCATCGGCAACGGTGTACACGCGCGTGATCTCGATCGAGCCCTGCTCGAAGCCGGCGCCGGCCAGCTTGGCCAGGTAGTCCTGGTCCGACAAGGCGCCGGCGATGCAGCCGATCCACAGATTCATGTTGCGGCGGATCTCGGCCGGCACCTCGCCACGCACCACCACGTCGGACACCGCGAGCCGGCCACCGGGCTTCAGCACCCGGAAGGCTTCGCGCAGCACGCGGTCCTTGTCGGCCGCGAGGTTGATCACGCAGTTCGAGATGATCACGTCCACCGAGTTGTCGGGCAGCGGGATGTGCTCGATCTCGCCCTTGAGGAAGTGCACGTTCTCGAGGCCGCTGCGGCGCTTGTTCTCCTCGGCCAGCGCCAGCATCTGATCGGTCATGTCCAGCCCGAACGCGCGCCCGGTGGGGCCCACGCGGCGGGCCGAGAGCAGCACGTCGATGCCACCACCCGAGCCGAGGTCGAGCACTTGTTCGCCGGGCCGCAGCTCGGCCAGCGCGGTGGGGTTGCCGCAACCCAGCGAGGCCAGCATCGCGGCCTCGGGCACGGCGCCGGCCTGCGCCGCGTCGTACAGGTTCGAGGTGATCGGATCGGCGCATCCGCTGGCGCCGCCGCAGCAGGCACCGGCGCTGCCGCTGCGCACGCGTTCGGCAGCCTGGCCGTACTTCTGTTTGACGATGTCCTTGAGCTCGGGGGCGTGTGTCATCGGTGTCTCCAGGGGTGGGTTCAGCAGCACAGCACGCGCTGCGGGTCGATGGCCTGGCTGCGTTGGCAGCACTCGGCATACAGGAAGGCCAGCAGTTCGGTCAGCGCGCCATCGTTCACCGCGTAGCGCAGGTAGGTGCCCTCGCGCACCACGCGCAGCAGGCCTTCGTTCTTCAGCTTGTCCAGGTGGTGCGACAAGGTGGAGTTCGCCATGCCCAGCTCGGCCGCGATCTCGCCCACCACGCGGCCGCCGGGGTGGGCGGCGAGCAGCAGGCGCACGATCATCAACCGCGGCTCGGTGCCCATGGCGGCCAGCATGCGGGCGAAGCGGGCCACGTCGGCGGTGGCGGGGGGTGGCAGGGGTTCAGGCATCGGGCGGGTTTGAAACTGTATTTCCAGAATAATCGAAACATAGCCGATCGTCAAACCCGGCACGGCGCGTCGCGGCAGCGCGCCGACGCCGCGTCACCCGGGAAAACACCGCCGCATCGCCGATTGCGCGGGCCCGGGCGCGCGCTGATACTTCGAGGAAACATGGTTACCCGCAAGTAGGGCAGCCGCCGGCGCACCGCCGCCCGCCTGGAGACACGAGCCCGTGCACGCCCCCGCCGCATCGCCCTGGACCAGCCCGCAAGACCGCGCGCGCGACCGTGCCGACAAGCGCGAAGCGGTGCTGCGCACGGCCGCGCGGCTGTTCAGCGAAAAGGGCTTCCACGCCACCTCGCTGGACGAGGTGGCCGAGCGACTGAGCGTCACCAAGCCCACGCTGTATTACTACGTCAAGAACAAGGACGAAATCCTGTTCGGCTGCGTGCACGCGGGGCTTGAGATGGTGCGCGCCGGCATCGCCCAGGCCACCGAATCCGGTGGCAGCGCGCTCGAGCGGCTGCGTGCCTGCATGCGGGCCTATGCCGCGGTGGTGATGAGTGATTTCGGCATGTGCGTCATCCGCGTCGGCGAAGACCCGCTGCCGGCCGACAACCGCCGCAAGCTGCGCGCACTGAAGGCGCAGATCGACCTGGAATTCCGCCAGCTCATCGAAGCGGGCATCGCCGATGGCTCGGTGGCGCCCTGCGACGCGAAGATCGCCGCGTTCACCCTGGCCGGCGCCATCAGCTGGATCGGCCGCTGGTACCAGCCAGGCGGTGAACTGGGCCCTGAAGAGGTGGCCGAGTCGTGCATCCAGCTGCTGCTGCAAGGCATCGTGCCGCGCGCGCCGGTGGCCCGGCGCAGTGTGGCGCGCATCCGGGGGCGCAAGGCATGACCGCGCCGGTGCTGGAAATCGACGGCATCACGCTCGCCTTCGGCGGCGTGAAGGCGCTCAACGGCGTGAGCCTGGCGGTGGCGCCGGGCTCCATCACGTCGATCATCGGCCCCAATGGCGCGGGCAAGACCTCGCTGTTCAACACCATCTCGGGCTTCTACCGGCCCAAGGCCGGCAGCATCCGCTTCCGCGGCGAAGACATCACCCGCGTGCCGGCCTCGCAACGCGCGAAGCTGGGGCTGGCGCGCAGCTTCCAGAACATTGCGCTGTTCCGCGGCATGACCGTGCTGGACAACATCAAGCTGGGCCGCCACACGCACTTGTCGACCAACGTGCTGCAGGCCCTGGCCTGGTGGGGCCCGGCGCGGCGCGAGGAAGCCGCGCTGCGCGCCGACATCGAGCAGCGCATCATCGATTTCCTCGAGATCGACCACATCCGCCACGCGCCGGTGGCTGCACTCTCCTACGGCCTGCAAAAGCGCGTGGAAATGGCCCGCGCACTGGCCATGCAGCCGCAGGTGCTGATGCTCGACGAGCCGGTAGCCGGCATGAACCGCGAGGAAACCGAGGACATGGCGCGCTTCATCCTCGACGTGCGCGACGAGTGGGGCGTGACGGTGCTGATGGTCGAGCACGACATGGGCATGGTGATGGACCTGTCCGACCACGTGGTGGTGCTCAACTTCGGCGAGGTGATCGCGCGTGGCACGCCGGGCGAAGTGCAGCACAACCCCGAGGTCGTGCGCGCCTACCTGGGCTCGGGGGATGTGAGCCAGTTGCGCGCCAAGTTCCATGCGGCGCAGGCGGGGGTGGCGTGATGGGCCGATCGCTCGACGCCGCGGGTTGTGCAGGGCGCGGGCGCTGGTTGCCTTTGGCGGCTTTCGGCCCGTTGCTGCCTTTGGGGTCGGTTGCTGAAAGCCGACGTTCGAGGTGCGGAGCGCGCAAGCGCCAAGGTCCGCGTGCGCAGCGGGCCGAATCCGGCGGTCAGCCTGCGGCTGACTTCGCTGCGGTTCTCGGCCTCGGGGCGCGCTGTCGGATTTATCTCCGCGCGCTGCGC
>JACRAZ010000050.1 GCA_016213205.1 Burkholderiales bacterium
CCCCGGCCCTTCGGGTCAGCCCCCAGAACAAGCCCACTCGTCGTTGAAAAGCTCGCCGGGGGAACGGCCACGGCTGCGCTTTTCGCCTAGATTGGGCTTGTTCTGGGGGCTGACGTGGGCGCATGGGAAAGCCTCTCAAGCGCTCAGACGGCGCCGCGCACCGCCGCCAGCGCATCCAGCACCGCCTCGGGCGTGGCCGGTGCGCGCAGCGGCGGGTCGGTGCGGTGGCCGCCGGCGGCCGAGATCGCATCGCGGATCGCGAGGAAGGCCGAGAACGCCAGCAGCAGTGGCGGCTCGCCCACGGCCTTGCTGCGGTGGATGGTGTCCGAGGGGTTGGCGCCCTCGAACAGCGCCACACGAAAGTCGGCCGGGCAATCGTTGGCGGTGGGGATCTTGTAGGTGCTGGGCGCATGCGTCATCAGCTTGCCGGTGCCCGGCTGCCACCAGAGCTCCTCCATCGTCAGCCAGCCCAGGCCCTGGATGAAGGCGCCCTCGACCTGGCCGATGTCGATGGCCGGGTTGAGCGATTGGCCCACGTCGTGCAGCAGGTCGGCGCGCAGCAGGCGGTGCTCGCCGGTGAGCGTGTCCACCACCACCTCGGCACAGGCCGCGCCATAGGCGAAGTAGAAGAACGGGTGGCCCTGCAGGCGCTCGCGGTCCCAGTGCAGGCCGGGGGTGGCGTAGTGGCCATCGCTCCACAGCTGCACGCGGGCGAAGTAGGCCTGCTGCACCAGTTCTTCAAACGCGATGGGCTGCTGGTTCACCAGCACCCGCTCATGCTGGAAGCGCACCGCTTCGGCCGTGCCGCCGTACCGCAGGGCCGCAAATTCGGCCAGGCGCTCGCGGATCTGCGCCGCCGCATGCTGCGCGGCCTTGCCGTTGAGGTCGGCGCCGGTGGAGGCCGCGGTGGCCGAGGTGTTGACCACCTTGTGCGTGTCGGTCGCGGTGCAGCGCACCCGTTCCAGGCGCACGCCCAGTTCGTGCGCCACCACCTGCGCCACCTTGGTGTTCAGGCCCTGGCCCATTTCGGTGCCACCGTGGTTCACCAGGATGGAGCCATCGGTGTACACGTGCACCAGCGCGCCGGCCTGGTTGAAGTGCGCCACGTTGAACGAGATGCCGAACTTCACCGGCGTCAGGGCCAGGCCCTTCTTCAGCACCGGGCTGGCCGCGTTGAAGCGGGCGATGGCGGCGCGGCGCGCGGGGTACTCGCTGGTGTCGACGAGGCGGTCGACCAGGGGCGCGAGGATGTTGTCGGCCACCACCTGGCCATAGGGCGTGGTGTTGCGTTCGGGGTTGTGCTCGGGCGTGCCGTAGAAGTTGGCGCGCCGCACATCCAGCGGGTCGCGGCCCAGCTTGCGCGCCAGGCTGTCGAGGATCAGCTCGATCGCCAGTGCGCCCTGTGGGCCGCCGAAGCCGCGGAAGGCGGTGTTGCTCTGCGTGTTGGTGCGCGCGCAGTAGCCGTGCAGGGCCACCTCGGGCAGCCAGTAGGCGTTGTCGACGTGACACAGCGCGCGTGTCATCACCGGCGGCGACAGGTCGGCCGAGAAGCCGGCGTTGGCCACCATCTGGAGCTCAACGCCGAGGATGCGGCCGTCGTCGTCGTGGCCCACGTCCCACTGGAACTCGAAGCCATGGCGGCGGCCGGTGATCAGGATGTCGTCGTCGCGGTCGGGCCGCAGCTTCACCGGCGCGCCCAGGCGCGCCGCGGCCAGCGCGGCCACGCAGGCGAACAGCGCGCTCTGGCTCTCCTTGCCGCCGAAGCCACCGCCCATGCGCCGGCACACCACCTGCACCTGGTGTGCGGGCCGCTTCAGGGCCTGCGCCACCGCGTGCTGCATTTCGCTGGGGTGCTGGGTCGAGCAGTGCAGCAGCAGGCCGCCGTCTTCCTGCGGCAGCGCATAGGCGATCTGGCCCTCGAGGTAGAAGTGCTCCTGGCCACCGAGCGAGAACTCGCCCTGCAGCCGCTGGGGTGCCGTGGTGATGGCGGCGCGCGCATCACCCCGCGTCAGGTGCATCGGCGGCACCACGTACTGCTGCCGGTGGTGGGCCAGCTGCGCATCGAGCACCGGCTCGAGGGCGTCGCAGCGGATCACCTGCGCGGCCAGCGCGGCCGCGCGGCGCGCCGCCTCGCGGGTGCGGGCCACCACCACGAACACCGGCTGGCCCAGGTAGTGCAAGGTGCCGTCGGCCAGGATCGGGTCGTCGTGCACGATCGGGCCGCAGTCGTTGGCACCGGGGATGTCGGCCGCGGTGAGCACCGCCACCACGCCGGGCTGGGCGCGCAAGGTGTCGAGGTCGATGCCCTGCAGCAGCCCGTGCGCCACCGGCGACAGGCCCAGCGCCGCATGCAGCGTGCCCTGCACCTCGGGCAGGTCGTCCACGTAGGGGGCGGCCCCGGCCACGTGCAGGGCGGCCGATTCGTGCGGGCGCGGGCTGCCCACCACGGCGGGGCTGTCGTGCGGCGCATTCATCGGGCGCTCCAGACACTGAGCTGCTCGGGCGCCAGCGGCGCCTCGGGCCGGGTTTCCAGCCACAGCCGCTGCAGCAGGTGGCGCGCCGCGCGCCGGCGGTAGGCGGCGCTCGCGCGCAGGTCGGTCAGCGGCGTGAAGTCGGCCTCCAGCGCGGCCATCGCGGCCTGCAGCGTGGCCTCGGTCCAGGTCTGGCCGACGACGGCCGCTTCGGCGCCCCGCGCGCGTTGCACGGTGGCCGCCATGCCGCCGAAGGCAAAGCGCGCCGCGCGCACCACGCCGGCATCGAGCTGCAGCCACAGGCCCGCGGCCAGCGCGGAGATGTCGCTGTCGAAGCGCTTGCTCAGCTTGTAGGCGCGCAGCTGGTGCTGCGGCTGCGGCAGCGGCACCTGGATGGCCTGCAGGAATTCGCCCTCGGCGAGCTGGTTCGACATGTAGCCGAGGTAGAAGTCTTCCAGCGGCAGCGTGCGCTGCGCCTGGCCCCGCCGCAACACCAGGCTCGCGCCCAGCGCCATCAGCACCGGGGCCGCGTCGCCGATCGGCGAGCCGTTGGCCAGGTTGCCGCCCATCGTGCCGGCCAGGCGGATCGGCGGCGAGGCAAAACGCAGGCCCATCTCGCGCGTGTGGGGCCAGTGGCGGGCCAGGGCGTTCCAGGCGGCTTCCAGCGAGGCCGCGGCGCCGATCTGGAGCTGGCCCTCGGCCTCGCGCACGGTGTGCAGCTCGGCCACGCGGCCCAGGTAGACCAGGTCATCCAGCCTGCGCAGCTGCTTGTTCACCCACAGGCCGATGTCGGTGCCGCCGGCCAGCAGGCGCGCCTGCGGCCGCGCCAGCCGCAGCGCGGCCAGGTGGTCCAGGCTGCGCGGCGCGGCAAAGCCCGTGGCCTCGAGCGGCGGGTCGGCACGCAGCGCCTTCAGTGCCGCGACGATCGGCCCGGCATCGATGCGGCGCTCGGGCAGCGTGAACATGCGCTCGCCCGCTGCCAGGATCGGCCGGTAGCCGGTGCAGCGGCACAGGTTGCCCGAGAGCGCATCGGCCAGCGCCTGCCGCGTGGGCCGGGTGCCGCTGTCCTGGTGCGCCTCGTAGCAGGCGGTGAGCGACATCACGAAGCCCGGGGTGCAGAAGCCGCATTGCGAGCCGTGGCAATCCACCATCGCCTGCTGCACCGGGTGCAGCGCGGGTTCGCTGCCGGGCGGCAGCGCCAGGTCTTCCACCGTCAGCAGGGCCTGGCCATCGAGCGTGGGCAGGAACTGGATGCAGGCATTGCGCGGCTGCCAGGCCAGGCTGTCGTCCGGCTGGAGCTGGCCCACCAGCACGGTGCAGGCGCCGCAGTCGCCCTCGTTGCAGCCTTCCTTGGTGCCGGTGCGGTGGGCATGCTCGCGCAGCCAGGCCAGCACCGTGGTGGTGGGGGGCAGGCCCGCCACCTCGACCACCGCGCCGCGGTGGAAGAAGCGGATCGGCCGCGCGCCGCCGGTGGCGGCGGGGGAGGCAGGCGAGGAGGGCAGTCCCGATGTCATGGCCGGTGGTGGGTGGCACGCCGCGTGCAATGGATACGATGCAGCTTACTCCGGCCCCACGCACAGCGCATGCCAGCCCCCGCCACCGCCCGCAAGACCGCGATCCATGCCGACCTGCTGGACTTCACCGGCGACCCGGGCCTGGACGCATTGCACTCGCCGGCAGTGCGCTGGCGGCCCGACCACTGGCTGCTGATCGACGAGCAGGGCCGCATCCTCGCGGTGCAGCCGCAGGCCCCGGGCGACGACTTCGAGCAGCACGAGCACCGTGGCCGGCTGCTGATGCCCGGCTTCATCGACACCCACGTGCACTGCCCGCAGATCGACGTGATCGGCTCCTGGGGCACGCAGCTGCTGGACTGGCTGGAGACCTACACCTTCCCGGCCGAAGCCGCGCATGCCGATCCGGTGGTGGCGGCGGCCGCCTCGGCGCTGTTCCTCGATGCGCTGCTGGCCCACGGCAGCACCGCGGCGGTGGTGTTTCCCACCGTGCACCGCGGCTCGGTGGAGGCGCTGTTCACCGCGGCCCAGGCGCGCGGCATGCGGGTGATCAGCGGCAAGGTGCTGATGGACCGCCACGCCCCCGCGGCGCTGCGCGACGACGTGGCCGGCGCCGAGCGCGACTGCCGTGCCCTCATCGCCCGCTGGCACGGCCAGGGGCGCCTGGCCTATGCAGTGACGCCGCGCTTCGCCGCCACCAGCAGCCCCGAACAGCTGGCAATGGCCGGCCGCCTGCTGGCCGAGCACCCCGGCCTGTACCTGCAGACCCACGTGGCCGAGAACCCGGCCGAGGTGGCCTGGGTGGCGCAACTGTTTCCCGAGGCGCGCAGCTACCTCGACGTGTACGCCCGCCACGGCCTGCTGACCGAGCGCGCGGTGTTCGCGCACGGCATCTGGCTGGACGATACCGACCGCAGCCACCTGCACGATGCCGGTGCACAGATCGCGTTCTGCCCTTCGTCCAACCTGTTCCTGGGCAGCGGCCTGTTCGGCTGGCGCGCGGCGCGCGAGGCCGGCGTGGCCGTGAGCCTGGCCAGCGACGTGGGAGGCGGCACCTCGCTGTCGATGTTGCGCACCATGGCCGAGGGCTACAAGGTGCAGGCCCTGGCCGGCACCCGGCTCACGGCCTGGGCGCTGTTGCATGCGGCCACCCGCGGGGCGGCGCAGGCGCTGCGCCTGGGCCACGAGATCGGCACGCTGGAGGCGGGCCTGATGGCCGACCTGTGCCTGTGGGACTGGGCCGTGGGCCCGGTGGCCACCCGCCGCCACGCGCTGGCGCGCGAGTTGCACGAACAGGTGTTCGCCTGGGTGACACTGGGCGACGAACGCAACCTGCTCGAATGCTGGGTCGGCGGCCAGCGCCGCCATGCCCGCCACAGCCCATGACCCCCGCCGCTCCGGACCCCCAGCCCCACCCCGTGCCCAGGCTCGAGCTGGTCGGCATCAGCAAGCAGTACCCCGCGGTGCGGGCCAACGACCAGGTGTCGCTGCGCGTCGCGCCGGGCCAGATCCACGCGGTGCTGGGCGAAAACGGCGCCGGCAAGTCCACGCTGATGAAGATCATCTACGGCGCGGTGCAGCCCGACGAAGGCGAGATCCACTGGAACGGCCAGCGCGTGCGCATCGCCAACCCGCAGCAGGCGCGCGCGCTGGGCATCGCGATGGTGTTCCAGCACTTCTCGCTGTTCGACACCCTCACCGTGGCCGAGAACGTGTGGCTGGGCCTGGACCAGGCGCAGCCGCTGGCCGAGGTGGTGGCCCAGGTGCAGCGTGTCTCGCGCGACTACCGGCTCGAGGTGGACCCGCTGCGCCCGGTGCACACGCTGTCGGTGGGCGAGCGCCAGCGGGTGGAGATCGTGCGCGCGCTGATGACCCAGCCGCAGCTGCTGATCCTGGACGAGCCCACCTCGGTGCTCACGCCGCAGGCGGTGCAGTCGCTGTTTCTCACGCTGCGCACGCTGGCCCAGCAGGGCTGCGCCATCCTGTACATCAGCCACAAGCTCGACGAGATCCGCGCGCTGTGCCAGCACTGCACGGTGCTGCGGGGTGGCCGGGTCGCCGGGGAGGTGAACCCCGCGGAGGAAACCAATGCCAGCCTCTCGCGCCTGATGATCGGTGCCGAGCCGCCCGCGCTGACGCACCGGCCGGCCCAGCCCGGCGCGGTGGTGCTGCAGGTGCAGGGGCTGTCGCTGCCGGCCAGCGGGCCCTTCGGGCGCCCGCTGCAGGACATCGGCTTCGAGGTGCGCGCGGGCGAGATCGTCGGCATCGCCGGTGTCTCGGGCAACGGCCAGCAGGCGCTGATGGCCGCGCTGTCGGGCGAGGACACGCGCGCGCCGGCCGGCTCGGTGCGCCTGTTCGGCACCGACATCGCGGCCGCATCACCACGCCAGCGCCGCCGGCTGGGCCTGCAGTTCGTGCCGGAGGAACGGCTCGGCCGCGGCGCGGTGCCCACGCTGTCGCTGGCCGAGAACACCCTGCTCACGCGCACCGAGGCCATCGGCCCCGGCGGCTGGCTGCGCAGCGGCGCGGTGCGGGCGATGGCGGCCGCGCTGATCGGCCGCTACAACGTGAAAGCCGGCGGCCCGGGTGCGGCGGCCAAGAGCCTGTCGGGCGGCAACCTGCAGAAGTTCATCGTCGGCCGCGAGATCGATGCGGGGCCGAAGCTGCTGATCGTCTCGCAGCCCACCTGGGGCGTGGACGTGGGCGCGGCCGCGCAGATCCGCCAGGCGATGCTGCGCCTGCGTGACGAGGGCTGCGCGCTGCTGGTGGTGAGCGAGGAGCTGGACGAGCTGTTCGAGATCTCCGACCGCCTGCTCGTGATGGCGCAGGGGCGCCTGTCGCCCAGCGTGCCGGTGGCCCAGGCCGAGGTGGAGACGATCGGGCTGTGGATGTCGGGGCTGTGGCCGGCGGAGGAGGGCGCCCATGCGGCTGAAGCTTGAGGCGCGGCCGCAGCCCTCGCAGGCCATGTCGCTGGCCTCGCCGCTGATCGCGCTGGCGCTCACCGTGGTGGTGGGCGTGGGGCTGTTCCTGCTGCTGGGCAAGGACCCGGTGCGCGGGCTGCAGATGTTCTTCGTGGAGCCGGTCAAGAACGCCTATGCGCTGAGCGAGATCGCGATCAAGGCCACGCCGCTGGCACTGATCGCGCTGGGCCTGGCGGTGTGCTACCGCTCGAACGTGTGGAACATCGGCGCCGAGGGGCAGTTCGTGCTGGGCGCCATCTGTGCCAGCGGGGTGGCGATGCAGGCCGGGCCGGATTCGAGCCGGTGGATCGTGCTGGGCATCCTGCTGGCCGGCATGCTGGGCGGCATGCTGTGGGCGGCGTTGGTGGCGCTGCTGCGCGACCGCTTCAACGCGAGCGAGATCCTGGTGAGCCTGATGCTGGTGTACGTGGCCGAGCTGCTGCTGTCGTACCTGGTGTACGGGCCCTGGAAGGACCCCAAGGGCTACAACTTCCCGCAGACCATCACCTTCCTCGCGGTGACCAAGATCCCGCGGCTGGTGGAGGGCTCGCGTGCGCACATCGGCGTGTTGATCGCCCTGTTTGCGGTGGCGGCCACCTGGCTGCTGCTGTTCCGTACCTATGCGGGCTTCCAGCTGCAGGTGGGCGGGCTGGCGCCGGCGGCGGCGCGTTATGCGGGCTTCTCGTCGCGCCGGGCGCTGTGGCTGGCGTTGCTGCTGTCCGGCGGCCTGGCCGGGCTGGCCGGAGGCCTGGAAGCCGCCGGGCCGCTGGGCCAGCTCACGCCCTATGTGCCGGTGGGTTATGGCTTCGCGGCCATCATCGTGGCCTTCGTGGGCCGGCTGCACCCGGTGGGCGTGGTGTTCGCCGCGGTGCTGATGAGCATGTTCTACATCGGCGGCGAGCTGGCGCAGTCCCGGCTCGGGCTGCCGAAGTCGATCACCGGCGTGTTCCAGGGGCTGCTGCTGTTTGCCTTGCTGGCGGCCGACACGCTGATCCACTACCGGGTGCGGCTGCGCTGAGCAGCAGCCCGCCGCAGCCAGGAGCGACAGCACCGTGGAGTCCTTCGCGCTACTCATCGCCGCCACGCTGAACGCCGGCACGGTGCTCGCCATCGCCGGCCTGGGCCTGCTGATCAACGAGCGCGCCGGCATCGTCAACCTCGGCGCCGAGGGCCTGATGCTGGTGGCCGCGATCGCCGGCTTCGCCACTGCGGTGCACACCGGCAGCGACCTGCTGGCCTTTGCCGCCGGCATGGGCACCGGCGCGCTGATGGCCGCCGTGTTCGGCGTGCTGGTGATCTGGCTCAACACCAACCAGTACGCCAGCGGCCTGGCGCTCAGCCTGTCCGGCGCCGGCTTCTCGGCCTTTGCCGGCATCCAGTACACGCAGGAGAAGATCGGCGAGCGCTTCAAGTTCGAGATCCCGGGCCTGGCGGACCTGCCGCTCATCGGCCCGGCACTGTTCAAGCAGCACCCGATGGTGTACCTGGCGGTGGCGCTGGCCTTTGCACTGGCCTGGTTCCTGTACCGCTCGCGCGCCGGCCTGGTGCTGCGGGCCATCGGCGAATCACCCGAATCGGCGCATGCACTGGGCTACCCGGTGCGGCGCATCCGCCTGCTGGCGGTGGTGGCCGGCGGCGCGCTGTGCGGGCTGGCCGGCGCCTACGTGTCGGTGATCTACACCCCGCTGTGGGTGGAGGGCATGATCGCCGGCAAGGGCTGGATCGCGCTGGCCCTCACCACCTTCGCCACCTGGCGCCCGGCACGGGTGTTGCTGGGGGCGTACCTGTTCGGCGGCGTCACGATGCTGCAGTTCCACCTGCAGGGCGAGGGCGTGCAGATCGCGAGCCAGTGGCTCTCGATGCTGCCCTACCTCGCCACCATCGTGGTGCTGGTGCTGATCTCGCGCAACGCCACGTGGATCCGGGTCAACATGCCGGCTTCGCTGGGCAAGCCGTTCTTCCCCGGGTCGTGAAGCCCGGGCCTCACGCGCTGCAACCGTCCTCGTCCGTTCCTTCCCTGGAGAACCAAACCATGTCGCACATCGCCACCAAACGCGCCCTGCTTCAACTGGCCGGCTGGTCCACCCTGGCCGCCACCGCCGCCCTGGTGGGCTGTGGCAAGAAGGATGAGGCCGCGCCGGCAGCGCCCACGCCGGCCAGCGCCCCGGCCTCGGCCGCGGCGGCCAAGCCCGCGCCGCTGAAGATCGCGTTTGCCTACATCGGCCCGGTGGGGGATGGTGGCTGGACCTTCGCGCACGACAACGGCCGCAAGGCGCTGGAGAAGGAGTTCGGCGACAGGATCGTCACCAGCTTCGTCGAGAAGGTGCCCGAGGCGGCCGATGCCGAGCGGGTGTTCCGCGACATGGTGGGCCAGGGCCAGAAGCTGATCTTCGGCACCACCTTCGGCTACATGGAGCCCATGCTGAAGGTGGCCGCCGATGCCAAGGACGTGAAGTTCGAGCACGCCACCGGCTACAAGACGGCCGAGAACCTGCGCACCTACGACAGCCGCACCTACGAGGGCGCCTACATGGCCGGCGTGGTGGCCGGCGCGATGACCAAGACCAACACGCTGGGCGTGGTGGGCTCGATCCCGATTCCCGAGGTCATCCGCAACATCAATGCCTTCACGCTGGGCGCGCAGAGCGTGAACCCGAAGGTCAAGACCAAGGTGGTCTGGGTCAACGAATGGCTCAACCCGCCGAAGGAAACCGAGGCGGCCACCGCGCTGATCAACGGCGGTGCCGACGTGCTGATGCAGAACACCGATTCGCCCGCCGTGCTGCGCACCGCGCAGGAAAGGGGCAAGCGCGCCTTCGGCTGGGATTCGGACATGACGGCCTACGGCCCCAAGGCCCACCTGGGCTCGGCGGTGATCAACTGGGGCCCGTACTACATCAAGGCCACGCGGGATGCGCTGGAAGGCAAGTGGTCCACCGGCAAGGCGTGGTGGGGCGTGAAGGAAGGTGCGATCGATTTCGTCTCGGTGGCCGAAGACGTGCCGGCCGAGGTGAAGAAGAAGGTCGAGGACGTGAAGGCCGGCCTCAAGGACGGCAGCTTCGTGATCTGGAAGGGCCCGATCACCGACAACGCCGGCAAGCTGGTGCTCGAGAAGGACAAGACCGCGGACGACGAGTTCCTGGGCGGCATCAAGTTCTTCGTCAAGGGCGTGGAGGGCAAGGTGCCGGGCGACAAGTGAGCGCCGCGGCCCCGGGCGGTGACCTGGGCCCGCCCCGGGGGCCGGGCACCGCGCGTCGTGCAAAGAGCGGTTCACAATGCCGCATGGAGCAAGCCAGA
The DNA here is from genome assembly GCA_016213205.1 of Burkholderiales bacterium. Lineage (GTDB taxonomy): Bacteria > Pseudomonadota > Gammaproteobacteria > Burkholderiales > Burkholderiaceae_C > Pseudaquabacterium. Next base: position 10,243 of record JACRAZ010000050.1, read on the forward strand.
TGATCACATTCGACGCCATCCCCCGCGAGAAACTGCCCACCCTGCTGCGCACCGCGCCCAAGGCCGAGTTGCACATCCACATCGAAGGCTCGCTGGAGCCCGAGCTGATCTTCAAGCTCGCGCAGCGCAACGGCGTGGCACTGGCCTACCCCAGCGTGGAGGCGCTGCGCGCGGCCTATGCCTTCACCGACCTGCAGAGCTTTCTCGACATCTACTACGCCGGCGCCAGCGTGCTGTTGAAGGAGGAAGACTTCTTCGACATGGCCTGGGCCTACTTCCAGCGCGCGGCGGCCGACAACGTGGTGCATGCCGAGCTGTTTTTCGACCCGCAGACCCACACCGCGCGCGGCGTGGACATCGGCACCGTGATCCGCGGCCTGCACCATGCCTGCCAGCGCGCGCATGCCGAACTGGGCATCAGCGCGAGCCTGATCCTGTGCTTCCTGCGCCACCTGAGCGAGGACGAGGCCATCGCCACGCTGAACGCCGCGCTGCCCTACCGCCACCACTTCATCGGCGTGGGGCTGGACAGCAGCGAGCGCGGCCACCCGCCGGAGAAGTTCAGCCACGTGTTCCAGCAGGCGCGGGCGCTGGGCCTGCACGTGGTGGCCCACGCGGGCGAGGAAGGGCCGCCGGCCTACATCGAAAGCGCGCTGGATGTGCTGAAGGTCGAGCGCATCGACCACGGCGTGCGCTGCACCGAGAGCCCAGCGCTGGTGCAGCGGCTGGCCGCATCACGCATGCCGCTCACCGTGTGCCCGCTGTCGAACGTGAAGCTGTGCGTGTTCAAGCACCTGTCGCAGCACAACCTGCCGGCGCTGCTGGAAGCGGGCCTGTGCGCGATGGTGAACAGTGACGACCCTGCGTACTTCGGTGGTTACTTGAACGACAACCTGCTGCAGACCTTCGAGGCGCTGCCGGCGCTGGGCCCGCGCGAGGCCTATGCGCTGCTGCGCAACAGCTTCGAGGCGAGCTTCGCACCGGCCGAGCGCAAGGCAGGCTGGATGGCGAAGCTCGATCGGGCGTTCGAGGCCGCTGCCGCCGGCTGAGTCATTGCAGCAACCCCGCCGCGCGCAGGTGCGCGATCACCTGCTCGGCGCATTCCTCCGCGCTGTGGCGCACGGTGTCCAGCTGCAGCGCGGGCTGCTCGGGCACCTCGTAAGGCGAGTCGATGCCGGTGAAGTCGCGCAGCTCGCCGCGGCGCGCCTTGCGGTACAGGCCCTTGGGGTCGCGCGCCTCGGCCACGTCCAGCGGGGTGGCGACATGGATCTCGACGAATTCATCCTCGGCAAACAACCGGCGGGCCATCTCGCGCTCGTTGCGGAACGGTGAGATGAAGGCGGTGATCACCATCAGCCCGGCATCGACCATCAGGCGCGCCACCTCGGCCACGCGGCGGATGTTCTCCACCCGGTCGTCGGCACTGAAGCCCAGGTCGCGGTTCAGGCCGTGGCGCACGTTGTCGCCGTCCAGCAAGGTGGTGTGGCGGCCCATGGCGTGCAGCCGGCGTTCCAGCGCATTGGCGATGGTGGACTTGCCCGCGCCGGACAGGCCGGTGAACCACAGCACCAGTGGCTTCTGGCCCTTCAGCGCCGCGCGCGCGGCACGGTCGATGGTGAGCGCCTGCAGGTGCACCTCGCGCGGGGCGCGCAGCGCGGCCTGCAGCATGCCGGCGGCCACGGTGTGGTTGCTCAGCCGGTCGATCAGGATGAAGCCACCGGTCTCGCGGTTGGCGCGGTAGGCATCGAAGGCCACCGGGCGGTCGAGCATCAGCTCGCACAGGCCGATCTCGTTGAGCTGCAGCTCACGCGCGGGCTGCCGCTCCAGCGTGTTCACGTTCACCTTGTGCCGCGGCTCGGCCACGCGTGCGTTGACCGTGCGGGTGCCGATCTTCATCAGGTAGGGCCGGCCGGGCTGCAGCGGGGTTTCGTCCATCCACACCAGCATGGCCTCGAGGTGGTCGGCCACCTCGGCCGGCGCGGCGGCGGGCACGATCACATCGCCGCGCGAGATGTCGATCTCGTCGGCCAGCGTCAGCGTGACCGACTGGCCGGCCGCCGCGAGCTCGAGATCACCCCCCGCGGTGACGATGCGGGTGACACGGCTCTCGCGCCCCGAGGGCAGCACGCGCACGCGCTCGCCCGGGCGCAGCTGGCCGCTGGCCAGCGTGCCGGCAAAGCCGCGAAAGTCGAGGTGGGGCCGGTTCACCCACTGCACCGGCAGGCGCATCGGCGCGGCCTGGCGGCGGGTTTCGTCCAGCTCCACCTGCTCCAGGTAGCCCATCAGCGTGGGGCCGTGGTACCAGGGCATGTGCGGGCTGGGCACGATCATGTTGTCGCCCTGCAGGGCCGACAGCGGCAGGGCCGTCACGTCGGTCAGGCCGATCTGCGCGGCAAAGGCCGTGTACTCGTCTTCGATGCGGCGGAACACGGCTTCTTCGTAGCCCATCAGGTCCATCTTGTTGACGGCCAGCACCACCTGCTGGATGCCGATCAACGAGACCAGGTAGCTGTGCCGGCGTGTCTGGGTCAGCACGCCGCGGCGTGCGTCGATCAGGATCACCGCCACGTCGGCGGTGGAGGCGCCGGTCACCATGTTGCGGGTGTACTGCTCGTGGCCGGGCGTGTCGGCCACGATGAACTTGCGCTTGTCGGTCGAGAAGAAGCGGTAGGCCACGTCGATGGTGATGCCCTGCTCGCGCTCGGCCGCGAGGCCATCGACCAGCAGCGCGAAGTCGATCTCGCCGCCCTGGGTGCCCCACTTCTTCGAATCGGCCTGCACCGAGGCGAGCTGGTCCTCGAACAGCATCTTCGAGTCGTACAGCAGGCGCCCGATCAGCGTGCTCTTGCCATCGTCCACCGAGCCGCAGGTGATGAAGCGCAGCAGGCTCTTGTGCTCGTGCTGGTGCAGGTAGGCATCGATGTCGGTGGCGATGAGGTCTGAGACGTGCGCCATGTCAGGGGTCCATTGCGTTGAGCGCCACCTTCGGCGCACGAAGCGGGTGCCTTCGTCCCCGGCAGGGGACAGGCCGCGCAGCGGCCAGGGGCGCGGGGTCTGGAGCGAAGGGCCCAACCCGATCCGGGTTGCCCGGCCGGGTTGGGTCAGCCCCTCGGGGGCGGCCGCCAGGCGGCCGGGGCGGCATCATTTCAGAAATAGCCCTCTTGCTTCTTCTTCTCCATCGACGCCGAAGTGTCGTGGTCGATCAGCCGGCCCTGGCGCTCGCTGGTGCGGGTGAGCAGCATTTCCTGGATCACCGCGGTGAGGGTGTCGGCCTCGGATTCGATGGCGCCGGTCAGCGGGTAGCAGCCCAGGGTGCGGAAGCGCACCTTCTTCATCATCGGCACCTCGCCCGGGCGCAGCGGCATGCGCGCGTCGTCCACCATGATGAGCATGCCGTCACGCTCGACCACTGGGCGCTCGGCCGCAAAGTACAGCGGCACGATCGTGATGTTTTCGAGGTGGATGTACTGCCAGATGTCCAGCTCGGTCCAGTTCGACAGCGGGAACACGCGGATCGATTCGCCCTGGCGCTTGCGGGCGTTGTACAGGTGCCAGAGCTCGGGACGCTGGTTCTTCGGGTCCCAGCGGTGCTCGGCACTGCGGAACGAGAAGATGCGTTCCTTGGCGCGCGACTTCTCCTCGTCGCGCCGCGCGCCGCCGAAGGCGGCGTCGAAGCCGTGCAGGTCCAGCGCCTGCTTCAGCCCCTGCGTCTTCCACATGTCGGTGTGCAGCTGCGAGCCATGCTCGAACGGGTTGATGCCCAGCGCCAGCGCCTCGGGGTTGCGGTAGACCAGCAGCTCCATGCCCAGCTCGGCGGCCATGCGGTCGCGCAGCGTGTACATGTCGCGGAACTTCCAGGTGGTGTCCACGTGCAGCAGCGGGAAGGGCGGCGGCGCAGGGTGGAAGGCCTTCTTCGCCAGGTGCAGCATGGTGGCCGAATCCTTGCCCACGGAGTACAGCATCACCGGCTTCTCGCATTCGGCCACCACCTCGCGCAGGATGTGGATGCTCTCGGCCTCGAGGCGCTGCAGGTGGGTCAGTCGGACGGGGGCGATCATGGCGGCAGGGCAGGGGCGGTGCGGGCATTCTGGCGCACAATGCCGCGCGGTCGAAGCCGCAGGCGCCCCACGCGATGACACTTCCTTCCCTGGACTACCCGGCGCTGCTCGACAGCATTGCCACCCTGGCCCGCGAGGCTGCCGTCGAGGTGATGGCGGTGTATGCCGGCCCGATCGCGGTGCGCGGCAAGGCCGATGCCTCGCCGGTGACCGAGGCCGACGAACGCGCCGAAGCCGTGATCCTGGCTGGCCTGGCCAAGCTGGCGCCGCAGATCCCGGTGGTGGCCGAAGAAGCCGCCGCCGCGGGCCGCGTGCCGCAGGTGGGCGAGCGTTTCTGGCTGGTGGACCCGCTGGACGGCACCAAGGAATTCATCAGCCGCAATGGCGAGTTCACCGTCAACATCGCGCTCATCGAACATGGCCTGCCGGTGCTGGGCGTGGTGCTGGCGCCAGCCCAGGGCCCCGCCGGCCGCCTGTACGCCGGCGCGGTGGGCCACGGCGCCTGGGTGGAGGACGAACACGGCCGCCGCGCCATCGGCTGCCGAGCCGTGCCGCCCGAGGGGCTGACGGTCGTGGCCAGCCGCTCGCACGGCGACGAAGCGGCGCTGCAGGCCTTTCTCGCCGGCCGGCGTGTGGCCTTCAGCACGACGGCCGGCTCCTCGCTGAAGCTGTGCCTGCTGGCCGCGGGCCAGGCCGACCTGTACCCGCGCTTCGGCCGCACGATGGAATGGGACATCGCTGCCGGCCACGCGGTGCTGGCCGCCGCCGGCGGGCAGGTGGGCTGCCTCGCAGGCGGGCCCCTGCGGTACGGCAAGCCCGGTTTCGAGAACCCGCACTTCGTGGCCAGTGGTGGCGCTGGCCCCGGCTGACACCTCGTTCGATGCCTGACGTGATGAATGGCGTGCAAGGCTGTTCATTGCCGGTGGCCGCTGTCGGCCCGTTGCCGTCTTTGAGGTCGGGTGCTGAGAGCCGACGTTCGAGGTGCGGAGCGCGCAAGCGCCAAGGTCCGCGTGCGCAGCGGGCCGAATCCGGCGGTCAGCCTGCGGCTGACTTCGCTGCGGTTCTCGGCCTCGGGGCGCGCTGTCGGATTTATCTCCGCGCGCTGCGC
>JACRAZ010000052.1 GCA_016213205.1 Burkholderiales bacterium
CCGAGAACCGCAGCGAAGTCAGCCGCAGGCTGACCGCCGGATTCGGCCCGCTGCGCACGCGGACCTTGGGGCTTGCACGCGCCGCACCTCGAACGCCTGCTTTCCACACGCAGCGCCAAAGCCGGCAACGGGCCGACAGCAGTCTCTGCCAGAAACGCAACAGGCCCCGCAAGCGGGGCCTGGCGACGAAGGCGACAGTCGGCTGGCGGCCGACCATCGTGTGGGGGTGGCAGCTCAGCTGCGCGGCGCGCGCTGGCCCACGATCACCACCTGCTGCACCGTCACCGGCTCGGCGGCTGCGTAGGCGGCGTCCTGCTGGTAACCCACTGCCAGCTGCCCCAGGGCCGACAGCACCGAGAGGGTCATCACGGCGGCCAGGCCGAGCGAGGCGATCTGTTGGCGGGCGGTGGAGAGGGTGATGCGGTTCATGGTGGCTTCCTTCAGTCGGTATCGTGTTTCGATGGTGTGACTGTAGGCAGCGCCTCCCGCGGCCGCGACCGCATTGCGACGAAGCGCACGCGGCGCGGGACGAAGCGCTCGTTGCGTGGATCGGCGGTATCGGTGCACGCCGGTGGCGCCCGCCTCCCGGACGCCCGCCCAGGTTGTGCCGGCTGCCGCGGCCGCTATTGCAGCGGGTAGGTGGACAGGCGCTGCACGTCCAGGATGCGGATGTCGCGCTTGTCGATCTCGATCAGGCCGGCGGACTCCAGCTCATGCAGCACGCGCGAGAAGTACTCGGGCGTGAGCGACAGGCGCGAGGCGATCGTGGCCTTGCTCACCGGCAGCGAGACCGTGATGATCTCGTGGGTGGCGCAATCCTCCACCTCCTGCTCGCGCAGCAGGTAGCCGATCACGCGCTGCATGCCGCTGTGCAGGGCATAGGCCTCGACATCGTGCACCAGGCCGTGCAGGCGGCGCGAGATGCCGGCCAGCATGCGCAGCGCGAACTTGGGCTCGGCCTCGATCTCGGTGAGCACGGCATGCTTCTTCACCGAGAGCAGCAGCGAATCGGTGAGCGCCTGCGCGTTCACGATGTAGGGGCGGCCGGTGAACATCAAGGCCTCGGCAAAGCTGTTGCCCGGCCCCACCAGCTCGATCACCTTCTCCTGCCCGGCGGGGGAGATGGCGAACAGCTTCACCTGGCCCATCACCGTGACATGGAACTCCTCGCACGGCTGGCCCACGTGGAAGACCATTTCCCCCCGCGCAAGCCGGCGCAGCTGGCAGCCCTTGGCCAGGCGTTCCAGTTCGTCGGGCTTCATCTCGTTGAACAGGGGCAATACCGAGAGGTAGCGCGGCAGGTCAAAAGGGCGTGGATCCATCGGTCCCGTACTCCGGCGCTGAGGCAAGCGCATTCTGGTGGGCCCCGTCCCATCCCGACTTGACCCCCATCAAGGCAGGGCAGCAGCCCGGCCCGGCGCGCCCTTCGGACAGGGCCGCGCCCCCCCCTCGAATGGGTGCCGGGCCGGCCGGGCTCCGGCCGGTTTGCGCCCGCGCAAACACGGCACTGGGTATGAGACCAGACTCAGATGCAGTTGGTTGCAACTGGCACCGGTGGCCGCGCAGACCGAAGCAGCACCGGGCGACCGGAAGCGCCGTGTCCCCACAGGAGAGCAACATGACGAGCAAGCGCAGAACCCTCACGCTGATCAACGCGCTGGTGCTGGCCGCAGGGCTGGGTGCCGGTGCCGCGGTGCTGGCGGCACAGCCCTGGATCGGCGTGCCCTCGGCCACCGCCGCGCAGAAGCTGGTGGTCGCCGGCGGATCGCTCAGCCCCTGGCAGGCCGTGGTCGTGAAGGTGCGGCTGCCCTCGGGTGAGACGTCCACCCAATCAGCCACCGCCAATGCCACCGGCGCGCTGGCCGCCGAAATCACCACCAGCGCGGCGGGCACCTACCGGGTGGACGTGTTCGACACCGCCGGCCAGCGCCTGGGCGGCGGCGACTTCGTCGTCGCGCGTTGAGCGAAGGCCGCGCACCATGCAACGCCACCGCTTCACTCACCTGGCCGCGGCACTGCTGGCAGCGGGCGCGGCCCATGCTGCAGACACTGCCCCGGTGCCCGGCCGCCTGCTGGTGGTGGTGGCCGAAGGCAGCGGCGCGCAGATCCATGCGATCCAAGCCGACGGCAGCGGCCAGCGCGCGCTGACCGCCGGCCCCGGCGAGAACATGCAACCCGCGTGGTCGCCCGACGGCCGGCGCATCGCGTTCACCTCCACACGGCACGGTGCGAACAACACCGAGATCTACGTGATGGATGCCGACGGCAGCAACCCGCGGCGGCTGACCGACTCGGCGCTGTCCGACGATTCACCCGCCTGGTCGCCCGATGGCCGCCAGATCGCCTTCCGCTCCTACCGCGAGCGCCGGGCCGGCCTCTACGTGATGAACGCCGACGGCAGCAACCCGCGGCGGCTGGCCGCGCCCGAGGGCGACAAGGGCCGCCCGCGCTGGTCGCCCGACGGCCGGCACATCGCCTACGAGCTGTATGGCGACCTCGGCAAGATCGAGCTGCACGTGATGACGGCCGACGGCCAGTCCGACCGCAACATCTCGGCCCAGGCCACCCAGGACAAGCCGACGCAGCCCGTCTGGTCGCCCGATGGCCGCCAGCTCGCCTTCGTCTCGATCAAGTCCTACGGCGAGCACCACATCCATGTCGTCCCCGTGGATGGCGGCCCGGCCACCAGGCTCACCAACGCGGGCTTCGTCAGCAACCAGCCGGCCTGGTCGCCCGATGGAAAGCGCATCGCCTTCGTGTCCAACCGCTATGGCGACGTGCTCAGCCGCTCGGCCGGCGACATCTACGTGATGAATGCCGACGGCAGCGGCACCGTGAACCTCACGCGCCACCCGGGGCCCGACGACGAGCCGAGCTGGTCGCCCGACGGCCGAACGATCCACTTCCTCAGCCTGCGCGACGGCCTCTCGCGGCTGTATGCCATCGACCTCGAAGGCGGGCCGGCCCGTGCCCTGAGCACGGCCACCGCCCAGGCACTGATGCACACGCACGCGCCCGAACGGCCCGGCGACCCCGCGTCCAAGCAGGTCAGCCTCGTGCCCGCCGGCGCACCCCGCCCGTGAATTCAGGAGAGACAACCATGACGAACAGTTCCCCCCTTCATCGCCCGATGCTGCGCAGCCTCGCGCTGGCGTGCACGCTGGCCCTGGGCGCGGCCCAAGCCGGCACGGTGACCTATACGCTCGATGCCGATTTCGACCTCGGCACCCTGCTGAACCTGAACCACAACGCGCCCAACAGCAACCAGCTGCAGCTCAACGTCATCGGCTCGGGCTTCCCGCTGCTGTGGATCGCCAATGCGGGCGAGCACACGCTGTCGAAGTTCGACACCACGCAGATCGGCGCCTCGCCGGGCCGTGAGGTGGCGCGCTACTACACCTGGTTCAGCAACCAGGGCCCGACCAACTACGCCTGGTCCGGGCCGGCGCCCTCGCGCACCGCGATGGACATCGACGGCAATGCCTATGTGCTGAACCGCCACTTCGACGGCCGCTCGGCCGTGCTGATCAAGATCCTGGCCAACGGCTTCATCGACCGCAACGGCAACGGCGTGGTCGACACCTCGTTCGATGCCGACAGCAACGGCAGCATCCAGTCCAGCGAGATGAAGTCGATGATCGACCTCAACGGCAACGGCGTGATCGATTGCCCGCAAAGCGCGCCCTACACCGGCTGCGAGATCGGCGACGAACGCGTCGCATGGGCGGTGCGCGTGCCCGATGGCGTCGGCGCGCCGCTGCGCAACGGCCGCCTGGGCCGCGCGCTGTGCATGGGCAAGGACGGCCACCTGTGGGTCGGCCTGTTCAACGACGGCGCCTACTACAAGGTGAGCAGCGTGGACGGCCACACCCTGGCCGGCCCGGTGGGCGTGCCCAACGTCACGCCCTACGGCTGCCTGATCGACCAGAACGGCACGCTCTGGAGCGCCGGCCTGGGCAGCTACCTGGGCAAGATCACCGGCACCGACACGGCCGGCCCCTACAGCGCCAGTAGCTACTACCACGGCAACTACGGCAGCAACTACGGCATCGCGCTGGGCAAGGCCGCGGGTGACGGCCACACCATGGTCTACCTCGGCGGCACCGGCTACAGCTACCTGCAGTTCGACTCGGCCACCAACACCTTCAGCGTGCCGGCCAGCATGTACACCTCGACCTACGCCACCAACGTGGACGGCTCGGGCAACATCCTGGTCAGCAAGGTCAACGGCGGCATCGCGAAGTTCAACGCCAACGGCGGGCTGATCTACGACAAGCCCCCGCAGGCCAACACCGCCACCGACAGCCGCGGCGTGATGCCCGACGCCAACAACGACATCTGGCAGGTGGCCCTGGGCACCAGCCGGGTCTCGAAGTACGAAGGCGTGGCCGGCGGCGCGCTCGGCGTGCTGAACACCGGCAACTCGCCCTACACCTACTCCGACGCCTCCGGCTTTGCCGCGGCCAACATCACGGTGCAGACCGGCACCTGGACGGTGGTGCAAGATGGTGGCGCCGCCGGCACGCCCTGGGGCACCGTGTCCTGGAACGCCAGCCTGCCCGCCGGCGCCAGCGTGAGCGTGAAGGTGCGAACCGCCGACACCGTGCCCGCGCTGCAGGGCCAGAGTTTCGCGGACGTGAGCAACGGCGTCGCGTTCAGCGCCTTCGGCAAGTACCTGGAAGCCCAGGTGCGGCTGACGGCCAACAGCCTCGGCGCCTCGCCGGTGCTGCAGGACATCACCATCGCCAGCGTGCTGCAGGAGAAGTGCGACATCGACCAGGACGGCGACGTCGACATCAACGACATCAACGCGATCCTGGCCGCCCGCAACAAGACCGTGCCGCCCGCCAACCCGGCGCTGGACATCGACGGCAACGGCGTGATCAACGTCAACGACTCGCGCGGCTGCGTGCTCAAGTGCACGCGCCCGAAGTGCGCCCCGTGAGCGGCGAGCCCGCCGTGACCCCCACAGCCCGATAGGAGCAAACACCATGAGACTGACAACCCTGGCCAGCGCCACCGCCCTGCTGGGCGGCCTGATGCTGACGGCCGGCCCGGCATCGGCGGCCGCGACGATCTACTTCACCGGCGGCGGTGCCTTCACCGCCGGCAGCAGCGTCAGCGTGGACGTGATGGTGGGCAACCTGCCCGCCGGCGAGGCGGTGACCGCCTTCGACATCGACGTCGGCTACGACGGCACGATGCTGAGCTTCTTCGATGTGTTCTTCGACGTGCAGCTCGGCGACAGCCTGCTGGGCGAGGCGATCGAAGGCGCCACGGGCAGCAGCCCCGGGCTGGTGGACCTGTTCTCGCTGTCGCTGCTGACGGACGCCGAACTGGTGGCCCTGCAGGCCGGTGGTCCGGTGCACCTGGCATCGCTGCAGTTCACCGCGCTGACCGATGGCGACACCAGCGGCATGAGCTTCATGAACTGGGGCCCGTTCAACGACGTGAAGGGCGTGGGCAACAAGATCCTGATCGGACAGGTGCCCGAGCCAGCGAGCTTCGGCCTCGCCGCGCTGGCCCTGCTGGGCCTCGGCCTGACGCGCCGGCGCGCCTAGCGTTCAAATGAAACGGCCGCCAGGTGGCGGCCGTTGCCACGCCGCTGCGCGGGGTCAGCCGGGACGGCCATCCACGCGCGGCTGCAGGAACCAGCGGCCGTAGCGCAGCGCCCAGGCGCCCACGGCCGCCAGCCAGCACTGGGCGGCAAACAGCGTCAGCGGCGTGCCCGCGGCTGGCAGCAGCGCCGCGGCCACGCGCGCCACCACGCCCGCCTGCAGGGCCCAGAACATGGCCCAGGCCCAGTTGTCGGCCACCAGCGTGCGGCCGGAATGGCCACAGGCCACGCGCGTGGCCATGGCCACCAGCGTGCTGCCCAGGTAGCCCATGGTCAGCGCGTGCAGCGGGGCCAGGCCCAGCGAGAGCTGGCCCTCGGTGAGGCTCATCAGCGCGTGCGACACCCCGCCCAGCGTGAAGGCCACGCCGAGCCAGAAGAAGCCCATGTGCAACATGGCCAGCAGCCGGATGCGCAGGCTCTGCACCAGGCCCCAGCGCAGCGCCAGCCACAGCAGCAAGGCACCGGCGGGCAGCTCGGTGGCCGCACGCAAGGCCGCCGGTGCGGCCGGCAGGCTGCCGCCGCCCAGCACCTCGGCCACCGCAAACGGGGCCTGAATGCCCACCAGCAGCGCCAGGATGCCCAGCAGCGCACGCGGCTTCCAGGCGTCCAGCGCGGGCACGGCGGCGGCGGTGAAGAAGGGGATCATGCGGTGCGCCACGGTGGCGAACACCAGCGCAAAGCAACCCCACAGGGCCCCGTGCACCGCGGCGCGGGCCAGCAGGTCGCGCTGCAGCACCACGGCCACCGCGGCCACCCACAGCGCCACCGCGCCCACCGCGCAGCCCAGCACCACCAGGCGCGCGTGGTCACGGTCGGCCACGGGGCTGTCCAGCGTCATCAACCCGAACAGGCCGGTGGCCAGCGCCAGCCCCACCGCCACCGCGGCCAGGCCCAGGCCGGCCAGCGCGGCCGAGGCATGGAAGCCCACCAGCGCCAGCAGCCAGCCGGCGAGCATCACGCCGGTGGGCACCAGCAGCTGGCGCGCCGGCATGGCCGGCAGGCCCAGCCAGCGCGGCCCGGCGGTGAACAGGAAGCCGACAAAGAAGAAGGGCATGAAGCCGAAGGCCATCAGCAGCGCATGCGCGGTGCTCGGGCTCACGCTCCAGGGCACGGCGATGCCGGTGGCGCGTGCCAGCAGCGAGGCGCCCCACCACAGCGCGCTCATGGCCAGCATCAGCGCTCCGGCGAAGAAGCCCAGCCGGTGGGGTGCGTTCAGCAGGCGGGCCAGGTGCGGCGAAGCCGCCGCGGACCGGCGGCGCGAACGGCCGCCGAAACTGCCGGAAGGCAGGCCGGCCGGAGCCGGTTGCACGGGCATCATCACGTCAAACTCCTGAGAGACAAGGAATTCATGTCGGCAGCGGCTGCGGCACCGGCACACCACGGGTGAGCAGGCGTTCCATCAGCTCCCGCACACTGCGGATCTGGGCCCCGAACGGCAGCGCGCCGGCACCCCGGAAATACAGGCCCTTCTTCAGGTCGCCCCGCAGCGCGGCGGCGAGCTGGTTGTCGATGCAGAACTGGCCCCAGTCCTTCAGCCCGTCGCGCAGGCCGCACTGGGCCAGGCAGTCGAAGGCCTTGGTGCAGCGCGCCTTCACGTGCGCCACTGCCTGCAGCTTCGGCTCGATCTTCAGGTAGGCCTTCAGCCAGGGCGTGGCCACCGCGCGCGCCGGCAGGCCGGCCACGCTGGTGAACTCGATCACGTCCTCCTCGCACGCTTCGGCCAGCACACGCTTGAAACCCTCGCTCGCGTCGCCCTCGGTGGTGACGGCGAACGGCGTGCCCAGCTGCGCCGCCGCCGCGCCCAGGGATTGCAAGCGCGCGATGTCCTCGCAGCTGCGGATGCCGCCGGCAGCGATGAGCGGCAGCTCGCGCTCCAGGCCGGCCTTGCGCAGGAAGTCCAGCGATTCCGGGATCACCCGCTCGAACTCGAAGCGCGGGTCGCCCAGGTCGGCGATGCGCGCGGCGCCCAGGTGGCCGCCGGCCAGGCGCGGGTGCTCGATGACGATGGCATCGGGCAGCCGCTTCTTGCGCTCCCACTTCTTCACCAGCAGGGCCACCCCGCGTGCATCGCTGAGGATGGGCACCAGCAGCTTGTCCGGGTGCTCGGCCGCCAGGTCCGGCAGGTCCAGCGGCAGGCCGGCGCCCACCACCACCATGTCCACGCCCGCTTCCAGCGAGCGTTTGACGTAGGCCGCGTAGTCGCTGACCGCGCGCATCACGTTCATCGCGATCAGGCCCAGGCCACCCGAGGCCGCGCGCGCGGCCTTCACCTCGCGCTCCAGCGCCTCGAGGTTGGCGGCGTCAATCTGGGCCTTGGTGTCGGCATCCATGCCCGTGCGCGCAGCCAGGCCCTGGGTGCGCGCCATCAGGTCCGGGTGGTGGCGGCGCAGGTCCACCGAGCTCAGCGTGCCCACGCCGCCCATCGCGGCCACCGCGCCGGCCAGCCGGTGCGCCGACACGCCCACGCCCATGCCGCCCTGCACGATGGGCAGCAGCGCGCGGCCGGCCAGCATCAGCGGGCGCAGGCCGCTGGCGCCAAGCGCGGGCAACAGGTCGGGCAGGATGCCCGAGGGCTGGGACGGGGGGGTCGACATGCGGCGGAGGCCGGCAGCGGCAAGGTCCGGCCGGGCAAGAAACGGGCAGCGCGCAGGCTATGCCGGCACCGGGCCGGTAGGCTTGACGCGCGTCAGGGTTTACGCGAATCCGCGATGCTAGGGGAAACCCGCGACTGACGGGTGCCCAAAACTGTCGCCCAGGTGCCGGGGCCCCGCGAGTGGAGGGGGCGCATTAGCATCGCGCCATGAACCCCCAAGCCCACTGCGTTCGCTGCCCCCCCGGGGGGCGCTCGGCACCTCCGGAACGGCCGGGCGGTCCCGCATGAACCCTGCCCACCGCATTGCCATCATCCCCGGCGACGGCATCGGCCGCGAGGTGATGCCCGAAGGCCAGCGCGTGCTCGAGGCCGCGGCGGCACGCTTCGACATCGAGCTCGAGCTCACCCCGATCGACTGGGCCAGCTGCGACTGGTACCAGCGCACCGGCCAGATGATGCCCGACGACTGGCAGGCGCAGATCGGCCACATGGACGCGCTGCTGTTCGGCGCCGTGGGCTGGCCGGCCACGGTGCCGGACCACATCTCGCTGTGGGGTTCGCTGCTGAAGTTCCGGCGCGAGTTCGACCAGTACATCAACCTGCGGCCGGCGCGCCTGTTCGCGGGCGTGCCCTGCCCGCTGGTGAACCCGGACGGCAGCCCGCGCCAACCGGGCGACATCGACATGCTGATCGTGCGCGAGAACACCGAGGGCGAGTACTCCGCGGTGGGTGGCGTGATGTTCGCCGGCACCGCGCGCGAGTTCGTGCTGCAGGAAAGCGTGTTCACGCGCCACGGCAGCGAGCGGCTGCTGGACTACGCCTTTACGCTGGCGCGCACCCGGGCGCGCAAGCACGTGACGGTGGCCACCAAGAGCAACGGCATCGCGATCAGCATGCCGTGGTGGGACGAGCGCGCGGCCGAGGCCGCGGCGCGCCACCCGGACATCACCTGGGACAAGCAGCACATCGACATCCTGGCCGCGCGCTTCGTGCTGCAGCCGCAGCGCTTCGACGTGGTGGCGGCCACCAACCTGTTCGGCGACATCCTGTCCGACCTGGGGCCGGCCTGCACCGGCACCATCGGCATCGCGCCCTCGGCCAACCTGAACCCCGAGCGCCGGTTCCCCAGCCTGTTCGAGCCGGTGCACGGCTCGGCCCCGGACATCGCGGGGCGCGGCATCGCCAACCCGGTGGCCATGGTCTGGTCGGCCGCGATGATGCTGGACTTCCTGGGCCACCGTGACGCACACGATGCGATCCTGCGCGCCATCGAGCAGGTGCTGAAGGAAGGCCCCCGCACCCCCGACCTGGGCGGCACGGCCGGCACCACGCAGGTGGGCGAGGCGATCGCCCTGCTGGTGGCCGGCGGCTGCTGATGGAGCGCATCGACACCGCCGTCGTGGGCGCCGGCGTGGTGGGGCTGGCCATCGCACGCGCGCTGGCCGGGGCCGGGCAGGAGGTGGTGGTGCTGGAGTCGGAAGATGCCTTCGGCACCGGCATCAGCGCGCGCAACAGCGAAGTCATCCATGCCGGCATCTACTACCCCACCGGCTCGCTGCGGGCCGCCTTGTGCGTGCGTGGCAAGCAGCTGCTGTACGACTTCTGCGAACGCCATGGCGTGGCCCACCGGCGCTGTGCCAAGCTGATCGTCGCCACCGAGCCCGGCGAACTGCCGGTGCTGGCCAGGCTGCAGCAGCAGGCCGCGGCCAACGGCGTGCACGACCTGCAGCCTTTGAGCGCGGCCGAGGCCAGGGCCCTGGAGCCCGCGCTGCAGTGCCAGGGTGCGCTGCTGTCGCCCTCCACCGGCATCATCGACAGCCACGGCCTGATGCTCGCACTGCTGGGCGAGGCCGAATCCCATGGCGCGATGCTGGCACTGCGCTCCCCGGTGCGGGGCGGCCGCGTCACGGCCGAGGGCATCGTGCTCGAGGTGGGCGGCGAGGTCGCCAGCACGCTGTGCGCGCGCCGCGTGGTCAATGCCGCCGGCCTGGGCGCACCGGCACTGGCCGCCGCGCTGCAGGGCCTGGCCGCGCAGCAGGTGCCGCGGCTGCACCTGTCGAAGGGTTGCTACTTCACGCTGCCGGGCAAGGCGCCCTTTTCGCGCCTGGTGTACCCGGCACCGGGCGAGGCCGGCCACCTGGGCGTGCACCTGACGCTGGACCTGGGCGGCCAGGCCCGCTTCGGCCCCAGCTTCCGCTGGGTGGACAGCATCGACTACCAGGTGGACATGGCCGAGGCCGAGGCCTTTTATGCCGAGGTGCGGCGCTACTGGCCGGGCCTGGCCGATGGCGCGCTGCAGCCCGGCTACGCCGGCATGCGGCCGAAGATCAGCGGGCCGGGCCAGCCGCAGGCCGACTTCCGCATCGACGGCCCGGCCGTGCACGGCGTGCCGGGGCTGGTGAACCTGTTTGGCATCGAGTCGCCGGGGCTCACCGCCTCGCTGGCCATCGCCGAGCGGGTGGCGTCGCTGCTGGCCTAGCGCCTGTTGGCGCCGGCGCAGCGGGCGAGCGGTGCCGACGTTCAGCGCGCCGGCAGGCGGCGCGCCGGGTCGGGCCGGCGGCCGGTGAGGGCACGCCGCAGGCCGTCCTCGAACAGCTGCAGGTTCAGCGGCTTCACCCAGTACTCGTAGGCACCCAGGCTCATGGCCTTGATGATGTCCATCGACAGGCTATCGCCGGTGAGGATGGTGACCCGCAGGCCCTGGTTCGCGATCTCGACATTGAGCTGGCGCACCACCTCCAGGCCGGACATGTCGGGCAGGTGCATGTCCAGCAGCACGAAGTCCGGCCGCTCGCTGCGCGCCAGGAGCACCCCCTCGGCCCCGGTGCTGGCATGGACGAGCATCACGCCGGGGTGGCGGTGCGCGACGATCTCCTCGACCAGCTGGACGTTGACCGCCTCGTCCTCGATGTAGAGCAGCTTGCCCTGCAGCTCAGGCGGGCGGTCGTGGGTGGTGTCGGGGGTGGGCATGGCGTGCTCCTGGTTGAGCCGCGGCGCGGGCGCTGCGGGGTCGGAAGCATAAGCGCGTTGCGGCCGTCAGCTTGCCTCACACCCTTTTCAGGGTTAGGGGCCTGGTCGGGCCTTGCGCAGGAGGCCTTCGATGGCCAATGCGTAACCATCGATGCCGAAACCCACCACGATGCCCGCGGCCACGGCCGAAAGCCAGGAGTGGTGGCGAAACGCCTCCCTCGCATGCACGTTCGAGATGTGCACCTCGATCACCGGCACGCCGGCGCCCTTGATCGCGTCGTGCAACGCGATCGAGGTGTGGGTGTAGGCGCCAGCATTGAACACCACGCCGGCCAGGCGCCCCTCGCGGTGCGCGACGCCCGCCTCGTGGATCCAATCGACCAGCACGCCCTCGTGGTTGCTCTGCCGGCACTCGGCCTCGGCGCCACGCTGCTGCGCGGCCTCTTGGCACAGGCGCTCGACATCGGCCAGCGTGGCCGCGCCATAGACGGCGGGCTCGCGCGTGCCGAGCAGGTTGAGGTTCGGGCCGTTGAGGACGAGGATCTTCATGCTGCGCGGGGCTGGCACCCGCCGGGCGTGGACAAGCGCCCTATGGTAACCAGCGGCGCCGCGCGGCGCTTGCGTTCCGGCAGCCGCGAAGCCGCGGCATGCGCGTCAGATCGACGCGGCCGACGCGGGCTTGGCCGCCGAGGCCGGTGCCGCTTCGGGCGCCGAGGCCTTGGCCGGCTCGGCCGGGTGGCTGGTCTCGATGCCGTGCTTTTCGCCGCCCATGTCGACGTTGCCGCCGACCTTCTTCAGCACGAACAGCGCCACGGCAGCAAACACGATGAAGGCGACGAGCAATTTCCACATGACAGGGTTCCGGTAGGTTTCGAAGGTGGCGTGTGGGTCCGCTGCCGGGCCCACACGCCACCTTCGTGGGGTGGCGCCGCTCGTCCCCGGAGGGGACAGGCCGCTGCAGGCGGCCAGGGGAGCGGGGTCTGGATCGAAGGACCAAACCCGATCCGGGTGGCCCGGTCGGGTTTGGCAGCCCCTTGGGGGCGGCCGCCAGGCGGCCGGGGCTGTCAGTGTCAGTCCTTGGCGTAGATGTCCACGTCCTTGGTTTCACGCACGAACAGCAGGCCGATCACGAAGCACACCGCGGCGATCGTGATGGGGTACCACAGGCCGTAGTACATGTTGCCGTTGGCCGCCACCATCGCGAAGGTGACCGAGGGCAGCAGGCCGCCGAACCAGCCGTTGCCGATGTGGTACGGCAGGCTCATCGAGGTGTAGCGGATGCGGGTGGGGAAGAACTCCACCAGGGCCGCGGCGATCGGGCCGTAGACCATGGTGACGTAGATCACCAGGATCGTCAGGATGCCGACGATGGTCCACCAGTTGCCGCCCATGAACGGGATCGGCTTGGCCTTGGGCGGGTAGCCCGCGGCCTTCAGCGTGTCGGCCAGTTCCTTCTTGAACGCGGCGATGGCCTTGGCCGACGCATCGTCGAACTTGTGGCCGCCGGCGGTGGTGGTGGCCGACGGAGGCGTCAGCACCTTGTCGCCGATCTTGATCGTGGTGCCGGTGCCGGGGGCAGCGGCCACGTTCTCGTAGCTGGCGGAGTTCTGGGTCAGCGCACGCTTGCCGATGTCGCAGGGCGAGAGGAAGTCCACCTCACGGGCGATCGGGCTGCCCTGGAACGAGCAGGTCTTGGGATCGGCACTGACCGAGATCTGCGCCGACTTCTGCGCCGCCGCGAGTTCGGGGTTGGCCGCCTCGGTGAGCGCCTTGAACAGCGGGAAGTAGGTCAGCACCGCCAGCAGCATGCCGGCCAGGATGATCGGCTTGCGGCCGATCTTGTCCGACAGGGTGCCGAACACCACGAAGAACGGCGTGCCGATGATCAGCGACACGGCGATCAGGATGTTCGCGGTGGCGGCATCGACCTTCAGCGCGCTGGTCAGGAAGAACAGTGCGTAGAACTGGCCCGTGTACCAGACCACGCCCTGGCCCATCACCATGCCGAACAGCGCCAGCGCGACGAACTTCATGTTCTTCCACTGGCCGAAGGATTCGGTCAGCGGGGCCTTCGAGATCTTGCCCTCTTCCTTCATCTTCTTGAAGGCGGGCGATTCGTTCATCGACAAGCGGATCCACACGCTGATGGCCAGCAGGAAGATCGATGCGACGAACGGGATGCGCCAGCCGCCCCAGTCTTCACCGAAGGCAGCGTCGCCCATCCAGGTGCGCACGCCCAGGATCACCATCAGCGAGAGCATCAGGCCCAGCGTGGCGGTGGTCTGGATCCACGAGGTGTAGGCCCCGCGCTTGCCGTGCGGCGCATGCTCGGCCACGTAGGTGGCGGCGCCACCGTACTCGCCGCCCAGTGCCAGGCCCTGCATGATGCGCAGGCCCACCAGGATGACCGGTGCGGCCATGCCGATCGAGGCATAGCTGGGCAGGATGCCGACGATGAAGGTGGAAAGACCCATGATCAGGATCGTCACCAGGAAGGTGTACTTGCGGCCGATCATGTCGCCCAGGCGGCCGAACACCAGCGCGCCGAAGGGGCGCACGATGAAGCCCGCGGCAAATGCCAGCAGCGAGGCGATGAACTGCGCCGTCGGATCCAGCGCCGCGAAGAAGTGCTTGCCGATGAAGGCAGCCAGCGATCCGTAAAGATAGAAGTCGTACCACTCGAACACGGTGCCGAGCGACGAGGCGAAGATGACCTTCTTCTCCTCTTTCGTCATCGGTGCGCTCGCGGTGGCGACCTTCATGGAGGCTGATGTAGCCATGGGTTGAACTCCTCGGTGCTAAGGGGCGCCGCCGACGGGCAGCACGCGGACCGGACTATTGGCCCAGGCTCTGACCGTGCTCTGACACGAAGCCAACACAGCCTGACAAAACCGGGTGCAACCCTAGTGGCCACTTTCGTGATGCGGAAACGAAAGGGCAAACCCTAGGCGTTCAAGGGCCCGGAAAAACCCCGCGTCTGCGGGGTCGGTGGTGTCATCCACGGCCGGGCCTTGCATGCCCGGCCGCCTCGCCAGGCACACCCGCAGTTCCGGGCTCACTGGACTACCCTCCGCGCAAAGCGCTCCGGGATTCGCGCTTGGGAGCGGCCCGGCGCGCTCAGGCCTTGCGGTGCACGCCAGCGGGCTGCTGTGCGGCGGTGTGCCAGTCGGGACCGTCGAACCAGGGATCGTGTTGCAGCGCAGCGCGCAGCATCGGCAGCGCATCCAGGCCCCAGAACAGGCGGCCCTCGCAGGCGATCGTGGGCACACCGAACACGCCTTGCGCGAGTGCCGCATCGGTGGCCTCGCGCAGTTGCTGCTTCACGTCCTCGCCAGCCGGATCGCGCTGCGGCGCCACGGCCTGGGTGAGCGCAGCCAGCGCCACGGGCTCGTTCGGATCGGCCCCGTCGCGGCACCACACGTGACGGAACAGCTGCTCCACCACGCGCCGGTTCGGCGTGTCGTCCGCCGCGGCGGCGGCCACCGCCAGGCGCTGCAACGCCAGCGGGTTGAAGGGGTGCGGCCGCGGCAGCTGCAGGCGGGTGCCCTGCTGGTGCGCGAGCCAGGCCACCTGGCGGTAGGTCCAGGCACGCTTGGGTTCGATCTCGGCCGGCCCCTTCTGGCCCCAGGCCTTGAGCAGGCCGGCAAACAGCACCGGCCGGTAACGCACGCTGTAGTTGCAGCCCTCCAGCGCCTGCGGCAGCCGCTCGAAGGCCAGCCAGGCATAGGGCGACACCACGTCGAACCAGAAGGTCAGCTCGGTCATGGGCGGGGCTCCGTGGCCGGCGCGGCCGAGGCAGCCGCGCGCAGCCGACGCCATTGCACGCGCCGCGCCGGCAGCTGCGCCAGCAGGGCACGCTGCGCCGCCTCGTCCAACTGGCCCCAGGCGGCGATTTCGTCCAGCGTGCGCAGACAGCCGGCGCACCAGCCGGAGCCCGCGTCCATGCGGCAGATGTTCACGCAGGGGCTGAGCCCGCGCGCGGCGGCAGGCTTCGTCATGGCGCGGCCGGCTCGCTCGACACCACGTCGGCCACCGGCGCGCCGGTGAGCGCGACCAGATCGTCCGGTGCGAGGCGGAACACGCCGTTCGGGTGGCCGGCCGCGGCCCACACCTCGCCGAAGCGGAACAGCTCACGGTCGATCAGCACCACCGGTGGCGACACATGGCCCACCGGTGCCACGCCACCGATCGAAAAGCCGGTGCGCGACTTCACGAATTCGGCATCGGCGCGGCCGATCGGCCCCACCTGCGCGGCGACCTTCTTCTCGTCGACCCGCCGGTCGCCCGAGGCCACCACCAGCACCGCCACTTCGTCGGCCCGGCGGCGGAAGATCACGCTCTTGGCGATCTGCCCCACCTGCACCGACAAGGCCTCGGCCGCCTCGGCGCAGGTGCGCGCCGACACCTCCAGCCACAGCGGCGCATGGGCATGGCCGCGCTCGGCCAGCACCTGCGTCACGCGGCGAAAGCCGTCGGGGCGCAGCGCGAGTTCGTCCGCCACGCGGCCGAGACCCTCGGGACGATCGTTCACCTCGTCCATCACGCGAACTCCCGCCCCTGCTTGACCAGCAGCGCCTTGCCGGCGCGCGACACCGGCGCGCGGCCCAGCACGTCGGAGATCCAGCCGCCGGCGGCCACCAGTGCATCGAGGTCGATGCCGGTGTCGATGCCCATGCCGTTCAGCATGAAGACCACGTCCTCGGTGGCCACGTTGCCGGTGGCGCCCTTGGCGTAGGGGCAGCCGCCGAGGCCGGCCACGCTGGTGTCGAAGGTGTGCAGGCCGATCTCCAGGCAGGCGTAGATGTTGGCCAGCGCCTGGCCGTAGGTGTCGTGGAAATGGCCGCTCACTTCATGCATTGGGTAGTGCTTCAGCGCACGCTCGATCACCGCCTGCACCTTGCGCGGGGTGCCCACGCCGATGGTGTCGGCAATGCCCACGTGCTGCACGCCGATGTCCTTCATCAGACGCACCACCTGCTCCACCGCATCGGGCCCCACCTCGCCTTGGTAGGGGCAGCCCACGGCGCAGGAGATGGCGCCACGCACCTTGAGCCCCGCCTCCCGCGCGGCCGCCACCACCGGCGCGAAGCGGGTGATGCTCTCCTCGATCGAGCAGTTGATGTTGCGCCGGCTGAAGGCCTCGCTCGCGGCGCCGAACACCACGATCTCGTCGGGCCGGGTGGCGGCGCCGCCGGCCAGCATGGCCTCGAAGCCGATCATGTTGGGCACCAGCACCGAGTGGCGCACACCGGGCGGGCGCGGGATCGCGGCCATCACCGCGGCGTTGTCGGCCATCTGCGGCACCCACTTCGGGCTGACGTAGCTGGTGACCTCGATCTCGCGCAGCCCCGCGGCCTGCAGTCGCTGCACCAAGGCCACCTTGTGTTCGGTGGCCACGGGCTGCTTCTCGTTCTGCAGCCCGTCGCGCGGGCCCACGTCTAGCAGAGTCACGTGACGCGGAAACATCGTTTTCACCTTCAAGTTAGGGGGTCACTATAGCCAGCGGTTACAACGGTTTTCAAACCGGTACCCAATCGCCCCCAGTGGGGGGATGGTGTCAGGGCGGCCACCGCCGAGAATTCCACCAGACCCCGCCGACCGCAAGGAAAGTCCACCGTGTCGCACAGCCCCAGCCCCCTGCAGATCGCCACCAAGATCCATTTCTACCTGATGCGCGAGCTTGGCCAGGGTATCGATGTGGAAAAGATGCTGAAGCATCCGCGCTATGCCCGCGACGTGCTGCTGGTGTGCGATGCCTGCACCGGCACCGAGCTGGCCCAGCTGGCCGTGCAGTACCGCAGCGCACGCGACCTGTACAAGCGCCTGGACCAGCGCCAGGCCACCACCCCGCCCGGCCATGCCGCCCACCCGACCGAATGGTCGAAGGACACCACCGGCTTCGGCCTGTCACGGCCGATGGATGAAACCGGCCCGGCCACCGGCCATGATGTGGGCCCCGATGCCGGCCAGCCGGCCGACACGCCGCGCCGCAGCTGGTTCTCGCGCTGGCGCAACAGCCGCTGAGCCCGGCCTGGCGCCATCACGCCTGCAGCTTGAGCAGTTCTGCGCCTTCTGCCACCTGATCGCCCGCCGCGTACAGCAGCTCGGCCACCAGCCCGTCGTGCGGCGCGGTGAGCGTGTGCTCCATCTTCATCGCCTCCATCACCGCCACCGCCTGGCCCTTGGCCACGCGGTCGCCGGCCTTCACCAGCAGCGCCACCACCTTGCCGGGCATCGGCGCGGTGAGGCGGCCGCCCTCGGCGGCGCTGTCGCCGGCATGGGCGATGACGTCGATCTCCTGCACCAGCGCCGAGCCCTCGCAGGAAAACACCGCCACCCGCTCGCCGTGCACATGCACGGTGAGCTGCAGGCGCCGATCACCCAGCGTCACGTCGTGCAGCGCCTCGCCGCGCGCGCGGGCGCTGAAGTCCCAGTTGCGTTCACCGAGGGTCAGCCGCTGCGAGCCGTCGTGCCAGCGCGCCAGCTCGACCCGGTGCTGCGCGCCCGCATGCTCGATGTGGAAGTGCCGCCGCGCGCCACGGTGGATGCGCCAGCCGTCGCGC
The DNA here is from genome assembly GCA_016213205.1 of Burkholderiales bacterium. Classification (GTDB taxonomy): domain Bacteria; phylum Pseudomonadota; class Gammaproteobacteria; order Burkholderiales; family Burkholderiaceae_C; genus Pseudaquabacterium. The sequence goes on from JACRAZ010000052.1 coordinate 17,744, forward strand.
CGCGACCACGGGTCGGCATCGGCCAGCGACTGTTCGTGCGCCAGCGCATGGGCCACCACGCCGGCGGCCACGATCTCCAGCGCCAGCGGCGGCTGCTTCAGCACCTGGGCGCGTTCACGCTCGATCAGCGCGGTGTCCAGGTCGGCGGTGGCGAAGGCGCGTGAGTTGACCACCCGGCGCAGGAAGGCCACGTTGGTGTGCAGGCCGACGATCTGCGTGGCTTCGAGCGCCGCGTCCAGCCGCGCCAGCGCCTGCGCGCGGTTCTCGCCCCAGACGATGAGCTTGGCGATCATCGAGTCGTAGTAGGGCGTGATCGCATCGCCTTCACGCACGCCGGCATCCACCCGCAACGGCGCCGCGGGATGCACGGCCTGGCCGTCGGCATTGCGCGCAAAGGCCACGTGCGGCGGCCAGCGCAGCACGTCCATGCGGCCGGTGGCGGGCAGGAAGCCGGCATCGGGGTTCTCGGCGCACACGCGCGCCTCGATCGCGTGGCCGGTGATGTGCAGTTCGTCCTGCCGGCGCGGCAGCGGCTGGCCGGCGGCCACCCGCAGCTGCCACTCCACCAGGTCCAGCCCGGTGATGGCCTCGGTGACCGGGTGCTCCACCTGCAGCCGCGTGTTCATTTCCATGAAGTAGAAGCGCAGGTCGCCATCGTCCAGCTCCTCGGCGATGAACTCCACCGTGCCGGCGCCCACATAGCCCACCGCCTGAGCGGCCGCCACCGCGGCAGCCCCCATCTCGGCGCGGCGCGCGGGGCTGAGGCCCGGCGCGGGCGCTTCCTCCAGCACCTTCTGGTGGCGGCGCTGCACCGAGCAGTCGCGCTCGAACAGGTAGACGCACTGGCCCTGGGTGTCGGCGAAGACCTGGATCTCGATGTGGCGCGGCTTGGTGACGTAGCGCTCCACCAGCACGTGGTCGTCGCCGAAGCCGGCCTTGGCCTCGCGCTGGCACGAGGCCAGCGCGGCGGCGAAGTCCTCGGCCTTGTCCACCCGGCGCATGCCCTTGCCACCGCCGCCGGCGCTGGCCTTGATCAGCACCGGGTAGCCGATGCGCTGGGCCTCGCGCGCTAGCAGCGCGGGGTCGTTGTCGACCCCGTGGTAGCCGGGCACCAGCGGCACGCCGGCCTTCTCCATCAGCGATTTGGCGGCGGACTTGCTGCCCATCGCGGCGATGGCCGAGGCCGGCGGGCCGATGAAGGCGATGCCGGCCTCGGCGCAGGCCTGGGCAAACGCCTCGTTTTCGGACAGGAAGCCGTAGCCCGGGTGCACCGCCTGCGCACCGGTGGCCTGCGCGGCCTCGAGGATGCGGTCGGCGCGCAGATAGCTCTCGCGTGGCGACGCGCCACCGATGGGCACCGCTTCGTCGCAGGCCAGCACGTGCTTGGCGTTCGCGTCGGCGGCGGAATACACCGCAACGGTGCGGATGCCCATGCGGCGCGCGGTGGCGGCCACCCGGCAGGCGATCTCGCCGCGGTTGGCGATCAGGATCTTCTTGAACATGCTCACTCCATCAGGCAGCGCGCGCGCCGGCGAGGCGGCCACGCAGGGCTCGGATCAGTCCGAGCAGGAACTTCATCAACAGCAGCGTCAGCGCCACCATCACGACCAGCGAGACAACCAGGCAGACCGCAAACACCAGCGGGTGCGTCCAGGCCAGCCACAGCATCACCGGCACCGCCACATCGCCCGCCAGTGACGCCGCGATATTCGAGAACGGCTCGGGCGAGGTGTTGATCGCCGCTCGCGTGGTGGCCTTGGCCACGTGGCTGGTGGCCGCGAGCGTGCCGCCCAGCAACGCCGCCATCACCGACCAGGTGCCCGCGTCAGCGCCGAAGACGCCTGCCGCCAGCGCCGCGCCGGCCGGGATGCGGATCAGCGTGTGCAGCGCATCCCACAGCGAATCCACCGCCGGGATCTTGTCGGCCACGAACTCGACCACCAGCATCAGCCCGGCAGCGCCCAGCACCAGCGGTTGCTGCAGCACCTGCAGGCCCGGCGGCAAGGTCACCCAGCCCAGCGCGCCGGCCAGCCCGGTGCAGAACACCACCGCATACAGCCGCAGCCCGCTGGCCCAGCCCAGCGCGGCGGCCAGGGCCAGCAGGTGCGAGGTGTCGATTTGCAGCGTGGACATGGCCGGTCGCCGGTGGGTCAGAGCTTCCAGCCCGGGTCCCGCTTGTTCAGGAACGCCTGCACGCCTTCCTTGCCTTCGTCGCTGGCGCGGATGTCGGCGATGCGGCGCGCGGTCTCGGCACGCAAGGCATCAGTGATCGGCTCGCCGGCCAGGTCCTGCACCAGGCGCTTGCTGGCCTTCACCGCCTGCGGGCCGTTGGCCACCAGGGTGGCCACGATGCGGTCGACCTCGGCATCCAGCGCGTCCGGCGGGGTGAGCAGGTGCACGAAGCCCAGGCGATGGGCCTCGCTGCTGCTGAACCGTTCGGCGGTGATGAAGTAGCGCCGCGCGGCCTGCTCGCCCAGCGCGCGGATCACGTAGGGGCTGATCGTGGCGGGCAGCAGGCCCAGCTTCGCCTCGCTGAGGCAGAAGTTCACGCCCTCGGCGGCCACCAGCACATCGCAACAGGCGGCCAGGCCCATGCCGCCGGCATAACAGTCGCCCTGCAGGCGCCCGACCACCGGATGCGGGCAGCGGTAGATCGTCCACAGCATGTCGGCCAGCGCCTGCGCGTCGGCGCGGTTCTGCTCCCAGCTGTAGTCAGCCATCGCGCGCATCCAGTTCAGGTCGGCACCGGCGCAGAACACCTTGCCATGGCCGCCCAGCACGATGGCGCGCAGCGAGTCATCGGCCGACAGCGCCGCGAAGCTGCGGCTCAACTCGGCGATCACCTCGCTGTTGAAGGCGTTGCGCAGCTCGGGGCGGTTCAGGTACACCCGGGCCACCGGGCCCTGGCGGGTGACCTCGATCAATGGGGCGGTCATCGCTCGTCTCCTGGGGTAAGGGGGTCCACCGGCAGGCCGGCGGCGGCCAGCGCGGCCATCACGGGCGGCACCCAGATGGCCAGGCCGGCGCGGCTGCCGAACATCAGGTGCGCGTCGTCGCCGAAGGGGCCGAAGGCCACCAGCTGGGCGGGACCGCCGTTGCGCACATAGCCTTCGTGTGCGGGGCGGGCAATCGCCGGGGGGAAGAAGCTGTCGTTCTCGCCATAGAACCAAAGCGAAGGCATCCGCACCACTGCGCCGTAGGCGGCGATGGCCGAGACCAGGGCCTGCTCCCAGCCCGCACAGAACTCCTCGCGCAGGCCGCCGGCAAAGTTCACCAGCAGCCGGGTGCCCAGGTGGGGCTGCGTGCCGTAGGCCAGCGTGGCCAGGCCACCGTGCGACTGGCCCATCACCACGTTGCGCGAGGCATCGGCCCAGGGCTGGGTGGCCAGCCAGTCGAGCGTGCGCCGGATCGAGTGCGCCTGGGTCCGGCCATCGGCGGCCACGTTGCAGCGGGAGGTGATTTCCATGCCGCCGGAGCCGGCGAAGCCCTGGCGCATCGGCGCCACCACGGCCCAGCCGCGGCGCACGAACTCGGCGGCCGCCCACACCGGCCGCCAGCGGGGCCGCAGGCGCTGGTTGCCGGTGGAACGCCCATGGTTGATCACCACCACCGGGAACGGCCCGTCGCCCGGCGGCTTGAACACGGTCACTTCGAGCTGCGGGTCCATCAGGCCGTCGGCCGGCACCGTCATCACCGCCTCGCCAAGGCGTCGGTCCAGCGGCGGGGTTTGCGCGTGCAGCGGCGCCGCAAGCTGGCCGGCCACGGCGAGCAGGCCAACCCGCAGCAGCCGGCGCAGGCCTCCGCCATGCATCACGCCGCCTCTCCAGGCTCGACGCGCGTGTCGTGCAGCGCGCAGACCCGGCCCTGGTCGAAGCGCCAGCGCGAACGCCACCGCACGGGCCGCGAACCCTGCCGGACAGTGACGTCCGAATGCACCTCGCCATCGTGCCGCACGGCCACGTCGTGCACCTGCACCGAGCGTGGCTCGCTGCCCTGCAGATGCTCGCGCAGCAGGCCCGCGGCCGGGTCGGTGAGCCAGGGCCGCGTGGCGGCCTCGTCACGCGCGGCGACGCAGGCCCACAGCGCGCGCACGATCGCCGCGCGGTGTTCACCATCGTCGGTGTGCGGCGCCGGGCCGGCCTCGGCCAGCGTCTTGACCATGATGGTGCTGGCGTAGGTCTTGCCGCCCCACTGCACCTGCGCCACGTCGGCAAAGCCGGCGCGCTGGTAGCGCTGGCGCAGGTGGGTGGCCGGCAGCGCGGTGTCGAGCGCGAGCGCGCGGTGGCCCTGCTCGCGCGCCCACTGTTCGCAGGCCGCGAGCAGCCGGCCGCCCACGCCCGTACCCTGCAGCGCCGGGTCCACCGCGTACTGGTGCAGGTGCGCCACGTCGGCGCGGAAGAACCAGGGCGTCTGGCGCGCCCAGCGGTGCAGATCGGGGTCGAACATGCCGTCCACCGTGACGGTGCCGACCAGGCGCCCGCGCTGCAGCGCCACAACGCACTGCCCGCGCCGCACCCGCTCGCGCGTCGTCGCCACCGGCTGGTCCACCGCGGTGAAGTTCATGCCCGCTGCGCCCAGCGGCGCATAGGCGCGGTGCAGCAGCGCGGTCAGCTCGTCGAGGCAATCGTGCGCGGCCAGCGGCCGCAGCGTCACGGCGTCCATGCGCGCTGCGGCCTCACATGCGGAAGACACCGAACGTCGTCTCGGCGATCGGCGCGTTCAGGCTGGCCGACAGGCCCAGCGCCAGCACGCGGCGGGTGTCGGCGGGGTCGATCACGCCGTCGTCCCACAGCCGGGCGCTGGCGTAGTACGGGTGGCCCTGGGCCTCGTACTGGGCGCGGATCGGGGCCTTGAAGGCTTCCTCCTCGACGGCGCTCCACTGCCCGCCCTTGGCCTCGATGCCGTCGCGGCGCACGGTGGCCAGCACGCTGGCGGCCTGCTCGCCGCCCATCACGCTGATGCGCGCGTTGGGCCACATCCACAGCATGCGCGGGCTGTAGGCGCGGCCGCACATGCCGTAGTTGCCGGCGCCGAAGCTGCCGCCGATGATCACCGTGAACTTGGGCACCGCGGCGCAGGCCACGGCGGTGACCATCTTGGCGCCGGCGCGGGCGATGCCCTCGTTCTCGACCTTGCGGCCGACCATGAAGCCGGTGATGTTCTGCAGGAACACCAACGGAGTCTTGCGCTGGCAGCACAGCTCGATGAAGTGCGCGGCCTTGTTCGCGCTTTCGGAGAACAGGATGCCGTTGTTGGCCACGATGCCCACCGGCATGCCCTCGATGTGCGCGAAGCCGCACACCAGCGTGGTGCCGTAGCGGGCCTTGAACTCGTCGAACTCGCTGCCGTCCACGATGCGGGCGATGACCTCGCGCACGTCGTAGGGCTTGCGGGTGTCGGTGGGCACGATGCCGTGCAGTTCCTCCGGCGCGTACAGCGGCGGGCGCGGCGGGCGCAGCGCGAGCTGCGTGTCCTTGCGCCAGTTCAGCCGGCCCACGGCCTGGCGCGCCAGGGCCAGCGCGTGCAGGTCGTTCTCGGCCAGGTGGTCGGCCACGCCCGACAGGCGCGTGTGCACGTCGCCGCCGCCCAGGTCTTCGGCGCTCACCACCTCGCCGGTGGCCGCCTTCACCAGCGGCGGGCCGCCGAGGAAGATGGTGCCCTGGTTGCGCACGATGATGGCTTCGTCGCTCATCGCCGGCACGTAGGCGCCACCGGCGGTGCACGAGCCCATCACCACCGCGATCTGCGGGATGCCCATGCCACTGAGCGTGGCCTGGTTGTAGAAGATGCGGCCGAAGTGGTCGCGGTCGGGGAACACCTCGTCCTGGTTGGGCAGGTTGGCGCCGCCGGAATCCACCAGGTAGATGCAGGGCAGGCGGTTCTCGCGTGCGATCTCCTGCGCCCGCAGGTGCTTCTTCACCGTGAGCGGGTAGTAGGTGCCGCCCTTGACGGTGGCATCGTTGCAGACGATCACGCACTCGACGCCGTTGACGCGGCCGATGCCGGTGATCATGCCGGCGCTGGGGGCGGCGTCGCTGCCATCGCGATCCGGGTACATGCCCAGCGCGGCCAGCGGCGCGATCTCGAGGAAGGGCGTGTCCGGGTCGAGCAGGCGTTCCACACGCTCGCGCGGCGGCAGCTTGCCGCGCGCCATGTGCTTGGCCCGGGCCTCGGCGCCCCCCCCTTCGGCGATGCGCGCCAGCGTGGCGTTCAGGTCGTCCACCAGCAGGCGCATCGCCGCCGCATTGGCCTTGAAGGATTCGGAGCGCGGTTGGATCTTGGCCGCAAGCACGGACATGGTGTCTCCTTGGTATCTGGCCGGCCACGCGCCCGGCGCGGGGCGGTGAAAGGGCTGACGCGGGGCCGATGCGAGGAATGTAGCGCGCCGCATCCCCCGCGCCACGGCCGACGGCCCCGCGGCGGCTGCCAATCAGGGTGCAAAATCTGCCAGTGATGGCCAGCCACTCCACGCCCCCGCCGCACCCCCGCACCGGGCCCGGCCCGCGTGCCGGCAGCGGCACGGCGGTGACCCCGATCGCCTTCATCCAGGCCATGGCGCTGGCCTTGCGGCGTGGCGGCATCCCCGCCACCGAGGCCCTGGCCAGGGCGCAGATCGCGCCAGCCCTGCTGCGCAAGCCCGGCGCCCGGGTGAGCGCGGCGCAGATGGAGGCGTTTTCGGCCTGCGCGATGCAGGCGCTGGACGACGAGGCGCTGGGCTGGTTCTCGCGCCGGCTGCCCTGGGGCAGCTACGGCATGTTGCTGCGCGCCTCCATCAGCTCGCCGGACCTGGGCATCGCGCTGCAGCGCTGGTGCCGGCACCACGGCCTGCTGACCGACGACGTGCAGCTGAGCCTGCAGCGCCACGGCCCCACGGCGCAGCTGCGCATCACCGAGCGCCGGGTGCCGGGCGAGCTGCGCGAGCTGTGCCTCGTGACCCTGCTGCGCAACCTGCACGGCGTGGCCTGCTGGCTGGTGGATTCGCGCATCCCGCTGGAGCCGGTGATGTTCCCGTTCGGCGCGCCGCCGCATGCCGATGCCTACCCGCACATGTTTCCCGGCCCGGTGCAGTTCGGCGCGGCCGAGGCCGGCTTCGATTTCGACGCGCGCTACCTGGCACTGCCGCTGCGCCGCGACGAGCGCGCGCTGCAGCACCTGCTCAAGCGCGCGCTGCCGCTGACGGTGCTGCCCTACCGCCGCGACCGCCTGCAGGTGCGGCGCGTGCGCCAGCTGCTGCGGGCCGAACCGGCCGCGCCGCACAGTGCCGACGCCGTGGCCGCGCGGCTGCATGTGTCGGTGCGCACGCTGCACCGGCAGCTGGCCGAGGAAGACAGCTCGCTGCAGGCCCTGAAGGACGAGGCACGGCGCGAGCACGCGCTGACGCTGCTGCACCGCAGCGAGCGCCCGATCAAGCAGGTGGCGCTGGCGGTGGGTTTTGCCAGCGAGAAGAGCTTTGCCCGCGCCTTCAAGGCCTGGACCGGGCAGACGCCGAGCCAGGCGCGCGAACAGGCCATCGAACAGACCCCTGGCGATGGCCGGCCGCGTCAGGGCCTGTCGTCGTGGCCCGGCGGGCCCAGCGCCTGAAGCCGCTTGATCGCCGCGGTGTCGCTGCCCCGCGCTGCCACGGCGAGCAGCCGGCGCGCCCGGCCGGCCTGCCGCGCGGTGCCGCCCTCGCCGCTGAGGTAGTACTCGGCCAGCAGCGTGTACACCTCGGCGTTGTAGTCCGGCATCACGCCCTGCAGCACCTGCACCGCCTCGGCGTGACGCCCGAGCCCCTTGAGTGCCCGCGCCCTCAGCGCAGCGGTGTAGGTGTTGCCCGGGTGGACCGCATGCGCCGACTCGGCGGCCGCCAGCGCCTCGGCGTACCGTTGCTGCTCGAGCCGCAGCGTCGCCAGGCTGGTCCAGGCCTCGTCCAGGCGGCACAGGCGCGCGGCCAGCTCGAACGCGCGCGCGGCCGCCTCATGGCGCCGGTGCATCCAGTGGTCGTTGGCGATCTGCAGCGTGGCGGCATGCGCCACGCTGGCGAGTCGGTCTGCGCTCAGCCCGGGGTGGCTGCCCGGGGAGGCAAAGGCCAGCAGGGCATCGATCGAGCCGCCCCATCGGGGCGCCAGCGCCCACACATAGGCCTCGCGCACGATCAGGTTGTCGGGCTGCACGGCCAGGCTGCGCTCGAACCAGTCGGCCGGCCCGCTGGCCCGGCCGGCCCAGGCGGGCAGGCCTGCCACTTCCAGCCCCAGGCGCACGGCGGCCAACACGCCGGTTTCTCCCGCCCACGCGCGGGACGCGGACACGAGGAAGTGGTAGGTCAGGATCGGCTTCGGGTGCAGCGGCAGCGCTTTCATCGCCCACTCGCGCGCCTGGCCCAGCGCGGCATGGAAGGCTTGCATCTGGTGGTCCGGGATGTCACGCGACCAGGCCTGGCCGCGGATCTGCCAGGCCACCGCGGCCAGGTGCAGCACCATCGCCTGATGGGCCGCATACGATGTGGGCATCCGCCGCACCCATTCCTGGATCATTGGCGCCATCTGCGGCCCCCAGCGGTCGAAGGCCCCGAACTCAGCGAACAGCGCCTCGTCTGACAGGCGCCCGACCGAATAGGCCTGCAGCAGACCATCCATCCGGCTTTGCAGCGCCGGGTAGTGGCGTTCGCGCAGCAACAGCAGCGTCTGCTCCTGCCGCTGCACCACCTCGGTCCAAGGCAGTCGGCCCTCGCACCGGGGCGAAGCGCCTGCCGCGCCGGCCAGCAAGAGCCACAGGCCTGCCCCCAGCGCCAGCCACGCGGCGCGGATCACGGTTCGATTCATTCATGCCCCCCGGGTTCGTTCTCCAGCACCGGCCCCGCACCAGGCGGGTGGGTGCTTCGCTAGCACCCATCGTACCCGGCCGCCCGAAGGAGCCCCGGCGTGGCGGGCCAGGCTTCAGGCGTCGGCCACCGCCCCGATGTCGCCGTGCATGCCCGCCACCACGACGACATAGCCGTCCGGGTCGCGCAGCCAGAATTCGCGGTGCTGGGCCAGCGGGTTGATGTGCAGCGGCTCCAGCACCGTGGCGCCGGCCACCTGCGCGCGCTGGTAGGCCACGTCCACCGCCGCATGCTGGAACCAGAGCACCGTGCCGTTGCCAAGGGGCCGCAGCGCCGGGTTGCCCAGGTGCGGGTGTTCGTGCGCGTCCCAGTGGTGCAGCTGCAGCGCCAGCGTGTCACCGTCCATCAGCATCTCGTACTCGGTGCCGCCATGGGCGCTGCGCAGGCCCAGCGCGGCCTGGTACCAGCGGCTGCTGGCCTCGACATCGTGCACCGCGATCATCGGTTGGGGTGTCATGGGGTTCTCCGTGCGTCAGGGCCACCGGCCAGCCATGGCCAGTGCTTGCCCGGGGGGCGCAACCGCCGTGCCAGGGCGAGCCATGATCATGCCGCTCAGCCGGGGTCCTGGTCCAGCAGCGCGGTGCGGCCGACGACGGTGCGCGGCACCAGCAACGCACCGGGCGCGACCACCGCGTTGGCGCCCAGGCGCACGCCATCACCCAGCAGCGCGCCGAACTTCTGCACGCCGGTGCCATAGAGCGCATCTCCCAGGCGCACCCGGATGGGCTGGCCGGGGCGCTCGTTGCGATGGTTGGCAACGACGCTGCCGGCCTCCAGGTTGACGCCGCAACCGAGCACCGAATCGCCCACGAAATTGAAGTGCGCCAGGCGGCAGCCGGCAAACAGGAACGAGGCCTTGAGCTCGGCGCCCGGCCCCACGATGCAGGCTTCGTCGAGCCAGTTGCCGCCACGCAGCGTGGCCCCGGCAGCCACCAGGCAGCCGGGCCCGATGACCAGCGGCCCCTTGAGCACCGCACCGGGTTCGACGATGGCGGTTTCATGCACCAGCTGCTCACCGCGGCGTCGCCAGGCGGGGCCCTCCAGCGCCGCCGCCAGCGCCCGCACCAGCGGTTCGGCCCGCTCGACCAGGCGCCAGGGCGCGAGCCCGGCCGCCGGCGCCGCCAGCGGCGATGAATTCCAACTCGCAATGTAAGCGGCCATCGACCACATCAGGGTGTCGTCTTCCCCAGCCATCGGCGTGCTCCGTTCAGGGTTCGCCGTAGCGGCCGTGCAGCCGGAAGGCGGCCCGCTCGGACAGGCGCTCGTAGTAGGCCTCGACCGCAGGCAGGCGCGGTCGTGGCATCGGGGTCATGAACCAGCGGTGGGTGGACAGGCCCAGCACGACATCGGCGAGCGTGAAGCCCTGGGGCAGCACATGGCCGCTGGCGCTGCGCACGAGCTGTGCATCGAGCAGGGCCATCATGCGGTTCCAGGCCGCGGTGCTGGCCTCGATGCCGGCCGGGTCTGCAAACGCCGGGCTCTTGCGCACCAGGCCCATGAACGCGTGGCGCCAGGCAGTGTTCAGCTCGGTGGCCTGCCAGTCCATCCACTGCTCCACCCGGGCGCGCGCGGCGGGCTCGGCCGGCAGCAGGTCGGTGCGCCCGGCCCGTGCGGCCAGGTAGCGGCAGATGGTGTTCGATTCCCACAGCACGAAGTCGCCGTCGCGGATCACCGGCACCAGCGCGTTCGGGTTCAGCGCCAGGAAGGCCGGGTCGTCGGTGGGCTGGAAGCCCGTGCCCCAGGGCTGCTGCTCATGGGGCAGCGCCAGCTCCTCGCACAGCCACAACACCTTTCGCACATTGATCGACGAGGAGCGGCCGAGGACTTGAAGCATGGAAGGGGGCAAGGGAGACAACAGCGGTCGATGATGCCACCGCCACCGGGCCACCCCGCCCCTAACCCGGATGCTGCGTAGGGTCTGGTGCCTGCGGATCGACCGCCTGCGCCACCCACTGCGCATAGGGCTCGAACACCCGGTCCAGCACCACCGCGTGGATGTCGGGCAGCTCGTAGGGGTGCAGCGCACGGATCGCCGCCTCCACCGCGGGATACCGGGTCTCGGTGGTCTTGGCCACCAGGCGCACTTCGGGGCCCTGCTGCAGCACGCCATCCCAGCGGTAGACGCTGTCGATCGGCTCCAGTTGCACGCAGGCCGCGAGGCCCTGTTCGACCAGGTGGCGCGCGATGCGCAGCGCCTCGTCCTGGGTGGCGGTGGTGGTGGTGACGGCCAGCAGCTTCATCGGCTTCGGGGGGAGACGCGCAGGTAGTCGGCCACCATCTCGCGGGCCAGATCGGGTGGCGCCAGGCTGTCGAAGCTGCGCAGCACCAGCCGCAGGTCGCGCTGGTTGGTGTAGACCGGGTCGCCGATCAGCAGCATCGAGCCGGTGCCGGCCAGGTTGCGCACCGTGAGCAGCGGGTGGGCCCGCAGGCGCACGACGAGCAGCTGCGCCTGGTCGTCGGCGAAGATGGTGGTCTCGAGCACGCGGTCGCAGCCCGCAGCCTGCGCGCGGTCGAGGATGCTGCGCACATTGGACGGCAGGTCGCGGGCCTCCACCGGCAACGGCAGCCGCACGACGCGTTCACCGGCGTTCTGGAGCTGGCCGGCCACCTGGGCATTGAAGCCGTTGTTGAGCTGGTTCCACGCGGTGTTGGCCTCGTGGTCCTGCAGATCGAGGTTGCGGCCATGGCCCACCACCAGGGTGCAGGGGCCGGTGTCCTCCTGGGCCATGCAGGGCATGGCCACGAGGGCACAACACAGCAGCAGGAAGGCGGGCAGGCGGGGCATGGTGCGGCGCGCCGCCACGCGCGCCACCCGGCGGCGTGCGGCCGAGTGCCGATTCTCGCCTGCGCGGCCCTGGCGGGCGCGGCCGCCTGCGCGGCGGTTGCGGGCGCGGCCGCCTGCGCGGCGCTTGCAGGCGCGGGCCGCCTACGCGGCCAGGGCCCGCACCGGCGTGCTGCGGCGCCAGCCGGCGAACTCCAGCGCAGCCATCGCCAGCACGCCGGCCGCATGCACGGCCAGGAAGCCGAGCCCGGCCACGCTGGGCTGCAGCCACGTGCTGCCGGCCAGCAGGGCACAGCCCAGCGCCCAGCCCAGGTTGCCCCAGACCACCAGCCCCACCAGCGCCGAGGGCAGGCGCGCGGCCCGCGCCATGAACACCAGCAGCACCGCATAGGCCAGCATGAAGAGGCCACTTTCCTGCAGCAGCAGCGTGGGCAGTTGCAGGCTGTGGCCAAGCGGCGCGGTGGCCGCCAGTTGCAGCGCAGCCATCGCGGCGCTCATCGCGGCGTCGATCAGCAGCGCGGTCTTCAGCAGGGGGGAGGGGGTCAGCAGGGTCATCGCAAGCTCCTGGGGCGGGGGTGGCAGGGGTGGCATGTCGGCCGCGGCACGCTGGCATGCGCCCTGCGGCCCGGCTGCGACACAGTCTGCTGCGCGCCGCGCGCGCTGGCGATGACCTGCCAGGTCAAGCCCGCGGCCGCGCCCCCAGGGCTGGCGGTCAGGCCACGACCACCTTCTTCAGGGCCGGCACGAACACCTTGCGCGCCAGCAGGCGAAAGCCCGCCGGCGTGGGGTGCAGCTCATTGGCCCACCAGCGGTCGCTGCCCTCGGGTTCGTCGGGCATGGTGCCGGCGCTGCGCAGGGCGACCACCGGGCCCATGGCCGCCTTGTCCTTGCGCAGCGCGAGCTGGGCCTCGCGCAAGCGGTCGACCAGGGCGCGGAACAGGTCGCGCCGCAGGGCCTTGGGCACCTTGGCGCGGTCCATTGGTTGCTTCAGCCAGTCGGCCGGGCCGAACACGCCCTTGCCGGTGGGCCACGCGTAATCGTAGTTGTGGGTGAACACGGTGGCCGTGGTGTTGCGGGCCCGGAAGCGCAGGATCAGCTCACGGTAGGCGCCGATGATCTTGGCGATCGCCGCATCGGGCTGGCCCTCGCGGAAGCAGCCGGCCACGTCGGTGGCCTTGGCGCAGTCGTCCTTCAGCAGGCGCAGCATGTCGCTGACGCCGGCGATGTCGTTGCCGCCGCCACTGAGCAGCAGCGCCTGCACGCCCTGGCCGTAGAACTTGAAGCCGAGGTCGATGTCCTTGCGGTAGCGGTCGCTCCACTGCGCGGCCTCGGCGCCATTGCGGCCCACGACCACCAGCGTCTGCTGGTCGAGCGCGGCGCCGATCTCCTGCGCCAGGTTGTCCATCGGGTACCAGAACCACGAATCGCCGATCGCCAGGATCGTGGGGTTGGCCTGCGCGGCGATGGCGCCGGGCACGCCCCAGAACACGTTGTCAGCCATGGTGGCATCACTCCTTGAAGAGATCGGTGTCGACGAACTTGGCCTTCACCAGCGACCAGAAGTCGGCCGCCAGGCCCTGTTCCACGTAGGCATAGGGCAGCCAGCCGTAGCCGGCCTCGCCCCAGCCGGTGCCCCAGGAATTGCGGATCAGCAGCGCGCCGCGGGCCTTGCCGATCTTCTTCCGATCGTCGTAGCCCACGGCCAGCACCGCGTGGCCGCCCTCGAGCGTGTCGCCGGCGGTGGGCAGCGGGACCTCGCCCTTGCCGTCGCCGGTGGGCGGCATCGAGCTGTAGACCGAGAAGCCGAACATCGCCGGCAGCCGCGCCGCCAGGCTGGTGCGCAGGCGCGCCAGCAGGGTGCCGGCGTCGGTGCCGGCGGGGTCGAGCCGGTAGTACTCGATGGCCTGGTAGTTCTGCGCGAACGAGAAGCAGAAGCTGCCCGGATCGTCGTTGAAGCGCGCCTCGTCGTAAGGCCAGTAGCGCTCGGCCGGCACGCCGAACAGCACCATGGCCTTCATCGTGTCGCGCAGGTAGGTGCCGTCGTCGCCCGCGAAGCCGGCCAGCTGCCGCGTGACCTTGTAGAGAAACAGGCGCGAGGCGTCGAGGTGGCGGCCGAAGGCACGGCGCTCGAAGTACTCGAGCATGCCCACGCCGGCGTGCGCGGTGCACGAGCCGAGCTGGCCCTGGTCTTCGATCGGCGGGCAATGCTGCCGCAGGTCCACCGAGGCCGGCAGCGCCTTGGCCGCCTGCGCATGCTTCAATGGCGCCGACTTGGCCAGCACCTTGGCGATGGAATCGGTGGCACCGGTGTAGTCGCGCAGGTCGGGCAGGTCGCGTTGCCAGCCCAGGCCGCGGCCGTGGATGCGTCTCATCGGGGTCCTCCTTCGGGCGCGCTGCTGCACGGTGGTTGGCGCGGCGCCAGCGGCGGGTGTACCACCAGCCCCAGCCGAGGCCATCCGACGAACAGGGGATGCACCCGGCCGGCAGTGCGGCCTCAGGCCGGACCGGGCCGCTCCCGGCCGGCCTGATCTCCTCGGGGGACCGGCCCGCAGGGCCGTGGGGGCTGACGTGGGCGCATGGGAAAGCCTCTCAAGCTCTCAGGCCAACGCGGTGCTTGCCACCACGCGCAGCCGGGGCCAGCGCACGAGCCAGCCCTTGGTGGCGATGCGCTGCTCGAACACCGCGCGCGGCGCGCGCGCCGGGTTGTGGCGCAGGCGCAGCGTAAACAGGTCGGCCAGGCCGAGCGGCGCGATGACCCGCAGCGCGCCACCCGCCGCCAGCGTGACGCCCACCGCGGTGGCTGTCTCGGGCCAGGTGGCGATGCCCTCGGCCAGTGAGTGCAGCGGCGCCACGCCGCCGCCGTACCAGTGGTGCACCCCGGCCTGGTTCACCACCTCCCAGAGCAGGCCGGGCTGCAGCGCCGCGAGCCGGGCCTGCAGCGCGGCCTCGTGCTGCGGGCCGGTGTGGGTGGCATCGAAGTAGACAAGGTCCAGGTCGCTGCCCGCGGGCGCGGCATGCGCAGCGCCAAGGCCGTGCAGCGCGTCCCACACCCGGTTGCGCACCGCGCCGGCGCCGATGCACCACTGCGCCAGCCCGAGCGAGGCCGCCGCCCGCAGCGCGGCCATGAAGCCGGCATCGGCCGCCAGCAGCGTGCACAGGCGCTGCGCGAGTGCGGCGTTGTCCGGCCCCGCGTCGGCCGGGTTCAAGCGGCCGGTCCCAGCGCCGTGCGCAGCCCCGCGCTCGGCTGCAGCGCCCCGACCGCGAGGCCGTTCCAGTTGTTCAGCACCGGCTCGGCCAGCGTGTGCATGAAGCCGCGCTCGTCGTCGGCCAGCGGCAGCAGGGCCTCGATCACCGCGGCCATCACCACCTCGGCGGCGCGGGCGTTGTTGCCGTCGTCGATCTTGATCGCCACGCCCAGGCCCTGCGCGGGCAGCGCGGCGCAGTACACGCCTTCGGCCCCCACCTTGCAGAACACGCGTTCGCCCAGGCGCTGCATCACGCGGGTGTCGAAGCGGCCGCTGCCGGCCACGAAGAAGGGCGCGGCCGCCACCGCGGCGCGCAGCCGGCGCGCGGCGCGGGCATGCGCCTCGCCCAGGCCCTGGCCGGTGCCCACCCGCGCGAAGCCCAGCGCCAGCTGCCGCAGCGGAATGCCGAAGGTGGGGATCGAACAGCCATCGGTGCCCACTGGCGCGCGCGCCAGGTCGCAGCCGGTGGCGGCCTGCAGCGCGGCGCTCACCTCGCGCATCACCGGGTGCTGCGGCTGCAGGTAGCCGCGCACGAATTCACGCGGCTCGGCGCCCTGGGCACGCGCCATCAGGCAGCCCACGCAGACGAAACCGGCATGCTTGCCCGAGCAGTTGTTGTGCAGCGCCTGCGGCTCGCCGCCACTGCGCGCCAGCGCCTTGAGCGTGCCGTCGTGGCCCGGCCAATGCGCGCCGCATTCGAGCGCGGCCGCATCGAGCCCGGCCTTGGCCAGCATGCGCGCGGCGGTGGCCACGTGCGCGGGCTCGCCGCCGTGCGAGGCGCAGGCCAGCGCGAGTTCCTCGTCGTCAAGGCCGAAGGCCTCGGCCGCGCCGCCGGCCACCAGCGGCAGCGCCTGCAGCACCTTGACCGCCGAGCGCGGGAACACCGGCCGCGCCACGTCGCCCAGCGCAAGCCGCAGTGCGCCACTGGCATCGACAACCGCCAGCGCGCCGCGGTGGAACGACTCGACATGGCCGCCGCGCAGCACCTGCACCAGGTCGGGATTCGTCGGAAGGTTCATCAGGACCGCCCGGCCGTTCCGAAGGTCCTGAACGCCCCCTCGGGGGGCCGCGAACGAAGTGAGCTGGGGGGCGTCAGGGACCGCCCGGCCGTTCCGAAGGTCCTGAACGCCCCCTCGGGGGGCCGCGAACGAAGTGAGCTGGGGGGCGTCATGGGGCCACTGTAGCGCCGCGGCCTGCGCCGGGGCGCTGGTCACAATGCGCCCCCATGCCCCTGAACGCGCTTGCCCTGGTCCTGGTGGCCGCCCTGCTGCATGCGGGCTGGAACATCGTGGCGAAGAAGTCCAACGGCGGCCGCCACTTCGTGCTGATGGGCGCGCTGATGGTGGTGACGATCTGGTCCCCGCTGGGCGCGGTGCTGGCCTGGCAGCACGCGCCTGCCTGGGGCTGGCAGGCCTGGGCGCTGCTGCTGGCCAGCGCGGTGGCGCACCTGCTGTACTTCAACGCGCTGCTGGCCGGCTACCGGGCGGCCGACCTCACGGTGGTGTACCCGGTGGCGCGTGGCACCGGCCCGCTGGTGAGCGCCAGCGCCGCGGTGCTGCTGCTGGACGAGACCCTGGGCCTGCGGGGCGCGGCCGGCGTGCTGGGCATCACCGGCGGGGTGTTCCTGATCGCCGGCGGCCCCGCGCTCTGGTCGGCCACCCACGACCCGGCCCGGCGCGCCCGCCTGCGCGCGGGCCTGGCCTGGGGCGCGCTCACCGGCCTGCTGATCGCCAGCTACACGGTGATCGATGGCGTGCTGGTCAAGGTGATGCTGGTCTCGCCGATCCTGGTGGATTGGCTCGGCAACGTGCTGCGCGTGCCCTTCCTGCTGCCTGGCGCGCTGGCCGACCGCGCCGGCTTCGTGCGCGAGTGGCGCCAGCAGTGGAAGGCCGCGCTGCTGCTGGGCGCGATCAGCCCGCTGAGCTACGTGCTGGTGCTGTACGCGGTGCAGATGGCCCCGCTGTCGCACGTGGCGCCCGCGCGTGAGGTGTCGATGCTGTTCGCCGCGCTGCTGGGCGGCCGCCTGCTCGGCGAGGCCGATCGCGGCGCGCGCCTGCTGGGCGCGGCCTGCATCGCCGCCGGGGTGATGGCCCTGGCCTGGGCCTGAGCCGGCCCCTGCGGCCCTGCGGCCATGCGGCCATGCGGCCCTGCAGCCATGCGGCCCTGCGGGCCGGTCCCCCAGGCGCAGGCTTGCACTGCGCTCCGCTTGTGCCTGGGGATCAGGCCGGCCGGGAGCGGCCCGGTCCGGCGCTGGGCGCGAGGCTCAGCGCCGCGCGCGCGTGGTGCGCGCGCGCCAAAGGGGCTTCAGCGCCTTCAGGTGGCGCTCGATGCCCTCGTTGAGCCGCCGGCGCAGGTCGAGCACCGCGTCGATGTGGCCGTAGACGCCGGGAAAGCGCAGGTCCAGCCACAACCACAGCGAACAGGCGCGCAGCGTGAGCTCCATGCGGTCGAGCCGGCTGTGTTCGTCCACCTCGTCGAGGAAGCTCGGCGCCTCCACCTCGCCGTGGCGCGCGTGCTGCCAGGCCCATTCGAGAAAGTCCTGCAGCGGGCCCTCGTTGCGCGTGTCGGCCGGCGCCTGGGCGTAGATGAAGCGCTGGTTCAGCGGCAGCGCGGCGGCCACGTCGTCCAGCCGCGCGGCAAGCTCGAGCATCTGCTCCAGCGCGGCCACCTGGAAGTGCGCGTCGTCGAGCTTGAGCTGGTGGATGAACACGTCCAGCACCGCGCGCAGCGATTTCAGGCCCAGGCGCTCGGCGATCTTCTGCAGGTGCCAGGGCCCGGGGGCCACCGGTGCCTTGAAGTCGCGCGGCGCGCGCGGCGTGCGCGGCAGCAGCTCCTTCAGCTCACGCGCGGCGCCGGGCTCGGCCTCGCGCAGCACGCCGGCGAAGCCCTCGTCGTGCAGGCCGTAGCGGCCGGCGCGGCCGGCGATCTGGTGCACCTCGCCCTCGTTGAGCGGGCGGTCGCCGACGCCGTCGAACTTGACCATGGTGGAGAACAGCACGCGGCGGATCGGCAGGTTCAGGCCCATGCCGATGGCATCCGTGGCCACCAGGATGTGCGAGGCGCCGTTGGCAAATCGTTCGGCCTCGCGGCGCCGCACCTCGGGCGGCAAGGCGCCGTAGATCACCGAGACCGGGTGGCCATTGGCGGCGATCTGGTCGCGCAGCATCAGCACGTCGCGGCGGCTGAAGGCCACCACCGCGTCACCATGCTGCAGCAGCGCGATCGGCACCGCGTGCGGCAGCAGCTGCACATGCTGCTTGCGCTCGAAGCGGCGCACCTGGCAGCCCTCGCCGCACAGGCGCAGCAGGTTCTCGATCGCCGGCACCGCGTGCTCGGAGCAGATGATCAGCAGCTCGTTGGCCGGCACGCCGACGATGGCCTGGGTCCAGGCCCAGCCGCGGTCGGCATCGAACAGCATC
This sequence comes from Burkholderiales bacterium, assembly GCA_016213205.1. Taxonomy (GTDB): domain Bacteria; phylum Pseudomonadota; class Gammaproteobacteria; order Burkholderiales; family Burkholderiaceae_C; genus Pseudaquabacterium. The sequence goes on from JACRAZ010000052.1 coordinate 36,050, forward strand.
TGCGCTTCGTCGATCACCGCCACTTCCACCGGGCTGCGGGTGTTGACCATCTCGATGGTGGACGACACCACCCGGGCATCGGGCGCCGGCACGTTTTCTTCGCCCGTCAGCAGCGAGCAGGGCACGCCGCGCGCCACCAGGCGGTCGCGCCCTTCCAGCGCCAGCAGGCGCAGCGGGGCGAGGTAGGCCCCGTCGCGCGCGGTGGCCAGGCGCTCGAACGCGGCGTGGGTCTTGCCGCTGTTGGGCGGGCCCACGTAGAGCGTGACGCTGCGCTGCAGCGTGCGCGCGGTGGCAAACGAATCCGGGTAGCCCTGGAAGGCCAGGTCGCTGCTCAGGCCCTGCAGCGCCTCGGCCTCGCCGGCCTGGCGCTCCCAGCGGTCCTGCGCCCGCGTGCAGGCGGCCAGCAGCGCGGCCAGTGGCTGGGGCTGCGCGCATTCGGCGCGCAGCCGCGCCAGCAGCGATTCGATCTGGCGCGGGTGGCCCGACAGCCCGCGCGCCACCAGCCGCTGCAGGTGCGCGGCCAGCTCCTGGGCATGCGGGTAGGGCGGCGGCGCACCCAGCGCGGCCAGCAGGGCCTCGTGCGCGCCGGTGCGGAAGAAGTCCCACACCAGCGCCGCATCCACCGCCGCGCGGAACTGCAGCTCGATGCGCTCGCCGCCGTCCAGCCGCAGGGTCTGCTTCACCAGCCGGTGCCACTCGCGCCCGCTGCGGCCCAGGCCCAGCGCGTCCAGCGCGGCGGCGCGTTCCTGCATCAGCGTGCGCACGCCAGGGCCCTGCCCCACCGCCTGCAGGTGCTGCGCCGCCGCGGCCATGTCTTCCGGGGCGATCCAGCGGCTGGGCCGGCCACCGGCGGCGCCGCGCTGCAGCTGCACCAGGCCCAGGCTGTCCAGCAGCTTGTCGGTGCCCGGGTGCTCGTCGGTCGAGAAGTCGTCGGGCAGCAGCACCTGGGGCAGGCCGCCGGCGGATTGGCGGATGCGTTCCACCTGCGCCGGTGCCAGCGAGGGCGGCACGCGGCGCAGGTGCTGCGGGTGCGGCAGCTTGGGGAGGTCGGCCACGCGGGCGGCGGGGGCCGCGGGCGGCGATTCGGGGGAGGTGGGGGGCATGGATCCGTGGCGGTGTGCGCGGCGGCGCGCACGCCAGAGCCTGTTGGGCTTGCGCAGAACCCGCACTCTACCCGCTGCGCGACGGCCCGCGGGGCCGGCCGCGCCCGCCATTGCTGCGCTGCGCCATTTGCCGGTGGCCCCGCCGCCAGGCCGACATACGCCACGCAATCGGCCACCCGATCAAGAAATCCCCTCAAACCGCGACGGGATTCGCCGATAGCACTTCACGCCCTCGGAGCACGGCACGTCATCACGCCGGTGTCCGCCCGCAGGACTTGTGTTTGGTAACCGAGGGATGCCGTCATGACCCGTTCCACCCTGGCCGCCACGCCTGAGGCCTGCACCGAGCAGCTGCTGTACGAGACCGGGCAGGTGCGCATCACGCGGCGGCGGCCCGGCGGTGGCGAGCCGGTGGTGGTGAAGCAGGCGCTCGGTGCGCAGGCGGTGCGCCGCCTGCAGCACGAGGCCGCCGTGCTGAAGCGGCTGGCCCACATCGACGGCGTGGTCCGCATCGCGGCCGATGCGCCCGAGCCCCACACGCTGCTGCTGCGTGACGAGGGCGCCGTGCCGCTCGCCGACTACCTGCGCACCCAGGCACTCGGCCTCCCGCAGACCCTGGCCTACGCGCGGGCGCTGGCCGCCATCCTGGCGCAGGTGCACCAGGCCGGCGTGGTGCACAAGGACATCGGCCCGACCAACCTGCTGATCCACCCCGAGACGCTGGCACCCACGCTGATCGACTTCAACATCGCCAGCGGGCTGGACGCGGCGCAGGCCGGTGCCGACGCCCCCGGCGGCCTGGCCGGCACGCTGGCCTACCTGTCGCCCGAGCAGACCGGCCGCACCGGGCGCACGCCCGACCAGCGCTCCGACCTGTATTCGCTGGGCATCACGCTGTACGAGCTGCTCACCGGCCGCAAGCCCTTCGACAGCACCGACCTGCTGGAGATGGTGCATGCCCACCTGGTGCAGGTGCCCGAGCCACCGAAGGCGCTGCAGCCCGCGCTGCCGCAGATCGTGTCCGACCTGGTGATGCGCCTGCTGGAGAAGGAGCCCGACCGCCGCTACCAGAGTGCCGAGGGCCTGGCGCACGACCTCGCGCAGGTGCATGCCCTGCTGGTGGACGGCCGCGATGCGGACTTTGCGCTCGGCCAGTTCGACTTCGGCGCGCGCCTGGCCCCGCCGGCGCACCTGATCGGCTGCGAGGCCGCGATCGAGGCCCTGCGCGCCGCGGCGGCCCGTGCCGCCGATGGCCAGAACCCCTGCCTGCTGGTCACCGGGCCGGCCGGGGTGGGCAAGTCGGCGCTGCTGGCACAGCTGCGCGGCATCACCGCCGCGCTGAAGGAGCCGCCGGGCCGCCCCGAGGCGGCTGGACCGGCGCGGGCGGCGCAGCCCGGGCCTGGGGGCGCACCACAGGCCTGGTTCGTGGCCGCCAAGTTCGACCCCTACAAGCAGGATTCGCCCAGCGCCGCGCTCGACGCCTTCCAGTCGCTGGGGCGGCAGTTGCTCGCCGAGCCCGAGGCACGGCTGGCCGCGCACCGCGAGCGCATCCGCCAGGCGCTGGGCGCCAACCTGGGGCTGGGCCCCTCGCTGCTGCCCGAGTTCCAGCTGCTGCTGGGCCCGCACGAGGCGGTGCCGCTGCACGACGCACGCGAGGCCGCCACCCGCACCACGCAGGCCCTGCTCACGCTGCTGCGCTGCGTGGCCGACCCGCAGCGCCCGCTGGTGCTGGTGTTCGACGACCTGCAGTGGGCCCCGCCGGTGTCGCGCCTGCTGCTCGACGAGATCGTGTCCAGCGCCGAGCCCATCCCGGGCCTGCTGGTGGTGTGCTCGCTGCGCGACGGCGAGCTGGGCGAAGGGCATGCGCTGCAGGCCATGTTCGAGCGCTGGCAGGGCATGGGCATCGCGCCGGCCACGCTGGCCGTGGGCCACCTGGCGCCCGCCGCGGCCAGCGCGTTCATCGGCGCGATGCTGCGCCTGCCCGAAGCCGAGGCCACGCGCCTGGCCGACACGCTGCACGAGCGCACGCAGAGCAACCCGTACAACACGATCGAGCTGCTCAACGCGCTGCGCCAGGATGGCCTGCTCAGGCCGGAGGCCGGGCGCTGGCACTGGGATGCGGCCGCCATCCACCGCCACGTGGGCAACGCCAGCCTGGCCGACCTGCTGGGCCGGCGCATCGGCAAGCTGCCCGCCGAAGCGGCCGAGCTGCTGCAGACCATCGCCTGCCTGGGTGGCGAGCTGGCGCTGGACGTGCTGGGCGCCGCCACCGGGCGCGAGGCCGCCGCGCTGCAGCAACAGCTGGCCCCTGCGGTGGACGACGGCCTGCTGGCCCCCACCGCCGGCGAGCCGGCCGGCCTGCGCTTCACCAACAGCCGCGTGCAGCAGGCCGTGATCGAGAGCCTGGACGCGGCGCAACGCGCCGCCAGGCACCTGGGGCTGGCGCGCCGCCTGGCCGGCCAGGTGGCCGAGCGGCCCGAGCTGGATGCGCTCACCGCCGAGCAGTACCTGCCCGCGGCCGCGGCCCTGGCCGAGGCGGACGAGTGCCGGCGCGTGATCGGGTTCTTCGAGCGCGCCGCGCAGCGGCTGCGGCTGCTGAACATCGGCGTGGCCGAGCGATTCCTGGCCGCGGCGCTGGCGCTGCTGCAGGCCCACGGCACCCCGGCCGACGACGCGCAGCGCTTCAAGCTGATGGCCGAGCACCAGCGCGCGCTGTTCAGCCTGGGCCGGCTGGACGAGGCCGATGCGCTGTACGCCGCGCTCGTGGCCAGCGCGCAGGACCCGCTGCACCTGGCCGAGCCGACCCAGATCCAGATGTTCTCGCTGAGCAACCGCGAGCGCTACCGCGATTCGCTGGACCTGGGCCTGGACCTGCTGCGCCAGCTCGGCCTGCCCAAGCCGGACGACGTGCGGCCGGCCCTGGGCGCCGGCTTCCAGCGCCTGATCCAGTGGACCCACGGCACCGAGCGGCTGGCCGACTTCGAGCGCCCCGAGGCCACCGACCCGCGCCTGCTGGCCTGGGCCAGCATCCTGCCCGAATGCACCCGCCCGGCCTACTTCTGCGACCTGCCGGCCTTTGCCTGGCTGGTGCTGGAGGCGCACCGCCTGTGGGTCGAGCACGGGCCGAACAGCAGCTTCCTGCGCGGCGCCTGCGCGGTGCCCTCGCTGATGGTGGGCCTGCCGCAGGACTACCGGGGCGCCCACATCGCCGGGCAGCACCTGTGCGCCGTGGGCGATGCGCGCGGCTACCAGCCGGCCACCTCGTTCGCGCGCTGCATGTGGGGCATCTCGGGCGGGCACTGGGGCGTCTCGCTCGAAACCGTGGCGGCCAGCTACCAGCGCGCCCGGGCCGACATGCTGGCCGGCGTGGGCGACGAGCAGTTCATCGGCTACAGCTACGTGGCGGTGGACCTGCTGTTCGATTCGCAGCCCACGCTCGACACGGTGGAGGCTGATGTCGACGCCGGCCTGCTGTTCGCGGCCCGCACCAACAACCAGGATTTCCTGCAGCGCTTCCGGCCCCGCAAGCAGCTGATCCAGGCCCTGCGCGGCAACACCCGGGCGCCGTGCAGCTTTGGCAACGACGGCTTCGACGAGGACGCCTACGTCCAGGCCATCGACCCGGTCAGCACCACCGGCGTCACCTTCCACATGCTGAAGGCGGTTGCGGCCGCGATCCACGGTGATCTTGGCGCGGTGGCCTCGCACACCTCGCTGGCGGTGCCGAACCTGGCCCGCACGCCGGGCTACTACCTCTCGGCGCTGACCCGCGTGCTGCGTGCGGTGGCGCTGGCCGACCAGGCCGGCGAGCTGCCGGCCGACGCCAGGGCGCCGCTGATCGAAGAACTCGACGGCCTGCTCGGCTGGCTGAGCGCCCGCGCGGCCGACGCCCCGATGAACTACCTGCACCTGCAGCGCTGGGTGGAGGCCGAGCGCGCCTGGGCCCTGGGCAGCGTGTGGCAGGCGGGCACCGCCTTCGACACCGCGGTGCAGGTGGCGGCCGGGCAGTCCCGCCCCTGGCACCTGGCCCTGATCTGCGAGCGCGCGGCCGCCTTCCGCATGGGGCTGGGCATGGAAGACAGCGCCCGCCCGCTGCTGGCCCGCGCCTGCGACACCTACGAAGCCTGGGGCGCCGCCGGCAAGGTGCGCGAGCTGCGGCGCCAGCATGCCTTCCTGCGCCTGGCCGGCGGCCGCGGCGGCAGCGATGCCACCGCGCGCAGCACCATCGTCGACACCGAGATGGTCGACATGATGGCGGTGCTGCGCGCCTCGCAGGCCCTGAGCTCCGAGACCAGCCTGCTGCGCCTGACCGCGCAGGTGGGCAAGGTGCTCTCCACCATCACCGGCGCGACCGCGGTGCGCCTGGCCGTGCGCACCGAGGACGGCAGCGCCTGGGTCATGGCCGATTCGCTGTCCGGCGCCACGCCGCCCGTCACGGTGGAGCAGGCCGGCGCGGCGGGCACGCTGCCGTTCTCGGCCTTCCGCTACGCCGAGCGCACCGCCCAGGTGCTGGTGATCGAGGACATCGTGCGCGACGAGCGCTTCTCGGCCGACCCGCACGCCCAGCGTTATGCGCAGTGCTCGGTGATGCTGGTGCCCATCCTCAAGCAGGGCGCGCTCAAGGCCATGCTGGTGCTGGAGAACGAGCAGCGCCGCAACGCCTTCAGCGGCGACCGGCTCGAATCGGTGGCCATGATCGCCGGGCAGCTCTCGGTGTCGCTGGACAACGCCCTGCTCTACGCCTCGCTCGAGCAGCGTGTGGCCGAGCGCACGGCGCAGCTGCGCCAGAAGACCCACGACATCAACGCCATGCTGCAGAACATGCCGCAGGGCGTGCTGACGGTGGTGCCCGGTGGCGCCATCCACCCCGAATACTCGGCCTACCTCGCCACGCTGTTCGAGACCCCCGAGATCGCGGGCCGCCCGGTGATGTCGCTGCTGTTCGAGGGCGCCAGCCTGGGCGCCGATGCGCTGTCGCAGGTGGACGCGGCCATCGCCTCGGTGATCGGCGAGGACGTGATGAACTTCGAGTTCAACGCGCACCTGCTGGTGACCGAGTTCCACAAGGCCTGGCCCGATGGCCGGGTGAAGACGCTGGCGCTGTCGTGGTCGCCGATCTGCGACGACGCGGGCACCGTGGACAAGCTGATGGTGTGCGTGCGCGACGTCACCGAGCTCAAGCGCCTGGAAGCCGAGGCCGGCGCGCGCAAGCGCGAGCTGCAGATGATCGGCGAGATCCTGGCGATCAGCCAGGAGAAGTTCGCCGAGTTCATCGACAGCGCACGCGCCTTCCTGGCCGAGAACCGGCAGCTCATCGAGAAGACGGCGGACAAGCGGCTCGACACCATCGACCTGCTGTTCCGCAACATGCACACGATCAAGGGCAACGCCCGCACCCATGGCCTGCAGGGCATGACCCACCAGGTGCACCTGAGCGAGCAGCGCTACGACGATCTGCGCAAGCAGGACACCCTGGCCTGGGACGCGCCGCTGCTGCTGGCCGAGCTGGCGCAGGTGTCTGCGCTGGTGGAGCAGTACGCCCACCTGAACGACAGCGTGCTCGGCCGCAAGGGCCCGGGCCGGCGTGCCAGCGTGGACAAGTTCCTGATGGTCGAGCGCGACACCGTGGCCGAGCTGCTGCACCTGCTGGCCGGCGTGGACCACGGCAGCAGCGCCGCGCTGCAGCTGGCGCTGCAGCACGTGGGCTCCACGCTGCACCTGCTGGGCACGCAGCCGCTGCGCGAGCTGCTGTGCGACACCATCGAGTCGCTGCCCTCGCTGGCCGCCGAGCTGGGCAAGGCCGTGCCCGAGGCCCAGATCGAGGACCACGGCATCGTGTTGCGCACCCAGGCCGGCGGCCTGCTGAAGAACGTGTTCACCCACCTGCTGCGCAACGCGGTGGACCACGGCATCGAGCCGGCACCCGAGCGCCTGGCCGCCGGCAAGCCGGCCGCCGGCCGCATCACGCTGCGCCTGCACGTGGACGACGGCAAGCTGTGGCTGCACCTGCAGGACGACGGCCGGGGCCTGGCCATCGGCAAGATCCGCCAGCGCGCACTGGCGCAGCGCCTGCTCACGCGCGGGGCGCGCGGCACCGACGACGAGGTGGCGCAGCTCATCTTCCGTTCCGGCTTCTCCACCGCGGACACCGTCACCGAGGTCTCGGGCCGCGGCGTGGGCATGGATGCGGTGCGCGGCTTCCTGGACAAGGAGGGCGGCGCCATCGCGATCCGCTTCCTGGACGACGACGACGGCGCCGAGCACCGCCGCTTCGAGACCGTCATCACCCTGCCCGACCGCTTTGCGGCCTCGCCGCACGCGGCGATGAGCTTCGAGGCGCTGCGCCAGCGCCTGCAGGCGGCAAACGCATGAAGAAGCACGAAAAACCAGGTTTGTCCGCCAAAAGCCTTGCGCCCAAAGCGCCGATAGTCGCCCAGGGCTTCGGGTCTGCGCGCAGCGCTGCGACGCCCGGCCCGTGCGTCCGTTCACCGATCAGAGGGAAGCAGTCATGACCCCATCCACCCCGGCAGCCGCATCGCAGGCCCGTCCCGAGCAAGTCCTCTACGAGACCGACCACGTGCGCATCACCCGGCGGCAGCAGCCGGATGGCACGCCGGTGGTGGTGAAGCACGCGCTCAGCCTGCAGGCGATTCGCCGCCTCGAGCACGAGGCCGGCATGCTCAAGCGCCTGGCCCATGTGCCGGGGCTGGCCCACATCGCCGGCGAGCCGCCCGAGCCGCACACGCTGGTGCTGCACGACGCCGGCGCGGTGGCGCTGGGCGACCACCTGCGCACCCACCCGCTGAACCTGGCGCAGGTGCTGGACTACGTGCGCGCGGTGGCCCGCATCCTGGCGCAGGTGCACCAGGCCGGCGTGGTGCACAAGGACATCGGCCCGGCCAACCTGCTGATCCACCCCGAAACGCTGGCGCCCACGCTGATCGACTTCAACATCGCCGGCAACATCGGCGACGGCGAGGACGCTGGCGAGGCGCAGTCCGGCATCGCCGGCACGCTGGCCTACCTGTCGCCCGAGCAGACCGGCCGCACCGGCCGCAACCCCGACCAGCGCTCGGACCTGTATTCGCTGGGCATCACGCTGTACGAGGTGCTCACCGGCCGCCGGCCGTTCGAGGGCACCGACCTGCTGGAGCTGGTGCACGCCCACCTGGTGCAGGTGCCCGAACCGCCCAAGTCGCTGAAGCCCGAGCTGCCGCAGATCGTGTCAGACCTGGTGATGCGCCTGCTCGAGAAGGAGCCCGACCGCCGCTACCAAAGCGCCGACGGCCTGGCGCAGGACCTGGAGCGCATCGCCGCCGACCCGCGCCCGTTCCCGCTGGGCCAGTTCGATTTCGGCACCCGGCTGAAGCCGCCGGCCAAGCTGATCGGCCGTGAGGCCCCGCTCGACGCGATGCGTGCAGCGATCGCCACTGCATCGCAGGGCGGCAGCGCCTGCCTGCTGGTCACGGGCGCGGCGGGCGCCGGCAAGTCCGCGCTGCTGGCCGCGCTGCGGCCCTTGGCATCACTCAAGCATGGCTGGGTGGTGCTCAGCAAGTTCGAGGCCGCGCGCCGCGATGCGCCGGGCGCGATGTTCGATGGCTTCCAGGCCCTGGGCCGGCAGTTGCTGGCCGAACCCGCCGAGCGCCTGGCGCACTACCGCCAGCGCATCCTGGGCGCGATGGGCCGCAACCTGGGCACCGCGCTGACCCAGCTGCCCGAGTTCCAGATGCTGCTGGGCCCGCACGATGCGCTGGACCTGCCGGATGCGCAGGAGGCCGAGGCGCGCAGCATCGAGGCCGCGCTGACGCTGCTGCGCGCCGTGGCCAGCCCCGACCGGCCGCTGGTGCTGGTGTACGACGACGTGCAATGGGCCCCGCGCGGCTCCGGCCGCATCCTCGACGCGGTGGTCACCAGCGAGCAGCCCTTCCCGGGCCTGGTGATCGTGTGCGCCTACAGCGAGGAGGAGCTGGACGAGACCCACGCGCTGCGCCAGCTGGTGCCGCAGTGGCAGGCCCAAGGGCGGGTGCCGGTGCTGCTGCCGCTGCCGGGCCTGGCGCCCGAGGTGGCCAGTGCCTTCATCGGCGAGATGCTGCGCCTTCCCGAGCCCGAGGCCACCCGCCTGGCCCAGGCCCTGGCGCCGCGCACGCTGAACAACCCGCAGGAAATCATCGCGCTGCTCAACGCGCTGCGCCACGACGGCCTGCTGACCCAGGCCCAGGGCGCCTGGCACTGGAACGCCGACGCCGTGCGCCGCCATGTGGGCGACGCCAACCCGGCCGACCTGGCGCGCCGCCTGCGCGCCCTGCCCGTCGGCACCACGGCCTTGCTGCAGGCGCTGGCCTGCCTGGGCACCGAGGTCACGCCCGAGGTGCTGGGCTGGGCCGCCGAGCTGGACGCGCCAGCCCTGGCCGAGCATGCTGCGCCGGCGCTGGACGATGGCGTGCTGCTGGCCTCGGCCGGCGACCCCGCCACGCTGCGCCTGGCCAACGCACCGGTGCAGCAGGCCGTGCTGGGTGCGATGTCGCCCGCAGCGCGCGGCGCGCTGCACCTGGCCATCGCCCGCCGGCTGGCCGGGCACCGGGCCGCCTCGGACGGGCTGGACGCCCGGGTGGCGCAGCAGTACCTGCTGGCCGGTGGCCCCTGGCACGACGAGGCCGAGGCCCGCCTGGCGGTGGACCTGTTCGAGCAGGCCGCCACGCGCCTGCGCCTGACCGACAGCGTGCAGGCCGAGCGCTACCTGGCCGCCGCGGTGCAGGCCTTCGCGCCGGTGGCCGGCGCCGACGATGCACAACGCCTGTTCACCCTGCAGCGTGAACACCACCGCGCGCTGTTCGAGCAGGGCCGGCTGGAACAGGCCGACGGGCTGTACGAATCGCTGGCCAGTGCCGCCGGCGACCCGACCGAGCTGCTGGACTCCACCCGCATCCAGATCTACGGCCTGATGAACCGGCGCCGGGGCAAGGACGGCATGGCCCTGGGCCTGGGCTTGCTGGCCAAGCTGGGCCTGCCCAAGCCGGCCGACCCGCGCCCGGCCATCGCCGAGGGCATCAAGCGGCTGACGATCTGGTACCGCGGCGAGGGCAAGCTGAAGGACTTCGAAGCGCCCGAGATCAGCGATCCGCAGGTGGTCTCGTGGACCAAGATGCTGCCCGAGACCTCGAACACCGCCTACACCGCCGACCTGGGCACCTGGGCCTGGTGCATCCTGGAGGGCACCCGGCTGTGGATCGAGCACGGCCCCTCGCCGCGCATGCTGTCGGCCTTTGCCGGCGCGCCGATGATCCTGCTGGGCGCGCCGCAGGACTACCGCGGCGCCTACCAGGTGGCCCAGCACGCCATCGCGGTGGGTGATGCGCGCGGCTACCAGCCCGCCACCTCGTTCGTGCGCTGCATCTTCGGCATGGCCGCCGCGCACTGGGTGGACCCGATCGAGGACACGGTGGAGACCGTGCTGCGCCGCGCCCGGCGCGACCTGAACCGCATTGGCGACGAATCCTTCGTCTCCAACACCTACCTCGCCTGCGACCTGCTGTTCGATTGCGCCACCACGCTGGACACCGCCGCCAGCGAGCTGGAGGAAGGCCTGGCCTTCGCCGCCCGTTCCAAGAACAAGGAATTCGAGCTGCGCTACACGCCGCGCCGCCAGCTCATCCGCGCGCTGCGTGGGCAGACCCGCGGCCCCGGCAGCCTGGACGACGACGATTTCGAGTCTGCCCGCCACGAGCAGAGCCTGGACCCCGACAGCGCCACGCTGGCGGCCTACGAATCGATGCGCACGCTGGTGGCCGGCCTGTTCGGCGACCAGCCCGCGCTGCTGGACCACAGCACCAAGGCCGTGGCGCTGCGGGTGCGCATGCCCGGCTACTACCTCTCGATGGCCGGCCGCGTGCTGCACGCGGTGGCCTTGAACGAGCACCTGCGCACGCTGCCGGCCGAGCAACGCGCGCCGGTGCTGGCCGAGCTGGACGCCTGCGTGCAGTGGGTGAGCGCGCGCGCCGCCGACGCACCGCACAACTTCCTGCACCTGCAACGCTGGGTGGAGGCCGAGCGCGCCTGGGCCACCGAATCGGTGTGGCAGGCCGGCATCGCCTTCGACGCCGCGGTGGCCGAGGCGCTGAAGCACGAGCGCCCGTGGCACCGCGCGATGATCCACGAGCGCGCGGCGCTGTTCCACCTGTCGCAGGGCATGGAGCACAGCGCACTGCCGCTGATGCTGTATGCCTGCGAGGCCTACGACGCCTGGGGCGCATCGGCCAAGGTCAAGCAACTGCGCCGCACCCACCCCTTCCTGCGCGCGGCGCTGCAAAAGCGCAGCGAGAACGCCTCCGCCAGCACGATGGTGGACACCGAGGCGGTGGACATGATCGCGGTGCTGCGCGCCTCGCAGGCGCTGAGCTCCGAGACCAGCCTCGCGCGCCTGACGGTGCAGGTGGGCAAGGTGCTGGGCGCCATCACCGGCGCCACCGGCGTGCGGCTGATCGTCAAGGCCGACGATGGCAGCGGCGCCTGGATGCTGGCCGATTCGCTGGGCGCAGGCGGCACGCCGGTCACGGTGGAGCAGGCCGGCGCCGAGGCGCAGCTGCCGCTGTCGGTGTTCCGCTACGTCGAGCGCCTGAACCAGGTGCTGGTGGTGGACGACGTGACCAGCGACGACCGCTTCGCCGAAGACCCCTACGCGCAGCGCTTCTCGCAGTGCTCGCTGATGCTGGTGCCGATCCTGAAGCAGGGCGCGCTCAACGCGATGCTGGTGCTCGAGAACGAGCAGCGCCGCAAGGCCTTCAGCGCCGAGCGGCTGGATTCGGTGGCCATGATCGCGGGCCAGCTCGCGGTGTCGCTGGACAACGCGCTGCTGTATGCCTCGCTCGAGAAGCGCGTGGCCGAACGCACCGCGCAGCTGCGCCAGAAGACCAACGACATCAACGCCATGCTGCAGAACATGCCGCAGGGCGTGCTGACGGTGGTCTCGGGCGGCACCATCCATCCTGAATATTCAGCCTACCTGGAAACCATCCTGGAGACGCAGGAAATCGCGATGCAGCCGCTGATGGCGCTGCTGTTCGAGGGCTCGAACCTGGGCGCCGACGCGCTGTCGCAGGTGGACGCGGTGCTCTCCTCGGTGATCGGCGAGGACGAGATGAACTACGGCTTCAACTCGCACCTGCTGGCCACCGAGTTCGACAAGACGCTGCCCGACGGGCGCGTGAAGTCGCTCGCGCTGTCCTGGTCGCCGATCTGCGACGACGGCGGCGTGGTCGACAAGCTGATGCTGTGCGTTCGCGACGTCACCGAGCTCAAGCGCCTGGAGGCCGAGGCCGGCGCGCGCAAGCGCGAGCTGCAACTCATCGGCGAGATCCTGGCCGTGAGCCAGGAGAAGTTCCACGAGTTCATCGACGGCGCCCAGGCCTTCCTGGAAGAGAACCGCCGCCTCATCGCGCAGGCCGAAGGCAAGCAGCTCGAGACCGTGCAGCTGCTGTTCCGCAACATGCACACCATCAAGGGCAACGCCCGCACCTACGGCCTGCTGGGCCTGACCAACTTGGTGCACGTGGCCGAGCAGCGCTACGACGACCTGCGCAAGAGCGACGAGACCCCGTGGGACAGCGAGGCACTGCTGGCCGAGCTGGCCGAGGTGAAGGCCGCGGTGGACCAGTACGCCCATGTCAACGACAGCGTGCTCGGCCGCAAGGGCCCGGGCCGGCGCGGCAGCGTCGAGAAGTTCCTGATGGTCGAGAAGGAAACGGTGCAGCAGGCCATGCAGGTGCTGCAGCGCGCCGACCGCGCCGACCTGGCCTCGGTGAACGCCGCGCTCGATGCGGTGAACGCGCGCCTGAACCTGTTGGGCACCGCGCCGCTGGCCGAGGTGATCGACGGCGCGGTGGCCTCGCTGCCCTCGCTGGCGCAGGAGCTGGGCAAGGCCGCGCCCGAGGTGCACATCGAAGACCACGGCATCGTGCTGCGCACCCAGGCCGCCGGGCTGATGAAGAACCTGTTCACCCACCTGCTGCGCAACTCGGTGGACCACGGGCTGGAAACGCCCGAGCAGCGCGCCGCCGCGGGCAAGCCCGAGGCCGGCCGCATCGACCTGCGGCTGCAGGTGGACGACGGCAAGCTGCTGATCCACCTGCACGACGACGGGCGCGGCCTGGCCATCGGCAAGATCCGCGAGCGCGCGATGGCGCAGAACCTCGTCACCCGCGGCACCAGCGACAGCGCCGAGGAAGTGGCGCAGCTGATCTTCCGCTCGGGCTTCTCCACCGCCGAGCAGGTGACCGAGGTGTCGGGCCGCGGCGTGGGCATGGATGCGGTGCGATCGTTCCTCGAGAAGGAAGGCGGCTCGATCGCCATCCGCTTCCTCGACGACAACGAAGAGGCCGAATACCGCCCCTTCGAGACCGTGATCGCGCTGCCCGACAAGTTCGCCGCCTCGGCCCAGGCGGTGGCCACGTTCGAGGCTTTGCTGGGCCTGATGCCGCGCGCGAACACCGGGGCCTGAGCACGCCCGGCCGTCCCCCCAGGTGAGGATGCCGCCCGGCCGCCCGGCCGGTGCGGCCGCTCGCGTGACGAGCGCGTGACGCCCCGCTCCGTACAACGGCGCCACGGCGGACATGGGGTTCGCCGAGGAGCACCACATGGACCTCTCGATCTTTCGCCGCGCCGTCTTCCCGCAACCCACCACCGCCGCACCCCGGCGCCCGGCCCGGCGCTGGTTGCTGGGCACCTGCATCGGGCTGCTGCCCGCGCTGGCACTGGCCCAGCCGGTGCCGAAACCGCCACGCACCAGCCCGACCACCCACCTCACCGACAGCTGGAAGATCAACGGCAACGGCTGGCCAGGTGATCTGGTGATCTACCAGGACTTCCTGGGCGGCCGCCTGCACGGCACGATGTATGGCAACCCCATCGTCGGCTACTTCGCCCATGTCGAGGGCACCGCGGTCATCGTGCGTTATTCGCACCTGAACATTCCGATGCAGGCCTTCGTCGGCACCGTCAGCCCGGACGGCACGCGCTGGAGCGGCAAGTTCTACGGGCTCGACACCGGCCAGAGCGGCGCCACCGAGGCACAGAACGTCTGGAGCTTCACGGCCACCCGTGGCACCGCCTCGATGCCGCCCGCGCCGCCCGCACCGAGCCTCGGCGCCGCCGCGCCGCTGCCGCTGGAAGACGGCTACGCGCTCACGGCCAACGGCTACCCCGGCACGCTGGGCTTCGTGTCGGGCTCGATCAGCTACCCCAACTTCGGCCAGCTCGACGGCACCGTGTACACGCAGGCCCTGATGGGCAGCTTCGCCCAGGGGGCCAACAGCTTGGCCTTCCTGCGGCTGCACAACGGGCTGCCGGCGCAGCTGTTCATCGGCGGCACCGTCGGGGGCACGACGCGCAGCTGCGCCCTGGCCGGCACGTTCTACCCGCTGACCGAGGGCATGGGCGCCGACCCGACCCGGCTGACCTACGGCTGGACGGCCCAGGTGCCGCAGGGCCTCTGCAACTGACGCTGCGCGCGCCGGCGCCAGCCGACCAGCCCCGCCAGGCCCGGCAGCAGCAGCCAGGCGCTGGCGGGCTCGGGCACGGCCGCGCCGTCGACGGTGTAGCCACCGTCGCTGAACGTGTCGGTGTCGGTGCAGGCACCGCTGCCGGTGGCGTAGTAGCACATGCTGCCGCCCAGGGATTGCAGGCTCAGCGGCTGGAACTCGGGGGCGGTGTCCGTCCCCTCGTAGGGCGACACGGGCAGCAGCCAGATGAACTGGAACAGGTCGCCACTGGGCAGCGTGCCCGGCAGGCGTCTCGCGCGCGTCACGCCGGGGCCGGCTTGGGCAGGCGGGCCGCCTCAGGACCGCACGGCGGCCAGCAGCGCGCGGTTGACCGGGTTGCGGTTCAGGAACGAATCGAGAAAGGGCGCCGGCACCTGCGCCAGGCGCAGCCGCACCCAGCCGGCCCCGGCCTGCAAGGCCGCTTCGGCTTCGGGGGCCGCGCCGGCGGCCTGCAAGGCCTGCCACGCGACCAGCTGCGGCTCGGGCCCGTACATGAACTCCGGCGCAAAGCCCTCGGCGTGCAGGGCCAGGGCGGCGCGGGCCGACTCGGCGGCGCGCGCCGTGTTGCCCAGGTGCAGCGCCGCACGTGCCTCGTGCGTGCGCAGCGCCATCAGCACACCGAAGCGCTCTTGCGCGCGGGCCCGCTCGGCCAGCGCCGGCACCTCGGCCAGCACCTGCTCGGCCGGGCTGGCCCGCAGCGCGCGCACCTGGCTGCTCACCTGGCGCGCGGGGTCGGTCTGGGCCAGTGCCAGCGCTTGCGCCACCCCGCCGGCCGGGGCGGGCTGCTGCAGCCATTGCGCGATCTCCATGCGCAGCAGATGGCGGCCCGCACGCATCCACACCGGGGTGGCCGCGTCATCGTCGGCCAGGGCCTGGCGGGCGCGCGCCATCTGGCCCAGGTGCAGCCACATCTGGGCCTGCGCGGTGCGCGCGGCCACGGTCCAGAAACCGCCGCCCATGGCCGCCAGCCGGGGGGCGATGTCGTCGAACGCCTGCAGCGCCTCGGCAAAGTGGCCGGTGTCGGCCTGGTCACGTGCATGCATCAGGCGCGCCAGCGTGCGCTCGGTGGTCTCCACCGGGTCGTCGGCCTTCAGGGTCACGCCACGGCGCGAGCAGGCGAGCGCCTGGTCCAGCCGGCCCAGCGTGCGCAAGACCACGCCCTGGTTGAGCACGGCCGCGCCGATGGCGTCGCGGCGGCCCAGGCGCTCGGCCGCCGCGATGCTGGTCTGGTACGAGGCCAGCGCGTCGCGCAGCCGGCCCAGCTGGCCCAGCGTGGAGGCCCAGTAGCCGTACCAGAGGTGGCGTGTCTCGTCGTCGGCTTCGGCGTCGACCCAGGCCTGCTGCGGGCGCATCACGTCCAGCGCCTCGTCGCAGCGGCCCAGCCGGCTCAGGCTGCCGGCCAGCTCGGCGGCCAGGCGGGCCTGCTCGGCGGGGTCGCCCAGCGCCCGGGCCAGGCCCAGGCCCCGCAGCCCCAGTTCGGCGGCGCGCTGGAACTGGCCGTGCTGGCCCAGCAGGTCCAGGTGCACGCGGATCGCCTGCACGCGCTGGCGGTCGTCCACCGCCTGCGCCTCCAGGTCCTGCACCTCCTGCAGGGTGTGTTCGTCGATCTGCGCCGCCACCAGCGCCAGCGCGCGCTTGGCCAGCGCGTCGAAGCGCTGCGCGGCATCACCGGCCTCGCCGTGGCAGCGGGCGGCCTGCATCAGCAGCGCGGCCTCCTCGCTGCGGCGCGAGGTGCGCAAGGCGCGCTCCGCCGCCTGCCGGTAGGCCAGCGCCGCCTCGGCCGGCTGGCCACCCAGCTGCCAGTGCCGCGCCACGCGCGCGGGCTCGCCGCGGTGCGCCGCGAGCCACTGCGCGCACTGGGCATGCACCCGCCGCGCCACCACCTGGGGCACGCCGCGCAGCACGACATCGGCCACCAGGTCGTGCGCAAAGGCTTCGTCGCGCAGCACCTGCGCGTCCTGCAGCTCCTGCCACGCGCCGGCCAGCTGCACCGCGGGCTGGCCGGTGGCGGCCTCGGCCAGCTCGATCGAGAAATCGATGCCCGCGATCGCGGCCACCCGCGCCAGCGTGAGCGCCGGGGCCGACAGGCGCAGCAGCCGGCGCTCGATCAGCACGCCCACGCCGTCGGGCCGCGGCAGCTCGCCGCGCGCCAGGCTGCCGTCGGCCAGGCCCTGCTTCAGCGTCTCCAGCAGGAACAGCGGGTTGCCGCCGGTGTGCCGGCACAGCGGCTCCGCCAGCCCGGTGCCTGCCGGCGCGGGCAGGGCCAGGTCGTCGATCAGCAGCGCCACGTCGGCCGCGGCCAGCGGCTGCAGGCGCAGCGGCAGCAGGCGCCCCTCCTCGGCCAGCGTGTCCACCAGGCGCGCCGCGGCGGCGCTGCCTTCGGCCGGGCGACGCGCCAGCAGCCACACCGGCGGCGCGGCCGACCGGGCCAGCGCGGCCACCAGGTCGATCGTCGCGTCGTCGGTGAAGTGCAGGTCGTCCAGGCACACGGTGCGCACCTGCGCCTGGGCCAGCAGCGCGGCCACCGCCGCGGCCAGGGCGTCGGGCCGCACCGCGGCGCCCGTGCCGCCGGGCTGCCACAGCGGGGCCAGGGCCAGGCGTGCGGGGTCGTCCAGCGCCGGCGTGCCGGCCTGCAGCAGCGGGTGCATCAGCCGGGCCAGGGTGGCGTAGGGCACGCCGGCATCACCGGGCCGGCCGGCGGCGCCGAGCCAGGGGCCGGCGTGTGGCAGCCAGTCGGCCAGCAGGCGGCTCTTGCCCATGCCGGCCTCGCCCTCCACCAGCACGGCCTGGCCCTGGGCGCAGCCGCGGTGCAGCGCCTCCCACTCGGCTTGCCGGCCCACGCGGCGCGGCGGCCGCCGCAGCGTGACGGGCAGCAGCGCCGGCGCCAGCGGGCCGGCCGCGCCC
>JACRAZ010000053.1 GCA_016213205.1 Burkholderiales bacterium
CCGAAGGGCCGGGGTACCCAAGGGCGCTGGCGGGCGTTGCGCTGCTGGCCCGGGTGGACACCCGGGCTGCGCATCGCGCCTACGCCAGCGCCCTTGGCCACCCCGGCGTGGGTGCATGGGAAAGCCTCTCAAGCTCTGAGGTCCCGGCCAGCCCTGCCGGCCGGGCGTGTGATCAGCCCGGCCGGTTCACCGCGTCGGGCGGGGTCTCGCCGGCCAGCACCGCGAGGATGTTGTCGGCCGCACGGTGCTCGATGGTCAGCCGCACCGAGCGCACGGCCGAGCCCAGGTGCGGCGTGAACAGCGTGGCCGGGTGCTCGCGCAGGCGGGGCGACAGGTCGGCCGGCCGGTCGGCGAGCGACCAGTCCTCGAACTCGAACACGTCCGCCGCGTAGCCGCCGGCCTGCCCGCTGGCCAGCGCATCGGCCATCGCGGCCTCGTCCACCACCGAGCCGCGGCCCACGTTGATCCACAGCGCGCCGCGCGGCGCGCGGGCCAGCGCGGCGCCGTTCACGAGGTGCCGGTTGTGCGGCGTGAGCGGCGCCGCCACGAACACGTGGGTGGCGCCGTCGAGCGCCTGTTCGAGCGTGCAGCGCTGCACCCCGGCCGGGGTGGGCGCATCCCCCGGGTCCATGCCCCGCAGCGTGCAGCCGAAGCCGCGCAGCCGCTCGACGATGGCGCAGCCCACCGCGCCCAGGCCCAGCACGGCGACGGTGGCGCCTTCGAGGCCAACGCCGTAGAGCACCGGCCGCCAGCCGGCGAAGCCGCCGCTGCGCACCAGCGCATCGCCCGCGCGCAGGTGCCGCCCCAGGCCGATGGCCAGCCCGACGGCCAGCTCCGCGGTGGGCGCGGTCAGCAGGTCGGGCACGATGCTCAGCCACACGCCGGCGCGGGTGCAGGCGGCCACGTCGTAGCTGTCGTGGCCCTTCAGCGCGCAGGCCACGATGCGCAGGTGCGGTGCCTGGGCCAGCAGCGCGGCATCCACCCGATCGGTCATGAAGCCCATCATCGCGTGGGCCTGGGACAGCCGCGCTTGTAGATCGTTAGGCCGCAAGGGCTCCGGGCCGGGGTGCAGGTCCAGCGTGCCCGCCGCGGCCAGGCGTTCGGCCACTTCGGGGTGCACGGGCTGGGTGATCAGGATGTGCGGTTGGGGTGTTGTCAACTCAATGGCTCCAAGGCGGCTCACGGCCCTTTGCTGCCGTCATTCGGGGGGCGGAGGACGGGCCGCATCACTTCAGCACCCGGCGCAGCCGCGCCCCCAGCGTGTCCACCCCCATCACGCAGGCCAGGATCACCAGCAGGATGGCGGCCACCTGGTCGTAGTGGATCAGGCGCAGCGCGGCCATCAGCTCGAAGCCGATGCCGCCGGCACCCACGATGCCCAGCACCGTGGAGGCGCGGAAGTGGTATTCCCAGCGGTACAGCGTGATGTCGGCCAGCTGCGGCAGCACCTGCGGCAGCACCGCGTGCCACACCACCTGCAGCGGGCTGGCGCCGGCCGCGCGCGCGGCCTCCAGCGGGCGGGGGTCGGCATGCTCGATGGCCTCGGCGTAGAACTTGCCCACCATGCCCACCGAATGCAGGCCCAGCGCCAGCACGCCGGGCAGCGCGCCGAAGCCCACCGCGGCCACGAAGATCACGCCCATGATCAGCTCGGGCACCGAGCGCAGGGCCGCCAGCAGCAGGCGCGCCGCGCGGCACAGCGCCGGGTGCGGCGCGGTGTTGGGCGCGGCCAGCAACGCCAGCGGCAGCGACAGCAGCACCGCCAGCGCGGTGCCGGCCACCGACATCGCCAGCGTGTCGCGCAGCGGCAGCAGCCAGTGGCGCCAGCGCGTGAAGTCCGGCGGCACCATCTCGCGCGCCAGTTGCGCCAGCGCCGGCGCGCCTTCGGCAAAGCGCTGGGCATCGAAGAAGCCGGCCACCGCCAGCGCCAGCACGCACGCCAGCAGCACCCCCGCGCCGATGGCGGCCAGCCGCCGGCGGCTGCGCTGCGCCTCCTGCAGCAGCGCCAGGTAGCGCGCCGGCGGGGGCGGCGGCAGCTCGGGCAGCGGGCCGGGCACCAGCGCGTCGTTCACTTCATCTTCCCGAGGTCGAGCTCCAGCACGCGGGCGGTGTCGCGCAGCACGTCGTAGGCCTGGTCGTCGGTGGGCACGAAGCCTTCCACGCGGAAGGACTTCAGCACCGCCGGGTCCTTGGTGCCGATGAAGGCCTGGCGCAGCGCGGCCTTCAGCGCCGGGGCCAGGTTGCCCTGCATGACGATGGGGTAGTTCGGGATCGGCGCGCTCAGGTCGAGCTGCACGAGCTTGGTGGGGTCGATGCTGCCGCGCGCCACCAGCGTGTCGTAGATGGCCTTGGACAGCGCGCCCGCCGGCACCTGGCCGGCCTGCACCGCACGCGCCACCGCGTCGTGCGCGCCCAGGTGCACCACCTTGTAGTCCTGCTCGCCCTTCAGGCCCTTTTTCAGCAGGTGCGCGCGCGGCGCCAGGTGGCTGGAGGTGGACGCCTGGTCGCCGAACGCGAAGGCCTTGCCGCGGATGTCGGCCAGGGTCTTCACCGGCCCGGCGGCCTGCGCGATCAGCACCGACTGGTAGGTGGGCGAGCCGCGCTCCACCCCCACCGCGAAGGGCTCGATCTCCGGTGCCTTGCCCTTGGCCAGCACGTAGGAGAAGGGGCCGAAATAGGCCACCTCGATGCGACCGAAGCGCATCGCCTCGATCATCGACGAGTAGTCGGTCGTGACCACGATCTCGACTTCCTTCTTCAGCGCGGCCTCGAGCATGGCCTTCAGCGGCTGCGCGTTCTGGATGATGGTGGCCGCGTTCTCGTCGGGCAGCAGGGCCACGCGCAGGCGGGCCGGGTCCTTGCCCTGCGCCCGGGCGGGTGCCGGTGCGAGCCCGGCGCCGGTGCCCAGCGCGGCCATGGCGCCCAGCGCCAGCGCGGTGTGCAGGAAGGACTTATGCAGAAACGATCGACGGTGCATGGTGGGTGTCTTCAGGGGGGGAGTCGGATGCGGCGTCGGGCCTGGTCGCCGTGCCGGGCGCGGGCCCGTACAGCGTGTGCAGCGCCTCGACGGTGATGGCCTGCGGCGCGGTGTCCACCACCACGCGGCCGGCGCGCAGGCCCACCAGCCGGTCGGCGAACTGGCGTGCCAGCGCCACCTGGTGCAGGCTGACGATGGCCGTCAATCCGTCGGCGCGGCAGATGTCGTGCATGCGGCGCAGCGCCTGCTCGGCGCTGGCGGGGTCGAGGCTGGCCACCGGCTCGTCGGCCAGCAGCACCCGCGGGCGCTGCACCAGCGCGCGGGCAATGCCCACCCGCTGCTGCTGGCCGCCCGAGAGCTGGTCGGCCCGGCGGTTGGCCTCGGCCAGCAGGCCCACGCGCTCCAGTGCCTCCAGCGCGCGCAACTGCTCGGCGCGCGGCAGCGGCCAGCACGAACGCCAGGCCGGGTAGGCGCCCACGCGGCCCAGCAGCACATTGGCCAGCACGCTGAGCCGGCCGATCAGGTGGTGCTGCTGGAACACCATGCCGGTGTCGCGCCGCAGCTGGCGCCATTGCGCCGCGCTGCGGACCGGGCCCAGGTCCTGGCGCGCCACGTGGCCGGTGGTGGCCGGCACCAGGCCGTTGAGCACCCGCAGCAGGGTGGACTTGCCCGCGCCCGAGGGGCCCAGCAGCACGGTGAAGCTGCCGGGCTCGAAGCGCAGCGTGCTGGGCTGCAGCGCCACCGTGCCGCTGCCGTAACGCACGCTCACTTCGTGCGCCAGCAGCCAGGGGGCCGGGCGGTGTTCAGATGACACGGCGTGCCTCCCGCCAGGCTTCGCGCACCACCGGTGCGCCATCCACCTCGCGCACGCGGATCAGGTCGGCGCGCAGGCCCGGCGCGATGGCGCCGCGGTCGGCCAGCCCGCAGGCCAGCGCCGGCCGCCGGCTCACCACCGCCACCGCCTCGGGCGCCGTGTGGCCGGCCTCGTGCATCAGCAGCCAGGCCGCCTGCAGCAGGCTGCCGGGCACGTAGTCGCTGGACAAGGCATCGAGCAGGCCCTCGCGCGCCAGCGTCAGCGCCGACACGTTGCCCGAGTGCGAGCCGCCGCGCACCAGGTTGGGCGCCCCGGCCACGGTGGCCAGGCCCAGCGCGCGGGCGCGCCGCGCCGCGGCCAGCGTGGTGGGGAACTCGCTCATCGTGGCCCCCAGTGCCAGTGCCTCGTCCACGTGCTCGGCCGTGGTGTCGTCGTGGGTGGCCAGCGTGATGCCGTGGCTGCGCGCAAAGTCGGCGAACCAGGCCCGGTTGGGCACCGCGTTCAGCGCCTGGCGCTGTGGCGCCACCCGCACCTCGGCATCGAACTGCGCGTTGCTCCAGCCCTTCTTGCCGGTGTAGTAGGTGCGGGCCTGCTCGATGTCGGTCCACTGGCGCTGGCCGGGGGTGTGGTCCATCAGCGAGATCAGCGCCAGCCGGCGGTGGCCGGCAAAGGGCCCGAACAGCTCACGCGCGTTGGGCGCGGGCAGCTCGCAGCGCACGTGGATCAGGTGCTCGGCGCGCAGCACGTGGGCGGCCTCCAGCCGGTCCAGCACATCGAGCAGCGCGCTCTGGTCGCGCGAGCGGAAGCCCTCGCCGTAGGGGTCGCCCACGCCGATGGCATCCAGCACCGTGGTGATGCCGGCGGCGGCCACCTCGGCATCGTGCGCGCGCACCGCGCCGGTCATCGGAAAGTTCACCTTGGGCCGCGGTGTGACGTGGCGCTCCAGGTTGTCGGTGTGCAGCTCCACCAACCCGGGCAGCAGCCAGTCGCCGCCCAGGTCCAGCGCGCTGCCCAGCATGCTGGGCGTGCCGCTGACATCGGCGATGCGGCCTTCGCGCAGCAGCAGGCTGCCCCGCGGCAGCACCCGGTCGGCCAGCACGATGCGGGCGTTGGTGAAGACTTGTTCGGTGCTCATGGGGTATCCCGGCGGGGGGCGGTTCGGGGCGGCGAGCGGCGGCCGTGGCAGGCGCGCCGGGTGGGCGTGCCTCGGCACGGCGTGGCTCAGCGCGGGCCGCGGCCGCTGTCATGCCGGTGTCGCGGTGCAGCCATAACATCCCCAGTATCCGCAGTGTTCGTGACGGTTTCTTGAACATGCCCCCGCCCGACGCCGCCCCCGCGCGCCATGCCGTCTACTGGGTGCCCGCGCGCCAGCACCCTTTGTGGGCGGCCGGTTGTGCCTGGCTCGGGCGCGACCCCGAACAGGCCGAGGCCGGCGCGCCGCCGCCGCAGGCGCGCGAGCCCTGGCGCTACGGCTTCCATGCCACGCTGAAGGCGCCGATGCGGCTGCGCGAGGGCCGCTGCGAACCGACGTTGGACGCGGCGCTGTGCGCGCTGGCTGACAGCCAGGCCGACTTCGCGCTGCCGCCGCTGCAGGTGGGCTGGCTGTCGGGCTTCCTGGCGCTGCGGCCGGCGCAGGCCCTGGCGCAGGACCACCCGCTGCACCGGCTGGCCGAGCGCTGCGTGCGCGAGCTCGACGCCTTCCGCGCCCCGCCCGATGCCGCCGAAGCCGCGCGCCGCGCGGCCACGCTGGCCGACGACCAGGCGCGTGCGCTGCTGGCGGCCTGGGGCTACCCGCATGTGCTGTCGCGCTGGCGTTTCCACCTCACCTTGTCGGACCCCGCACCGGCCGAACCCGCGGCGCTGGCCGCGCGCGCGCAGGCGCATTTCGCCGCCGCGCTGGCCCAGCCGCTGCACGCGGCGGCGCTGGCGCTGTTCGTCGAGCCCGCGCCCGGGCAGCCCTTGCGCCTGGTGCGGCGCTACCCGCTGCGCGGCGCGGGGGGATAGCGCACCCGCCACGCAGCGCAGCCCCCGCGCGGGCCCGTCATGTGCGCGTCACGCCGCGTGGGCAGCATCGCCGGATATGCACACGCCCGCCGCCCCCCAGGACGACAGCCCCGAGCCCGACGGCGACGCGCCGCGCCTGCGCGTGCGCACGGTGTGGATCTCCGACCTGCACCTGGGCACGCCCGGCTGCCAGGCGCATGCGCTGCTGGACTTCCTGCGCGAGGTGGAGTGCGAGACGCTGTACCTGGTGGGCGACATCATCGACGGCTGGCAACTGCGCCGCAGCTGGTACTGGCCGCAGGCCCACAACGACGTGGTGCAGAAGCTGCTGCGCAAGGCGCGCAAGGGCACGCGCGTGGTGTTCGTGCCGGGCAACCACGACGAGTTCGCGCGGCGCTACGTGGCGCACAGCTTCGGCGGCGTGGAGGTGATGGAGGACTGTATCCACCTCACCGCCGATGGCCGCCGCCTGTGGGTGACGCACGGCGACCTGTTTGACGGCGTGATCCAGTGCGCGCGCTGGCTCGCGCACCTGGGCGACATGGCCTACGAGTTCACGCTCAAGCTCAACCGGCACCTGAACCGCCTGCGCGCGCGGGTGGGGCTGCCGTACTGGAGCCTCTCGCGCTACCTGAAGCAGAAGGTCAAGCGCGCGGTCAGCTACGTCAGCGACTTCGAGCACGCCGTCGCGCGCGAGGCGCGCCGGCGCGGCGTGCACGGCGTGGTGTGCGGCCACATCCACCATGCCGAGATCCGCATGATCGACGGCGTGCTGTACGCCAACGACGGCGACTGGGTCGAGAGCCTCACCGCGCTGGTGGAGCATGCCGACGGGCGGCTGGAGATCCTGGACCGCTCGGCGCCGGGCCGGCTGGCGCAGGCCGCCGCGGCACCGGCGTTGCCGCTGCCCGGTGCCGGGCCTGCGGTGCTGCCGCCAACCCTGCCGCCAACCCTGCCGCCGACCCTGCCGCCGACCCTGCCGTCGCCCGCCTGCGCGCGGGTGCCCGGAGCGCCCGTGCCCACGCCATGACGACGGTGGACCTGGTGTACTTCAACGCCGGTGGCGGCCACCGCGCGGCGGCGCTGGCCCTGCAGGCGGTGATGGCCGAGCGCCACCCGCAGTGGCGGCTGCGGCTGGTGAACCTGTTCGAGGTGCTGGACCCGCGGCGCCGCTTCCAGCGCCTGACCGGCATGCCGCCCGAGGACGTGTACAACAAGCGCCTGGCCAGTGGCTGGACACTCGGCCTGGGCCAGGAGCTCAAGCTGCTGCAGGTGCTGATCCGCCGCGGCCACGCGGCGATGCTGCGCCGCCTGGTGGCGCACTGGCAGGCGGCGCCGCCGGACCTGGTGGTCTCGCTGGTGCCCAACTTCAACCGCGTGCTGTGCGACAGCGTGCAGCAGGCCCTGCCCGGCGTGCCCTTCGCCACCGTGATGACCGACCTGGCCGACCACCCGCCGCACTTCTGGTGCGAGCCGGGGCAGGCGCAGCACCTGGTGTGCGGCACGCCGGCCGCGCTGGCCCAGGCGCGCGCGGCGGGCCACCCTGAACACCTGCTGCACCGCGCCTCGGGCATGATCCTGCGGCCGGACTTCTACCAGCCGCTGGCGCTGGACCGCCGGGCCGAGCGAGAACGCCTGGGCCTGCCGGCCGACCGGCCGGTGGGCCTGGTGATGTTCGGCGGCCAGGGCTCGCGTGCGATGGCCTCGATCGCCCGGCGCCTGCCCGAGACGCCGCTGATCCTGCTGTGCGGCCATAACGAGCGCCTGGCCCAGTGGCTGCGCGGGCTGGCGGCCGCGGCGCCGCGCGTGGTGCTGGGCTTCACGCCGCGGGTGCGGCACTACATGGCGCTGGCCGATTTCTTCATCGGCAAGCCCGGCCCGGGCAGCCTGAGCGAGGCCTTGCAGCAGGGCCTGCCGGTCATCACCACCCGCAACGCGTTCACGATGCCGCAGGAGCGCTACAACACCCGCTGGGTGGTGGAGCAGGGCGTGGGCCTGGTGCTGCCGGGCTTTCACCGCATTGCGCCGGCGGTGCAGCAGCTGGTGCAGGAGCTGCCGGCCTACCGCGCCAAGGTGGCGGCCATCCGCAACCAGGCGGTGTTCGAGGTGCCCGAGATCCTGGCTGGCCTGCTGGACCGCGGCGGCGCTGCGGCGGGGCCCCGGCACGATGCCTGATGCGCGGCCCGTCGCGGCCTCGTCCTACGGGGCCGACGACACCGGCCTGATCTGCGGCTACCTGTTCGCCGCCAACGCGCCGGCCCAGGCCGTGAACACGGCGCAGGCCTTGCAGTGGCTGGCCGACCGCGGCCCGGCGCCGGACATTCCGGTGGACGACGGTTTCGTGTGGCTGCACTTCAACCTGGCGCACGCCGCCGCCGAGCCCTGGCTGCGGCGCCATGCCGCGTTGCCGGAGGACTTCCTGGGGGCCACCCGCGAGGGTTCGCGCTCCAGCCGCATCGAGCGCGACGGCGACACCCTGTTCGCGGTGATCAACGACGTGACCTACGACTTCTCGTTCGACGCCAGCGACATTGCCACGTTGTGGGTGAGCGTGCAGCCCCGGCTGGTGATCAGCGTGCGGCGCCACCCGCTGCGCGCCACCGACCGGCTGCGCGCGGCGGTGCGACGTGGCGAGCGCATCGATTCGGAGGTGGGCCTGCTGGTGCACCTGCTGGGCGACCAGGCCGACGAGCTGCAGCACATCGGCCGCAATGCCGGCGAGCGGGTGGACCACATCGAAGACCAGCTGCTGGCCCACCGGCCGGGCCAGCACACCGCCGAGCTGGCGCGCCTGCGGCGGCTGACGGTTCGCCTGCAGCGCCTGCTGGCGCCGGAGCCCGGCGCGCTGCACCGGGTGCTGGGCAACCCGCCGCACTGGCTGGCGCTGCCCGACCTGCAGCGCCTGCGCGAGGCGGGCGACGACTTCGGCGTCTCGCTGCGCGACGTGGCCACGCTGCAGGACCGCATCAAGCTGCTGCAGGACGAGGCCGCCGCGCGCGTGGCCGAGGAGAACAACCGCAGCCTGTTCCTGCTGACCATGGTGACCGTGCTCGCGCTGCCGATCAACCTGATGGCCGGGCTGCTGGGCATGAACGTCGGCGGCGTGCCGCTGGCCGGGCACGCGCAGGGATTCTGGTGGATGCTGCTGGTGATCGGCGGCATCACGCTGGGTGTGGGCTGGCTGGCCTGGCGGCGGCTGGCGCGGCGCTGACACGCTGGCGCGCCGGCCGGCACGGAGTCGGCATCGTGTCACACAGCGCTGCAACACTGCCGGCGCCATGATCACACCGACGATTCGACGCCGAACCCTGATGCTGCTGCCGGCCCTGCTGGCCGCACCGGCATCGGCCCTGCGGGCCCAGCGCCCGCCCACCCCAGCCGGCACCACCGCGCACCGCATGGTGCAGTTGGTGGACACCGCCGGCACCCAGCAGGAGCTGGCCCGCGACTACGCCACCGGCGTGCGCCTGGCCTGGGCCCGGCGCGCCGCGGGCGGCGTGCCGGTGCCGCAGCTCGTGACGCTGCCGGTGGACACCCGCAACCCCGCCGCGGTGCAGCAGGCCATCGATCAGCTGCGCGGCGACGCCTCGGTCATCGGCACGGTGGGCATCGTGGGCGACCAGCTCGCGCTGGACGTGGTGGACCAGGGCCAGCTCGTGGGCCTGCGCATGGCCCACATCGGCCCGTGGATGGCCGACGCGCGCCACGACAGGCTCGACAACGTGGTGCCGCTGTTCCCTTCCCGCGCGATGCAGATCCGCCACGCGGTCACCACCGTGCGGGGCATGGGCATCGACCGCATGGCCATCGTCTACCCGGACATGGCGCAACGCGCGCTGTACGCCCGCGAAGTGGATGCGGTGGCCCAAGCGCTGGGGCTGCGGCCCGTCACGCTGGCGCCGCAGGCGGGCGAGCCGCTGGCCAAGGTGGCCGAGCAGATCGGCCGGCTCGATGCCGGGCTGGTGCTGTTCGTCGGCGCGGCGCCGGAGCTCTCGGTGCTGACGCAGGCAATGGCGGCGCGCCGCATCCACCGCTTCGTGATGAGCCTGTCCGATGTGGACCAGGGCACGCTGCAGCAGATGCCGCTGGGCGCCGGCGTGCCGCTGATCCTGACCCAGGTGGTGCCCAACCCGGCCACCAGCACGCTGCCGATCGTGGCGGACTACCGCGCGACGCTCAAGCGCCTGTACGACGAATCGCCCTCGCCGATCAGCCTGGCCGGCATGCTGGCCGGCCTGTATGCGCTGGACGCCTACCGCCGCACCGGCAAGTCCGCCAGCCGCGAGAGCCTGCTGTCCGAGGTGCAGCGCCGCCCGCCCACCGAACTGGGCGGCTTCCGCTTCGACTTCGTGTCGGGCCGGCGCGGCAGCGGCTATGTCACCCACACGCTGCTGCGCGCGGACGGGTCGCTGATCGGTTGATCGGTTGATCGGCTGACCCGCGCCTGCCCGGGCCGCTGCGTGCGGCCTCAGAGCCGGACCGGTCCGCTCCTGGCCGGCTGGCGGCCCTCGCTTGCAATTGGCGTGGATTGCTGAAAGCCGACGTTCGAGGTGCGGAGCGCGCAAGCCCCAAGGTCCGCGTGCGCAGCGGGCCGAATCCGGCGGTCAGCCTGCGGCTGACTTCGCTGCGGTTCTCGGCTTCGGGGCGCGCCGTCCATTTAGCTTCGCGCGCTGGCGCGCGCTGCGCACAGCGCCGGCGAGTCAGTTTGGGAAGCGCGCCCTGCGGGCGCGCCGCCCCGAAGCCTGCGATCCTCGCCGCCTCCCACGGCCCGCTGCGCACGCGGCCCTTGGCGCTTGCCGATGCAGCGGTGGCGTGCGGCCCTGCGCTCAAGGCCTGGGCACGCCACTCGTGGCCGGCCACCGTGTCTCGCAAAGGCGTGGGCCCTCGGCCTGCGGCGCGCGTCCGCAGGCGCCGGGCTTGGGCGGTTCGGGGGGCGGCGGGCCCGCAGGGCCCGCTTTCCCAACTGACTCGCTGGCGCTGGTCGCAGCGCGCGCAGCGCGCGGAGATAAATCCGACAGCGCGCCCCCCGAAGCGACCAAGACCGGGCAGTCGGCCCGCAGGGTCGACCGCCGGAGCCGTGCGCCGCAGGCCGAGGGCCCACGCCTTTGTCGCGCCAGCCTTCGAACGTCTGTTTCGACCAGACACCAAAGTCAGCACCGGGCCGAGAGAAGACATCCAATCACCGCCGCATTCGCCAGACCGGTCAAAGCGGGCTGCCAATGAAGTGGGCGCGAGGGAGTTTCACTTCATTGCGGCGCGGCCCGCGCATGGGCCACGAAGCTGTGGATCATGCGGGCGTCGCGCCGGCTGGCCAGCCAGATCAGGTGCGCATGGGTGGCCATCTCGGGCTCGGCGAAGGGGATGCCCACCACGCCCGGCCCGGCTATGAAGCCCGCATCGGCCACGATGCCCAGGCCCAGGCCCCGGGCCACGGCCTCGCGCACGGCCTCGCGGCTGCCCACGCGCAGCCCGATGCGCACCGCCACGCCGGCGCGCGCGAGGCAGGCCTCGAACACGCGTTGCGTGGTGGAGCCGTGGTCGCGCACCACGAAGGGCTGGCCCGCCAGATCGGCCAGGCCCACGCGCTGGCGCCCGGCCAGCGCATGCCCGGGCGGGGCCAGCAGCCACAGCGGCTGGCGCCGCAGCGGCAGGGCCTCGAGCAGCGGGTTCGCCGGGCGCTCGACCACCAGGCCCAGGTCGGCGGCGAAGTCGAGCACGTGCGTCATCACCCCGGCGCTGTCGCCGGTGGCCACCTGGATGTGCAGGTGCGGGTGCGCGCTGCGGAAGCCCGCGAGCAGGCGCATCACGTTGTAGGGCCCGACGGCGGCGATGCGCAGCTCGCCGGTGAGCACGCTGGCGTTGGCGCTCAGCAGCCCCAGGGCCTCGGCC
Source organism: Burkholderiales bacterium (assembly GCA_016213205.1). Classification (GTDB taxonomy): domain Bacteria; phylum Pseudomonadota; class Gammaproteobacteria; order Burkholderiales; family Burkholderiaceae_C; genus Pseudaquabacterium. The sequence goes on from JACRAZ010000053.1 coordinate 11,685, forward strand.
TCCAGCTCGAACAGGCGATGCGTGCGCTCGCGCAAGGCCGCGCCCAGCGGCGTGATCGCGATGCGCCGGCCGCGCCGGTAGAACAGCTCCACCTGAAAGTGGCGCTCCAGCTCGGTCAGTTGCGCGCTCAGGGTCGGCTGGCTCACGCCGGCCAGGCGCGCGCCGCCGGTGATGGTGCCGGCACGCGCCACGGCATGGAAGCCGCGCAACAGGGTCATCAGCTTCATCGACAGCGCCTATGTGCATCGCAAGTCTGCGCGCGGAACTTTTCATGGCCGTGACACGGCGCGCCGCGAAGCTGGGCGCCATCGCCACCCGCACCGCAGCGCCGGCTGCCGCCCGCCCTCCACCATGGCCGAGATCCAGATCCGCAACCTGCACAAGGCCTTCGGCGCCACGCGCGTGCTCAAGGGCGTCAACCTGGAGGTGCAGGACGGCGAGTTCATCTCGCTGGTGGGCCCATCGGGCTGCGGCAAGTCCACGCTGCTGCGCATCCTGGCCGGGCTGGAGACGCAGGACGCGGGCGAGGTGCACATGGCCGGCCGCCGCATGGATGCGCTGGCGCCCGGCGCGCGCGACATCGCGATGGTGTTCCAGTCCTACGCGCTGTACCCGCACCTGAGCGTGCACGACAACATCGCGGTGCCGCTGGCGGTGCGGCGCCTGAGCCGCTGGCAGCGCCTGCCGCTGCTGGGCCGCGTGTGGCCGGGCAGCCGCGCGCTGCGGCGCCAGATCGACGCCGAGGTGCACGCCGCCGCGCAGATGCTGGACATCAGCCACCTGCTGGCGCGCAAGCCGGGCCAGCTCTCGGGCGGGCAGCGCCAGCGCACCGCGCTGGGCCGGGCCATGGTGCGCCGGCCGCAGGCCTTCCTGATGGACGAGCCGCTGTCCAACCTGGACGCCAACCTGCGGGTGCAGATGCGCAGCGAGATCGCGGCGCTGCACCGCAAACTGAGCGGCACCTTCGTCTACGTGACGCACGACCAGACCGAGGCCATGACCATGTCCGACCGCCTGGCGGTGATGCTGGGCGGCGAGCTGCTGCAGGTGGCCAGCCCGGCCCAGATCTACTTCGACCCGGTGGACCTGCGGGTGGCCGAGTTCCTGGGCAACCCGCGGCTGAACCGCCTGGCCTGCGACACCGATGCCCAGGGCCAACTGCTGTACCGCGGCGTGCCGCTGGGCCTGCGCGTGGCGCACGGCGCGGCCGCCGGCCAGCGCGTGACGCTGGGCCTGCGGCCCGAGGCGCTGCGCTTCGGCGCCTGGTCGCGCACCGGGCTGCGGGCCACCGTCACCGGCCACGAACACCTGGGCGCCGAGGTGCTGGTGCAGGCCGCGCTGGCGCTGGGCGACGAGACCGTGGTGCTGCGCTGCGACGCGCTGGCCGCGCTGCCCGAGCGCGGCACGGACATCCACCTGGGCTTTGCGCCCGGCCGCGCGCTGGTGTTCGATGCCGACGGCCGGCGCCTGGGCGTGGTGGAGGAAGGCCATGGCTGAAATCAGCCCCGGCTGGGCCCTGCGGGCGCCCGTGCGCGGCCAGCGGCTGGCGCGCTGGCCCCTGCGCATCGGCCACGCGCTGGTGGCGCCCGCGGTGGTGCTGATGGCGCTGCTGCTGGTCGGCCCGCTGGCGGTGGTGCTGGGCCTGTCGCTCACCGACTACCAGCTCGGCGCCGAGGGCCTGGCCTTCGTGGGCCTGGACAACTACCAGGCCCTGTGGGCCGACCGCGTGTTCTGGAAATCGCTGCGCAACACCGCGCTGTACAGCCTGGTGGTGGTGCCCGGCTCGGTGGGCCTGGGGCTGGCCGCGGCGCTGCTGATCCACGGCCTGGCGCGCGGCCAGGCCACCTACCGCGCGATCTTCTTCCTGCCGGTGATGGCCACGCTGATCGCGATGGCGCTGGTGTGGGAGTTCATGCTGCACCCGCACTTCGGCCTGGTGAACCTGGGCCTGCGCGAGCTGGGCTTCGCGCCGCGCAACTGGCTCAACGACGAAGGGCTCGCGCTGTGGGTGCTGGCAGTGATCGGCATCTGGCAGGGCTTCGGCTTCAACATGGTGCTGTTCAGCGCCGGGCTGCTGGGCATTCCGCGGCCGCTGTACGAGGCCGCGGCCATCGACGGCGTGGCCGCGGGCTGGGCGCGGTTCCGGCTCGTCACCTGGCCGATGCTGGCGCCGGTGACGCTGTTCGTGGTGGTGGTGGCCAGCATCAAGTCGTTCCAGGTGTTCGACACCGTGCAGGTGCTCACCAAGGGCGGGCCGAACAAGGCCACCGAGGTGCTGGTGTACACGCTGTACGCCGAGGGCTTCGAGTTCTTCCGCTCCGGCTACGCCTCGGCGGTGACGGTGGTGTTCCTGGCCATCGTGCTGCTGATCACGCTGGTGAAGACGCGCTGGCTGGATCGCCGGGTGCACTACGCATGAAGCCGCTGCACACCTGGGCGCCGGAGCTTGTGCGCCATGCCCTGCTGCTGGGGCTGGCGCTGTTCACGCTGCTGCCCTTTGCGTGGATGCTGTCCACCGCCAGCAAGCCCGAGACCGAGGTGTACAGCGACGTGCTGCGCTGGCTGCCGCTGCACTTCGCGCTGGCCGACAACCTGCGCACCGCCTTGTCGAAGGCGCCGATCCTGCGCCTGCTGCTCAACGGCGTGATCGTCACCGCCAGCATCTTCGTGCTGCAGCTGCTGGTGGCGCTGCCGGCGGCCTATGCGCTGGCCAAGCTGGATTTCCGCGGCCGCGAATGGCTGATGGCCGCGGTGCTGCTGGGCCTGCTGGTGCCGCAGCACGCGGTGGCGGTGCCGGTGTTCCTGCTGCTGCACACGCTGGGCTGGCTGGACAGCTATGCCGCGCTGATCGCGCCGTGGACGCTGTCGGTGTTCGGCATCTTCCTGCTGCGCCAGTTCTTCAAGACCGTGCCCAACGACCTGATCGACGCGGCGCGCATCGACGGGCTCTCGGAGCTGGCCATCGTCTGGCGCGTGATGCTGCCCACCGCCTGGCCGGCGGTGACCGCGTTCGCGATCTTCTCGGTGGTGGCGCACTGGAACGACTACTTCTGGCCGCTGATCGTGATCAACAGCCCCGCGCTGCTGACCCCGCCGTTGGGCGTGGCGCAGTTCCGCAACCAGGAGGCCGGCACGAACTACGGCGCGCTGATGGCCGCCGCGCTGGTGGTGATCGCGCCGCTGGTGGCGGCCTTCCTGCTGGCGCAGCGGCGCTTCATCGAAGGCATCACCCTCACCGGCATGAAGTGAGAGCTTGTCCCTGTTCCCTCCCCCACCTCACCGGAGCTGTACCCCATGAACCCCACCCTGCACACCCTGGCCGCCGGCCTGCTGGCGCTCACCGCCGCGCTGGCGCACGCCGCCCCCACCGAGATCGTGATCCAGTACCCCTACGGCGAGCTGTTCGACGAGACCAACAAGCAGATCGCCGCCGAGTTCGCCAAGCTGCACCCGGACATCAAGCTGACTTTCCGCGCGCCTTATGAAAGTTATGAGGAAGGCACCCAGAAGGTGCTGCGCGAGGCCATCACGAAGCAGCTGCCCGACATCACGTTCCAGGGCCTGAACCGCGTGCGCATCCTGGTGGACCGCAAGATCGCCGTGCCGCTGGACGGCTTCATCAAGGCCGAGAAGAACTTCGCGGTGCAGGGCTTCCACCAGGCCATGTTCGACATCGGCACCCAGAACGGCAAGGTGTACGCGCTGCCGTTCGCGATTTCGCTGCCCATCGTCTATGTCAACCTCGACCTGGTCAAGCGTGCCGGCGGCGATGCCGACAAGCTGCCCACCACCTGGGACGGCGTGATCGCGCTGGGCAACAAGGTGCGTGCGCTGGGCGCCGACGCCAACGGCGTCACGATGGCCTGGGACATCACCGGCAACTGGCTCTGGCAGGCGCCGGTGCTCAGCCAGGGCGGCAGCATGCTCACGGCCGACGAGAAGAAGGTGGCCTTCGACGGCCCGGCGGGCCAGTTCGCGATCGACCTCTACGCGCGGCTGGTGCAGGAGGCGAAGATGCCCAACCTCTCGCAGCCCGACGCGCGCGCGGCCTTCGCGGCGGGCAAGACCGGCATCCACGTCACCTCCACCTCCGACCTGGCCAAGGTGACCGGCATGGTGGGCGGCAAGTTCGCGCTCAAGACCATTGCCTTCCCCGACGTGAAGGAAGGCGTGGGCCGCCTGCCCGCGGGTGGCAACCTGGGTGTCATCGTCTCGCAGGACCCGAAGAAGCGCCAGGCCGCCTGGGAGGTGCTGAAGTTCTGGACCGGCCCGATCGGCGCCTCGATCGTCGCGCGCACCACCGGCTACATGCCGCCCAACAAGGTGGCCAACGAGATCTACCTGAAGGACTTCTACGTCCAGAACCCGAACAACTTCACCGCGGTGAAGCAACTGCCGCTGCTCACGCGCTGGTATGCCTTCCCGGGCGAGAACGGCCTGAAGATCACCGACGTGATCAAGGACCACCTGCAGACCGTGGTCTCGGGCAAGCGCGCTGCCGAGCCGCGCGCGGTGCTCAAGGACATGGCCGCCGACGTGCAGCAACTGCTGCCGCGCTGAACGCGACAGGACCGGACCATGCGCTGGACCAAGTTCATCCACCTCACCGACACCCACCTGGTGCCGCCGGGCCAGCTGCTGTACGGCAGCGACCCGCAGCAGCGCCTGCAGGCCGCCGTGCGCAGCATCGCGGCCGAGCACGGTGATGCCGAGTTCTGCCTCGTCACCGGCGACCTGGCCCACCTGGGCGAACCGGCGGCCTACGCCGCGCTGCAGGACACGCTGCTCGCGCTGCCGATGCCGGTGCACCTGCTGATCGGCAACCACGACGACCGCGGCGCCTTCTGCGAACGCTTTGCCGCCACGCCGGTGGACGAGGCCGGCTTCGTGCAGCAGGCGCTGCCCTTCGCGCAGGGCCTGCTGCTGATGCTGGACACCCACCAGCCCGGCGTGCCCCACGGCGTGTACTGCCCGCGCCGCTGCCAGTGGCTGGCCGAGCAGCTGCGCGCCAGCGGTGATGCGCCGCTGTGGATCGCGATGCACCACCCGCCCTTCGACGTGGCGCTGCCCAGCATGGATGCGATCGGCCTGCGCGATGCGGCCGCCTTCGCCGAAGTGCTGGCGCCGCACCGCGATCGGGTGCGCCACCTGTTCTTCGGCCACGTGCACCGGCCCATCTCCGGCAGCTGGCAGGGCGTGCCGTTCTCGACGCTGCGCGCCACCAACCACCAGGTGGCGCTGGACCTGCACCGCAGCGATGCCATTCCCGGCAGCTTCGAGCCGCCGGCCTATGCGGTGGTGCTGGCCGATGCGCAGCAGACCCTGGTGCACAACCACGACTTCCTCGATGACAGCCGGCGCTTCGAGCTCTGAACTGCCGGCGCCGCAGGTGCTGGTGTTCGATGTGGACGGCACGCTGGTCGACACGCTGGCGCCGATGGTGCAGGCCCTCAACGAGGTGCTGGCCTCCGTGGGGCTGGCGCCCTGGCCCGACACCACGGTGCGCGAGTACCTGAGCCTGGGGCTGGACGGCCTGCTCAGCGTGGCGTTGCGCAGCGCCGGCCATGCCACCGATGCCGCCGGCCACCGGGCCCTGCAGGCCGCCTTGCTGCAGCGCTACACGGCGCTGGCGCCCGAGCAGGCGCATGAGATGCCCGGCGCCGGCACCCTGCTGCGCCAGGCGCGTGCCCGCGGCCTGCGCCTGGCCGTGTGCTCCAACGCCGCCGGCCCGGTGCTGCAGGCGCTGTTTGCGCGCCTGGGCTGGCAGGGCTGGTTCGACACCGTGGTGCATGCCGGCAATGCCCAGGCGCTCAAGCCCAGCGGCCTGCCGCTGCGGCAGGTGCTGGGGCAGATGGGTGCGCTGCCGGCCGAGGCCTGGCTGGTGGGCGACAGCGCGCTGGACGCACGCTGCGCGCAGGCCGCCGGCTGCACCTTCGTGTGGTTCAGCGGCGGCTACGGGCCCTCGCGGCCCGAGGGCACGGCGGCCCAGGTGGACACGCTGGCCGCTGTCGACGAGCTGCTGGCCCGCGCGGGGTGAGTTTGCAGGCCCCGCAGGGGGCTTGCGGGGCGTTCAACGCGCCGCCAGGAACTCCGGCACGCGCAGCAGGATGAACTCGTTGTCGTCGTTGCGGCCCAGCCGGCGGCCCGACGAATACGGCAGGTTGTTGTCGTTGGCCACCACGATGTGTTCGGCGTCCACCACGTCCACGTCCTCGATCGTCACGAACGGGAAGCTGAACCGGCCGTTGCGCCCGCCCACCTTGGCCACGCCCTGCGGGTCCTGGATGTCCAGCAGGTCGATGTAGCCGATCTTGCGCACGAAGCCCTCGGCATCCGCGTCCTTCAGGCTGATCTTGTAGACGCGCTTGAACTTCGCGGGCACGTTCTGGCAATCGGGCCGCGCGGGGCCGTTGCAGGCGGTGTCGGCCTCGCCCTCGCCGTTGTCGCGCTCGATGATCAGGCCGGTGTCGGCGTCGATCATGTTGAAGTCGCCGATGTTGTTGCCGTTGAGCTCCAGCGCGTACTTCCACGAGCGGCCGGTCCACTCGCCCTTGGCCACATCGAACTCCAGCACGCGCAGGAACTCGCGGCCGTCCTTGTGCTCCCACTGCTTGGCGGCCTCGTTCCACAGCGGGCCTTCGAGCAGCGGGTACAGGAAGCGGCCGTCCTTCGAGGCGGCCATGCCCTCGAAGCCGCGCGAGCGGCGCACCGGCGTGGAAAACGCGCCCGGCGTGGCCGGCGTGCCCACCGCGTAGTGGTCGGGCGAGCGCACCACCTTGCCGTCCACCTGCGTCTCGTACAGCGCGAGCACCTTGCCCTGGCGGTCGGTCTGCACCAGGTAGGGGCCCAGCTCGTCGCCGAACCACACATGCTCGCCGATGAACTGCATCGATTCGATGTCCAGGTCGGCGCCGGTCAGGTAGCGCTGCGTCGTGCCTTCGTTGACGATGAGGAACGGGATCTTGCGGTCCGGGTCGTGCAGGAAGTACGTGCGCAGGCGCTTCACGCTGCCGGCCTGCCAGTCGGGCTGCACCTGGTGGAACATCAGCATCGCATCGGCCGAATTGGCCTTGCTGCCGTAGCCGTTGTCGGACAGCACCCAGAAGCTGCCGTCTTTCATCGCCTTGATGCCCGAGAAGCCCTGCACCGGCTGGGCGGCAAACGGCAGGCTGATGCCGGTGGGCTTGGGCACGCCCTTGGCCGAGAGGTAGGAGCTGCCGGCCATCGATTCCAGCCGGTCCTCGCGCCGGCCGTCGGCCGCGGTGTACTTGCCCGATGTCTTCAGGCTGGCCGGGGCATCGGCCGGCGCGTCGATGAAGCTGCGCGCGGGCAGCGCGGCGTGGCCGGCCAGCGTGGCCGGGAAGGCCTGCTGTGCCTGCGCCGGCAGGGCGCCGGCCAGCGCGCCGAACAGCGCCACGAGGGAGAGCAGAGGGGTGCTGCGCATGGTGGGGTGCTTCCTGCGGTGGTGCATCAGCGCAGCTCGTTCACCGCCGCCACGCCGGTGGCGGGGAAGTCGGTGAAGAAGCCGTCGATGCCCAGCTTCACGTAGTACTGCATCTCGGCCTTCGGGTCCTTGAAGCCGTAGAGGCCCGCGTCGTTGCGGAAGGTCCAGGTGTGCACCAGCAGGCCGCGGGCATGCGCGGCTTCGATCACGCCGGTGCTGCCGTCCACCCGGCGGTCGTTCACGGTGAGCGTGGTGTCGCCGGTGCGCTCCACCTTGTCGGCCACGGTCTTCACGAGGTAGGGCTTCCAGGGGCCGATGGCATCGGCATAGGTCTTCACGAAGTCCAGCCCGGCGGGGCTGAGCAGGTCGGAGAACAGGCGCTTGTCGCCGCTGAGCACGAAGTCATACGGCTGGCGATAGGGCGCCACGAGCGACATCGAGCCGTCGTCGTTCACGTCGTCGGCATCGATCAGCTGCACCAGCCGGATCTCGGTCTTCTTGTTCAGGTATTGCAGGTTGGCCACCTCGAAGGACTGGATGAACACCGGCGCCTTGGCGCTGTTGCCATAGGCCGCGTGCAGCGCGGCGACCAGCTTGTCCTCGAACACGTTGGCGCCGAACAGGCCGGCGTGGAAGCTGGAGTGCTTCACCTCGGGGTAGATGCCGATCGTGCGGCCCGTCTTGGCGCTGTGCTCCTTGGCCAGCGCGATCACCTCGTCCAGCGTGGGAATCGGGAACTGGCCGTCGAAGGCGGTGGAGCGGCCGGCGCGGGATTGCTTGGCGCGCAGGGTCTTCAGCTCGGCCAGCGTGAAATCGCCGGCGAAGTAGGCGGTGGTGGGCACGCCGTCCACCGGGCGCGTGGCCTTGCGCGAGGCGGGGAACTTGGCGGCCACGTCGGTTGTGTCGTCGAGCATGGGCTCGTGGCGCGCCACCATCACGCCGTCTTTCGTGAGCACCAGGTCGGGCTCGATGAAGTCGGCCCCCTGCTCGATGGCCAGCTGGTACGAGGCCAGCGTGTGCTCGGGCCGCTCGCCGCTGGCGCCGCGGTGGCCCACCACCAGCGGGGCCTCGCCGGACAGGGTGTTGAACGTGGGGTCGTCGCTGCCGCAGGCCTGCAGCAAGGCCAGGGCGGAGGCGGCCAGGAAGGATGTGATGCGCATGGTGGAGGCTTCTTGAAGGAGTGAGGAGGTCGACGCCGGCGGCCCGCGGGCCGCGCGAGCGGGACCATAGGTGCCCGCGGTGTCCATGCGATGACAGGCGGGTGACCGCGCCGTGGCGCAGGGCCCGCGCGGCGGCGCCGGCGTCAGCGCCGCAGCACGTCGGCCGCCCAGCGCGCCACGGTGGCGGCCAGCCAGGGGCCGTCGTCCAGCGGCAGGTCGTGGCCGGCGCGCGGGTGCACGGCGAGGGCGCAGCCCCAGTGCCGCGCCAGCGCGGCCGAGCAGCGCGGGTCCACCAGCGCATCGCCCGCGCTGTTCACCACCAGCACCGGACAGGCCGGCCGGCCCGGCGGCAGGCGGTAGCGCGCTGCGGCGGCCAGCTGGCGCAGCGCATTGGCGCGCGACACCGGCCGCTCGCGCTGCACGGCTGCCCAGCGGGCCAGCGCCGCGGCATGGGCCTGCGGCTGCGCGCTGGTGAGCCGCAGTACCAGGGCCTCGGCCTCGGGCCGGCCCCAGCGCACGGCCAGCCGCAGCAGCGCGGGCCAGCAGGCCGGCTGCAGGCGCTGCGGCAGCGGGCTCAGGCGGCGGGTGCTGGTGTTCACCAGCACCGCGGACGCCACCTGCTGCGGGTGCTGCAGCAGCCACTGCGCGGCCACCATGCCGCCCATCGACAGGCCCAGCAGATGCACCGGCCCGCGCACGCCCTGCGCCTGCAGCCGGGCGCGGCAGGCCGGCACCATGGCCGCAATGTGCCAGGGGCAACGCGCGCGGTGCAGCGTGCCGGCGCCGGGCAGGTCCAGCGTGATCACCGCATCGGACCCCAGGGCCTGCGCCAGCTGCGCGGGAAACAGGCCCCAATGCGCCTGCTCGCGCGTGAGGCCGCGCAGCAGCACCCAGGGGGCCGACGGTAGCGCCTGCATGCCTAGGGCCCGCGGTACCAGCGGTCCAGCGCCTGCTCGCGCAGCGCCTCGCGCCGGGTGGGGGCCGGCCGCCAGCGCTGGTGGCTGCAGGCGGCGCGCAGCGCAAAGTCCAGCAGCGCCAGGTGGCGCCGCAGCACGCGCTGCTGGCGGTGTTCGATCAAGGGGTTGAAGATGCCGTGGCGGCTGAACATCTGGCGCGGGTTCTTCTTCACCCACAGCCAGGAGCCCATCTCCAGCGTGAGCGGCAGCAATACGCCGCCAGCGCCACCCGCGCCACCCAGCGCACGCAGGTACAGGTGGTCCCACAGGTCGCCATGGGCCAGGTACTGGCGGCTTTGCGGCTCGAACACGTAGCGGTGGTGCAGCAGCGCCTCGTCCAGCAGCGTGCTCAGCGCCTGCAGCTCGGGCAGGTGCTCCACCGGCACGGCGGTGTGGGCATGCGGGAACCACAGCCGGTCGTGCAGGCCGAAGCCCGAATGGCAATCCAGCGCCAGCGCGAACGGGCGGCCCATCAGCTCCTGCTCGACCACCGCGCACAGCGCCTGTGCCTCCGGCTGCATCGGCGCGCCCTCGGGGCCGCGGTACCACGGCAGGCCGGCGCTGATGCGCTGGCCGCCCACCAGGAAGGGCGCGCCGCCGGCACAGTCCACCGGCGCGTTGCGCATCAGGTCCACGCCCTGCGGGTTGGCGCGGGTGCCGCGCAGCAGGCCACCGGGGTTCACCAGCGGCATCACCAGCACCCGCATGTGCTGCAGCAGGTGCTGCAGCGCGGCGTCCCAGGGCAGGCGCTGCAGCAGCGAGCGCAGGAAGGCCAGCGCCACCTCGCAGCCGATGCGCTCGAGCCCGTGCACGCCGCCGAACACGCCCAGTGCCGGCAGCGTGGGGTCGGCGCTGCCCAGCGTGAACACCGGCACCGGCCAGGCACGGCCGCCGGATGGCACTTCGCAGGCCACCTGGGCCTCGACGCCCGGCGGCTGCGCGCTCAGCAGCGGCTCGAGTTCGTCGAAGGGCCAGGGCAGGGCGTCGGTTGCCATCGTTTCGTCATCATCGCGCCGCAGACTGGGGCGGCACTTCGGAGACCTTGCATGCACCCATCGGCTCGCCCCTTGCCCCTTCCCCGCGCGGCCTGGCCCGCGCTGCTGTGCGCGCTGGCCTTCGGCGCGGTGGAGTGGCTGGCGCTGGCACGGTCGCGCATGGGCGACCGCCTGCTCGCGCTGCGGCAGGCCCTCAGGCGCAGTTGAAGTGCCGCCGGTAGCTGGCCGGCAGGGCCTGCAGGTCCATCATCATCGGCAGGTCGGCGGTGCCGAAATCGGGGTCCCAGGCCGGTGAGCCCAGGATGCGCGCACCGCAGCGCAGGTAGCCTTTGATCAGCGGCGGCGCGCTGGCCTCGCGGCCGTCGTCCAGGTCTTCCACCGGCAGCGCCAGGCGCGGCTGCACCAGGTACTCGGGGCTGGCCAGGTGGGTTTCGCGCAGCGTGCGCCACAGCGCCGCGGCGGCATGGCCGCCATCGTTCATCGGCACGCTGGCGCAGCCGATCATGTAGCGCAGCCGGTTGCGCTGCATGAAGTCGCCCAGGCTGGCCCACAGCATCATGATCACGCCGCCGCTGCGCCACGCGGGGTCGGTGCAGGAGCGGCCCAGCTCCACCAGGTCGCCCCGCAGCGCGGCCAGCGGCGCGAGCTCGAACTCGCCGTCGCTGTACAGCCCGCCGGCCAGGCGTGCGCCGGCCGGGGTGAGCACGCGGTAGGTGCCCACCACCGGGCCGGGCGTGCCATCGGCGCCGTGCACCCGCACCAGCAGGTGTTCGCAGTGCGCATCGAAGCGGTCCACGTCCAGGCCCGCGGGGGTGCCCGGCGGCGGCGCGAGGCGGGCGCCCATCTCGTCGGCGAACACGCGCCAGCGCAGGCGCTGGGCCTCGCGCACCTCGTCGGCATGGCGGGCCCAGGCCACGCTGAGCGTGCTGCCGCGGCGCTGCGGCGAGGCCGGGGACGGGGCGGCGGCCTCGGCGTCATGCCGGGCCGGGGAGGCGGTGGTGATGTCCATGCGGGCATGCTGTCGGCGCGTGATGACATCGATATGACGCGGGTGTGGCCGCCCCGTGACGGCACCCCGGCGCCTGCCCCGGCTTGACCTGAGGCAAGAAACCGGCCGATCACGCCCCCGCGACATGCCCGTGTCAGATACGGTTCCGACATTGGTGCCACGGTATCCAGAACGGGTGATGCATGAACAAGCAAGACGCCGTCGCTTCGCTGGGCCAGGCCTCGCTGCTGCAGCCGGCGCGGGTGCGCGCCGCGCTGAAGGCCAACGACAGGCTCAAGCTCTACCTCACGCTGCTGCAGGCCGCGGCCGGCCACGCGGCGGCGCCGGAACGCGCGCCGCTGGACCTGGCGCGCGAGATCGCCGCGGCCGACATCCAGCCGCGCGAGCAGGCCGCCTGGCTGCGCGAGCTGCCGGCCAGTGCCTCGCTGCAGGGGGAGGCGCTGCACCTGCCCGAGCTGCCGCGGCTGGCCCTGCGCCTGCACGACGACCTGGGCCAGATGGCACGGCCGCTGCTCGATGACGCCGACACCGAGCCCGCGCTGGCACGGCGCGTGGCCCATTGGCAGGCCCAGCTCGCGCGCCTGACCGGGCCCGATCTGGACACCAGACTGCTGAGCGCGCTAACGCACGGAAAGCGCGGCCACGACGACAGCCTGCACCTGCTGGTGATGGACCTGCACAAGGCGCTGAACCACCTGGCCGCGCGGCTCACCGTGGAAACCATCGCCGGCGCCCACGTGTGGCAGCTGGCCGACGATGGCAGCGACGCGCCGCGCGTGGCCGCCTTCATGCACGGCGTGAACCGCACCCGGGCACTGAAGTTCGACCACCCCGGGCTGGACACCGCCGCCACGCGCGACGGCACGCGCCTGCTGATCCAGAACGACATCGGCACCAACGATGCCCACGTGCTGGTGCTGCAGGTCGAGGGCCTGCAGATCACGCTGACCTACTCCGACCTGCACCGCCAGCGCTTCGCCTTCTTCCAGGCCCTGCTGGCCGAGGTGGGCGCGGCGTGGTCGGGCCTGGAAGACCGCACGACGCCGGGGCTCAACGCCGGCGCGGCCTACCACGTGGGCACCGCCAGCTTTGGCGCGCAGGACACGGCCGAGCAGGCGCGCCAGCTCGAAGGCATCGGTGCGCGCATCGTGTTCCTGATCGACTGGAACCGCGCCCGCAAGCGGCTGCTGGCCTTCGTCGGCCGCGACGACGCGGTGGCCGTGCTGCGCCAGGCCGCGCAGCGCGAGGCCGGCCACATGGCCTGGCTGCGCGCCGGCGGCGAGCGCCTGGTGTGGAACGCGATGGCCGCCCAGGGCGAGGGCGCCTTCCACCTGGGCGACCGGCTCGACGACGTGCTGGGCGCCGGTGCCGCGCGCGACTGGCTGGTGGAGCTGATGGTGCTGGCCAACCAGGCCCTGCAGCGCCAGCAGCCGCCGGCGCTGGTGGCCGACGAAGCGCGCCTCACGCTGGCCCGCCGCCTGATGGGCCGCCTCAGCGAGTTCGAGCTGCTGGAAGAGCACGCGGGCCTGTGCCACGCGCTGGCGCAGGGCCTGCGCGACGGCCTGGCGCACGGCGTGGAGCGCGATGCCGCGGCGGCCGAGCGTCTGTCCACCCGCGCCAAGGCCTGGGAGCGGCAGGCCGACCAGCTGGTGATGCGCGCCCGCGCCCGGGCCGAGCGGCAGCCGCAGTGGGCACCGTTCGCGCGGCTGATCGAACGCTCGGACGACGTGGCCGACGCACTGGAGGAAGCCGCCTTCGTGCTGAGCCTGGTGGCCGAGGACCACCACCACGGCTGGGGCCATGCGGTGCGCAACAACCTGCAGGCGCTGGCCGACGCGGTGCTCACCGCCACGCAGGACCACGTGAAGGCGCTCGCCGTGGCCAGCCACCTGGGCGAGGCCAGCGAGGCGGCCGACCACGACGAGTTCCTCGACGCCTCGTGGCGCGTGCTGCAGGCCGAGCGCCAGTGTGACGAGCTGCTGCGCAGCACCCGCCGCGCATTGGCCCGCGAGGTGAAGGATGCCGCCTCGCTGCTGCTGGGCAACGAGCTGGCGGCAGCGCTGGAGCAGGCCTCCGACGGGCTGCTGGCGCTGGGCTACGGCCTGCGCGAACACGCCTTCCGGCGGGTGGGGGCGCCAGCGTGAAATCGCCGCCGAGCACCCCGGCCAGCGTGGCCGCGGCCGTGACCGCGCCCACGCTGATCGGCTGCGCTGTCGTCGACAACCCGGCCGGCACCCCGGCCGGCCCGGTGCCGCCGCCCGAGGCCATCGGCTTCAAGGCCCACAACCTGGCGCGCATGGCCGCGCTCGGGCTGCCGGTGCCGCCGGCCTTCGTGCTGGGCACCGCCTGGTGCGCCCGCGCGGCCGAGCTGCGGCCCGAGCACTGGGCCGAGGCGCTGGCCGCGCTGCAGCGCCGCACCGGCCTCGGTTTCGGCGATGCGCGGCGGCCGCTGCTGCTGTCGGTGCGCTCGGGCGCACCGGTGTCCATGCCCGGCATGATGGAAACGCTGCTGAACATCGGCCTGGGCGAGGCCACCCGCCATGGCCTGCTGCGGCTGACCGGCAACCCGCGCCTGGTGTGGGACGCCTACCGCCGCCTGGTGGCCGGCTTCGGCGAGGTGGTGATGGGGCTGGACGCGGCCGCCTTCGATGCCGACCTGCAGGCCGTGGCCGGCGAGCGCAACGAGCGCGAGCTGGATTTCATCGAGCTGCGCGACGTGACCCGCCGCCACCTGGCCACCGTGCAACGCCTGGCCGGCCAGCCCTTCCCGCAAGACCCGATGCAGCAGCTGCAACAGGCCGTTGGCGCGGTGTTCGCCTCGTGGTCGGGCGACAAGGCCTGCGCCTGGCGCCGATTGAAGGGGCTGGACGATGCGATGGGCACCGCCGTCACCGTGCAGCAGATGGTGTTCGGCAACGCGGGCGGCAGCTCGGGCGCCGGCGTGGGTTTCACGCGCCACCCCTCCACCGGCGATCCCGAACCCTGGGTGGACTTCCTGTTCAACGCCCAGGGCGAGGATGTGGTCTCGGGCCGCCGCAGTGCGCTGGGCCACGAGGCACTGGCCCTGGCCACGCCCGGCGTCTGGGCCGAGCTGCAGGCGGCCACGCAGCAGCTCGAGCAGGCCTTCGGCGACATGCAGGACTTCGAGTTCACGGTGGAGCAGGGGCGGCTGTACCTGCTGCAGACCCGCACCGGCAAGCGCACGCCGCAGGCCAGCGCGCGCATCGCGCTGGACTTGCACGCGGCCGGCGTGATCAGCCGCGCCGAGGCGCTGCGCCGCACCGCCGGGCTGGACGACGAGGCGCTGGCGCTCACCCGCACCGTGGCCGACGACGGCAGCACGCTCACCCCGTTGGCCCAGGCCGTGAGCGCCTGCACCGGCGTGGCCAGCGGCGAGATCGTGCTGGACGAGGCGCGCGCCCGGGAGCGCCGCGCCGCCGGCGCCGCGGTGCTGCTGCTGCGCCAGGACGCCGAAACCCGCGACATCGCCGCGCTGGACCAGGCCGAGGGCCTGCTCACCACCCGTGGCGCGCGCACCGCGCACGCCGCGGTGGTGGCGCGCCAGCTCGGCAAGGTGTGCCTGGTGGGCTGCGACGCGCTGCAGATCGACCTGGCGCAGCGCTGCGTGACGCTGGGTGGCCAGCGCTTCGCCGAGGGCGAGTGCCTCACGCTCGATGGCAATGCCGGTGCCGTGTACGCCGGCACGCTGCGCACCGTGCGCGAGCGGCCCGAGGCCCTGCTGGCCCGCCTGAAACGGCTGCGCAGCGGCCGCTGAGCCGGCGCCACGCGGCCGCCCAGCCGTCGCCCAACCGTCACCCAGGCGTCGCGCCGGCGGCGCCAAACCGTCGCTTCAGACGATTCCCCCGCCCCGGGCGGCTGCCTAGACTCGTCCGTCACCCCGGTTTTCACCTGTCCCACGGGAATCTGAGCATGCAACTGAACAACACCCTCGCGGCCGTCGTCACCGGCGGCGCTTCCGGCCTGGGCGCCGCCACCGCCCGCCGCCTCGCCCGCCAGGGCGTCAAGGTCGCGCTGTTCGACCTGAACGCCGAGGCCGGCGAAGCGCTGGCCCAGGAGATCGGCGGCGTGTTCTGCAAGGTCGACGTCACCAGCGAGGAGCAGGTGGACGCCGCCTTCGCAAAGGCCCGCGCCGCGCACGGCCAGGAGCGCATCCTGGTCAACTGCGCCGGCACCGGCAACGCGGTGAAGACCGCCAGCCGCGACAAGACCACCGGCGAGATCAAGGCCTTTCCCACCGCCAACTTCGACCGCATCATCCAGATCAACCTGGTGGGCACCTTCCGCTGCATCGCCAAGTCGGCCGCCGGCATGCTGAGCCTGCCGCCGCTGGAGGGTGGCGAGCGCGGCGCCATCGTCAACACCGCGTCGGTGGCGGCCGAGGACGGGCAGATCGGCCAGGCCTCCTACTCGGCCAGCAAGGCCGGCATCGTGGGCATGACGCTGCCGATCGCACGCGACCTGATGGGCGAGGGCATCCGCGTCAACACCATCCTGCCGGGCATCTTCAACACGCCGCTGCTGCAGAACGCACCCGAGAACGTGAAGGCCTCGCTCGCGGCCTCGGTGCCCTTCCCGAAGCGCCTGGGCCAGCCCGACGAATACGCGCACCTGGCCGAGACGATGATCACCAACGGCTACTTCAATGGTGAGTGCGTGCGCCTGGACGGCGCCATCCGCATGGCACCGCGCTGACCCCAACTTTTTCTGGAGCTCGACATGTCTGAAGCCTATATCGTTGCCACCGCCCGCACCGCCGGGGGCCGCCGCGGCGGCCGCCTCTCCGGCTGGCACCCGGTGGACCTGGCCGCGCAGGTGCTCAATGCGCTGGTCGACCGCACCGGCATCGACCCCGCGGCGGTGGAGGATGTGCTGATGGGCTGCGTCGGCCAGGCCGGCGAGCAGTCGAACAACGTCGCACGCAATGCGGTGCTGGCCTCCAAGCTGCCCGAATCGGTGCCCGGCACCTCGATCGACCGGCAGTGCGGCTCGTCGCAGCAGGCGCTGCACTTTGCCGCGCAGGCGGTGATGTCCGGCACCATGGACTGCGTGATCGCCAGCGGCGTGGAAAGCATGACCCGCGTGCCGATGGGCTCGCCCGCGATCCTGGCGCGCAAGGCCGGCATGGGTTCGTACATGAGCCCGGAGATGCAGCGCCGCTACCCCGGCATCGAGTTCAGCCAGTTCATGGGCGCCGAGATGATGGCCAAGAAGTACGGCCTCTCGCGCACCGATCTCGACCAGTACGCGCTGCAAAGCCATCAGCGTGCGATCGCCGCCACCCGCGGCGGCGCCTTCGCCAACGAGATCGTGCCGGTGAAGGTTCGCAAGGCCGAGGCCGGCAGCGAGGTGATCGAGACCGGCGAGATGCACACCGCCGACGAAGGCATCCGCTTCGACGCCACGCTCGAATCGATCGGCAGCGTCAAGCTGCTGGCCGAAGGCGGCGTGATCACCGCGGCCAACGCCAGCCAGATCTGCGACGGCGCCACCGGCGTGATGGTGGTCAACGAACGCGGGCTGAAGACGCTGGGGCTGAAGCCGCTGGCGCGCATCCACCACATGACGATGGTGGGCGGCGACCCGGTGATCATGCTCGACGCGCCGATCGCCGCCACCCAGCGTGCGTTGCAGAAGGCCGGCATGAAGATCGAGGACATCGACCTGTACGAGGTGAACGAGGCCTTCGCCTCGGTGCCGCTGGGCTGGCTGAAGGTGCTGGGCGCCGATGCGGCGCGCTTGAACGTGAACGGCGGCGCCATCGCGCTGGGCCACCCGCTTGGCGGCTCGGGCACCAAGCTGATGACCACGCTGATCAACGCGCTGCACGCCCGCGGCGGCCGCTACGGCCTGCAGACCATGTGCGAAGGCGGCGGCATGGCCAACGTCACCATCGTCGAGCGGCTGTAAGACGGCCACGGTGCGCACAGCGCCCGTCGCCCCGGGCCTGGCCGACCTCGCCGCGGCCCCGCCGCTGCCGCTGGCCCAGGGCCTGCAGGCGCTGGCCCCGCGGCTGGCGCCGAGTGGCGGCCGCATCGAGGGGCTCGTGCGCTTGTCGGGCGGCGCGAGCCAGCAAACCTGGGCCTTCGATCTGGTGCAAGGTGCCGGCGCCACCGAACAACGCCACGCGCGGGTGCTGCGCCAGGCCCCGATGGGCGCGGACGGCACGGCGGCCGCGGCGCGCGACGCGCAGGCCGCTGGCCTGGCCGCAGAAGCCGCGCTGATCACGCTGGCTGCGCGGCACGGCGTGCCGGTGCCGGCCATCCACCACGTGCTCACGCCGGCCGATGGGCTGGGCGCGGGCTATGTGATGCAGCGGCTCGAGGGCGAAACCCTTGGCCGGCGCATCGTGGCCGATGCGGCGCTGGCCACGGCGCGCGAGCATCTGGCCTTCCAGTGCGGCCAGGCGCTGGCACGCATCCATGCGCTGCCGTCCTCCGCCGTGGTTCCGCTGGGCCTGCACAGCGGCGGCCCGGCCGCTGAACTTGCGCGTTATATCCAATGGCATGCAGGCCACGGCACGCAGCGGCCGGTGTTCCAGCTCGCGCTGCAATGGCTGGCGAAGCGCTGCCCGTGCGAGCCTGCGGCGCTGACGCTGGTGCATGGCGACTTCCGCAACGGCAACCTGATGGTCGGCCCCGGGGGCCTGGTGGCCGTGCTCGACTGGGAGCTCGCCCACCGGGGCGACCCGATGGAAGACCTGGGCTGGCTGTGTGTGAACTCCTGGCGCTTTGGCGTCAGCGCGCTGCCGGTGGGCGGTTTCGGCACCCGCGAGCAGCTGTTCGCCGGCTACGCCGCCGGCGGTGGCGCGGTGGATGCCGCGCGCGTGCACTGGTGGCAGGTGATGGGCACGCTGAAATGGGGCCTGATCTGCGAAGGCATGCTCGCCGCCTGGCTGGCCGGTGCCGAGCGGGATGTGGAGAAGGCCGCGATCGGCCGCCGCGCCTCGGAGACCGAGATCGACCTGCTGGACCTGATCGTCCCGCGCAGTTGACCCACCTCGCCATGCACGACGCGCCCACGCCCGCCCAGATCGTCGAAGCCGTGTCCGGCTACCTGCGCGATGCGGCGCTGCCGGCATTGAGCCAGGGCGAGCGGGATGCCCGCGTCGCCTTCCACGCCCGCGTGGCCGCCAACCTGCTGGACATCGCGCAGCGCGAACTGGCCGAAGACCCGGCGGTGGCCGAGGCCGAGATCGAAGGCTTGCGCCGGCTGCTGGGCTCGGATGCCAGCCATGACCTGGCGGCGATGAACCGCCTGCTGTGCGAGCGCATCGCGGATGGGACGTTGGGGCTGCACACGCCGGGCCTGGCCGAGCACCTGTGGCAGGTGACGCTGGCCAAGCTGGCGGTGGACCAGCCGGGCTACAGCACCTATCGACGGGTCGTGAGGGGGTGATGTGAGATCGCTTGGGCGGAAGCGCTTTGCCTTTGACGGTGAATGTTCGTTGCACTGCGCCGGGTCTCGCCCCGGCGGGCGACCTACTTTCTTTGCTGCTGCAAAGAAAGTAGGCAAAGAAGGCAGCTTGAACATCCGATTTGTGCATCCGACCCGAATCTGCATCCGCTTATCCCCAACCCTGGGATTCTTAATACCCCGAACCGTCGGTCAGCAGATTGGCATTAACACCCCGCTGGCAAACGGTGCATCCAAAGCCTCGCATGAATGGGCGCAAGGCGCCCGGCAACAAGCAAAGACGGCGCCCCACTTTCGTATGCCAGGGCCGAATCACTGCCAATCTGGTGACAGACGGTTCGGGGTATTAAGAATGCCAGTAGCGGTGGACAAGCGGAGGCGGGTTCGCCATTTCCGACAAATCGGATGTTCAGGCTCTTTTCTTTGGTTACTTTCTTTTGAGCCAGCAAAAGAAAGTGACCCGCCTGCCGGGCGGCACCCGGCGCAGTGCAACGAACATTCACTGACCACGGCAAAGCGAGCAACAAAGAAATGAACTTCAACCTGCCCGCCGACCTCACAGCCTACCTGTCCCAGCTGGACACCTTCATCGCCGAAGAGATCGCCCCGCTGCAGGCGGAAGACGACAACCAGCGCTTCTTCGACCACCGGCGCGAATGGGCCCGCACCGATTTTGAAGGCGGCGGCCTGCCGCGCCCCGAGTGGGAAGCACTGCTCGCCGAAGCGCGCCGCCGGGCCGACCGCGCCGGCCACCTGCGCTTCGCGCTGCCGCGCGAATACGGCGGGCGCGACGGCAGCCACCTGTGGATGGCGGTGATCCGCGAGCACCTGGCCGCCCGGGGCCTGGGCCTGCACAACGACCTGCAGAACGAACACTCCATCGTCGCCAACCAGCCCTTCGTGCTGGTGCTGCGCGACTTTGGCACGCCGGAACAACGCGAGCAGCTGATACCCGGCCTGCTGGACGAATCGGTGCGCCTGGCCTTCGGCCTGACCGAGCCGAACCACGGCTCCGACGCCACCCACATGGAGACGCGCGCGCTGCGCGAAGCACGCAACGGCGTGCAAGGCTGGCGCATCAACGGCGAGAAGATGTGGACCACCGGCATGCACACGGCCACCCACTGCGTCGTGTTCGCGCGCAGCAGCGGCGAAGCGGGGGATGCGCGCGGCATCAGCGCGCTGCTGGTGCCCGCCCGCGCGCCGGGCGTGAAGATCGAGGAATACCTCTGGACCTTCAACATGCCCACCGACCACCCGCGCGTGAGCTTCACCGACGTGTGGGTGGGCGACGAGGCGCTGATCGGCCCGCCCGAGCGCGGCCTCGCGGTGGCGCAGCACTTCGTGCACGAGAACCGCATCCGCCAGGCCGCCTCCAGCCTGGGCGCGGCGGCCTACTGCGTGCAGGAAAGCGTGGCCTATGCGCGGGCGCGCCAGCCCTTCGGCGAGCCGCTGGCGCGCCACCAGGGCATCCAGTTCCCGCTGGTGGAGCTGGCCACGCAGGTCGAGATGCTGCGCCTGTTGATCCGCCAGACCGCCTGGCAGATGGACCAGTGCCCCAAGCCCGAGATCGAGCACCGCCTGTCCGACAAGGTCTCGATGTGCAACTACTGGGCCAACCGCCTGTGCTGCGAGGCGGCCGACCGCGCGATGCAGGTGCATGGCGGCATCGGCTACTCGCGCCACAAGCCCTTCGAGCACATCTACCGCCACCACCGCCGCTACCGCATCACCGAGGGCTCCGAAGAGATCCAGATGCGCAAGGTGGCCGGCCACCTGTTCGGTTTCATGGGGCCGCAACGTGCGGCTGCCGTTTCATCCGTTCCCACCCTTCCTGGAGGCCCCGCATGAGTTCCTTCCCATTGCGTTTCGAGCGTGACGGCGACGTCGCGCTGATCGTGTTTGACAACCCCGCGCGCATGAACCCGCTGAGCGTGGATTTCCAGCAGGGCCTGCGCGAGCTGCTGGAGCGCGTGCGCAACGACAGGACGTTGCGCGCGCTGGTGCTCACCGGCGAGGGCCGGGGCTTCTGCGTCGGCGCCGACCTCACCTCGATGAAGCCGACGCCCGACGACCCGCGCACGCTGGGCGAACGCACCGCCGAGAACATGCACGCGCTGTCGAACCGCCTGATCCAGGAACTGCACGAACTGCCGGTGCCGGTGGTCAGCGCCGTCAACGGCGCCTGCGCCGGGGCCGGCGTGGGCGTGGCGCTGGCGGCCGATGTGGTGCTGGCCGCGCGCTCGGCCTACTTCTACCTGCCCTTCCTGCCCAAGCTGGGCATCGTGCCCGACCTGGGCAGCACCTGGTTCATGCAGCGCCTGGCCGGCCGCGGCCGCGCGCTGGGCCTGGCGCTGCTGGGCGACCGGCTCTCGGCCGAGCAGGCGGTGCAGTGGGGCGTGGCCTGGGCCTGCGTGGACGACGATGCACTGCGCGCCGAAGCGCTGGCGATCGCCCAGCGCCTGGCGAAACTGCCCGCCCACGCCACGCTGGAAGCGCGCCGCGCCTTCGACGCCGCGGCCTCGAACACGCTGGTGCAGCAACTGCACTACGAAGCCGAACGCCAGCGTGAGCTGCTGAACAAGCCCAGCTTCATGCAAGGCGTGCGCGCCTTCCTGGAAAAGCGCGACCCCCGCTTCGACTAGCAAGGCGCGCCGCACGCCACATGCTGTCAAGTGGACGCCGCGGAACCGGCTCCGCCGGGCCGCCGGCGTCGCCCCCCTGGGGGGCAAGGCCGGACGGGCTTCAGCACCTGCGTGCTGAAGCTCGCCTGCCGAGCCGGCCGGACATGCAAGTCCGGCCGTGGGCCAGCGCCTGCGGCGCTCCGGGGGGGATCAAGGTAACCAGCGCGCCAGTTCCTGCTGCAGGCCGGCCAGCGTGAAGGGCTTGGTCATCACCGCGTCCATGCCATTGGCCTCGCAGTCGGCGCGGTCGCTGTCGCCGGCATGGGCGGTGAGCGCCACGATCGGGGCGCCCGGCCACTCACCCTGGCGCTGCATCTCGCGCAGCCGGCGCGTGGCCTCGAGGCCGTCCATGCCGGGCATCTGCAGGTCCATCAGCACCAGCGCGGGCGGCTCGTCGCGGCAGGCCTGCAGCGCCTCGGCGCCGTCGTTGGCCACGCGCACCGTGAGGCCCAGCGCGCGCAGGAACTCCGAGCCCACGAGCTGGTTCACCGGGTTGTCCTCCACCAGCAGCACGGTGGCGCCCTTGCGCGGGGCCGGCGCCGGCGCCGCCACCACCGGCAACACCAGGCCGCGGCCGCCCAGCAGCTCGCGCATCTGGCGCGGCGTGAACGGCGCCACCCGCTGGCCGATGCCCAGCGCGCGGGCCTGCGCCTCCAGCGCCGGGTTGAACCAGTCCGGCCGGATCACCATGTGCAGGTTGGCCGCGGGCAGCGCCGTGCGC
The DNA here is from genome assembly GCA_016213205.1 of Burkholderiales bacterium. GTDB lineage: Bacteria > Pseudomonadota > Gammaproteobacteria > Burkholderiales > Burkholderiaceae_C > Pseudaquabacterium. The sequence goes on from JACRAZ010000053.1 coordinate 34,088, forward strand.
AGCGCCTGCAGGTTGGCGCCGGGCAGCAGCGCGGGCTCGCTCACCAGCACCAGGTCGGGCGCCGTCGGCGTGGTGGCCGCGGCGGCGATCGCCGCATCCACCCCGGGCAGCACGGCGACCTGGCAACCCATGCGGGTGAAGCGGCGCTGCATCCAGTGTCCCGCCACGACCGTGGGATACACCAGCCACACCCCGCGCGCCGGCTCGGGTGGCCGCGGCGCGGGCGTGGCCGTGGACATGGCCCCGAGCACCAGCGACACCGTCATCGCCGCGCCACCGGCATGGTGGCGGTCGAGCTGAACCTCGCCTTCCATCGCACGTGCCAGCCGGCGCGCGATGGCCAGGCCCAGCCCTGTGCCACCGTGCGCGCGGGCCAGGCGTTCGTCGCCCTGCACGAAGGCCTCGAAGATGCGCTCGGCCTGCTCGGGCGTCACGCCGGGGCCGGTGTCCTCGATGCGCAGGTCCACCTGCAGCCGCCCGTCGGGCCGGCGCCGCGAGCGGCCGGCCAGGCTGATGTGGCCGCGTTCGGTGAACTTGGCCGCATTGCCCACCAGGTTGGTGACGATCTGGCGGATGCAGCGTTCGTCGCCCACCACCCATTCGTCCTCGCCCTCCCAGTCGAACAGCAGCACCAGCTCGCGGCCGTGCAGCAGCGGCATCACGCTGCGCACCGTGGTGGCCAGGGTCTGTGGCATGTCGAAGGGGCGGGGTGCCAGCGCCAGGCTGCCGGCCTCGATGCGCGAGAAGTCCAGCACGTCGGAGATCACCTGCTGCAGCGTGCGGCCCGATTGCAGCGCGGCCTCCAGGAAGCGGCGCTGGCTTGCATCCTGCGCCACCCGCAGCGCCAGCTCGCTGAGGCCCAGCACGCCGTTCAGCGGGGTGCGGATCTCGTGGCTCATCTGGGCCAGGAACACCGACTTCGCGGCGTTGGCGCGCTCGGCTTCCTGCCGCTGGTGCTCGGCCTCCTGGCGTTGCTGCTCGGCCTCGCGTTGCTGTTGCTGGGCCACCCGGCGCTGCTGCTCGGCCACCGCCAGGGCCGATTCCAGCCGCGCCGTGCGCTCGGCCACCAGCGCGGCCAGGTGCTGGCGTTGCTGCTCCAGCGCCAGCAGCGCGGTCTTCTCGCGGTGCACGTCGGTCACCACGCCGCAGATGTAGCGCGCCCGGCCATCCTCGCCGGGCCACACCTGGCCACGCCCGCGCGACCAGCGCCACGCGTCGTTGCCATCGAGAAAGCGCACCTCGTAGTCGAAGTGGCCCAGCGCCTTCAACGCGGCGTCGTAGCTGGCGCGAAAGCCTTGCAGGTCGTCCGGGTGCACCCGGGCACTGGCCGCGCCGCGGGTCTGCGGCAGCTGCTCGGGGCGCAGGCCGAACAGCTCGTGAAAGCTGGGTGAGTACCAGATCTCGCCGGTGGCGAGGTCGCGCTCCCAGTAGCCATCACGCGAGCCGGCGAGTGCACGCTCGAGCCGGTGCAGGCGAAGGCTGGTGTCGGCGCGCGTCATCGCGGGGGGCGGGGTGGTGGAGGGCACTCTACACGCGTTGGCGCCGGGGGTCCGTGCAGGACTGGACAGACTTCAATCGTCGCTTCCGACGATTGTTGGCCGGCACCGGCCCTGCCTACCATCGGCGCGGACCCCAGGCCCGAGGCCCGCCCTGGCGCGCCCGCGCCGCAGACAAGCAGGAGACCCCCATGTTCGGATTGATGCAGGACAGGCCGCTGTTGATCTCATCGCTGATCGAGCACGCCGCCACCTTCCACCCCGCCACCGAGATCGTCTCGCGCCTGCCCGAGGGGCCGGTGCACCGCTGCACCTGGGGCGAGATGCGCGGCCAGTCCAAGCGCGTGGCCAATGCGCTGCAGTCGCTGGGCGTTGCCGCCGGCGACCGCGTCGGCACCCTGGCCTGGAACAGCTGGCGCCACCTGGCGCTGTACTTCGGTGTCTCGGGCTCGGGCGCCATCCTGCACACGGTGAACCCGCGCCTGTTCCCGGAGCAGATCGACTACATCGTCAACCATGCCGAGGACAAGGTGCTGTTCTTCGACATCACCTTCGCGCCGCTGGTCGAGAAGCTGGCGCCGCGGATGAAGACGGTGACGGCCTTCATCGCGATGACCGACCGCGCCCACATGCCGGCCATCGACGTGCCCAACCTGCTGTGCTTCGAGGATCTGCTGGCTGAGCAGAGTGATGCCTACACCTGGCCCGAGTTCGACGAGCGCACCGCCTCCTCGCTGTGCTACACCTCGGGCACCACCGGCAACCCCAAGGGCGTGCTGTACTCGCACCGCTCGACCATGCTGCACACGCTGATGGAGCTGGCGCCTGACACCTTCGGGGCCAGCTCGCGCGAGACCATCATGCTGATCGTGCCGATGTTCCACGCCAATGCCTGGGGCATGCCCTATGCGGCGGCCATGGTGGGCACCAAGCTCGTGCTGCCCGGCCCGCACCTGGATGGCAAGAGCGTGTACGAGCTGATGCGCGACGAGCGGGTCACCTTCTCCAGCGGCGTGCCCACGGTGTGGATGATGCTGTTCCAGTACGTCGATGCCAACCCGGGGCTGAACCCGAAGGAGCTGGGCATCCGGCGCGTGGGCATCGGCGGCGCGGCGGTCTCGCGCGCGATGCTCGAACGCTTCGAGAACCAGTTCGGCGCCGAGGTGGTGCAGGGCTGGGGCATGACCGAGACCAGCCCGATCGGCGTGATCAGCAAGCTGCTGCCCAAGCACGACAAGCTCTCGGGCGAGGAGCTGGTGAAGATCAAGCTCAAGCAGGGCCGCGGCGTCTGGGGCGTGGACCTGAAGATCGTGGACGAGGCCGGCAAGGCGCTGCCCTGGGACGGCGTGGCCTTCGGCCACCTGCTGGTGCGCGGCCCCTGGATCTGCAGCGGCTACTTCAAGGGCGAGGGCGGCAGCGTGCTCGATGCCGAGGGCTACTTCCCCACCGGCGACGTGGCGACGATCGACCCCGACGGCTACCTGCAGCTGGTGGACCGGGCGAAGGACGTCATCAAGTCCGGCGGCGAATGGATCTCGTCGATCGACGTCGAGAATGTCGCGATGGGCCACCCCGCGGTGGCCGAGGCCGCGATCATCGGCGTGGCCCACCCCAAGTGGCAGGAACGACCGTTGCTGCTGGTGATCAAGCGCGCGGGCCAGGAGGTCACCCGCGAGGCGCTGCTCGACTACCTGGGCGGGCGCATCGCCAAGTGGTGGCTGCCCGACGACGTGGTGTTCGTCAGCGAGCTGCCGCACACCGCCACCGGCAAGCTGCTGAAGACCAAGCTGCGCGAGCAGTACCGCGACTACCCGCTGCCCACCGCATGAACTGGCAGCTCACAGCCGAGGAAGCGGCGTTTCGCGACGAGGTGCGGCGCTTCCTGGCTGACGCGCTGACGCCCGGGCTGCGCGAGGCCGGCCGCCGCTGCTCGGGCATCTTCACCGAGTACCCGCACGGCAACGACTGGCACCGCATCCTCGCGCAGCGGGGCTGGAGCGTGCCGCAGTGGCCGGTGGAACACGGCGGCTGCGACTGGACGCCGATGCAGCACTACCTGTTCGCCAGCGAGCTGGCCGCGGCCGACGCGCCACCGCGCGCGCCCATGGGCCCGGGCATGGTGGCGCCGGTGATCATGGCCTTCGGCACGCCCGAGCAGCAGCAGCGCTGGCTGCCCGGCATCCGCAACGGCGACGACTACTGGTGCCAGGGCTATTCCGAGCCGCAATCGGGCTCGGACCTGGCCTCGCTGCAATGCCGCGCGGTGCGCGATGGCGACGAATTCGTGCTCAACGGCACCAAGATCTGGACCACCCATGCGCACCATGCCAACCGCATGTTCTGCCTCGTGCGCACCAACCGCGAGGGCAAGGCGCAGCAGGGCATCAGCTTCCTGTGCTTCGACATGGACTTGCCGGGCATCACCGTGCGGCCGATTCCCAGCGTGTCGGGCGACCACGAGCTGAACCAGGTGTTCTTCGACGATGTGCGGGTGCCCGCCGCGGGCCTGATCGGCGAAGAGAACCAGGGCTGGACCATCGCCAAATACCTGCTGCAGCACGAGCGCGGCGGGGCCTGGGCACCGCAGCTGCGGGCGCGCTGGCGCAGGTTGCAGCGCGCACTGGCGGCGGCCTTCCCCGGGAGCGCCGGTGCCGAGCACGACGCGCTGGCGCTGGAACTGGCCGAGCTGCACTGCCGCATCGAGGCGCTGCAGGCGCTGGAGCTGCGCACGCTGCGCGCGCAGGCCGCGGGCGCCGAGCGCGGCATCTCGCCGTCCATCGGCAAGCTGCTGGGCACCGAGCTGAAGCAGGCGCTCACCGAGCTGCATGTGCGCATCGCCGGCGAGGACGTGCTGTCGCGCGCGGAGCTGCCCGACGCCGGGGCGCATGCGCTGGCGGTCCCCGAGGACGCGGTGTTCGCGATGTCGAGCTACCTGAACGACCGCGCGGCCTCCATCTACGCCGGCACCAACGAGGTTCAGCGCAACCTTGTGGCCGCCCATCTGCTGCGATAGACCATGATCACCGACCTCGACGACACGCGCGCCGCGCTGCGCGACAGCCTGGCGCGCTACCTGGCCGAGCGCGTGGACCCCGGCACGCAGGCGCGGGCCGACCTGCCGCCGCCAGCGCCGCTGTGGCGCGGCCTGGCGCAGGACCTGGGCCTGCTGGGCGCCGGCTTCCCGGAGGATGCGGGCGGCCTGGGCGGCGGCCTGGCCGAGCACCTGCTGATCCTGCAGACGCTGGGCGGCGCGCTGGCGGCTGAGCCCTACCTGTCGAGCGCGCTGATCGCCGGTGGCGTGTTGCAGCGCTGCGGCGGCGAGGCGGCGCGCGCGCTGCTGGCGCAGCTGATCGAAGGGGATGCGCTGCTGGCCTGGGCGCATGGCGAGCCGGGCCAGCGCAGCGGCATGCAGGCGGTCGCCAGCACCCTGGAACGCACGACCGACGGCTGGCGACTGCACGGCCGCAAGCGCGCGGTGCAGGGCGCGCCCTGGGCCACGCACCTGCTGGTGACGGCGCAGCAGGGCGGCGAGCCGGCCCTGATGCTGGTGCCGGCCGAGACGCCGCGCCTCGTGCGGCGCGACCTGCGCGGGCTGGATGGCGGCTGGGCCAGCGAGATCCAGTTCGATGGCGTGGTGCTGCCCGACGCGGCCGTGCTGCTGAGCGGCCCCGCGGCCCGCGCCGGGATCGAGCGCGCGCTGGACGAAGCGGCGCTCGGCGCCTGCGCCGAGGCCCTGGGCCTGATGCGCCGGCTGCTGGACGACACCATCGCCCATGCCCGCGAGCGGCGCCAGTTCGGCGCGCCGCTGGCCAGCTTCCAGGTGCTGCAGCACCGCATCGCCGACATGCACATCGCCTACGTGCAGGCCGAGGCCCTGACCTGGAGCCTGGCCGACACGATGGACGCGCCGGCACCCGAGCGCATGGGGGCCGTGTCCGCCGCCAAGGTGACGGTGGGCCGCGCGCTGCGATGCGTGGGCCAGGGCGCGGTGCAGATCCATGGCGCCATGGGCGTCACCGAGGAACTGGCGGTGGGCCGCTGCTTCCGCCGCGCCACCCAGCTGGAACGCCTGTTCGGCAGCACGGAACAGCACCTGCTGCGCATCGCCGCGTTGCAGCGCGGCGCCTGAGCATCCAGCGCGCTGCAGCGCGCCGGCTGAATATCCCCTTCGCGACTGACATCTCGGCCGCGGCCGCGCTATCGTGGCGCGATGAAATCCCAAGCCTGGCGCCACGCCGCCGCCGCCTACCCTTTCCACACCGAGCTGTGGCCGCGCCTGACCGACGTGGACACGCTGCAGCACCTGAACAACGTGGCCCTGGTGGGCCTGCACGGCGAGGCCTGCCAGCGCTGGCAGCGCACGGTGCTGGGCGAGCAGGTGTGGCTGGGCGCCGACCCGGTGCTGCGCAACCGCCGCCTGGCCACCGATTACCTGGCCGAAAGCCACTACCCCGCGCCGCTGGATGCCGGCGTGCGCCTGCTCGAGGCCGGCCCGCAGGGCTTCGTGCTCGCGGTGGCGCTGTTCCAGCACGGCCGCTGCGTGGGCCTGCACGAGGCCGAGGTGGCGGCCATGCGCGGCGGCGAGTTCTGCGAGCTGCCGCTGGTGATGCAGCACACGCTGAAGGAGACCCTGGCCGCGCAGCCGCCGGTGCCCACCGACGTGGCCGCTTCCACGCTCGATTCACTGGGCATCGACAGCGTGGCACCGCTGTCGGCCTACCCCTACAGCTTCAAGCTGCAGGCCCGTTACGGCGACCGCGACCTGCACGATGCCACCAGCGACATCGCCGCCTCGCGCTATGCCGAGCAGGCGCGTGCCGGCATGCTCCACCGCATCATGGGCACGCTGCCGCGCGAGCAGCGTGTGGGCGTGCTGGTGGGCCAGGTGCGCATGCACTTCCTGCACCGCGGCTCACCCACACTGAAGTTCGAGGTGGCCACCGCGGTGGAGCGCATCGGCGCCCGCTCGCTGGCGCTGCGCACCGCCCTGTTCGACGACAAGGGCTGCCAGGCCATCGCCCACACCGTGCTGGTGGCGGTGGACCCACGCGCCCGGCGGCCGACGCCGCTGCCGGAGGCGCTGCGGGGGGTGATGCAGTCTTTGATGCTGAAGTGATTTGCGCTTGGTGCGGTGATGCGTGCGCGGTGCGGCGCGCCCGCAGACCCAGGGGCTCTCCTGCTCGGTGGTGGCATGCGGCCCTTCGAACGCCACCGTGGTTCGCAAAGGCGTGGGCGCTCAGCCTGCGGCGCGCGTTCGCAGGCGCCGGTCTTGGGCGGTTCGGGGGGCGGCGTGCCCGCAGGGCACGCTTCGTAAACTGACTCGCTGGCGCTGTGCGCAGCCCGCGCAG
>JACRAZ010000055.1 GCA_016213205.1 Burkholderiales bacterium
CACCGCCCCCGCGGGCAAGCGCATGGGCCATGCCGGCGCGCTGATCTCCGGCGGCGCCGACACCGCCGATGCCAAGCTCGCCATCATGGAAGAGTGCGGTTTCACCATCACCCGCAACCCCAGCGAGATGGGCCGGCTGCTGAAATCTCTGCTCTGAGCCAGCTTTTCCTGACGCCTCGCCGCAGGCCACCCACGGGTGGCCTGCGGCGCATTGGGCGGCCGGGCCATGTGGTTGTCCACACCCCGGCACGCGCCCGCGCCGCCTACACTTCGTGCGCCCCGAAGGACAGCAACGATGGATCAGTTCCTGCACCCCGATTTCTGGCTCGCCGTGGGCCAGATCATCATGATCGACATTCTGCTGGGGGGCGACAACGCTGTCGTGATCGCGCTCGCCTGCCGCCAGCTGCCGGCCAAGCAGCGCACGCAGGGCATCCTCTGGGGCACCGTGGGCGCCATCGTGCTGCGCGTGGTGCTGATCTTCTTTGCATTGACGCTGCTGAAGATCTCGTTCCTCAAGCTCGTCGGCGCCGCGTTGCTGGTCTGGATCGGCGTGAAGCTGCTCGCGCCCGATGGCGAAGAGGGCCATGACAACATCCAGGCCAGCGACAAACTCTGGTCCGCGGTGCGCACCGTGATCGTGGCCGACTTCGTGATGAGCCTGGACAACGTGATCGCGATTGCCGGTGCCGCCGAGGGGGCGGGGGGTGCCCACAAGATGCCGCTGGTGGTCTTCGGCCTGCTGGTCAGCATCCCCATCATCGTGTGGGGCAGCCAGTTCGTCATCAAGCTGATGGACCGCTTTCCGATCGTCATCACGCTGGGCGGCATGCTGCTGGGCTGGATCGCAGGGGCGATGGCGGTGTCGGACCCCGCCTTGAGTGGCTTCATCGAGCAGACGCATGGTGAGGCCCGTCCGGCGGTGCGCTATGCCGCATCTGCCGCCGGCGCAGCGGTGGTGCTGGCCATCGGCCTGCTGCTCAAGCGCCGAGCCTCGGCCAGCCCGTGAATCCCTTCGCACACCTCACGCGACCCGGCATGGTCAAATCCCGGCCTGAAGGGGAGTAGCTCCTCGCGTCGGCAACCGCCCGGCGCTGCTGCGCGGGCCGTCAATACGGAGCACAAGCTCCCGGTCCGCCGGGCATGGGTGCCTGGCGCCCATGCCGAGCAAGACCTTCGATGCGTCGTCGCGCACCGCGACGGGCTCGAAGGCACCTGCGTGACTTTGGCTCCAGCGGTGTGTGGCTCTCACACCTGTACATCCGGAGCCTGTTCATGGAACTCTTCAGCCCTGCGTGGTGGTCGGCGCTCGGTGCGATCGTGCTGATCGACCTCGTGCTCGCCGGCGACAACGCCATCGTCATCGCGTTGGCCGCCCGCAGCCTGCCCGCGCACCTGCAGCGCAAGGCCATCCTCTGGGGCACCGTGGGGGCCATCGGCATCCGCACCCTGATGACGCTGGTGGTGGTCTGGCTGCTGAAGGTTCCGGGGCTGATGCTCGTCGGCGGCCTCGGTCTGGTCTGGATCGCCTATGGCCTGCTGGCCGCGGGGGAATCCAAGGCATCACACGGCCAGCAGCCCACCAGTTTCTGGGGTGCGATGAAGACCATCGTGGTGGCCGATGCACTGATGGGCATCGACAACGTGCTGGGCGTGGCCGGCGCGGCGCACGGCAACTTCGACCTGGTGGTGATCGGCCTGCTGATCAGCGTGCCCATCGTCGTGTGGGGCAGCAGCCTGGTGCTCAAGCTGGTGGACCGGTTCCCGGTGATCAGCTACCTGGGCGCGGCGGTGCTGGCCTTCACGGCAGCCAAGATGGTGGTCAGCGAGCCGCTGCTGGACGAGGTGTTCGATCCGCATGCGCTGGCGCGCTGGAGCCTGTATGCGGTTGCGATCGTCGGCGTGCTGGCCGCCGGCCACTGGGCAGCCCGGCGCAGCCGTTCCACGGCCCTCGACGCCGCTTGAGGACGGTGCGGCGGGCCGGCCGCGGGTTGTGTTAGCTTGGGCACCTGGCGCTTGCGCCCGGAAACCCCGATGCAACCTGCAGCAATTCCTTGGTGGCGCCGCTGGCGGCGGCGGCCCGCGGTGCCGGCCGCAACGCCTGCGGCACCGCCATGCTTCGGCCCCTTCGTGGCCACCGGCGTGCTTGGCCAGGGGGCCACGGGGCCGGTGTACCTGGCCCAGGCCGGCGCGCAGCAGGTGGCTGTCAAGACCCTGCAGCTGGACCCGGCCCTGCCCGCCGCCGAACAGGCCAGCCAGCGCCAGCGCTTCATGCGCCAGGCCGAGGTGCTGCGCAGCCTCTCGCACCCGGACATCATCGCGGTGGTCGAGAGCGGCGAACGCCAGGGCGTGCCCTGGATCGCGATGGAGCTCGCACCGGGCGCCGACCTCTCGCGTTATGCGCGGCGCCAGCGCCTGCTGCCCGAGCCGCTGGTGCTGCGCATCGGCGCCCGCATTGCGCGGGCGCTGGCGCATGCCCATGAGCGTGGCGTGGTGCACCGCGACCTGAAGCCGGCCAACGTGCGCATCGACCTGGCAACCCAGCAGCTCAAGCTGGTGGATTTCGGCGTCGCACGGCTGCACGACGCCGAGGTCACGCGCACCGGGGTCACGCTTGGCACGCCGGCCTACATGGCGCCGGAGCAGCTCACTGGCGAGCCCGCCGACGCCCGCACCGACACCTATGCACTGGGCGTGATGCTCTACGAGCTGCTCACCGGCCGCCTGCCCTACCCCGCCACCACGCTGGGTGAACTGCTGCGCGCGGTGTCGGCCGGCGACCCCGCGCCGCTGCGCCACTGGCGCCCCGACCTGCCCGAGGACCTGGAGCGCCTGCTCGCCCAGCTGCTGCGCCGCCCGCCCGGCCTGCGGCCGCAGAACCTGCCGGGGCTGGCGGCCGAGCTCGAGCGCTGGGCCACGCGCCTGCAGCAATCGACCCATGCGTGATCTCCCCCACGGCTCGGGTCGACCCCCAGCCCGAACCGGCCGCGCAACAAGGCACAATCGCCTGCCACCGTCCCGTACGTCGACAACGACCCATTGCAGCGCATGAGCTTCGAGTTCTTTCACGCCGTGGACACCGGCCGCGCGCGCTCGAACAACGAGGACTCGGTCGCGGTGGACGAAGCCAACGCGCTGGCCGTGCTGGCCGACGGCATGGGCGGATACAACGCCGGAGAGGTGGCCAGCAACATGGCCACCTCGTTCATCAAGAGCGAACTCGGCCGCTGGCTGCAGGAAGCCGGCGGCAAGGCCAACGACGCCGAGATCCGCCGCGCGATGGACATCTGCGTCGACAACGCCAACCGCGCCATCTTCAATGCCGCGAATGCCAACCCCCAGTACGCCGGCATGGGCACCACCCTGGTGGTGGCGGTGTTCCGCGAAGGCCAGCTGCGTCTGGGCCACGTGGGCGACTCGCGCGCCTACCGCTGGCGCGGCGGCCAGCTCGCGCAGATCACGCGCGACCATTCGCTGCTGCAGGAGCAGATCGACGCCGGCCTGATCACCCCCGAGCAGGCCGCGTTCTCGGCCAACAAGAACCTGGTGACACGCGCCGTCGGCGTCGAGGACACGGTGTTGCTGGAAACGCACCTGCACGACGTGCAGCCGGGCGATGTGTACCTGATGTGCTCCGACGGCCTGTCAGACATGCTCGACAACGCCACGCTGGCGCAGTTGTTGCAGATGCACGACGCGTTACCAGTTGCCGGGCAGGCGCTGATCGATGCCGCCAATGATGCGGGCGGAAAGGATAATATTGCGCTGGTACTCGTGCGCGTGGCGGGCCACCCGTCCACCACCAGCAAACCCTGGTGGCGTTTCGGGCGCTAGCCGCCGATAGCTACAAGCGCGCAGTCCAAGCTCCGGACTGGGGGATGGTCCGTCACACAAGATAAGGGCAAGCATGGGCAAGCTGGTGGTGTCGCTCGACGGTGTGGTCATCAAGGAAGTCCAGATCACCAAGGACAAGACCACGCTGGGCCGTCGTCCCTACAACGACATCGTCATCGACAACCTCGCTGTCAGTGGCGAGCATGCCGTGCTCCAGATGGTGGGCCAGGACGTCTTCATCGAAGACCTCAACAGCACCAACGGCACCTACATCAACGGCAAGGCCATCAAGAAGCAGCTGCTGGCCCACAACGACACGGTCGAGATCGGCAAGTACAAGATCAAGTACCTGGTCGATGACACCGGCGACTACGAAAAGACCATGATCATGCGGCCCGGTGCGGCCGCGCCGGCTGCCCACGCCCCGGCCTCATCGCACGGCAGCTTCAACGCCACCGCCACCACCCCCCGGCCGATGCCCATGGGCTCTCCCGGCGCATCGGCGGCTGCAGGCGTCAGCAGCCTGCCGGCGTCGATCAAGGTGCTCAGCGGCGCCGCAGCGGGCCGCGAAGTCACGCTGACAAAGGTCGTTACCACGGTCGGCAAGCCCGGTGTGCAGGTGGCATCGATCACCAAGCGCCCCGGGGGCTACGTGATCGCGCATGTCGAAGGCATGGTGCGGCCCAGCGTGAACGGCATGCCACTGGCGGGTGACATCGCCCCGCTGAAAAACGGCGACCTGATCGAGCTGGCCGGCACGCAGATGCAGTTCATCCAGTTCTAGCCCTGGCACCGGACGTTCTGCCTGGCGCACGCCCCACCGGCGGCTGCACCCCTGCTTGCCGCCCGTCGCGGCGCCCCGACAAACGTGGGGGCCTCACCACGGCGGGCGTGATCTTGTTCACACATGGCCGGCCAGCCTGCCCGTCGCTTCGGGCAGAGCGCGCGAACTGCGCAAATCCTGCCTTGCGGCCGGCGCCCGCTGCCGCCACCATCGGGTTTTGACCGACGTCCGGCGGGCCCCTGGCATGCCGGCCACCGCGTGCTCCATGCAAATCCGGGTACTGGGCTGTTCCGGCTCGATCGCCGCAGGCTGTCGCACCACCGCCTTCCTGCTCGATGACGATGTCCTGATCGACGCCGGAACCGGCGTGGGCGACCTGCTGCTCGAACAGCTCGAACGCATCGACCACATCCTGCTGAGCCATTCGCACCTGGACCACGTGCTGGCCGTGCCCTTGCTGGCCGACAGCGTGATGCGTCGCCGCATCGGCCGCCCGCCGATCCAGGTGCATGCATTGCCCGCCACGCTGGAGGCCTTGCGCAAGCACCTCTTCAACGGTGCCCTCTGGCCCGATTTCACGCGCCTGCCCTCGGCCGAACACCCGATCCTGTCGCTGCACCCGTTCGAAACCGGCCAGGTGCTTGAATTCAGCGGCGGCCGACGCATCGAAGTGCTGCCCGCGCTGCACACCGTGCCGGCGGTGGGCTTTGCGGTGCTGCCGCTGCCGGATTCAGGCCGCGGCGCCTGGGTCTACACCGGCGACACCGCCCCCGACCCGGCACTGTGGCAGCGCCTGCAAACCCTGCCGGTGGCCAGCCTGGTGATCGAAACCGCCTTCCGCAACGACGAGCACCAGCTCGCCACCATCAGCCGCCACATGCACCCGGCCGCGCTGGGCCGCGAACTGGCCCACCTGGCGCCGGGCGCACAGGTCTACATCACGCACATCAAACCGGGCGAGCTGGATCCGGTGATGAGCGAGATCGGCGCGCTGCGTGACCGCCACGCCGTGCATGCGCTGACCGCCGGGCAGGTGATCGAGCTCGGGTGACCGCTCGGGGTGACAAGTTCCGTCACCCCCTCAAGAACTGTCGACAAGAACGGGCAGCCCCCCCGGGGTGAACCGTGACATCTGCCCGAAAAACCAGCGAAAGGCATCCACAAAAGGGTTGGCATGACCCCTGCAACTAGGGGATCGCACTGTCCCCCTCCCCGTCCCCCACCCACTGTCAGGAGCACCCTATGAAGCGCACCATCCAACAAGGTTTCACCCTCATCGAACTGATGATCGTCGTGGCGATCATCGGCATCCTGGCCGCCATCGCACTGCCGGCCTACCAGGACTATGTGGCCAAGGCCCAGACCTCCGAGCCCTTCACGCTGATGGAAGGCTCCAAGACCGTGGTCGCCGAAGCCTGCCAGGTGGCGGGCGCCTGTGCCGCCTCGAACCCGGTGGCCGCTGCCGCCGCTGGCAAGTACTCCGATGTGGCGGCCCCGTCGACCGATGGTGTTGTCGTCGCCACGATGAAGAGCACGTCCGTCGTCAACTCCGCCATCCAGGGCGCCACCTTCACGCTGACCCCGACGCTCAACGCCGGCTCGGTCACCTGGGGCTGCACCTCCAGCCTGACTGGCGCCAACGCCAAGTACGTGCCCAAGGCCTGCAGCTGATCGCCTGACTGATCGCGGCCAACCGGGTGAGCCCGGTTCGCCGTCACCGATCGGCACGCCCGACCGGGAACCGCCCGCAGCATGTCAACGCTGCGGGCGTTTTGCTTTGTGCGAGCGTGATGCGTGGGCCCTGCCAGCCCCGTGCTGGCAGCACCTCGGCAAGCCTGGCCGGCAGACCTGACACTTTTTGTCAGCCCAGCGCCGAAATGGTCGACAGAAAGTGGCGGCAGGGTCCCGCGCAGCGTGAAAAACGCCGCAAAAGCTGGCCGGCCGGGCGGCCGGTGCAAGCTGGCACGCAGCATGCGATTCTGTCCTCGCAACGCCCCCTCCCCCTCACTGTCAGGAGCACCGTATGAAGCGCAGCATCCAACAAGGTTTCACCCTCATCGAACTGATGATCGTCGTGGCGATCATCGGCATCCTGGCCGCCATCGCGCTGCCGGCCTACCAGGACTATGTGGCCAAGGCCCAGACCTCCGAGCCCTTCACGCTGATGGAAGGCTCCAAGACCGTGGTCGCCGAGGCCTGCCAGGTGGCGGGCACCTGTGCCGCCTCGAACCCGGTGGCCGCTGCCGCCGCGGGCAAGTACTCCGATGTCGCTGCGCCGTCGACCAACGGCGTTGTCGTCGCCACGATGAAGAGCACGTCCGTCGTCAACTCCGCCATCCAGGGCGCCACCTTCACGCTGACCCCGACGCTCAACGCCGGCTCGGTCACCTGGGGCTGCGCCTCCAGCCTGACCGGCGCCAACGCCAAGTACGTGCCCAAGGCCTGCAGCTGATCGTCGATGCCACCGCCGGCCGCCTGAACGCAACAGGCGCCGATGCGGTAGCCGATTGCCGCTGAACACCGCCCGCCGAGTCCGCTCGGCGGGCGCTTCACTTTCAGGCCCGGCGGCACCCAGGACAAGCCACCGCTTTCGCTACATCATCTCGACATGGCGACCTTCGATTGGCATTCACGCGCCCGTGCAGCATCGATTCACCTGAGTGGCAGTGCACTCGTGGCCTTGCTGGCCGCGGCGCTGGTCTTCGTGGTCTGGTACCCGGAACCGTACGACGCCCTGGCCGGCGGCAAGTCGCTGTTCATCCTGATCATCACCGTCGACGTGGTGATGGGCCCGCTGATCACGTTCGCCGTCTTCGACCGCGCCAAACCGGTTCGTGAGCTTTCGCGCGACCTCGCTGTCGTGCTCGCGATGCAACTGGCGGCGCTCGGCTACGGAATGAACACCATGTTCGTCGCACGCCCGGTCGCGATGGCGTTGGAAGGTGATCGCCTGCGTGTCGTTTCCGCGGTGGACGTGATGCGCGAGGAGCTGCCGCTGGCGCCACCCCCGCTGCAATCGCTGCCACTGTGGGGCCCCATCCTGCTGCGCACGACGGTTCCGACCGAGGGCTCCGCAAAGTTCGAGGCCATCCAGCGCGCACTGGCCGGCAACGACCTCGGTACGCGGCCGCGTTACTGGCAACCCTGGGACGAGACAGCCCGCGCCGAGTTGCGCAGCGGCGCGAAGCCGCTGGGCGAGCTCCCGCCAGGCGACGCCAGCCAGCGCGCAGCACTGGCCGCCGCCATCGACAAGGCCAAGGTGGCGCCGGCCGAACTGCGCTACGTGCCGGTGATCTCGCGGCACGTGGAGAGCATCGCGCTCGTCGATACCCGAACCGGCGAGCTGGCCGGCTTCGCAGTCTTCGGAAGGCGCTAGGGTCCTCGCCCGGGCGGTATCGGCCACCGCCTCTCTAGAATTGCCGAATGCTCTTCCGCCCCCAATCCGGCGGCCCGGTGCCGACCGCCGGGCCGGGCCGTGTCATCGCCGCGCTGCTGGCCGGTGCGCTGCCGGCGCTGCTGGCCTACAACCTTCCGCCCTCGCCGACCTTGCTGAACCAGTGCCTCGCGGTGGGCCTGTGGGGCGGCTTTGTGCTGGCCCTGGCACCCGGCGGCCTGCCGGTGCTCGGGCGTGCGCTGCAGGGTGCGATCGCCCTGGTGGCCGCCGGCGTGTTGTGGTCCGGGCTGGGCGGCTCGCTGCCCTCGGCCTTGATGTTGTCGGCGCTGGCGCTGCTGGTGGCCGCCGCGGTGATGGCCTGGGCCGGCAGCGACGCGGCCCGGCGACTCGACGCCACCGACCGTTTCGGCTGGTTCGCCTGCGGCCTGGCGCTGGCCGGCGCGCTCAGTTCACTGGTGGCGCTGGTGCAGGTGTTCGCCCCGGGCTGGACCGACGGCAGCCTCATCGCCCACTCGGGCCTCGTGGGCCGCGCGGTGGGCAACCTGCGCCAGCCCAACCACCTGTGCAGCCTGCTGCTGTGGGGCGTGATCGCCACCGTGGCGCTGCACGAGCTGCGCTGGCTGCCGCGCGCACCAGCCGTGGCGCTGGTGGTGCTGCAGGTGTTCGCCGTCGAGCTGAGCGCCTCTCGCACCGGCGCGCTCGGGCTGCTGTTGCTGGCGCTGTGGGGCGCACTCGACCGGCGCCTCTCGCGCAGCGCGCGCCTGCTGCTGGTGGCCACGCCGGTGATCTACGGCCTCTCGTATGGGGCCATGGCGCTGTACGGCCACTGGAGCCAGCAGGCCATCGGCGCCGAGGCACGCATCGCCGCCGGCGCGGCCACCGGAGCGGAGAGCCCCAATGCGCGGCCGCGCATCTGGGCCAACGCGCTGTCGCTGATCGCGCAGCAACCCTGGTTCGGCGTCGGCTTCGGTGAGTTCAACCTGGCCTGGTCGCTGACCCCGTTTCCGGGGCGGCCCACCGCCTTCTTCGACCACACGCACACCCTGCCGCTGCAACTGGCGGTGGAACTCGGCATCCCAGCCGCCACGCTGGTGATGGGCCTGATGATGCTCGCCCTGTGGCAAGCCTGGCGGCGCAGCCGACGCGCCGAGGGCGAAGCCGCCACCAGCGCCAGCGCGGCCTTCATGGTGGTGTTGATGATCGGGTTTCACAGCCTGTTCGAGTACCCGCTGTGGTACGCGTACTTCCTGCTGCCGGCCGCCTTTGCCTGGGGCTTCGCGCTGGGCGTTCCTGCGCCTGGCGCCATCGGCATGCGGGCAGCGCCGGCCAGCGGCAACGCAGGCCGCTGGATCGGCGCCTTGCTGGTGGCAGGCGGGGCCCTCGCGGTGGCCGATTACCGGCAGGTCGTCGTCATCTACGCGCCGGGCGAGAACGCCGGCGCGCTGGAAGACCGCATCGCCCGGGGCCAGCGCAGCGTGCTGTTTGCGCACCACGCCGACTATGCCGCCGCCACCAGCACCGACCCGCTGCCCGGCTCGCGCCTGGCGTTCCAGCGGGCGCCGCACTACCTGATGGACACGCGCCTGATGCTGGCCTGGTCCCGCCAGCTGGCGGCCGAAGGCCAGCTCGACCTGGCGCGCGCCTTGGCGCAGCGTGTGCGCGAGTTCCGCAACCCGGACAGTGATGAGTTCTTCCAGGCCTGCGCCGAGCGCAACACGCAGGCCTTCCAGTGCCAGCCCGCGCAGGCCACGCACCACTGGCGCGACTACCTGCGCCGCTGAACACGGCGCGCGGCGCCAGGCTCTCAGCCCTGGCCGGCCACCCAGTGGCCCGATTTCCCGCCCTGCTTTTCCAGCAGGCGGATGTCACCCATCACCATGCCCCGATCAGCCGCCTTGCACATGTCGTAGATGGTCAGCAGCGCCACCTGCACCGCGGTGAGCGCTTCCATCTCGACACCGGTGCGGCCCACCGTCTCGGCCTGCACGCTGCAGTGCACCGCGCTGGCGGCTTCGTCGAGCGTGAACTCCACCGCCACGCGCGTCAGCGGCAGCGGATGGCACAGCGGGATCAGCTCCGCCGTGCGCTTGGCGGCCTGGATCGCGGCGATGCGCGCGATGCCGATCACGTCGCCTTTCTTGGCCGTGCCTTGCGCGATAAGCGCCAGCGTGGCCGGCTGCATGCGTATGGTGCCGGTGGCACGCGCGATGCGGTGCGTTTCGGTCTTGGCCGCCACGTCCACCATGTGGGCCTGGCCCTGCGAGTCGAAGTGCGTGAGCGGCGAGGACATGGGTGTCAGCAATGTGCGGGCAATGAAGCGGTGGGATGATAGGCGATCGATCCCCGCTGCCCGGTGCCCTGCTTGAAGCCCCCCCGCCCCCTGCGCCTGCGTGCCGCATGCCTGGCACTCGTGTTGGCGTTCGGCCTGCCCCCGCCAGGCCGGGCGCAGCCGTCGGTCCCGCCTGAAGCGCCGGCGCGTCTGCCGGGTGATTCACAGGTGCGCCTCCCGGCGTTGGGCGAATCCGCCTCCGACGAATTCAACCCCAGTGCCGAAAAACGCCTGGGCGACCAGATCATGCGCGAGATCCGGCGCGACCCGGACTACCTGGACGACCCGGTGCTGCTGGAATACCTGCAGAGCCTGTGGCAGCCCCTGGTGGCCGCGGCGCGCTCGCGCGGCGACATCGGCGCCGACCTCAACGGCCTGTTCCCGTTCGAGTCCTTCCTGGTGCGCGACCGCAGTGTCAATGCCTTTGCGCTGCCCGGCGGCTATGTGGGCGTGCACCTGGGCCTGATCGCGATGACGGCCAGCCGCGACGAGCTGGCCTCGGTGCTCGCGCACGAGCTCTCGCACGTGACACAGCGCCACATCGCGCGCAGCATCGTCGCGGCGCAGCGCAGCAGCTCGCTCAGCCTGGCGGCCATGCTGCTGGGCATCCTGGCCGCCGCACGGTCCTCGAACGCAGACATGGCGCAGGCCGCCATCGCCACCAGCCAGGCCGCCGCTGCGCAGGCGCAGCTGAACTTCTCGCGCGACATGGAACGCGAGGCCGACCGCAACGGCATGAACCTGCTGAACCAGGCCGGCTTCGCGCCCGAAGGCATGTCGGCCATGTTCGAGAAGCTCGACCTCTCCTCGCGCCTGAACGACAGCGGCGGCTTCCCCTACCTGCGCAGCCACCCGCTCACGGTGGACCGCATCGGCGAGGCCCGCCAGCGTGTGGGCAGCCTGTCGCGCGCGGCCGCGCCGCTGCCCGGCAGCCCGGTGATGCATGCCCTGATGCAGGCCCGCTCGCGGGTGCTGATGGACGCCTCCACCCAATCGTTGCGCCGCCTGCAGGAGGCCGAGGCGCGTGGCCCGGCCAGCGTGCGCGACCGCCTGGCCGCGCTGTACCAGCGGGCCTTTGCATCGACGCAGCTGCGCGACTTCGCCGCTGCCGAGCAGGCCCTGGCCGCCGGCGGGCCGTTGCTGCCCGATGCCGCGGCCCGGCGCGCCTGGGCCCAGCTCGGCGCCGAGGTGGCGCTCGCACGGGGCGACGCGCAGGCCGCCGCCGCTGCGCTGGCGGGCTGGCCGGACGACGGCTCGCGCAGCCAGCTGCTGCTGCGCGCGCGCGTGGCGCTGGCGCAGGCCGATGCCGACGGCGTGAAGCGCAGCACCGAGCAGCTGCAAACCTGGGTGGCCGAGCGCCGCGACGACCCGCTGGCCTGGCAGACGCTGGCCGCCACCACCGAACGCCTGGGCCAGACCCTGCGTTCGGTGCGCGCGCAGGCCGAGGCCCAGGCCGCGCTGGGCAACCTGCCCGGCGCGATCGATCGCCTGCGCGCCGGCCAGCAGATCGCACGGCGTGGCGGGCCCGGCACCGACTTCATCGAGGCCTCGGTGATCGACGCCCGGCTGCGCGACCTGCAGCTGCAACGCCGGCAACTGATGGCCGAACAACGCGGCTCGCAGACCCAACGCCGCGGCGGCCCGGACAACCCGGACGAGCAGCTGCAGCCCCGTTCGCTGGTCCGCACGCACTGACTTTCGGCCCCCATCCACGCTTCTACACTGCCGCGGTTCCGACCAACGGAGACTCGGCATGGGCAGTGGCACCCCGGTGCGCCGGCAGATCCGGCAGTTCCTCGTCGGCGCATTGGCGCTGACGGCGGCCTGGGGCACGGCCCAGGCCGCGCGCATCACCGGCGTCACGCCGCAGGGCGAGGTGGCCCAGGTGCGGCAGGTGGTGGTGCGTTTCGGCGAGGCCGTGGTGCCGCTGGGCGACCCGAACCGGCCCGCGCCGATGACGATCCAGTGCAGCGGCCCGGTGCCCGCCAGCACGGCCCGCTGGGGCAATGAACGCGAGTGGCTGCTCGACTTCAAGACCGCGCTGCCGCCCGGCGTGCGCTGCACGCTGAAGGCCGCCGCGGGCTGGGCGCCGCTGCAGGGCACGCTGGAAGGCAGCACCGAATTCAGCTTCAGCACCGGCGGCCCCGCCATCGAGCGCAGCAGCCCCTGGGACGGCGCCACGATCGACGAGGACCAGCACTTCCTGCTGCGCCTGACCGGCCCCGCCACCGCCGACAGCGTGGCCGCCAACGCCTGGTGCGAGGTGGAAGGCATCGGCGAGCGCATTGCGGTGCAGATCGTCGGCGCACCGCTGCGCGACGAGGTGCTGAAGGCGCGCCGCGTGCGCCCCGCCGATGCCGCCAACCACCTGCTGCTGGCCTGCACGCGGCCGCTGCCGCCGCAGACCAAGCTGCGCCTGGTGTGGGGTGCGGGCATCGCCGCGGCGGCCGACCCGAAGGTGGCCACGCGCGTGCCGCAACGCCTGAACTTTGAGGTGCGCAAGCGCTTCACCGCCGAGTTCAGCTGCGAGCGCGAGAAGGCCCAGGGCCCCTGCATGCCGCTGGCGGCGGCCACGCTGCGCTTCTCGGCCGCGGTGCCGCGTGCGCTGGTGGAAGCGGTGCGCCTGGTGCCCGCGGGCGGCAAGGAGATAGCCCCCAAACTGAGCGGCGACGAGCCCGAGCTCAGCGAGGCCCGCTTCCCGGCGCCGCTGCCCGAGGGCATGCAGTTCAAGCTCACGCTGCCCGCCGGGCTGAAGGATGCCTCCGGCCGTGCGCTCACCAACGCGGCCAGCTTCCCGCTCACCGTGGCCACCGGCCCGATGCCGCCGATCGCCAAGTTCGCCGCCGCGCCCTTCGGCATCATCGAGTCCGGGCCGCAGGCCATGTTGCCGATCACGCTGCGCCATGTGCAGGCCGAGCTGCGCACCGGCGCCGTGCGCATCAAGCGCGTGAACGAGGCCGACTGGCTGGCCTGGATGGGCAAGCTCGCCCGCGCCCAGGACAACGAGTGGGAATCCCGCAAGAGCGCGCTGCTGGCCCGCGAGCCCGATGTGAAGCGGCTCGACCTGCCACAGCTGCAGGGGGGGGACCCCCGCCCGTTCGAGGTGGTGGGCATCCCGCTGGCCGAGCCGGGCTACCACGTGATCGAGGTCGAATCCAACGTGCTGGGTGAGCGCCTGCTGGCCACCAAGGCGCCGATGTTCGTGCGCACCGGCGTGCTGGTCACGAACCTGGGCGTGCACTTCAAGCGCGGCCACGAGAACGCGCTGGTGTGGGTGACCACGCTGGACCGCGCGCAGCCGGTGGCCGATGCCCAGGTCACGCTGAACGATTGCCGCGGCAAGCGCCTGTGGGAAGGCCGCACCGATGCCTCGGGCCTGGCCACCGTGCCGCAGGCCCTGCCCGATGTGCCGCACGATGCCCAGTGCTCCTGGCAGGCCGGCTACTACATCACCGCATCGCGCAGCACGCACAACCCGCAGGGCCAGCCGGTGCGCGACACGGCCTTTGTCTTCAGCTCGTGGAACAAGGGCATCGAGCCCTGGCGCTTCAACCTGCCGGTGGCAATGTTCGACGAGGCGCGCGGCGCCGACCGGCTGCGCGTGCACACGGTGTTCGACCGCATGCTGCTGCGCGCCGGCGAAACCGTGTCGATGAAGCACCTGGTGCGCCAGGAAACCCGCAGCGGCCTGGCCGATGCGCAGCGCGCCAAGCTGCCCACCGAGATGAAGATCGTGCACCTGGGCAGTGGCGACGAGCGGCTGCAGCCGATCAGCTTCGACGCCGCCGGCCGCGCCGCGCAGGCCAGCTGGGCCATCCCGCCCACCGCCAAGCTCGGCCTGTACGAGGTGTTCCTCAAGGGCGGCGGGCGCGAGTGGGCCAGCGGCCGCTTCCGGGTGGAGGAGTTCCGCCTGCCGCTGGTGGATGCCCGCCTGGCCGCGCCCAAGGGCCCACAGGTGGCGCCTGCCGAGGTGGCGCTGGCCTTGCAGCTCACCCACCTGTCCGGGGGCGGCGTGGCGCGTGCACCGGCGCGCGTGAGCGCGCTGCTGCGCGACCGCGAGCTCAGCTTCCCCGGATATGAGAGCTTCTCGTTCGAGCCGCCGCGTGACCCGAAGGCCCGCAACGCCACCGGCGATGACGACGGCCCGCCGGCCGACAACGCCCGCCTCGTCGTCGACAAGCAGGCCCTGACCACCGATGCGGGCGGCGCGGCCACCGTTGCGCTCAAGGGCCTGCCCAAGCTCACGCGCGCCGGGGAACTGCAGGCCGAGGTCACCTTCAACGACCCCAACGGCGAGGTGCAGACCGTCTCCACCCGCGTGCCGCTGTGGCCCGCTGCACGCGTGGCCGGCATCCGCACCGGCGCGTGGGCGGCCTCGGTCGGCAAGGTCAAGTTCCAGGCCCTGCTGCTGGACCTGAACGGCAGGCCGGTGGCCGATGGCAAGCTGAGCGTCAACGCCCGCGTGAAGCAGTGGCAGGCCAGCCGCAAGCGCCTGGTCGGTGGCTTCTATGCCTACGACCAGCAATCGACACTGAAAGACCTGGGCACCGTGTGCGAGGGCAAGACCGATGCCCGCGGCCTGCTGCTGTGCGAAGCCGCGCTCGGCGCCGCCGGCGAGGTGGAGCTGGTGGCGCGCGGGGCCGACGAGGCCGGCCGCATCACCGAGGCCTCCACCACCGTGTGGGTCACGCGACAGGGCGAGATGTGGTTCGAGCAGGACAACGACGACCGCATCGACCTGCTGGCCGACAAGCCGCGCTATGCCCCCGGCGACACCGCCAAGCTGCAGGTGCGCATGCCCTACCGCCAGGCCACCGCACTGGTGAGCATCGAGCGCGAGGGCGTGATCACGAGCAAGGTGGTCACGCTGCAGGGCGACGACCCGACGGTGGAACTCGCAATCCCGAAGGCCGGCGACACGCAGGCCACCAGCTGGGCGCCCAACGTGTATGCCAGCGTGCTGGTGCTGCGCGGCCGGGTGCGCCACGTGCCCTGGTACTCGTTCTTCAGCTGGGGCTGGCAGTCGCCGCGTGAATGGTGGCGCGCCTTCCGCTTCGAGGGCCGTGAGTACCAGGCACCCACCGCGATGGTGGACCTGGCCAAGCCCTCGCACAAGTTCGGTGTCGCCCAGCTGCGCGTGGGCACCGAGGCCCACCTGCTGGACGTGAAGGTGAGCACCGATGCGCCGCAGTACACGGTGCGCCAGAAGGTGAAGGCCCGGGTGCAGGTGACGCAGGGCGGCAAGCCCGCGGCCGGCGCCGAGATCGCCTTCGCCGCGGTGGACGAGGCCCTGCTCGCGCTGATGGACAACACGAGCTGGAAGCTGCTGGAAGCGATGTTCCAGCCCCGCGGCTGGGCGGTGGAGACCGCCACCGCGCAGGGCGAGATCATCGGCCGCCGGCACTACGGCCGCAAGGCGATGCCGGCCGGCGGCGGCGGCGGCCGCAACCCCACGCGCGAGCTGTTCGACACCCTGCTGCTCTGGCAGGGCGCCGTCACGCTCGATGCCAATGGCGAGGCCCTGATCGAGGTGCCGCTGAACGATTCGCTCACCAGCTTCCGCCTCGTGGCGCTGGCCACGGCCGGCAGTGACCGCTTCGGCACCGGCAGCGCCAGCGTGCGGGTGACGCAGGACCTGCAGATGCTGCCCGGCCTGCCACCGCTGGTGCGCGAGGGCGACCGCTTCGACGCGATCTTCACGCTCCGCAACACCACCACGCGCGAGATGAAGCTGCAGGCCACGCTCGCGGCCACCGCGCAACGCGACGAGGGTGCGGGCATGGCACGCGTGCCGATCGCCTTCGCGCCGCAGTCGCTCACGCTGCCGGCCGGTGGCGCGGCCGAGGTGAAGTGGCCCGTCGAGGTGCCGGCCGGCGTGTTCAGCCTGGTCTACGAGGCCGCGGCCACGCAGGCCGGCGGCAACGGGCGCGACCGGGTCAAGCTCACCCAGCTGGTGAAGCCCGCGGTGCCGCTGCGTGTATGGGCCGCCACGCTGCAGCAGCTCGATGGCGCCACCAGCCTGCCGGTGGCCCCGCCAGCCGACGCACTGCCCGCCCAAGGCGTGAAGGCCGGCGGCGTGCAGATCGGCCTGCAACCCACGCTGGCAGGTGCCTTGCCGGGCATACGGCGCTTCTTCGAGACCTACCCCTTCAGTTGCCTGGAGCAGCAGGCCTCGCGGGCGCTGGCGCTGAAGGACACCCAGGCCTGGTCGGCCCTCGGCAATGCCCTGCCAGGCTACCTCGATGCCGACGGCCTGGCGCTGTACTACCCGCCGCGCGAAGGCGACCCGCCACGCGGCAGCGACCGGCTCACCGCCTACCTGATCGCCGCCGCGCACGAAGCGCAGCAGCCGCTGCCCGATGCACCGCGCGAGCGCATGCTCGCTGCACTGCAGGCCTTCGTCGAAGGCCGGCTGCTGCGCGAGGGCTGGAGCGCGGCCAGCGCACGCGGGCTCGACCTGGAGGTGCGCAAGCTCGCGGCCATCGAGGCCTTGTCGCGCCACGGCCGCGCGGCACCGAAGCAGCTGCAGTCGATCACGATCGCACCGAACCGCTGGCCCACCGCCGCGGTGATCGACTGGCTGCGCATCCTGCAGCGGCTGGACAACGTGCCCGAGCGCGCGCAGCGGCTGCAGGAGGCACAGACGATCCTGCGTTCGCGCCTCAACTACGCCGGCACCACGCTGAAGTTCAGCACCGAGGACACCGACTTCTGGTGGTGGCTGATGGACAGTGGCGACGCCAACGCGGTGCGCCTGATCCTCGCCGTGGTGGACGACCCGGCCTGGAAGGACGAGCTGCCGCGCATGGTGCTGGGCGCCTTGGGCCGCCAGCAGCGCGCGGCCTGGCTCACCACCACCGCCAACCTGTGGGGCGTGCTGGCGCTGGATCGCTTCGCGGCTCGCTTCGAAACCCAGCCGGTGGGCGGCCGCAGCGTCGCGACGCTGGGGCCGGCGAGCGCCACGCATGACTGGTCGGCCGCGCGCACCGGCGGCCGGCTGATGCTGCCCTGGGCCGCGGCACCGGCAAGCCTGAACCTGCAGCAGCAAGGCAGCGGCAAGCCCTGGCTCGCGGTGCAGGCGCTGGCCGCGGTGCCGCTGAAGGCGCCGGTGGCCGCGGGCTACCGCATCACGCGCAGCGTGTCGGCGGTGGAGCGCAAGGCGCCGGACGCGTGGAGCCGCGGCGACGTGATGCGTGTGCGCATCGAGATCGAGGCGCAGAACGACATGACCTGGGTGGCGCTGAACGACCCGGTGCCCGCCGGCGCCACGCTGCTGGGCTCGGGCCTGGGCCGCGATTCGGCCATCGCCACGCAGGCCGAGCGCCGCGAAGGCAGCGCCTGGCTCGCCTACGAGGAACGGGCGCAGGACGCCTTCCGGGCCAGCTGGGAGCTGATGCCGCGCGGCAGGCACGTGATCGAGTACACCGTGCGGCTGAACAGCGCCGGCCGCTTCCACCTGCCACCTTCGCGCGTCGAAGCGATGTACGCGCCCGAGAGCTTTGGCGAGCAGCCCAACGCGGCGCTGGAGGTGCGGCCGTGACATGGCCGAGGGCCCGCCGCACCGCCCTGCTGTGGGCGCTGGCGGGCCTGGCCGCCGTGGCGCCGCCGGGCTGCGCGCGGGCAGCCGCCACCGCGCCGGTGCCGAGCTTCGAGCAGGTGCGCCAGGCCCACCGGCCCTCGGACCTGACCCTGCTGGACCGCCACGGCCAGCCCCTGCAGACGCTGCGCATCGACCCCCGCGCGCGCCGCCTGCCCTGGCTGCCGCTGGCGCAGTTCTCGCCCGCGCTGCGCGAGCTCGTGGTGCTGGGCGAAGACCAGCGCTTCTGGTCGCACCAGGGGGTGGACTGGCCGGCCGCGGCGCGCAGTGCCCTGGCCAACGCGCAGGGCGCGACACAAGGCGCGTCGACCCTCACGATGCAGCTGGCCGCCCTGCTGGACGCAGAACTCAAGCGCCCCGCCGGCGGCCGCAACCTGCTGCAGAAGTGGTCGCAGATCGACGCCGCGCGTGCGCTCGAGGCGCGCTGGCAGAAGCCCCAGATCCTCGAGGCATACCTGAACCGGGTGCCGCTGCGCGGCGAACTGGTGGGCATGCCGGCCGCGGCCTGGGCCCTGTTCGGCAAGCACCCGTCGGGGCTGGACCACAGCGAAGCGGCGCTGCTGGTGGCCCTGGTGCGGGCCCCGAATGCCAAGGCCGAGCTCGTGGTGCGCCGCGCCTGCACGCTGCTGGCCGAACCCCCTCGCTGCGAACGCGTGGCCGCGCTGGCCGAGCGCGCGCTTCACCGCCCGGCCACGCCGCCGCTGGGCGAGGCCCTGGCGCCGCACCATGCGCGCTGGCTGCTCGCGCAGCGTGGCAGCGTGGGGCCCGGCCAGGGGCCCGAGGCCCTGCCCACCACGCTGAGCAGCACGCTGGACGCGGCCCTGCAGCGCAGCGCGATCGCGCTGCTGCGCGGCCAGATGGCCGAGCTGCAGGGCCGTCAGGTGGAAGACGGCGCGGTGCTGGTGCTGGACAACGCCAGCGGCGAAGTGCGGGCCTGGGTGGGCTCCTCCGGCACGGCCTGGTCCGATGCGCCGGAGGTGGATGCCGTGCTCGCGCGCCGGCAGCCGGGCTCCACGCTCAAGCCCTTCGTCTACGCGCTGGCCTTCGAGCGCGGGCTGCTCACGCCGGCCAGCCTGCTGCATGACGCGCCGGCCGATCTGGAAGGTGGCAGTGGCGCCTTCATGCCGCGCAACTACGACCACCGCTACCGCGGCTGGGTCAGTGCCCGCAGCGCGCTGGCCGGCAGCCTGAACGTGCCCACCGCGCGGCTGGCTGCGCTGCTCGGCCCCGAGGACCTGTTCCAGCGCCTGAACCTGGCCGGCCTGCAGCTCGATCAGAGCGGCGGTTTCCATGGCCTTGCGCTCGCACTGGGCAGCGCCGACGTCAACCTGCTGCAGCTGACCAATGCCTACCGCATGCTGGCCAACCGCGGCCTGTGGACGCCGGTGCCGGGCCCACGCGGCCCCGATGCGCGCGCGCCCCGGCGCGTGTTCGACGAACGCGCCGCGTTCCAGGTGAACGACATCCTGTCCGACACCAGCGCGCGCGCGGCCACCTTCGGGCTGGACAGCGCGCTCGTCACACGCGGCTTCGCGGCGGTGAAGACCGGCACCAGCAAGGACATGCGCGACAACTGGTGCATCGGCTTCACCGATCGCTACACCGTGGGGGTGTGGGTGGGCAACGCCAGTGGCGAGGCGATGCACCGCGTCAGCGGCACGCAGGGCGCGGCGCCGGTGTGGCGCGCGCTGGTGCAGCGGCTGCACGCGGCCACGCCCTCCCGCGCGCCGCTGCCACCGGCCGGGCTGGTGCGCCAGTCGGTGGTGTTCGACGGCGCGATCGAACCCCCGCGGGACGAGTGGCTGGCCGGCACGGCGCAGGCCGCATCCGGGCCCATGCAAAGCAGGGCAGCGCAGCCGCAGGCCCGTGTGCGCAACGGCGAGCAGGTGGCCTTGGGCCGACCCGCCGGCATCGCGAGCCCGCGCGAAGGCAGCGTGTTTGCACTCGACCCCGACATGCCCGCGCCGGTGCAGCGCATCGCGTTCCGTGGCGAGTCGGGCCAGTGGTGGCTCGACGGCCGGCTGCTGGGCAGTGGTGCGCAGCTCACCTGGGCCCCGTGGCCTGGCCGACATCGGCTGGAGCTGAAGACACCGGCGGGTGTGGTGATCAACCGCGTGCGCTTCGAGGTGCGTGGCGCGGTGGTGCGGCGCTGAGGGGCCGGGCCGTGCAGTGGCCGAACAGCCGCTGGGGCCTCAGGTGTCGGAGCGGCTGAACAGCCGCTGGGGCCTCAGGTGTCGGAGCGGCTGAACAGCCGCTCCATGGCCACATCGATCACCATGCTGCACAGGCTGTAGATCACCGATCCGATCAGCGCCGCGCCGAAGCCCGCGACGTTGAAGCCATCGAGCAGCGAGGCCGCGGCCCAGAACATCAGCGCATTGATCACGAACAGGAACAACCCCAGCGTGACCAGCGTGACCGGAAAGGTCAGCACCACCAGCAGCGGGCGCACCAGCGTGTTGAGCAGGCCCAGCACCAGCGCCGCGATCAAGGCCGCGCTGAAGCTCGCGACCGCGACCCCGGGATAGAGGTTTGCCACCAGCAGCAAGGCCGCGGCCAGCAGCATCCAGCGCACGATGATCTTCATGGCCGCGCAGCATACACGCGCCTTGCGCGGCCCCATGCGGCCAGGCCCGGCGCATGCGATGTCTGCCCTCGGCAGTGCCCGTGGCCACCCTCGAAGCGCCCGGTGGCGATGCCGAGTGATGTGCCGTGGCGACAAATGCGGCTTTTCGAGGGGGCGAATGCAGGTTTTACGAGGGAAAACCGCTTCTCATCACGCAGGGTGCGCAGTACCATTGCGCCCGCAGAGGTCATGAGAGAAACGAGGGCGCACGAGAGGCCCCGACCCAGACCCCGGCACATCAACCAATCACGTGATGGAGAGAATCAACATGGCAACTGCGAAGAAGGCCGCTCCGGCCAAGAAGGCGGCTCCGGCGAAGAAGGCCGCGCCCGCCAAGAAGGCGGCGGCGCCGGCAAAGAAGGCCGCCCCGACCAAGAAGGCAGCGGCTCCGGCGAAGAAGGCCGCCCCGGCAAAGAAGGCCGCTGCGAAGAAGGCCGCTCCCGCGAAGAAGCGCACCCCGAACGCCGCCTTCATGAAGGCGATGACCCCCAGCGCTGCACTGGCCGCCGTGATCGGCGACAAGGCCATGCCGCGCACCGAGGTGACGAAGAAGGTCTGGGAGTACATCAAGAAGAATGGCCTGCAGGACAAGGTCAAGAAGACGATGATCAACGCCGATGCCAAGCTGAAGGAAATCTTCAAGCAGGCCCAGGTGTCGATGTTCGAGATGACCAAGCTGATCAACGCTCACCTGAAGTGAGTTGATCGCTGCACGGCGGGGGCAGGCTACCCCGGTTGTGTGGCAGTGAAGGCCGGCTGTTCAGCCGGCCTTTTCTTTTGCGCGGCCGGCTTCCAGCGTGGCCGCGCCGAGCACCTCGCCGCACCACGCGGACAGGCCCGCATCGCCCATGGCCTGCACGGCCGGCAACAGCGCCTGCAGCGCCACCACGGCCGCGCCCGCGGCGGCTGCGTCACCCGCCGCGCAGTGCGCATGCACCAGGGCCTCGTGCGCGAAGAAGCGCTCCAGCGCATCGGCCGCCTCGGCCTCGCAGCGCTCGAGGCAGGCCTGCGCATGGCGCAGCGCGGCCGGCCCGTCGCCCACGGCGGCATGGCACAGCGCCAGCTGGTAATCGGCCCGCTCCACATGCAGCCAGGTGCCAGCCACGGCCCACAGGCGGCGTGCCGTCGCGGCTGCGGCCAGCATCAGCGCGGCACGGGCCGCATCGGCCGGCGCGCGCGCGGGCGATGCGCCGCGCCCACCGGCCTGCAGCGCATCACGCAGGTGGCTCGCGAGGTTGTTCGCGGTGGCCGCGCCGGCGCGGCGCACCTGCTCGTCCGCATGGGTGGCCGCCTGCGGCTCGTGCTCGCGCAGCCAGGCGGCGGCCTCGTCGGCACGGCCCCGCTGCGCCCAGGCCAGCAGCACGTTCTGCATCGCACGCCAGGCCTCGGCTTCGGGCAGCGGCGCCTGCGGCGCGAGGCCGCCCACCTGCTGCAGCGCCCAGGCGGCGCGCGCCCGGGCCTCGGCCAGGGCAGGATGCGGCGGCAGCAGGTCCAGCAGGCGGCGCAGCGCCTCCACATCGGCCTGGTGGGCCAGCAGCAGGTGTTCGCCCAAGCGCACGGCCTCGGCGCCTTCGGCATCGTCGGGCAGCGTGGCGGCGCGGGCCAGCAGCGCATCGGCCACGGCCTGCGGCTGGCGGGCATGGTCATCGTGCGCCTGGTCCAGCCAGGCGCGCAGCGTCATCGGGTTCATCGGTGGGGGCCCTCCTCGTGCCACCGCGCCGCCATCTCGGTGCGGTGTTCATGGTCATGCGCCAGCATCGCGGCCAGCAGCGTGCCGGCATCAACGCGCCGGCCGCCAAACCACAACGGCCGCGCCAACGCCGCTTCGTCCAGCCGCGCCAGGGCCTTCAGGCTGCGCTGTCGCTGCGCGATGAATCGCCGCGCCGCCGCGCGCCAGGGCCGCTGCTGGTAGCGGTGCAGGATGGCGAGGCGGTCACCATCGACACCGGGCAGCCGCGGTGCGGCCTCGGCCAGCACGCGCGGCCAGCGCCGCGACCAGCCGAGCTGCTCCACATCGGCCAGGTGCCACAGGTGCTCGACCAGCGAGAAGGTGCCGGAGGCCGGCTTGCGGTAGCCCTGGCGCGGCCCCATGGCCGCCAGCAGCAGCCGCACCGCCTGGGCGCTATCGGCCAGGTAGCGGCATGCCAGGTCCAGCGCCTGCGCCGTGCCGATGCGGGGCGCCGTGAGGGCGGCCGCCGGCGCCGCGGCCAGCAGGCGGGCGACGGGATCGCCAGCCGCAGCCTCGCCACCCGTGGCCGGGCTGGAGGCCTCGGCATCGGCCTCGTGCAGCACCGTGAGGCGGCTGCCGCTCGCACAGGCCTGCAGCGACAGGCGCAGCACCTGCGCCCCCTGCGCGCCGCGCAGCCGCAGGGCCAGGCTGCACGGTGGCTCGGCCTCGGTGACCGTGAGCTGCAAGGCGGCACCCGCGCTGTCCTGCCCGGCCAGGCGGCAGCCCGCGGCCAACTCGGCCGGCGGCAGCGTGGCGCCGAGGTAATGGGCGACGAAGCCGCTGCGCGCCACCAGGGCCCAGGCCTGCGGTGGCGGCGCGGGCAGGCGTGCGCTGAGCACCGCACGCGGCGCGGACAAGGGGGTGTTCATCGGGCGGCCTCCAGTGCCTTGTGCAGCGCCGACAGCGCCGCCGCATGCTCGCGCGCACTGGTGGTGACCCAGCGCGCCGGCAGCGCCTGCAGCGGCACCGGGTTCAGATAGTGCAGCTTCTCGCGCCCGCGCCAGACGGCCACCACCAGGTCCGCAGCCTCCAGCAGCGCCAGGTGCTTGGACAAGGCCTGGCGCGACTGCGGGAAGCCCGCCGTCAGCTCCGACAGCGTGAGGCCCGGCGCATCACGCAGGCGGTCGAGCAGGCGGCGGCGCGTGGCGTCGGCCAGCGCGCGCAGCAGGCGGTCGATGTCGTCTTCGTTCATCGGTTCATGCAACTTGGTGGTTGCATGATCGCATGAAACGCAACGATCAGGTTGCCTTTTTTCGGGCCGGACCGGGCCGCGCGGCCGGCTTCGTCAATCCGGGTCGCGCAGGCCGAACAGGCGGGCGGCGTTGTCCCAGCCGATGCGGCGCGCGGTGGCCGGGGGCAGATCGCCCAGCCACTGCCGGGCCTCGGCCATCAGCGCCTCGTACTGGCTCCAGCGGCCGTTGACCCAGGTGTCGGAGCCCACCACGAAGCGCTCGGGGAACTCGGTGAACAGCGCACGCCACTCCGCGCTGAGGCGGCCGTTGCCCTCCGTGAGGCCGGGGCGGTAGGACAGCTCGCCGATCAGCAGCGGGTAGCGCTTCATCAGCTCGCGCACCCGCGCCACCGGCGCGCCGCCGATGCCGGTGTGGGCCCAGATCAGCCGCGCCTGCGGGGCGTGGGCCATCAGCTTGTCGATCGCGTCGTCGTCCACGTGGGCCAGCACCGCGAGGCCGCGGGCCTGGGCCAGCTTCATCAGCTTGGCGGCCACCGGGCCATCGGCATTGCGGCTCTCGTAGAGGTGGAACTCGCCCAGGCCGCGGTAGGGTCCGGCCACGGTGCCGGCGGCCAGCTCCTGCTGCACCATGGTGTGGATGCTCTCGTCGGCGAACCAGCCGGAATAGTCGGCCCGGTTGCGGTACAGGCGGATGAAGGGCACCACCGTGACGCCGGCCGCGCGCGTGGCGTCGCCCGAGGCGGCCAGCACCTTGCTGCCTTCGTTGGTGCGGCTGTTGGCGATGATCGCGCGCACCCCGGCGCGCTGCATCATGGCCAGCACCTCGGCCACCGGGTAGGGGCAGGCGGCGCGAAAGTCGCAGGCCTCTTCGTTGTAGTGCAGGTGGGCGTCGAACAGCGGGCCGCGGTAAGGCTGCTGGGCGCTGGCCGTGCCGGCGGCCAGCATGCCGGCCCAGGCCAGCCCGGCGGCCATCCGCCGGGCGCGGAAGGTGAACGAAGGTGTGCGCATGGCTTGCAGCTCCCAGAGGGGCCCATATCGTCAGGGCAGTGTAGGCCGCCTCCCCAGCCTGCAGGGTTCGGGGGGTCAACCCTGCCCCGCACGGCCCCGTTGGATTCGCGGCCGATCCTGGCCATGTCACACCACTACACCCGTTAGCACGGGAGGAGCCCGCACCATGTTCAAGCAACTCGCCGCGGCCGCACTGGCCTGGTTCGCCATCGCGGCCTCGGCCGCGTCGGTCGATGTCAACAAGGCCACGCAGGCCGATCTGGACGGCATCAAGGGCATCGGCCCGGCCAAGGCCGCCGCCATCCTGGAGGCCCGCAAGTCAGCGCCGTTCAAGGACTGGCAGGACCTGATCGGCCGCGTCAAGGGCATCGGCGAAGGCAATGCGGCCAAGTACTCGGCCGAGGGCCTCACGGTGAACGGTGCGGCGTTCAAGGCCGATGCGGCGGCCACCACCAAACCGGCCACCACCAAGCCGGCTGACACCAAGGCCGGCAAGCCGTAATGCACCGCCGGCCGGCCGGGCCGGCTCAGCGGGCGCCGAGCATCGGCTTCAGGAAGCGCCCGGTGAAGCTGTCCGCGCAGGCCGCGATCGCTTCCGGCGGCCCTTCGCACAGCACGCGGCCGCCGCCGGCGCCGCCTTCGGGGCCCATGTCGATCACCCAGTCGGCGGTCTTGATCACGTCGAGGTTGTGTTCGATCACGACGATGGTGTTGCCCGCATCGCGCAGCTGGTGCAGCACGCGCAGCAGCAGCTCGATGTCGGCGAAGTGCAGGCCGGTGGTGGGCTCGTCCAGGATGTAGAGCGTGCGGCCGGTGTCGCGCTTGGAAAGCTCCAGCGCCAGCTTCACGCGCTGCGCCTCGCCACCGGAAAGCGTGGTGGCGCTCTGGCCCAGCGTGATGTAGCCCAGGCCCACGTCCAGCAGGGTCTGCAGCTTGCGCGCCAGCGTGGGCACGGCACTGAAGAAGGCGTGCGCATCTTCCACCGTGAGGCCCAGCACCTGGCTGATGTTCTTGCCCTTGTACAGCACCTCCAGCGTCTCGCGGTTGTAGCGCTTGCCGCCGCAGGTGTCGCAGGGCACGTACACGTCGGGCAGGAAGTGCATCTCCACCTTCAGCACGCCGTCGCCCTGGCAGGCCTCGCAGCGGCCGCCGCCCGCGGCCGCGCCCACGTTGAAGCTGAAGCGGCCGGCGCCGTAACCGCGCTCACGCGCCATCGGCACCTCGGCAAACAGCTCGCGGATCGGCGTGAACAGGCCGGTGTAGGTGGCCGGGTTCGAGCGCGGCGTGCGGCCGATCGGGCTCTGGTCGACGTTGATCACCTTGTCGAAGGCGTCGAGCCCCTCGATCTCGTCATGCGGCGCGGCCTCGGTGTGGCTGCCGTAGAGCTTGCGCGCCACCGCCGCGTACAGCGTGTCGTTGACCAGCGTGCTCTTGCCCGAGCCCGAGACGCCGGTGACGCAGGTGAACAGGCCCACCGGCAGCTCCACCGTCACGTGCTTCAGGTTGTTGCCGCGCGCGTTGACGATGCGCAGGCTGCGCGGGTCGGTGCTCTCGGCGAGCGTGTGGCGCAGCGTGGGCACCTCGATGCGCAGCGCATGCGCCAGGTAGCGGCCGGTGAGTGATGCTTCGCTGGCCGCCACCTCGTCGGGCGTGCCCTGCGCGATGATGCGCCCGCCGTGCACGCCGGCGCCGGGGCCGAGGTCGATCACATGGTCGGCGCAGCGGATCATGTCCTCGTCATGCTCGACCACCAGCACGCTGTTGCCCAGGTCGCGCAGGTGGCGCAGGGTGCCGATCAGGCGCTCGTTGTCGCGCTGGTGCAGGCCGATGCTGGGCTCGTCCAGCACGTACATCACGCCGGTGAGGCCCGAGCCGATCTGGCTGGCCAGGCGGATGCGCTGTGCCTCGCCGCCCGAGAGCGTGTCGGCGCTGCGGTCCAGGCTCAGGTAGTTCAGGCCCACGTCGTTCAGGAACTTCAGCCGCGAGCGGATCTCGCGCACCACCTTGTCGGCGATCTCGGCCTTGGCGCCCTTGAGCCTGAGCTGCTCGAAGTAGGCCTGCGTGTCGGCCAGCGTGGCGTGCTCCACCTCGTAGATGGCGCGGCGCGGCAGCGTGGCCCCGCCGCCGGGCCGCTGGGCGGCGTCGCCCTGCGGGCCCTCGTCCAGCATGAACACGTGCCGGGCCTCGCGCCGCAAGCGCGTGCCGTGGCAGTGCGCGCAGGGCTTGGCGGCCTGGTAACGCGCCAGGTCCTCGCGCACGGCCACCGAATCGGTCTCGCGGTAGCGGCGCTCGAAGTTCGGGATGATGCCCTCGAAGGGATGCCAGCGCTTGACGGTGCGGGCCTTGCCCCGTCCGCCTGATCCACCGCCCTCGGCCGTGTAGATGAACTCGATGTCCTCGCTGCCCGAGCCGTACAGCAGCGCCTTCTGCGCCTTCTTCGGCAGCTCCTCGAAGGCGGTGTCGATGTCGAAGCCGTAGTGCCGCGCCACCGATTCGAGCATCGAGAAGGTGTAGGCATTGCGCCGGTCCCAGCCCTTCACCGCGCCGCCGGCCAGGCTGAGCGAGGGGAAGGCCACCACGCGATCGGGGTCGAACACGGTCTGCTGGCCCAGGCCGTCGCAGTGCGGGCAGGCGCCCATCGGCGCGTTGAACGAGAACAGCCGGGGCTCGAGTTCAGGCAGCGAATAGCTACACACCGGGCAGGCGAACTTGCTACTGAACAGGTGTTCTTTCCCGTTGTCCATTTCGAGGGCAATGGCGCGCCCCTCGGCGGCGCGCAGCGCGGCCTCGAAGCTCTCGGCCAGGCGCTGCTTCGCGTCGGGCCGCGCCTTCAGGCGGTCGATCACGACGTCGATGTCGTGCTTCTCGGCCTTCTTCAACTTGGGCAGATCGGGGGCTTCGACGATCTGCCCATCGACCCGGAAGCGCACGTAGCCACGCGCCTGCATGTCGGCGAACAGCTCGCCGAACTCGCCCTTGCGGTCGCGCACCACCGGGGCCAGCACCATCAGCTTGGTGTCCTCGGGCAGCGCGAGCACGGTGTCGACCATCTGGCCCACGCTCTGCGCTTCGAGTGGCAGGTCGTGCTCCGGGCAGAAGGGCGTGCCGGCGCGGGCGTACAGCAGGCGCAGGTAATCATGGATCTCGGTGACGGTGCCCACCGTGGAGCGCGGGTTGTGGCTGGTGGCCTTCTGCTCGATGCTGATGGCGGGCGACAGGCCCTCGATCACGTCGACATCGGGCTTGTCCATCAGCTGCAGGAACTGCCGCGCGTAGGCCGACAGGCTTTCGACATAACGGCGCTGGCCTTCGGCATACAGCGTGTCGAACGCGAGGCTGGACTTGCCCGAGCCCGACAGGCCGGTGATCACCACCAGCGCGTGCTTGGGGATGTCGAGGTCGATGTTCTTCAGGTTGTGCGTGCGGGCGCCGCGGATGTGCAGTGCGGTGCCCTGCTTGGCAGCGGGGGGCGTGGTCATGGCGGGGGGGCGGGGCCGGTTCGAGGGCAACCGGCCATGATAGCGGCGCACCCCTTTGCGCGCAGGCCCATCAGGGTGGGCCTCAGGCCGGACCGGGCCGCTCCCGGCCGGCCTGATCCCCCCGGGGGACCAGCCCGCAGGGCTGTAGGGGCCGATCAACGTTCAGCGTGCTGGCAGCGGCGCGTCGTCGGTGAGGTTCCAGCCCTGCAGCCGGCCGCTGGCCAGGTCAACCACGGCCAGGCTCTCCACCCAGCGGGCGTTGCCCGCCTCCTGCTGCTGCGCACTGCCCATCATCAGCAGGCGGTCGGGGAACTGCCAGCGGTTGTTCAGCTCGGCAAACGGCAGCGTGGTGCTCCAGGTGCTGCGCAAGGCCAGCCCATCGTCCACCGCCAGGCGGGTGAGCTGGGCCCGGCCGGCCAGGTCGACACGGCTCTGGTGCAGCACGAGCAGGCTGTTGCCATCGGGCTGCAAGGCTTGCCGGGTGCCGGCGGCGACCAGCAGGCCGCCCTGCAGGAACTCGGGCGAGCCGGCCAGGCGCGTGGGCTCGAGCAGGCGATCGTGCGCGCCTTCGCTGAAGGCCCGGGTGCGGCCGATGCGCGCCGTCCACAGGCTGCGGCGGGCCATCTTGTCGTCGCGCCAGGTGCGCGCGGGGTCCTTCAGCTTGTCGCCGAAGGCGTCGTCGCCCGCATCGCGCGCCTCGGCCTCGGTGTACAGGCCCAGCCAGGCGCCATGGATGCGCGCCTGAGGGGTGAGGAAGTCGCGCGCCGGGTAGCCGCCGTTCCAGCGGCTGGACATGTAAAGCGCGCGCGAAAACGCCTGCTCGTCGGCCACCCTGTACGGGTGGGCGGCGTAGCCGGGCACCGTGATCACATAACGCCTGGCATCAGCGGCCACCAGCACCAGGCCGCGGTCGAAGGTGAAGGCACCCGGCTCGGTGGGCATCAGGGCCTGCAAGGCCGGGTTCTGGCGCGCGATGTCCAGGCCCGTGCCCTGCACCGCGCCGTCGGCGGCCGAGACGGCCACCGGCAGCCCGGCGATGAACAGCCACACCGTGCCGTCCTGCTGGCCGAGGATGCGGCCCTGCGCGCCGTGGCCACCCTCGTGCTCGCCGATCGATCGCAGGCGGCTCGTCCAGCGCAGGGCGCCGGTGCGCGCATCGTGGCAGCGCAGCTCCAGGTGGTAGCGGGTGCTGAAGCGGCTGCGGGCAAGGTGGCGCTGCTCCTGGAACTTGACCACCACCCACAGCGATGGCTCGCCCTGGTGCAGCACCAGCGCGGGCGGCCCTTCGCGGCGCGGCTCGGTGAACTGCGTGTGCTGCAGCGCCACGACCAGCAACACGACGGCCAGGCCCAGCCCCAGCAGCACGATCAGGAAGCGGGCCAGGCGGGTGTTCATCGGCACAGGTTCAGGCGCAGGGCATCGCCGGTGCGCGCCGCCTCAGAACAGGCCCCGCAGGCGCGCGCGCGTGGCCGCCTCCAGCGGGGCCAGCCACTGGCGGCCGTCGGGCTCGGTCCAGCGCGCGCCGGCGCTGTCGATGTCCAGGCGCGCACTGCCACCGGACACGGGCCATTCACGCAGCGGCGGGCCCGCCGGCGCGGCGGTGTCGCCCGGCAGCACTTGCCAGCGCCCACGCGCGGCCAGGGCCAATGCGTCCAGTGCCGCCCGGTCGACCCGCGAGAGCGCCGCACGGGCCTCGCCGGACCGCAGCGCGGCCAGCGACGCCGGCCCCACCGGCCCTGGCATGGCCTTGGCCAGGCCAGGGGCGGCGTCCGCGGGGGCGTAGGCGGCCGAGGCCTGGGGGGCGGCCTGCTCGGCCCGGGACAGCGCCTGCGGGGCGGCCGGTGGCGGCGCTGCCAGCACGGCCGCCGCAGCGGCCCGTGCAGACCGGGAGGCCGGCGCGATGGCCACCACCGGCGCGGTGGCCACGCCGGGCGCCAGGGCATCCTGCCGGGCGACCTCGGCGCTGCCGCCCGCATCCCGCAGCGCCGGGGGGGCCGGCTTTGCACTGCCGCCCGGCGGCACCACGGCCTCGGGCACG
>JACRAZ010000051.1 GCA_016213205.1 Burkholderiales bacterium
CAACCAGCGCCCACAGGCGCTGCATGTCCTTCTTCCTCATGCCCTTCCTCGATGCCCAACCTGGGGCTGTTCGAGGCAGTCTGGCAGTCCGCTGGCTCATGGCGCGAGCCAGCATCACTACCTAACGCGTAAAGCGCCTTTGCTTTTGGGGGTGCAATCCACACGCGCTGCGGGCCGGAACTGCTGGCAGACTGCGGCGGGTGAGTTCACCACCGGCGGATGCGCATGCCCGAGGTTTCGTGTTGAGCCAGCGCTCGATGTACGAGCGCGTGATGGGTGCCAGCTTCACCACCCTGCCCGTTGCAGTGCAGCGATTCCACCGCCTCACGGGGCGGGCCGAGTGGCACGGCTGGGTGGAAACCCAGGCGCCGACGTCGATGCCGGCGCGGCTGCTGGCGCTGTGCCTGGGCACGCCGCGCCGGGCCAGCCGCGGGCCGCTGCGCTTCGTGCTCGAGGCCGGCCCCGATACCGAGCGCTGGACGCGCTGCTTTCCCCATCAGACGATGCGCTCGCGCATGCGGCTCGTGGCGGGGCAGATCGAAGAATCGCTGGGCCTCGCGCGCCTGCGTTTCGTGCTCGCGGCCTCCAGCGGCACGCTGACGATGGAGCTCGCGAGCCTGCGCTTCCTGGGCCTGCCCTGCCCCCGGTGGCTGCTGCCGCGCATCGTGGCCGAAGAGGTTGGCACCGAAGAACAGTTGCGTTTCCGGGTCGAGGCGAGCCTGCCCTGGGTGGGCCTGGTGGCCAGCTACCGCGGCCACCTCGACATCGGGCGGGCGCCACGAACATGATCGTCGTGTTCGACGCCCATTGCCTGCTGTGCAACGGCTGGGTGCGCTTCCTGCTGCGCCACGACCATCAGCGCCGGCTGCGCTTCGCCTCCATCCAGGGGAGCACCGGGCGCGGGCTGCTGGATCGGCAGGGCCTGCAGGTCGAGGGCCTGCAAACCCTGCTGCTGGTGGACGGCCACCGCAGCTGGCAGCACACCGCGGCCATCTTCCGGGTGCTGCACGTGCTGGGTTGGCCCTGGCGCGCGGCGTGGCTGGCCTGGCTGGTGCCCGCGCCGCTGCGCGACCCGCTGTACCGCTGGCTGGCCAGGAACCGCTACCGGGTGTTCGGGCGCTCGGACACCTGCCTGGTGCCGTCGCCGGACCACGCAGCCCGCTTCCTCGACTGACGCCGACGCCGGCTCAGCGCGACAGGGCCGCGATGCGCTGCCGCAGCGCCGGCAGTTGTGCCAGCGCCGCCTCGCGCCCGGCCTCGATGGTCTGCCGGCGCACCGTGAAGTCGGCGCCGGAAAAGCCGTTCAGGCGCGGGCGCAGAACGATGTCAGCGTCCTTGAGCTCGAACTGGTTGATGCTGCGGCCCATGATCGCGAAGGTCTGCAGCAGCAGCCGCATCACATCGCCGGTGGGGTTGCCCTCGGGTGGGTTGGAGATGTCCACCGCCAGCACCAGCTCGGCGCCCATCTGGCGCGCAAAGCGCACCGGCACCGGCGACACGAGGCCGCCGTCCACGTACTCGCGGGGGCCGATCTTCACCGGCTGGAACACCGCCGGCACCGCGCTGGAGGCTCGCACCGCGGTGCCCGGGTCGCCGCGCTGGAACAGCACCGGCTGGCCGCTGTCCAGGTCGGTGGCCACCACGCCCAGCGGCAGCGCGAACTGCTCGATCGCGCGGCCCCCGGTCATCTCGCGCACGTAGCGCGCCAGCGCCTCGCCGCGCATCAGCCCCCGGCCCGGAAACGACCAGTCGGTGATGGCCGATTCGTCCATGGCCAGCGCCACCCGGGCCAGCTCGGCGCCCGTCTTGCCCGAGGCGTACAGGGCCGCCACCAGGCTGCCAGCCGAGGTGCCCACCACCAGATCCGGCCGGATGCCGGCTTCTTCCAGCACCTGGATCACGCCGATGTGGGCAAATCCACGCGCCGCGCCGCCACCCAGTGCCAGGCCGATGCGGGGCGGCCGCAGCGGTTTTGGCGGGGCGGGCTCGGGCGGCGCCGGCGGCGGTGCCACCGGAGGGGTCTGGCAGGCGGCCAAGCCCAGGCCCAGCAAGCCGGCCAGGGCAACGCGGCTGAGGTGGCGGCGGTGCATGGCGGGCGATTCTAGGGTTCACCCCTGGGTAGCCACCCGCTTATTCCCATCAAGCATTAGCAGACAACTAATTTGTACTTCTCATTTATATACTCGTTTCCTACAGTTCGGGCTCCGCCGGGGGCTGTCGTCCCCGGCACTGCATTCACAGGCTCTCCATGGATTGGATCGCGATCGTCAGCGGCTTCGGCATCGGCGCCATCGTCGGCATGACCGGCGTGGGCGGCGGCTCGCTGATGACGCCGCTGCTGATCGGCGTGTTCAAGCTGAACCCGGCAGTGGCCATCGGCACCGACCTCTGGTTCGCCGGCATCACCAAGGTGGGCGGCGCCTGGGCGCACCACCGGCATGGCCATGTGGACTACCGCATCACCGGGTTGATGCTGGCCGGCAGCATCCCGGCCTCGCTGGCCACCATCGGGCTGATGCACTTCACCGGCATCACCAAGGGCTGGGCCAGCGCGCTCACCTTCTCGCTGGGCATCGCGCTGCTGCTCACCGCCGTCACCGTGGCCTACAAGCAGGCCTGGCACGCCGTGGGCCTGAAGCTCGAGCGCTGGCTGCCTGAATCGCGCAAGCGCGGCTTCACGGTGGCCTCGGGCGTGCTGCTGGGGGTGCTGGTGTCGCTGAGCTCCATTGGCGCCGGTGCCGTGGGCGCGACGCTGATCCTGCTGCTGTACCCGCGCCTGCCGGCGCACCGCCTGGTGGGCACCGACATCGCCCATGCAGTGCCGCTCACGCTGGTGGCCGGCATCGGCCATGCCACGCTCGGCAATGTGAACTGGGGGCTGCTGGCGGCGCTGCTGATCGGCTCGCTGCCCGGCATCTGGGTGGGCGCCCACCTCACCAAGGTGATGCCCGAGCGGCTGGTGCGCACGCTGCTGTGCGTATCGCTGGTCACCGCCGGCCTCAAGGTCATCCACTGAACCCCACGAACCCGCCTTCGCCCACGATGTACGCCTACACCGATTTCGACCGCCAGTTCGTGCGCGCGCGCGCCGCGCAGTTCCGCGACCAGCTCCAGCGCAACCTCAGCGGCGAGCTGTCCGACGACGACTTCCGCCCGCTGCGCCTGCAGAACGGCTGGTACGTGCAGCGCCACGCGCCGATGGCGCGCATCGCCGTGCCCTACGGCGAGCTCAGCGCGCGCCAGCTGCGCACGCTGGCGGCCATCGCGCGCGAGTTCGACCGCGACTACGCCCACTTCACCACCCGCCAGAACTGCCAGTTCAACTGGATCCCGCTGCCCCAGGCGGCCGACGTGATGGAGCGCCTGGCCGAGGTGGACATGCACGGCATCCAGACCAGCGGCAACTGCATCCGCAACATCACCAGCGATGCGCTGGCCGGCGTGGCGGCCGACGAGATCATCGACCCGCGGCCCTACTGCGAGATCCTGCGCCAGTGGAGCACGCTGCACCCCGAGTTCGCGTTCCTGCCGCGCAAGTTCAAGATCGCCGTCAGCGGCGCGCGCGAAGACCGCGCCGCCATCGCCTGGCACGACATCGGCCTGCAACTCAAGCACAACGCCGCCGGCGAAGTGGGCTTCCAGGTGCTGGTGGGTGGCGGCATGGGCCGCACGCCGGTGATCGGCAGCGTGATCAGCGAGTTCGTGCCCTGGCAGCAGATCCTCGTCTACATCGAGGCCATCGTGCGCGTCTACAACCGCTACGGCCGGCGCGACAACCTCTACAAGGCCCGCATCAAGATCCTCGTCAAGGCCGAGGGGCAGAAATTCTTCGACGCGGTGGCCGCCGAGTTCGACCACATCCTCACGCACGACGCCGAAGGCAGCGCGCACCTCATCCCACAGGCCGAGTTCGACCGCGTGGCCGCCTGCTTCGTGCGGCCGGCGGGCGTGCAGCCGTTGGCCGACACCGGCCCGGCCGCGCCGGCCGATGCGCCGCTGGCCTTCACCCGCTGGCTCGAGCGCAACGTGCACGCCCACCAGGTGCCCGGTTACCGCGCGGTGACGCTCTCGCTCAAGCGCGCCGGCCAGGCCCCGGGTGACGCCACCTCGGCGCAGATGGACCAGGCCGCCGCGCTGGCCGAGCAGTTCAGCCACGGCGAGCTGCGTGTCACGCACGACCAGAACCTGCTGCTGCCCTGGGTGCGCTCGAGCGATCTGCACGCGCTGTGGCAGGCCGCGCGCGAGGCCAGCTTCGCGACGCCCAACATCGGCCTGCTCACCGACATGATCAACTGCCCCGGCGGCGATTTCTGCGCGCTGGCCAATGCGCGCTCCATCCCGGTGGCGGCCGCGATCACCGACCGCTTCGACGACCTGGACCGCCTCTACGACATCGGCGACATCGACCTGCACATCAGCGGTTGCATCAACAGCTGCGGCCACCACCACAGCGGCCACATCGGCATCCTCGGCGTCGACAAGGACGGCTCCGAGTGGTACCAGGTCACGCTGGGCGGCTCGGACGGCTCCACCCTCAGCGGCCCATCGGTAGCAGGCAAAGTGATCGGCCCCTCGTTTGCCGCCGACGAAGTGCCCGATGTCATCGAGGCCGTGATCGAGACCTACCGCCGCGAGCGCCAGACCGGCGAGAAGTTCGTCGACACCGTGCGCCGCATCGGCCTGCCGCCCTTCAAGACCGCCGCCGACGCGCAGCGCCACCTCACCGCCGCCTGATGCCCCTTGAGTGCAGCACCATGAAGTTCATCCACAAGCAACAAGACCCCTGGCAGACCTTCGGCGGCGAAGACGGCCCGATCCAGCATCCCGCGCCGCGCGCCCACGCCCTGCTGAGCCTGGAGCAATGGCACGCGGTGCGTGAATCCTGGCCGCAGGGCCTGCCCACCGGCGTGATCGTGCCCAACACCACCGACATCGAGGGCCTGGCCGCCGACCTGCCGCGCCTGGCATTGGTGGTGCTGCAGTTCCCGAAGTGGGTGGACGGGCGCGCCTACAGCCAGGCCCGGCTGCTGCGCGCACGCCACCGCTTTGCCGGTGAAGTGCGTGCCACCGGCGACGTGGTGGTGGACATGCTGCCGCTGCTGCAGCGCACCGGTTTCGATGCGGTGCAACTGCGCCACGACCAACGCCAGGCCAGCGCCGAACGCGCGCTGAACTTCTTCCCCGGCCACTACCAGGGCGACGTGCAGCAGCCGGCACCGGCATTCGCCCGCGACCTGGCCGCCGAACTCGCCGCGCGCCAGGCGCAGGAAGCCGATCGTTTTGTCGGCGAAGGGATCTGAACATGTCCGCGATCGATCTCTACGCCCGCCCCACGCCCGGCTTCGAAGAGCGCGTGGCCCATGCGCTGGCCACGCTGCAATCGGCCGCGC
Organism: Burkholderiales bacterium; assembly: GCA_016213205.1. Classification (GTDB taxonomy): domain Bacteria; phylum Pseudomonadota; class Gammaproteobacteria; order Burkholderiales; family Burkholderiaceae_C; genus Pseudaquabacterium. The sequence continues at coordinate 5,391 of JACRAZ010000051.1, forward strand.
TCGACCATGCCGGCCGCATCGTGCAGGCCACCAGCCTCGGCGCCGAGGACATGGTGCTCACCGACCTGATCGCGCGCCACAGGCTGCCCATCGCCATCGGCACGCTGGAAACCGGCAAGCTCAACCCCGAGACGGCAGCGCTGATCGGCCGCATCGAGCAGCACTACGGCCTGGCCGTCGAGGTGTACCGCCCGCAGGCCGAAGCCGTGGTCCAGTTCGTCAAGGCCAATGGCGAAGACGCCATGTACCGCAGCCTCGAGCTGCGCAAGGCCTGCTGCGGCATCCGCAAGCTCGAACCGCTGTCGCGCATGCTGGCCCAGCGCAGCGCCTGGATCACCGGTCTGCGCCGCGAACAGAGTGGTGCGCGCCAGGAGGTGCCCTTCACCGACCGCGACGACGCCGGCCGCGCCAAGCTCAACCCGCTGGCCGACTGGAGCTGGAACGACGTGTGGCACTACATCGCCACGAACGACGTGCCCTACAACCCCCTGCATGACCAGTTCATGCCCAGCATCGGCTGCGCGCCCTGCACCCGCGCCATCGCGGTGGGCGAGGACTTCCGCGCCGGGCGCTGGTGGTGGGAAAACGAGAGTGCGAAGGAATGCGGGCTGCATGTCAGCCAGCATTCCGACGACGCGGCAGCGTCGTCGCTCTCGCAACGCGAGAGCCGCACTGTCGTTTCGGCGCAGGCTCATGTCGGCGCAGCCGACGTGAAGCCCGAAGGGCGTGCCGAAGCCAGAAACGATCCGTCCGCCAACTCGAAGACCCCCGCATGAACGCCCGCGTCGACCTCGATCAACTGCTGCCCGAACTCGACCACCGCCACCTCGACTGGCTGGAAGAGGAAGCCATCTTCATCCTGCGCGAGGTGGCCGCCTCGTTCGAGCGGCCCGCGCTGCTGTTCTCCGGCGGCAAGGACTCCTGCGTGGTGCTGCGCCTGGCCGAGAAGGCCTTCAAGACCCGAATCCAGGGCAACGAGTTCAAGGGCAAGCTGCCCTTCCCGCTGCTGCACGTGGACACCGGCCACAACTTCCCCGAGGTGATCGCGTTCCGCGACCAGCGCGTGGCCGAGATGGGCGAGCGCCTGGTCGTGGGCCACCTCGAAGACAGCATCCAGCGCGGCACCATCCGCCTGGCCGACCCGCTGGAATCGCGCAACGGCCACCAGACGGTGACGCTGCTCGAGGCGATCGAGGAGCACCGCTTCGACTGCCTGATCGGTGGCGCCCGGCGCGACGAGGAAAAGGCCCGCGCGAAGGAACGCATCTTCAGCCACCGCGACAGCTTCGGCCAATGGCAGCCCAAGGAACAGCGGCCCGAGCTGTGGACGCTGTTCAACACCCGCCACCGCCCCGGCGAGCATTTCCGCGCCTTCCCGATCAGCAACTGGACCGAACTCGACGTGTGGCTCTACATCGCCCGCGAGAACATCCCGCTGCCGGGCCTGTACTACGCGCACCAGCGTGAGGTGATCCGCCGCAAGGGCCTGCTGGTGCCGGTGACCGCCGTGACACCGCCACAATCGGGCGAGACGATCGAGACCGCGACGGTGCGCTTCCGCACCGTGGGCGACATGACCTGCACCTGCCCGGTGGAAAGTGGCGCACAGGACGCGGCCGACATCGTGGCCGAGACACTCACCGTCACCGTCAGCGAGCGTGGCGCCACGCGCATGGACGACCGCACCTCGGACGCCTCGATGGAGCGCCGCAAGAAGGAAGGGTATTTCTGATCATGTCCGCCGTGCTGAAACAACAACCCGCCGACCACAGGGCGCTGAGGTTCCTCACCGCCGGCAGCGTGGACGACGGCAAGAGCACGCTGATCGGCCGCCTGCTGTACGACAGCCGCGCGATCCTGGCCGACCAGCTCGACACGCTGCACAAGCGCGCCGCCGGCGAGCCGATCGACCTCTCGCTGCTGACCGACGGCCTGGAAGCCGAGCGCGAACAGGGCATCACGATCGACGTGGCCTACCGGTACTTCGCCACCCGGCACCGCAAGTTCATCATTGCCGACGCGCCAGGGCACGAGCAGTACACCCGCAACATGGTGACCGCCGCCGCCGGCAGCGATGCCGCGGTGGTGCTGGTGGACATCACCAAGATCGACTGGCGCGCGCGCCCGGTGGCGCTGCTGCCGCAGACCCGCCGCCATGCCCTGCTGGCCCACCTGCTGCGCGTGCCCAGCATCGTGTTCGCGGTGAACAAGCTCGACGCGGTGGACGAACCGCAGGCCGCCTTCGAGGCCACGCGCGATGCGCTGCTGGGCTTTGCCGAGGAAGCCGGCATCCGCGAAATGGCCGGCATCATCCCGGTGAGCGCGCTGCGCGGCGACAACGTGACCCAGCCGCTCGACGCCGCGTGGTACGACGGCCCCTCGCTGCTGCAACTGCTGGAGCGCCTGCCCACCACGCAAGAACGCACTGAAGGCGCGATGCTGCAGCCGGTGCAGTACGTGGCCCGCGATCCAGGCGAGACGGCCGAAGGCGCCGGCCACCAGCCCCGCACCTTCTGGGGCCGCATCGCCCACGGCAGCGTGAAGGCGGGCGATGCGGTGCAGGTGTTCCCCAGCGGCCAGAGCGCCGTGGTGGCCGAGGTGCGTCGTGCCGGCAGCACGGTGGACCGGGCCCAGGCGGGCGAATCGGCCGGCATCGTGCTCGACCGCCAGCTGGACATCTCCCGCGGCGACTGGATCGCCAGCCCCGGCAGCCTGAAGGCCACGCAACGCTTCGAAGCCACGCTGGCCTGGCTGGACACCGAGGCCGCGCAAGTGGGCCGCAAGTACTGGGTGCGCCACGGCAACCGCTGGGTGCAGGCGCGCATCGCGAGCATCGAGCACCGGCTGGACATCCACACGCTCGCGCCGACCGAAGCGCAGGAACTCGCTGTCAACGAGATCGGCCATGTGGTGGTCGAGCTGCAGCAAGCGCTGCCGCTGGAGGCCTATGCGAACAACCGCGTCGGCGGCGCGCTGATCGTCGTCGACCCCACCAGCAACCGCACCAGCGGTGCGCTGCTTGTCCGGGGTTGATGCGGCGTGGGCCGTGTTGTCTTCATCGGCGCGGGCCCGGGTGCGGCCGACCTGATCACGCTGCGCGGGCTGCACCGCCTGGCCGAGGCCCAGGTGGTGCTGTTCGATGCCCTCACCGACCCGGCCTTGCGTGAGCACGCGCCGCAGGCGCAGTGGCTCGACGTGGGCAAGCGCGGCTTCGGCCACGCCACCGGCCAGGCCGCCATCAATGCGCTGCTGGTGCAGCAGGCGCAGCAGCACGAACGCGTGGTGCGCCTGAAGGGCGGCGACCCCAGCGTTTTCGGCCGCCTCGAAGAAGAACTGCAGGCGCTGGCCGCCCACGGCATTGGCTACGAGGTGGTGCCCGGCGTCACCGCCGCGTTGGCCGCCGCAGCCCACACCGCGCGCCCGCTCACACGCCGCGGCAGCGGCCGCAGCGTGAGCCTCACCACCGCCATGACGCAACTTGGCACGCTGGAGGCCAAACGCAGCGCCGACACCGAGGTGTTCTACATGGCCGGCCAGCAACTGCCCGCGCTGGCCGCCAAGCTGCTGGAAGCCGGCTGGCCTGCCGACACCCCGGTGAGCGTGGTCTCGCGCGCCGGCTGGCCGGACGCCCTGGCCACCGAGCACCGGGTGGCCACGCTCGGTGAAGCGGCCGATCGCCATGCCGGGCGACCGGCGGTCGTCACCGTGGGTGCCGGCGCCACGGCAGCCACGCCCAAGACCTTATCGCTTGACCGGCCTCAAGCCTGAGGCCAGGCCCGCGCGCCTTAAAATCGCGCGTTTCCCACGAATCATCCTCACTGGTCCGCCCCCATGACCCACGTCGTCACCGAATCGTGCATCCGCTGCAAGTACACCGACTGCGTCGATGTCTGCCCGGTCGATTGCTTCCGCGAAGGTCCCAACTTCCTGGCCATCGACCCCGACGAGTGCATCGACTGCGCGGTGTGCATCCCCGAGTGCCCGGTGAACGCCATCCTGCCCGAGGAAGACGTGCCCAGCGACCAGATGAAGTTCATCCAGCTCAACGCCGATCTGGCCAAGCAGTGGCCAAGCATCACCAAGCGCAAGGCCGCGCTGCCCGATGCCGACGAGTGGAAGGACGTGAAGAACAAGCTCGGCGAACTCAAGCGCTGAGCTGAGCCTGTCATGGCCATGATCGAAACCGACGCCGTCATCGTCGGCGCCGGCCCCGTCGGCCTGTTCCAGGTGTTCGAGCTCGGGCTGCTCGAGATCAAGGCCCACATCATCGATTCACTGGCCTACCCCGGTGGCCAGTGCATCGAGCTGTACCCCGACAAGCCCATCTACGACATCCCCGCGGTGCCGGTGTGCACCGGCCGCGAGCTCACCGACAACCTGCTCAAGCAGATCGAGCCCTTCGGTGCCACCTTCCACCTGGGCCAGGAGGTCACGGTCGTCGAGCAGCAGGCCGACGGCCGCTTCAAGGTGGAGACCAGCAAGGGCACGCAGTTCCTCGCCAAGACGGTGTTCATCGCCGGCGGCGTGGGCTCGTTCCAGCCGCGCACGCTCAAGGTCGATGGCATCGACAAATACACCGACACGCAGCTGTTCTACCGCGTGCGCAACCCCGCGCAGTTTGCGGGCAAGAACCTCGTCATCATCGGCGGCGGCGATTCGGCGCTGGACTGGGCACTGAACTTCGCGCAGGAAGGGCCGCACCAGGCCGAAAGCGTGATCCTGATCCACCGCCGCGACGGCTTCCGCGCCGCGCCGGCCTCGGTGGCCAAGATGCGCGAGCTGTGTGATGCACTGCAGATGCAGTTCATGGTGGGCCAGGTCACCGGCATCGAGGAGGCCGAAGGCCACCTCACCGGCGTGAAGGTCACCGGCGGCGATGGCGTCACGCGCCTGGTGCCGCTGGACATGCTGCTGGTGTTCTTCGGCCTCAGCCCCAAGCTCGGGCCCATCGCCGAATGGGGCCTGGGGCTGGAGCGCAAGCAGATCGTGGTGGACACCGAGAAGTTCGAGTCCAGCACGCCGGGCATCTTCGCGGTGGGCGACATCAACACCTACCCGGGCAAGAAGAAACTCATCCTCTCGGGCTTTCACGAGGCCGCGCTCGCGGCCTTCGGCGCGGCGCCCTACGTCTTCCCCGAGAAGCGCGTGCTGCTGCAGTACACCACCACCAGCCCCAAGCTGCACAAGGTGCTGGGCGTCGAGACGCCGAATTTCGACGACTGAGTGACCGCGGCCCCCGCCGCATCGCTGATAATCCGTTTTCCTGTCGGCCACATGGCCGGCGGGCTTCGCTAGGGGTGTTGCCGCGCGCAAGCGCTGCGACTGAGACAGTCCCTTTGAACCTGATTGAGGTAATCCTCGCGCAGGGAAGCAGTCGTACTGAATCGGCACGCCGCCCCGGCGTGCACGCGTCCTCCGGCTTGCCCACCTGCCATCGACACCGAAGGCTCCACGATGGCATTCCGATCCACTTTCTCCCTCACCACCTTGGCGCTTGCCGCCACGCTGGCCAGCACCTCGGCCGCAGCACAGCAGGCGGCACAGACCGTCACCGTCACCGGCCGCAGCGCCGGCGCGGTGCTGGGCCTGGCAGGCTTTGGTGATGCGCCGCTGGCACGCCTGCCGCTGTCGGCCACGGTGCTGGGCACGCAGCAGCTCGGTGATGCCGGCATCACCAGCCTGGCCGACATCAGCCGGCTCGACGCCAGCCTGAACGACGCCTACAACGCGCCCGGCTACTGGAGCATGCTGTCGGCGCGCGGCTACACGCTGGACAATCGCTTCAACTACCGCCGCGACGGCCTGCCGATCAACGCCGAGACCGCCATCGCGTTGGGCAACAAGGGCAGCATCGAGGTGCTCAAGGGCACCTCCGGCCTGCAGGCCGGCACCAGTGCACCCGGTGGCCTGGTGAACCTGGTCGTCAAGCGGCCCACCGGCAGCGTGCGCAGTGGCAGCCTGCGCTGGGCCGAACCCGGCACCGTGGAAGCGGCCATCGACCTGGGCGGCCGTGCCGGCGCGGAAGGCGCCTTCGGCTGGCGCCTGAACGCCACCGCCGCTCACCTGAACCCGCAGATCGATGCCCTGAAGGGCCGGCACCACCTGGTGGCCCTGGCCACCGATTGGCGCCTGGCGCCCGGCAGCCTGCTCGAGGGCGAAATCGAGGTGAGCCGCCAGCGCCAGCCCAGCATGCCGGGTTACAGCGTGCTCGGCAGCCGCCTGCCCGATGCACGCCGCACCGACCCCGAACTGAACCTCAACAACCAGCCCTGGAGCCAGCCCGTGGTGCTGGACGGGCGCACCACGTCGCTGCGCTACACGCAGGACCTGGGCCGCGATGCGCGCCTCACGGTGCATGGCATGACACAACGCCTGCGCAGCGACGACCGCATCGCCTTCCCCTACGGCTGCAGCGCCGAAGAGGCCTACGACCGCTACTGCAGCGACGGCAGCTTCGATCTGTACGACTTCCGCAGCGAAGGCGAGCGCCGCCGCAGCGATGCGCTGGACCTCGCGCTGGCCTGGCGCGGCCAGCTCGCGGGCATGACGCACCGCCTCGGCACCGGCGTTCTTTTCACGCGTTATGCCGCGCGCTTCAATCGCCAGGCCTACAACTGGGTGGGCATCGGCAGCATCGATGGCCGCAGCATCACGCCCGCCGACCCGAGCCTGACCGACGAGAACACCCAGCGCGACGAGCGCAGCACCGAGTGGCGGCTGCAGGACAACATCGCGCTCACCGAACACACCGGCCTGTGGGCCGGCGTGCGCGTGACGCGCCTGCACCGCGAGAGCGTGCGCACCGACGGATCACGCGCCACCCGCTACAGCCAGAACTTCAGCACGCCCTGGCTTGCACTGAGCCACCAGCTCACCCCGCGTGACATGGTCTATGCCAGCTGGGGCCAGGGCGTGGAATCCGAGGTGGCACCCAACCGCGCGCGCTACACCAACGCCGGCCAGGCACTGCCCGCGATGAAGAGCCGCCAGACCGAACTGGGCTACAAGCGCCGCAACGGTGAGCTCGATCTCGGCCTCACGCTGTTCGACATCCAGCGCCCGCAATGGAGCGACGTGGGCAGTTGCAGCGCCACCGGCAGCTGCACGCGCAAGCTCGATGGCCAGGCACACCACCGCGGCCTGGAGGCCGAAGCCGACTGGCGCACCGGCGCCTGGAACCTGCGCGCCAGCGCCATGCTGCTGCAGGCGCGACGCGAGGGCGCATCCGACACCACGCTGAACGGCCTGCGGCCCACCAACGTGCCCAGGCGCAACGTCAAGGCCCAGGTGGCCTACAACCTGGCCGCGGTGCCCGGCCTCGCGCTGCTGGCCTACCTCACCCACGAGGGGCCGCGCAGCGTGCTGCCCGACAACAGCCTGACGATCGGCGGCTGGACCCGCACCGACCTCGGCCTGCGGTATGCCATGCGCGCCGCCGGCCACAACCTCACCTGGCGTGCGGGCATCGACAACCTCACCGACCATCGCGCCTGGAAGGAAGCCCCATACCAGTTCGGCCACGCCTACCTCTACCCCCTGGCTGGGCGGCAGCTTCATGCCTCGCTGAACATCGAGTATTGAGCCGGGCTGAAAAAAGACGCTATACTGCGAGGCTTCATTCCCCGATAGCTCAGTCGGTAGAGCGCCGGACTGTTAATCCGTAGGTCCCTGGTTCGAGCCCAGGTCGGGGAGCCAAACAAAGAAGAAAAAAGGGACTTGCACCTTGGTGCAAGTCCCTTTTTGTTTGCTGGCGCTCAGCACCATCACCACGTATCGTGGGCCACCCCGGTTGAGCGGCCGGTGCGCCGGCGCACTCACCCCTTCACGCACACCACCTGCTTGAGCGTGTGCACCACGGCCACCAGGTCGTGTTGCGCGGCCATCACCGCGTCGATGTCCTTGTAGGCCGCGGGCGTCTCGTCGATCACGTCCTTGTCCTTGCGGCATTCGACGCCTTCGGTCGCAGCGCGGTGGTCGGCCAGCGTGAAGCGGCGCTTGGCCTCGCCGCGGCTCATGACGCGCCCCGCGCCATGCGAGCAGGACTCGAACGACTCGGGATGCCCCAAGCCGCGCACGATGTAGCTGCGCGCACCCATGCTGCCGGGGATGATGCCCAGCTGCCCGGCCTTGGCGCTCACCGCACCCTTGCGGGTGACGTAGACCTCCTCGCCGAAGTGACGCTCCTTGCTCACGTAGTTGTGGTGGCAGTTCACCGCCTCGACGTGGCTCTGGAAGCTCTTGTGGATCACGGTCTTGGCAGCCTCGATCACGCGCCTCATCATCACCTCGCGGTTGAGGGCGGCGAACTTCTGCGCCCAGCCCACGGCGCGCACGTAGTCGCCGAAGTAGCGGCTGCCTTCCTCGAAGTAGGCCAGGTCGCGGTCCGGCAGGTTGGCCTGGTGTCGCATCGCGTCCTGCTTGGCCAGCTCGATGAACATCGTGCCGATGAAGTTGCCCACGCCGCGCGAGCCCGAGTGCAGCATGAACCACACGAAGCCGGCCTCGTCCAGGCACACCTCGATGAAGTGGTTGCCCGTGCCCAGCGTGCCCAGGTGCTGCAGGTTGTTGGTCTTGGCCAGCTTGGGGTAGTCGCGGCACAGCTCGGTGAACTCGGGCTCCAGCTGCGCCCAGGCGGTGTTCACCGCACCGGGCGGCTTCTGCCAGGCACCCGGGTCGCGGCTGCCGGGCTGACGGCCGTGCGGCACCGCGCGCTCGATCGCCGCGCGCAGCGGGCCCAGGTTGTCCGGCAGGTCCTCGGCGCTCAGCGTGGTCTTGCAGGCGATCATGCCGCAGCCGATGTCCACGCCCACCGCGGCCGGGATGATGGCCTTGAGCGTCGGGATCACCGAGCCCACGGTGGCGCCGATGCCGAAGTGCACGTCCGGCATGGCCGCGATGTGCCTGAAGACGATCGGCAGGCGCGCGGCGTTGGTCAGCTGGCGCTTGGCCTCGTCCTCCACCGGCACGCCGCGGGTCCACATCTTCAGCGGCACGCCGCCACCCACGTCTTCGTGGATGTAGTTGATTTCCATGGTTCATTCTCCCAGTCCTGGGGAGGCTGCCGATGCAGCCTCCCCCAACGCTCAACGGAGCTTCACCAGCCCATTGAGAACTTGGTCCAGACCTCCGATCACGGAGATCTTGTCGATGCGCTCGGCCACGCGTTCCAGCGTCTCGAGCTCCTTCATGCGCAGGGCGACGGGGTTGCCCTCCATCACCTTGGCGGTGTTGAGCAGCGAGCGCGTGGCGGCCGTCTCCTCGCGGCGCCGGATCACGTTGGCCTCGGCGGCCTTGCCGGCCTCCACCACCTGGGCGAGGATGGTCTTCATCTCGCCCGGCAGCACGATGTCCTTCACGCCCACGCCGTCCAGCTGCAGGCCGTGGCCGGCGAGCTTGGTGGTGACCTGGGCGGTCACGACCTCGTCGATGACCGTCTTGTTCTCCAGCAGCTCGTCGAGCGAGCGCGTGCCCACCGCGGCGCGCAGGCCGAACTGCAGTTCGCGGTACAGGTGCTCCGTGGGCTTGGCCAGCGACCGGTAGGCCAGCAGCGGATTGGTGAAGCGCCAGGTGGCCGACAGGTTCAGGCGCAGCGCCACCTTGTCGCGGGTCAGGATCTCCTGGCCCGTGACCTCCAGCGCCTGCAGCCGCAGGTCCACCAGTTCCACCACCACGTTGCGGTTGAACTTCCAGAACGCGTAGGAGCCGGGCGCCAGCAGGCGGTCCACCTTGCCGTCGATCCACAGGATGCCGGCGCCGTGTTCGGGCACCTGCACCTGCAGCACGCCAGCAAGGCCCGCCACCGCGCGCTGGCGCAGCTGCGTCTGCACCAGGCGCGACACCACCGGCGCCGGCACCTCGGCCGACGCGGCGATGTCGATCACCTCGAGTCGCACGTCCACCAGGCCCTTCCAGTACAGGCGCCGGGTGGCCGGCGCCAGCACCTCGGCCAGCACGCCGTTCTCGGTGCGCAGGCCCACCTGGTGCTCGGTGAGTTCCACGCGCAGGAACTCGGCCGCCACCACCTGCGGCTCCTTGGCCATCAGGTAGTCGGCCAGGCCGTGGGTGAACGCGGCCTGTTCCAGCGCGAAGACCTCCACGCGCAGGGTGTCTACGGCCGAGAACAGCCAGTGCGTGCCCGGTTGCAGCACGCGCTCGAAGTCGCCGTTGCGCAGCAGCAAGCCGCGCTCGTTCTTCTTCACAGTGACACGCTTGAGCATCTTCATGGGTGTTCTCCTTCTTGGTTGAAGCGTGTGTTGAACAGGGCCCCCAAGACGCCTGCGGCGTCGGCCCTCCGAGGGAGCGCCACTGGCTTGGGGCGGCCCTGCGCCAGTGCAGGGTGCCGTTACAGCAGCGGCGGCGGACGACGGATGCCTGGGCCCGGAGGCCGCGGTGCGCGTCGGCGATCGCCTCCCTGACGATCACCTCGGCTGGCCGTGGCTGCGAAGCCCCGCTTGCCCGTCGCTCGGGCAGCCGCCGCTGATGCACGGTCGGGCTTGCGCCCTCGGTGCACGTCCGGCGATGGTCTTGCGACCGGTTCTGGTGGCTTGGAGCGGGAGTCGAACCCGCGACAGACGACTGACAGGGTCGTTGCTCTACCCGACTGAGCTATCCAGTGGAGGCCATCCAGGAATCGAACCTGGCAGCTTGCGCTGCGATCCATCGATGGCCGGGCTATCCACCGCTTCCAGCGACGCGGCATGGACGGCACCGACGAGCCTTCGCCCGGGTGCCGCCCACCGGTGGGGTTCACGAACCCCGGGCCTGTGAGCGTTTGCCTTTCACGGCAGATCGGTTGGCGCGCGGGCTTGTTCAGCTCAGGCGCGATCTCTTCGGCAGGCGCGAGGCCAGCCAGTGGTGCACGTCGGCCCGGATCTGCCGGCCTTCGAGCAGGAAGTCCTCGAATCGGCTGGGCACATAGGGCAGGTACACCAGCGGCATGCCCGCTTCCTCCGGCGTGCGGTCGGCCTTGCGGCCATTGCAGGCGCCGCAGGCCGTGACCAGGTTCATCCAGGTCCAGCGGCCACCACGCGACTGGGGCACGATCTGCTCGCAACTCAGGTCGCGCTCGGCGAAGTGCTGGCCGCAGTAGGCGCAGGTCATCCGGTCACGCCGGAACAGCTTGGCCTTGGTGAATGCCGGCACCAGGTCGAACAGGTTGACCTTGGGTACGCCGGCGAGCGCGATGATCGGGTGGATGTCGATCACCGATTGCCGGCCGCGCGCGACGTTGTGGCCGCCACGCAGCGTGGCCAGCGGGCCGTCGCCGTCCACCCAGGCCACCGAACCCGAGGCCACATGCAGCGCCGCGTGCTCGAGCGAGATCCACGCCTGTGGCGTGCCCTGGATGTCGAGTTGCAGCACATGGCTGTGGTGTGGGGGGTGCATGGTCGGCCTCCTTTCCATGGGCCTTGGGGAGGGGTGAATCGGATGGAGGGGCCGGGGCATTCGCGCCCCCCCGCGCCAAGGCGTCAGCGCCGATGGTGATGACGGTTCATGCCGTCAAAAGCAAGCGCTGCGCTGGCAGCAGTGACGGGAAGCCCCTGCGCCGCTGGCTCATGGTCGTGAAAGCACGCGTCGTTTTCGTCGAACGGTTTCATGGCACACCTCCTCGGGTGGTGGATGGAACCCTGACTCGCCGGCTCAAGAGCCCGGTGCTCTGCCACTGCGCTACGCGAGATCAGACTGCATTGGCTCCCCGACATGGCTTCGCTCTGCATGGTGCAGCCACGCAGGCCCTCGCGCAGCAACGGGCCGAAGGCCGCGGGCAGGGACCGCGCACCCACGGAGCGCCTGGGCAACAGCCAGGCGCTCTGCCATCGGCGCGATTGAGGGAAATGAACTGGATCCTCGTGACCGATTCGAACGGCCGGCCCGCCGGGTGGAAGCCGGCCGCTCGTGTCCGCTGAGCCAACGAGGGCATGTATCGATCCGGTGACGGGTTCCGGCGCCGCCCAATCGTTGCGGCCGATTTCCACCCCTGAAGCGTGCGCTCGACGAGGGTTCCTTGTGCTGGCGTCGCGTGCGGGGTTGCTCGGGCCGCGCCCTCGGCCGTGTAGACGAATGCGACATGGATGTGCCTCTCCACGCCCTCGCAGCGCACGGGCGGTTCGGCAGGCATGAACACGCGCGCAGGCACGTCTTCATGCCCGGCCTCACCCACTTCGGCTGTGCCCAAACGCGAGCATCCCGTCGGATGTGGTGTCTCGCTGCACGTGATCTGGCCAAGGACCGCGCACATCCCGCACCGCCAACACCATGTCACGCGGCAACGGAGTGAAAGGACACACCCGAAGTGGAGCGGATGACGAGTCTCGAACTCGTGGCCTCGGCCATGGCGTGGCCGCGCTCTGCCAACTGAGCTACATCCGCAAAAGGTGCAAGGCAAGCGCTCGGCCAGTACCGAGGCCGCCTTGCGGCAACTTGTTAAAGAGCGTCCACCGCGAGCGGTGGTGCGATCCATCGATCGCTGGCCTGCGCCGATGCGCAGGCCGGTTGAGCCGGCCATGAAAAAAGGCCCGGATCCTTTCGGAACCCGGGCCTCTGCGTACAGAGCTAGGAAGGATGCGCTATGCGCTTCCTTCACCCGGATGCACCTGACCCTCCGCCCGATCGAGCCAGCAATAGCCGGCCGGGCCGAACGAACCCAGGGCACCGACCTGCGTGCCCTGGCCCCGCAAGCCAAGCCCCGCGGCAGCGCGCACGAACGCACGCAGACCCTGCTCGGGCTGGTGGGTTCTGATGACGTTGCCTGGTTTCACGATCGATGCCTCGGTTGAAAAGTGTCTTGGCCCGAAAGAAGGTCGGGGTTCGAAGTGGGGCGGACTGTAAAGAGTCTTTACCCACCCGTCAACCCCCGGCGACAATGGTGTCCGGCCCTCGTTGCATTCCCCACACTTCCCGTGTCCAACATCACCGTCGCCAGAAGACAGAACGCACTGGCCCTGTTCCAGGATTTCGCCGAGAAGGCGCTGGCCAGGGGCGCATCGCCCAAGGGGCTCGAGCAGGCGTTTGCGGCCACGCTGCAGATCTCGCCCAGCATGTGGAGCCAGATCAAGTCGTCCCGGCCGATCGGCGACAAGCTCGCCCGGCAGATCGAAGCGATGACGGGGCGGCCCCCGGGCTGGCTCGACACGCCGCGCAAGGATGCGTCGCCCACGCCAGCGGAGACGGCGTTCCTCGAACTCGCGCTGGCCGCCTGGCGCGCGACCAACAGCGCCGGCCGCAAGGCGCTGCGCGAGCACCTCAAGGCCAGCATCACCCAGGGTGGGTGACGCGGGGCGGGTGTCGATGCCGCACGCTTGCAGGCACACCCGGACCACCCACGGGCCACGAGCGCCCTGCCCGGGCGGCCGCGCGGGCGTCAGGCGGCAAGGTCAGCCGTGTCCACCACCAGTTGCACCCGGTCGCCGCTGAACTGGGTGAGGCCGTACTTCACCGGCCGGCCTTCGGTGTCGGCATCCACCGATTCCACGCACAGCACCGGCCGCGCCCGCGGTTGGCACAGCGTGCGGGCCAGCGCCTCGTCGGGCAGCAAGGTGGTGACACGGCTGCGCACGCGGCTGTAGTCGGCCACCCCCAGCGCCTGCAGGGCCTGGGTCACCGTGTCGCCGGCGGCCAGCCGGTCCAGCAGGCCCGCGAACCGCGCGGCGGGAAAGTACATCGTCGCCAACCCCAGAGGCTGCTCGCCGGCCATCTGCAGCAGCTCGGCCACCAGCACGCGGCCACCCCGGCGCAGCCCGAGCGCCTGGGCCACGGCCGACGTGGCGGCCTCCTCACGGCCGGCCAGCATCTGCCGCACCGGGTGCAGCCGGTTGCGCAGCATGTTCTCGCTGTAGCGCGTGCGGCGCGCCAGCGTGTAGTCCACCCAATCGCTTTGCACGAAGGCGCCCCGCCCCTGCTCGATGCGCAGCAGCCCCTGCGCCTGCAGGTCGGCCAGCGCCTGCCGCAGGGTGTGGCGGTTCACCTTGAAGCGCGTGGCCAGCGCGGTTTCGCTCGGCAGGCAGCCGCTGGCCAGGTAGTGGCGGTCGCGGATCTCCTGCGCCAGCGTGTCGGCGATCTGCTTCCAGATGGTGATGCCGCTGCGCCGTTGCAGCACGGCCCGGGCGGTGGCCGGAAAGGAGGGCTCGACTGTCATGGGGCGGACTTGTTGGCCGCGCACCCTGCGCGGCAGCGCCACTGTGGCACCCGCCCTCGACAAGCCTGTGACAGGCCCCGGCACGGGCGCCGCGCAGGCCCTGTCATGGCGCTGACTTGTTGTGCGCCGAAGCTCGCACCTGTCACCCCTCTAGACAACCCGATGACCAGCAACCCCGCACCCTCGCCCACCGGCGCCGCCGCGCCGCCGGACACCGCGCCGCGCCGCGCCTGGCTGGCCGTGCTGGCACGGGCCGATACCGCGGCGCTCGAGGCCGGCCTGCAGCAATGCGCGCCCGCCCTGCGCTATGAGTTCCTGCGCCGGCCCGAGCGTGGCATGGTGATGCTGCGTGGCCGTGCCGGCGGCACTGGCGATGCGTTCAACCTGGGCGAAGCCAGCGTCACCCGCTGCACCGTGCGGCTGGCCGATGGCCAGGTGGGCTGCGGCCACGTGCTGGGGCGCGACACCCGCAAGGCCGAGCTGGTGGCGGTGCTGGATGCGCTGCTGCAGGAACCAGCCTACCGCGCCACGCTGGAGCCCGGCCTGCTGGCAAGCCTGCGCCAGCACCAGCAGGCGCAACGCCGGGCCGCCGCTGCGGCGGCCGGGGCCAGCAAGGTGGCGTTCTTCACCCTGGTGCGAGGCCAGTGATGCACCCCACGTCCCCCGCCACCATGCCCGGCAGCACGGCCACGCCGCCACCCATGCCACCGGCCCCGCAACCGTTGCCGCAGGGCTTTGCCCACCCGGCCACCGAGGCCCAGGCCACCTTCCGCGCGCTGCTGCAGGCCGTGTCGATGCCCGGCCAGCCGGTGGCCTGCCCGGTGCAGGCGCCGGTCGTGCCGGGCCTGATGCCGGCCACCGCGGCCGTGCTGCTGGCGCTCACCGACCATGAAACACCGGTCTGGTGGGCCGCGCCCCAGCCCGCGGCCTGGCTGCGCTTCCACACCGGTGCACCGGTGGTGGCCGATGCCGCCGCCGCGGCCTTTGCGGTGTGTGCGCTGGGCCAGGGGCTGCCGGCCCTGACGGCCTTTGCCGCCGGCACCGACCTGTCGCCCGAGCGCAGCGGCACGCTGCTGATCGAGTTGCCCGCCTTCACCGGCGGGCCGGCCCTGTGCGCCACCGGGCCCGGCCTGCGCGTGCCGCGCACGCTGGCCCTGCCAGGCCTGCCACCGGACTTTTGCGCCCAGTGGCAGCACAACCACGCCCGCTTTCCGAGCGGCGTGGACCTGGTCCTGCTCTGCGGCAACCAGCTCATGGGCCTGCCGCGCAGCACCGCGCTGGCACAGGAAGGAGCGGGCTGATGTACGTGTCCGTCAAGGGTGGCGAGGCCGCCATCGAGAACGCCGGCCGCCTGCTCGGCGCCGCGCGCCGTGGTGATGCGGCGCACGAGGAGATCAGCCTCGCGCAGATCAGCCAGCAGCTGCGCCTGGCCGTGCACCGCGTGATGACCGAGGGCTCGCTGTACGACCCGGGCCTGGCCGCGCTGGCCGTCAAGCAGGCCAGCGGCGACCTCTACGAGGCCGTGTTCCTGCTGCGCGCCTACCGCAGCACGCTGCCGCGCTTCGGTCATGCACTGCCGCTGGACACGCAGGCCATGGCCATCCGGCGCCGCATCTCGGCCGCGTTCAAGGACCTGCCGGGTGGCCAGGTGCTGGGCCCCACGCCCGACTACACCCAGCGCCTGCTGGACTTCGCGCTGGCCAGCGATGGCGAGCCGCCCGCGCCGCTGCCCGCGGCCGACCCGGTGGCCGCGCAGATGCCGCGCGTGCTGACCTGGCTGAACCAGGAAGGCCTGATCGAAACCGAGCACCCCGACCCCCAGGCCGGCGAGCCCAGCGACCTGACGCGCGAGCCGCTGGCCTTTCCGGCGCCGCGGGATGCCCGCCTGCAATCCCTGGCGCGGGCCGACGAAGGCTGGCTGCTCGCGCTGGGCTATTCCACCCAGCGCGGTTATGCCAACAACCACCCGTTTGCCGGCGAGATCCGCATGGGCGAGGTGGCGGTGGAGATCGTGCCGCAGGAACTGGGCTTTGCCATCGACATCGGCGACATCTGCGTCACCGAGTGCCAGATGATCAACCAGTTCAGCGGCAGCCGCGAGGCACCGCCGCAGTTCACCCAGGGCTACGGCCTGGCCTTCGGCGAGTGCGAGCGCAAGGCCATGGCCATGGCGCTGGTGGACCGCGCGCTGCGTGCGCGCGAGCTGGGCGAGGCCCCGGTGGCCCCGGCGCAGGACGAGGAGTTCGTGCTCGCGCATGGCGACAGCCTGGAGTCCTCCGGCTTCGTGCAGCACCTGAAGCTGCCGCACTACGTGGACTTCCAGTCCGAACTCGAGCTGGTTCGCCGCCTGCGCCAGGCCCGCCCCGGCGAGGAGACCCGCCCATGAACGCAGGCCTGCCGGCCGGCACGGCCCACCCTCACGCCGCCGCGCCGGCCACCTCGACCGCTGGCGACAACGGCTACAACTTCGCGTTCCTGGACGAGCAGACCAAACGCCATATCCGCCGCGCGCTGCTCAAGGCCGTGGCGGTGCCCGGCTACCAGGTGCCCTTCGGCAGCCGCGAGATGCCGCTGCCCTACGGCTGGGGCACCGGCGGCATCCAGGTCACGGCATCGGTCATCGGCCCGGCCGATGTGCTGAAGGTGATCGACCAGGGCGCGGACGGCACCGTCAACGCCGTCAACATCCGCCGCTTCTTCGCCCGCATGACGGGCGTGCGCACCACCACCGCCACGGCCGAGGCCAGCATCGTGCAAACCCGCCACCGCATCCCCGAGCAGCCGCTGCGCGAGGGCCAGATCCTCGTCTACCAGGTGCCGCAGCCCGAGCCGCTGTTCCGCCTGGAACCACGCCGCGCCACCACCGCGCGGCTGCATGCGCTGGCCGAGTACGGGCTGATGAGCGTGCGCCTGTACGAGGACATCGCCCACCTCGGCGCCATCGCCAGCACCTACGACTACCCGGTGCGGGTGAACGGCCGCTACGTGATGTCGCCCTCGCCGATCCCCAAGTTCGACAACCCCAAGATGCACATGAACCCGGCACTGCAGCTGTTCGGCGCCGGGCGCGAAAAGCGCCTGTACGCGGTGCCGCCCTACACCCCGGTGCACAGCCTCGCGTTCGAGGACCACCCGTTCGAGGTGCAGCGCTGGACGCAGGCCTGCGCGCTGTGCGGCGCCAGCGACAGTTTTCTCGACGAAGTGATCGTGGACGACGCGGGCCGGCGCCAGTTCGTCTGCTCCGACAGCGACCACTGCAGCACCCGCCAGGCGGCCGGCCATCGCGGCAGCGCCCTGGCCGAGCCGGAGCCCGGCCCATGAGCGACGACCGACTGCTCAGCGTGCAGGGCCTGGGCAAGCGTTACGGCCAACGCTGGGCCTGCCGCCACGTGTGCTTCGATCTCTGGCCAGGCGAAGTGCTGGCCGTGGTGGGCGAATCCGGCTCGGGCAAGAGCACGCTGCTCAACGCGCTGGCCCTGCGCACGCCGCTGGACGAAGGCAGCGTGCACTACGCCCTGCGGGCCGATGGCAACGGCCCCGGCGGCCTGCACGACCTGGCCACGCTGAGCGAGGCCCGCCAGCGCCTGCTGGCACGCACCGACTGGGGCTTCGTGGAACAGAACCCGCGTGACGGGTTGCGCATGGCCGTTTCGGCCGGCGCCAACGTGGCCGAGCGCCTGATGGTGCTGGGCCATGAACACTACGGCCACCTGCGCGCGCAGGCACAGGCGTGGCTGCAGCGCGTGGAGCTGGCGCCCGAGCGCGTGGACGAGCGGCCCAGCCAGTTTTCCGGCGGCATGCAGCAGCGGCTGCAGATCGCGCGCAACCTGGTCACGCAGCCCCGGCTGGTGTTCATGGACGAGCCCACCTCGGGGCTGGACGTGTCGGTGCAGGCCCGGCTGCTGGACCTGCTGCGCACGCTGGTGGACGACCTGGGCCTGGCCTGCATCGTGGTGACGCACGACCTGGCCGTGGCCCGCCTGCTGGCGCACCGCATGCTGGTGATGAAGGATGGCGTGGTCGTCGAGTCCGGCCTCACCGACCGTGTGCTGGACGACCCGCAGCACCCCTACACCCAGCTGCTGGTCTCCTCGGTGCTGATGCCATGAACACCGCCATGAACACCGCCATGAACCCCGCCGTGACCCCAACCGCCGCCGCCGCGATGCCCCCTGCACCCAGCCCCGCCGACACCCCGCTGCGCGTGCGCGTGCAGGGCCTGGCCAAGACCTTCGTGCTGCACCACCAGGGTGGTGCGGCGCTGCCGGTGTTTGCCGGCGTGAACCTCGAGGTGGCGGCGGGCGAGTGCGTGGCCCTGGCCGGCCCCTCGGGCTGTGGCAAGAGCACGCTGATGCGCTGCCTTTACGGCAATTACGCGCCCAGTGCCGGCCAGGTGGCACTGTGGCACCAGGGCCGGTGGCTGGACCTGCACGAGGCCGCGCCGCGCGCGGTGATCGAGGCGCGCCGCCAGAGCCTGGGCCACGTGTCGCAGTTCCTGCGTGTGATCCCTCGGGTGCCCACGCTGGCCCTGGTGGCCGAGCCGCTGCGCCGCCTGGGCGTGGCCGCCGCCGCGGCACAGGCACAGGCGCAGGCGCTGCTGGCGCGCCTGAACCTGCCCGAACGCCTGTGGTCCTTGCCGCCGGCCACGTTTTCAGGCGGCGAGCAGCAGCGCGTGAACCTGGCCCGCGGCTTGATCGCGCCGCGCGGCGTGCTGCTGCTGGACGAACCCACGGCCTCGCTGGATGCGCTGAACCGGCGCGTGGTGATCGAGATGATCCTCGAAGCCCGCGCCCGCGGTGCCGCGCTGGTGGGCATCTTCCACGACGCCGAGGTGCGCGAGGCCGTGGCCACACGCTCCTTCGACATGGCCGCCCATGCGGCACGCCCGGGCCCGCCGGGCGCGGACCACGCCGCCGCCCTCACCACCACCGCCGCCGCTTGACGGCACGCGCACCGGCCAGCACCCGCCGCGCACCAGCGTGACCCAGGCCCGGCTGCCGATCCCCGCCCCCGGACAAGCCCATTCTTGCTTTCGGCGCCCCTGCCCCCATACTCCTTCCTTGCAAGGTGGGGCGTACCCGCCACTCTGAAGGCATTGCATGAAGCGAATCCTGTTGAGCCTGTTCATGGCCGTCCTGAGCCTGGGCTTCATCACCACCCCCGTCGAGGCCAAGCGCCTGGGCGGCAGCGGGTCTTCCGGCATGCAGCGGCAAACCCCGCCTCCGGCCAAGCCGGCGGCCACCCCCAACCCCACCCCCACCCCGGCGGGCGCGGCGGCCGCGGCACCCAAGCGCTCGTGGATGGGTCCGCTCGCCGGCATCGCCGCCGGCCTGGGCATCGCCGCGCTGATGAGCCACCTCGGCCTCGGCGCCGAGATGGGCAGCTTCCTCACCATGATCCTGCTGGCCGTGGCCGCGGTGTTCCTGGTGCGCTTCCTGCTGCGCCGCTTCGGGCCCAAGGTGGCGGCCAGCAACGGGGCGCCGCAGGGCATGCAGTTCGCCGGCGCCGGCCCCTCGCTGCACGGCGGCCCGGGATTCGGTTCCGGTGGCGCCGTCGCGCACGCTGCATCGGCCCAGCCCGCCCCGGCCGTGAGCGGCGGCCACCTGCCCCCCGGTTTTGATGCACCGGCCTTCGAGCGCATCGCCAAGCTCATCTTCATCCGCATGCAGGCCGCCAACGATGCGGGCAATCTGGACGATCTGCGCCAGTTCGCCACGCCCGAGATGTTTGCAACCTTCCGGCTCGACCTGCAGGAGCGCCAGTCCAGCCCCCAGCAGACCGACGTGGTGCAGCTCAACGCGCAGGTGCTGGACTTCGCGCAGGAGGCCGACCGCCTGATCGTGAGCGTGCGCTTCCATGGCCTGATCCGCGAAGAGCGTGACGCGCCCGCGGCCCCGTTCGACGAGATCTGGCACCTGGTAAAGCCTGCCGATGGCAGCCGCGAGTGGGCCATCGCCGGCATCGGCCAGAACAGCACCCACTGACGCCAAGCCGGCCGCCGCCGCGGCGGCGGCTCGGCGCGGGCGCGCGGCAGCGCGCGGGCCCGTGAACGACCCAGGCCCCGCGCGGCTCACTCCAGCTCGAAATCCACCTCGTGCAGGTTGGTCGCGATCATCTTGCGCAGCAGGCGCAGCAGCTGCTCGCGCTCCGCGTCGCTGAAACCCTGTAACACGCTGGCGCTGTGCTGGCCGATGCGCTCGCGCGCCTGGCGCCAGGCCTGCTGCCCGGCCGGCGTGAGGCTCAGCGCATTGAAGCGCCGGTCGCCGCCCTGCGCGCTGCGTTCCACATGGCCACGCGCCACCAGGTCCTGGATCAGCCCGGTGACCTGAGACTTGCGCATCAGCAGCGCACGCGCCAGATCGTTCTGCGCAATGCCCTCGTTGGCCGCGATCAGGCCCAGCAGCGTGATCTGCCCGGTGGCAAAGCCCAAGTCGTCCACATAGTCGCCACTGCTCTGCGTCACCACGTTGCGCGCCACGCGCATCAGGTAACCCAGGTTGTGCTGCAGCACGCCAAGTTTCAGGCGGGTCTTGGCGCTGTCCTTGGTGAGGTCCGGGTCGCTCATCGGGGGTGGGTGTCGGTGGTCGCGTCGCATTGTCGGTCGGCGGCGCCAGGGTAAGCACCAGTGCCCGGGTCGGGATTCCGATCTTGATCCCGGACAGCAGATGGTTCAAACTTTAAACCATTGAGCCACTGAAATGAATCACAGCCCCCCATCGTCAACCCCAAGTGCGCCACCGGCACTGCAGCTGCGTGGCGTGCACAAGCGCTTCGGTGAATTCGTGGCGCTCGAAGGCATCGACCTGGACGTGGCCGAACGCGAGGTGCTGGCGCTCATCGGCCCCTCGGGTTCCGGCAAATCCACCCTCGTGCGCTGCGTGCACCAGCTGCTGCCCATCGACGCCGGCGCCATCTACCTCGAAGGTGAGCTGCAGGGCTACCAGCGCGTCGACGGCACGCTGCGCGCGATGAGCGAAACCGCCATCGCCCGGCAGCGCCAGCGCATAGGCATGGTATTTCAGCAGTTCAATCTTTTCCCGCACATGACCGTGCTGCGCAACATCACCGAAGGGCCGGTGCAGGTGCTGGGCGAAAACGGTGCCGAAGCCACCGCGCGCGCCGAGGCGCTGCTCGACCGCGTGGGCCTGCTGGCCAAGAAGGATGCCTATCCGCGCCAGCTCTCGGGTGGCCAGCAGCAGCGCGTGGCGATTGCGCGCGCGCTGGCGATGCGGCCCCGCGCGATGCTGTTCGACGAACCCACGAGCGCACTCGACCCCGAGCTGGTGGGCGAGGTGCTCGCGGTGGTGAAGGACCTGGCGCAGCAGGGCATGACGATGCTGATCGTCACCCACGAGATCGCCTTCGCGCGCGAGGTGGCCGACCGCGTGGTGTTCATGGAAGCGGGCCGCATCGTGGAGCAGGGCCCTGCCGCGCGCGTGTTCGCCGCGCCCAGCACCGAGCGGCTGCGTGCTTTCCTGGCGCGGGTGGGGGTGGCATGACGGTCGCCGAATGGACCCCCACCCCCAGCTTTGCACCGCTGCAGGCCGCGTACACCCAGCGCCAGGCCGCAGCCCATGCGGCCAAGGCGCGGGGCCGCCGCGTGGTGGGCTACATGGGCAACACGGTGCCGGTGGAGCTGATCCTCGCGGCCGGCTGCGTGCCGGTGCGCATCGCGCCCGCGTTCGGCGACCCGACGGCCGCCGACGACGCGATCGAGCGCTTCTCCGACAGCGACATGCGGCTCGCCTTCGCGCAGTACTGCGCCGGCGAGTTCGATGCGCTCGATCTGCTGGTGATCCCCCGCTCCACCGAAACCCAGCACAAGCTCTACCTCGCGCTGCGCGAGGCCTGGCGCACCGGCATCGTCACGCGCGGGCCGGCGCTCCACCTGTACGACATCCTGCACACGCAACGCGAGAGCAGCCGCGCCTATGGCCTGGCACGCACCGGCGAGCTGTGGCAGCGGCTGTGCAGCATCACCGGCGCGGCGGCGGACGACACCGCGCTGCGCGAGGCCATCGGCCTGACCAACCACACCCGCACGCTGCTGCAGCACCTGCAGCAGCAACGGCGCGCCGGCAGCGTGTGCGGCAGCCAGGCGCTGGTGGCCATCGGGGCCACGCGCTTCCTGCCGCCGCAGGAGGCCAACGCGGCGCTGCAGCAATGGCTGGCAGCGCACGATGCCGCGCCCTGCAGCGGCCCACGCCTGCTGGTCAAGGGCTGCCCGCTGGACCACGAGTGCCTGCACCTGCTGGTGGAGGCAGCGGGGGCCTGCGTGCTGGCCGAAGACGACGAATGGGGCAGCCGCGCCGCCGCGCCGCTGATCGCCACCGACCGACCACCGCTGGAGGCCATCTTCGAGCGCCACTGGCGCGACGTGCCCTGCGTGCGCCAGCACCCCGACACCGCCGCCCGCGCCTGGTTCACCCAGGCACTGGCCGACCCGCTGCTGGACGGCGTGCTGTTCTACCTGCCCCCGCCGGACGACATCCACGGCTGGGACTTCCCCGCCCAGCGTGCGCAGGTCGAGGCCGTTGGCCTGCCCTGGCTGCTGATCCGCGAAGACGCACGCACGCCCGTGCACCTGAGCGCCCAGCTGCAGGCCTTCATCGCCACCCGGCCCGCGCGGCGCACCACAGACTGAGCCCGCCCCCATGTCACGCCCCGCCCCCACCAATGACAAGCAGCTCGTCTGCACCCTGGCCGCCGGCGACAAGCAGAAGACCTGGTTCGCCGAACTGCGGCGCGATGTCTTCGAGCAGCAGCGCCCCTTCGCCATCCTGAACGCCGACACGCCGCACGACCTGTTCCACCTGCTGGACGTGCCGGTGGTCACCAACCAGTGGTGGGCCGCCGTGATCGCCGCCAAGCGCCTGTCGCCCGAGTACCTGGACGGCATGAACGAGCGCGGCTACCACGAGGACCTTTGCCGTTATTGCAGCATGGGCCTGGCCAGCAGCGTGATCGACCTGAAGGAACGCGCCCCCTGGGGCGGCCTGCCCAAGCCCGCGCTGCTGTGCGCCCGCCTCACCTGCGATTGCATGCAGCGCGTGTTCCAGCAGTGGGCCGATCATCTGGGCGCACCCTTCTTCGCGCTCGAAGCACCGGGCAGCAGCGTGCTGCCCGAACGCTGGTGGGAGCTGTCGCGCCACCGCTGGACCGAGCTGTGCGAGCCGCACCGGCTGGACCTGATGGTGGCCGAGCTGCGCGAGCTGATCACCGTGCTCGAAGGCATCAGCGGCAAGCGCTACGACGAGGCCGCGCTGCGCGCCTTCCTCGAACGCGTGAACCAGCAGGAGGAGTACTTCGAGGAAGTGCGTCAGATGATCGCCACCGCACCCAAATGCCCGGTGCGCATCAGCGAGCAGATGAGCAACGTGATGGCCACCCAGTGGCACCGCGGCAGCGATTGGGCGCTCGCACACGCCAAGACCTTCCGCGACGAGGTGAAGGCGCGGGTCGATGCCGGCATCGGCGCCTGCGAGCAGGAGCGCAAGCGCCTGATGTGGGTGGGCGCGGGCCTGTGGCACAACACCGCGTTCTACAGCGCCTTCGAGGCCAGCCACGGCGCGGCCTTCGTCTGGTCGATGTACCTGCCCTTCGGGCCGGACTGGTACATCCGCTACGGCCTGGACGACCCGCTGCGCGCGCTGGCCAGCCGCGTGGTCACGATGAACGAGGTGCTGCACAACGCGCCCTACGCACCGGCCTGGATCGTGCACGAGGCGCAGCGCAACCGCATCGACGGCGCGGTGGTGCTGATGCCCAAGGGCAGCCGCCCCTCGGCCAGCGGAACCCTCTTCATCACCCGCGCATTGGAGGCTGCCGGCGTGCCCACGCTGCTGATCGAAGCCGACATGGTGGACGCCCGCGCCTGGAACGGCGCTGCGGTGGACGAGGCGATGACGCGGTTCCTCGAGGAGCGGCTGGGATGAGACTTCAAGCGTCGCGTGCTGCGAAGCTGGTGGTTCGAGCTGGCTCTTTGCCGATGGCCGCTGTCGGCCCGTTTCTGTCTTTGGTTGGGTTGCAGAGCAGACGTTCGAAGGCTGGCGCGACAAAGGCGTGGGCCCTCGGCCTGCGGCGCACGGCTCCGGCGGTCGGCCCGTTGGGCCGACTTCCCGGGCTTGGTCGCTTCGGGGGGCGCGCTGTCGGATTTATCTCCGCGCGCTGCGCGCGCTTCGACCAGCGCCAGCGAGTCAGTTTGGGAAGCGTGCCCTGCGGGCCCGCCGCCCCCCGAACCGCCCAAGCCCGGCGCCTGCGGACGCGCGCCGCAGGCCGAGGGCCCACGCCTTTGCGAGACATCGAGGTGGTTCACGCGCCGCGTGCCACAGCCTTGAGCGAAGGGCCGCACGCCACCACCGCATCGGCAAGC
>JACRAZ010000054.1 GCA_016213205.1 Burkholderiales bacterium
CCACCCGCATCCTGGCCAGGGCTTGGCTGCGTGTGATCTGGCGTGCCTGGACTGACCGCAAGCCTTACGACCCGAGCCTGCACGGCAACGCGCTCGCGCTTGCTTCGGCGGGGGGAGGTTGACCCAGGATGTCTCACTGGAGTACCTTCGTGCTGTCGCACTCCGGTATTCGCCCTTGGGGCGGCCCGGCGGGCTCAGGCCGGCGCGCGCATCAGCGTGCTCTTGCCGAACAGGCTCTCGATCAGGTCCACCGCCAGCTCGGCGGTGCGGTTGCGCACGTCCAGCGCCGGGTTCAGCTCCATCACGTCCAGCGAGGCCAGGCGGCCGGTGTCGGCGATCATCTCCATGCACAGCTGGGCTTCGCGGTAGCTGGGGCCGCCGCGCACCGTGGTGCCCACGCCGGGGGCGATGTCGGGGTCGAGGAAGTCGACATCGAAGCTCACGTGCAGGTGCGTGTTGGCGTCCAGCGTGGCCAGGGCCAGCTCCATCGCGTGGCGCATGCCCATTTCGTCGATGTAGCGCATGTCGAACACCTCCAGGCCCATCTGGTGCACCAGGCGCTTCTCGCCGGCGTCGACCGAGCGGATGCCGATCTGGCGCACCCATTTCGGGCTGATGGCCGGCACCTGGCCGCCGAGTTCGATCAGGGCCTGCGGCCCCAGCCCGCACAGGCAGGCCACCGGCATGCCATGCAGGTTGCCGCTGGGCGTGAGCTCGTGGGTGTTGAAGTCGGCATGTGCATCGAGCCACAGCACCCGCAGCTTGCGGCCGCTGGCACGGCAGTGGTGCGCCACCGCGCTGATCGAGCCCAGCCCCAGGCAGTGGTCGCCACCCAGCAGCACGGGCAGGCGCTGCTGCTGCAGCTCGGCCAGCACCGCATCGTGCACCACCCGGTTCCAGGCCACCACCTCGGGCAGGTGGCGGTAGCCCGCCACGGGCGGCAGCCAGGGGTTGGGCGGGCCGGCGAGGTTGCCGCGGTCGTGCACCTCGAGCCCCAGGGCCTCGAGCGTGGGTTGCAGGTTCGCCACGCGCAGGGCTTCCGGCCCCATGCTGGCGCCGCGGCTGCCGGCACCGATGTCGGTGGGCGCGCCGATCAGGCTGATGCGCTGGTTCATCGCGCCATTCTGGCCGGTGGCGGGCTGCACATCCACCCGCGCCCGGCCGGCGCCGACCTCAGAAGGTGCAGAACGAACGTACCTGGGCCGCCAGCGCCGGGGGGCACTTGGGATGCCGGTCCAGCCGGGGGTAGCCGCCGGCCAGGAAATCGTGGATGTTGTTGATCAGCGAGACGAGCTGGAACGAGTGCTTGCCCGTCTTGTCCGCATAGGTGAAGTTGCCCGTCATCACGCTGACATGGCCATCCTGCGTGCCGCCGCGGATGGCCTGGTGGCGCTTGATCGCGATGGTGAGCGGATCGTTCGGTGCCCCGCTGTAGGGCGCGCCGGGCACCACCGCCGCGAAGATGGCGCGGTCGGCCGCGCTGAAGGTGTTGTTGGCCGCCGCCGCCAGGTAGCCGAACTGCACCAGCTGCACGTCGTCGGGCTTGTTGGGCGAGCCGACGCCGACGTTCGCATCGACGTTGAGATAGAACACCTTGTGACCACCGATGGTGGCGATGACGGGGCTGACCATGTTGCGCTCCTGAACCGTGAAGGGGTGGGAACGGCGCGTGGTGGCGTCGTTCAGGCACGCATTGTGGAAACCCCGGGGGCAGGGAGCGACAGGCCGAACGTCACGTGCGGCCGGTCGCCCTGATGAAGGTGTGCGCTATTGCGCAGCTTCAGATGTCGTCGGCGAACTCGCCAGTGAGCGTGGGCGCGGCGTCGAAGCCGTAGTGCTCGGCCAGGCGTGCCCAGGCGTCCTCGGCCGTTTCGACGAAGTGGAACAGGCCCAGGTCGCCCGGGCTGATCATGCCGGTGTCCACCAGGTGCTGGAAGTTGACCAGCTTCTCCCAGAACGCGCGCCCGAACAGCAGGATGGGGCGGCGGCGGCTCTTGCCGGTCTGGATCAGCGTCATGGTCTCGAACAGCTCGTCGAGCGTGCCGAAGCCCCCTGGAAAGCACACCAGCGCGATGCTGCGCATCACGAAGTGCATCTTGCGCAGCGCGAAGTAGTGGAACTGGAAGCACAGCTCCGGCGTGATGTAGGGGTTGGGTTCCTGCTCGTGCGGCAGCACGATGTTCAGGCCGATGCTCTTGCCACCCACCTCGTGCGCGCCGCGGTTGCCGGCCTCCATGATGCCCGGCCCGCCGCCGGTGACCACGTAGATCGGCGTGTCCAGCGTGCGCGAGCGCTCGGTGACGATGGCGGCAAAACGCCGAGCTTCGTCGTAGTAGGCACTCATCGCGAGGGCGGCCTCGGCGCGGCGGGTGGCCGCGTCGTCGCCCCCGGCGCGGGCCTGGTCGAGTCGCTCGCTCGCCACCTCGGGCGGCAGGATGCGGGCGCTGCCGAAGATCACGATGGTGGACTCGATGCCCTGCTCGGCCTGCACCATTTCGGGCTTGAGCAGCTCGAGCTGCATGCGCACCGGACGCAGCTCCTCACGCAGCAGGAACTCGGTGTCGGTGAAGGCCAGGCGGTAGGCGCTCTCGCGCCCGCCGTAGCGCGAGGGTGCCTTCAGGCGATGCGCTTCCTGTTCCGCGGTGGGGAAATTGCGGGCCGTCAGGTCGTCGTGCTTGGTGTCCATGGGGGCAGCTTAAGCCATCTTCCGGCGCCCGGGTTCGGCACGGCGGCCGCACAGCCGCCCCCCGTGGCTGAGGGGGGCGCGGCGGGCCACCCTGACGAACGGCCAGCGTCGGCTGACGGGCGGCTGCGATCACGACAACTCATTACAGATGAAGTGAGCGTAGCTGCCAAAGAATGCGGCCAGGGTTCGGGAGGACCGGCATTCAACAGATCGATGCGCCCCGGCGGCAGGGGGGTGCGCTGCTGCATGCCGGATGCCATGGCCGACCGGACCGCCGATCTTCATTGCAAACGACGGGCGCGACGCCCTGGGGGACACCATGAACATTCGCAAGCCGAGGTCCTGGCAGGCCATGCTGGTCTGCATGGGCTTGTCGTGGGCGGGCCTGACACAGGCCAACACCGTGGCGGCCAGTGCCGACCCGCTGCCCACGCAGACGCTGACGATCACCACCACCGCCGCCACGAGCACGAATGCCAGCCAGGTGCACCCCCGGGGCACGGTGGTGCGGCTGCAGGCGGCGCCGTCCCCCGGCTACCAGTTCATGGGCTGGGGCAGTTCGTGCAGCGGCACCACGCCCACCTGCGCGGTGACGCTCAACGGCGACCGCACCGTGATCGCGCGCTTCTTCCCGGTGATGACCGTGGCGGTCACCGGCCCGGGACAGGTGGTGGCCACTTCCGGTGGCATCAGCTGCGGTGCCGACTGCACCGAGCCTTACTCGTACGGCTTCAATGTGGCGCTGAGCGCGCGGCCGGACGCGGGCCAGGTCTTCGTCGGCTGGGGTGGCGCATGCAGCGGCACGGCACCCACCTGCACGGTCAACATGAGCGGCCCGCGCAACGTGACGGCCACCTTCGCGCCGGCGCAGCCGGTCCAGTACACGCTGGGCGTGGCGGTCACGGGCTCGGGCACGGTGAGCTCCACCCCGGCGGGTATCAGCTGCGGCGCTGATTGCAGCGAGGCCTACGCCAGCGGCACCAGCGTGACGCTGACGGCCACCCCGGCCGCCGGCCAGGTGTTCAGCGGCTGGGGCGGCGCCTGCAGCGGCACGGCCAGCACCTGCACCGTGAGCATGACGGCCGCGCGCAGCGTGACGGCGGCCTTCGCGGCCGCCCCGGTGACGCAATACACGCTGGGCGTGGCGGTCACGGGTTCGGGCACGGTGAGCTCCACCCCGGCCGGCATCAGCTGCGGTGCCGATTGCAGCGAGGCCTACGCCAGCGGCACCAGCGTGACGCTCACGGCCACGCCGGCTGCCGGCCAGGTGTTCAGCGGCTGGGGCGGCGCCTGCAGCGGCACGGCCAGCACCTGCACCGTGGGCATGACGGCTGCCCGCAGCGTGACCGCGGCGTTTGCCGCTGCACCGGTGAGCCAATTCACGCTGAGCGTGGCGGTCACCGGCAATGGCGCGGTGAGCTCGGCGCCCGCCGGCATCCAGTGCGGTGCCGATTGCAGCGAGGCCTACCCCAGCGGCACCAGCGTGACCCTGACGGCCACGCCGGCCGCGGGCCAGACCTTCACCGGCTGGAGCGGCGCCTGCGCCGGCACGGCCAGCACCTGCACGGTGAGCATGAGCCAGGCCCGCAGCGTGTCGGCCAGCTTCAGCGCCGTGGTCTCTTCCGGCCCGGTCTACTACTTCTCCGACTGCCAGGTCGGTGCCGTGGCCGGCTGCGTGCCGGGCAACAATGCCAACCCGGGCACCAGCCCGGCGGCGCCGAAGCAGAACATGTCCGGCATGAACGTGAACACGCTGCCGGCGGGCACCCAGCTGCTGTTCGCCACCGGCGGGGCCTGGACCGAGTTCGGCATGATCATCAGCAACCCGAACGTCACCGCCACGCAGCCGCTGGTCTTCTCGAGTTATGCCACGCCCTGGGGCGGCAACACCAAGCCGTGGCTGAAGGTCAACACCGGCCTGCGCATGATGTTCGTCTTCGGCTGGTACCAGGAGGCGCAGAACGACGGCGGCTACACCCTGCGGGGACTGAAGCTCGACGGGCAAGACTTGTTCCCCGACGCCGGCGTGTTCATCGCCAACAACGTGCACGACGTGCTGCTGGAGGACATGGAAATCACCGGCTTCGGCATCGGTGTCCAGGCACAGCAGAACGGCCCCCATCCGGTGACCTACACGCTGCGCAACTCGTACATCCATCGCAATTCGCGCATGGGCCTGCTGGGGGATGGCACCGACGTGGTGATCGAGAACAACCTGTTCGAGGCCAACAACTTCTCGGGCAGCGGGTTCAACCACGCCATCTACCTGGGCGGACATGGCCGCAACGGCACCGTGCGCAACAACCGGTTCATGCGCAACTCGGTGGTCAACGGTGTCTGCACCGGCGGCAACGTCACGGTGCACGGGCAGTGGGACGGGCTGGTGATCGACAACAACATCATCGAGCAGGACAACTCGGCCGACGGCTGCTACGGCTTCTCCATCAACGGCGGCTACGACACCGCCGAGTGGTTCCGCAACGTCGTGGTTCGCAACAACCGGGTCATCAACCTGGGCGGCTGCAGCATCTGCCTGACCTCGGCGCCAGGCGTGGTGGTGGAGAACAACCTGATCGTCAGCAACCGGACCGGGTTCCACTACGCGATCGTGATCCCGGACCGTCCGCGCGGCGCGGGCGACGATGCCGATGGCAACGCGGTGATCCGCAACAACACCGTGGTGTTCCACCAGGCCGGCTCGGAAGGCGTGGCCATCGTGCTGCGCCCCGAGGCAGGCACCGGCCATCGGGTGGTGTCGAACCTGGTCTACGCCAGTGCGGCCGCCAGCTCGTTCGGGCGCTGCTACTCGCACGAGGCCCGCTCCGCCTTCCAGGAGTGGGACAACAACCTGTGCCATCGCGCGGCGGGCACTGGCCAGTACAGCCAGATGTACGCCACCCTGGGTGCGGCCAATGCGGGCGGCTTCGACCTGCACGGCCTGTCGGTGAACCCGCTGTTCATCGCGTTGCCGACGGCAGCCAACGGCTGGGCGGATCAGCTCCAGGCCACCAGCCCGGCACGGGGTGCAGCCCACCTGACCCTGAGCGCCACGACCGATCGCCTCGGTGCGCCGAGGCCGGTGCCGGCCACCATCGGCGCGCGTGAGGCGGGGGTGACGCCACCGACCGCCGTGCGCGCGGCGGCGGGCGTGCCGCGGCGCTGACCCCGAGCGCCCCGCGGCTGCGGCAGTTCAGGCCGCGGCCGCGGGCGCCCGGCGCCCGGCGCACACCGGGCAGTGGGCCTGCCGCGCCATGCGGATCTCGGTCCACTCCATCGTGCGGGCGTCCAGCATCTGCAGCCGGCCGGCGAGCGATTCGCCCACGCCGGCCAGCAGCTTCAGGGCCTCGGCCGCCTGCAGGGTGCCGATGATGCCCACCAGCGGCGCGAACACGCCCATGGTCGCGCAGCGCACCTCCTCGAAGGTGCTTTCGGGCGGAAACAGGCAGGCATAACAGGGTGCCTGCGGGTTGCGCGTGTCGTACACCGAGATCTGCCCGTCGAAGCCGATCGCCGCACCCGAGACCAGCGGCTTCGCATGCGCCACGCAGGCGGCGTTCACCGCGTGGCGGGTGGCGAAGTTGTCGCTGCAGTCGAGCACCACGTCGGCCGCCGCCACGGCCTGGTCCAGCCAGGCCGCGTCGGCCCGGTGGATGATGGCGTCCACCTGCACGTCCGGGTTGATCGCTGCGATGCTGTCGCGTGCCGACTCGGCCTTGGGCCGGCCCACGCGGGCCAGGTTGTGCGCGATCTGGCGCTGAAGGTTGGTCAGGTCCACGGTGTCGTGGTCCACCAGCGTGATGCGGCCCACGCCGGCGGTGCCCAGGTACAGCGCCACCGGCGAGCCCAGGCCGCCGGCGCCGATCACCAGCGCGTGCGATTGCAGCAGGCGTTGCTGGCCCTCGACGCCGATCTCGTCGAGCAGGATGTGGCGCGAGTAGCGCAGCAGCTGGTCGTCATTCATGGGGCAGAGGATATGCCGGTTCGCTGCACCGCATAATGCCCCCGGCCCTGCCCCCGGACGGGGTTCAAGGTTCGCACGATGGGGATGTCAACAAGCAAGCGGGCGATCATCACACTGGTGCTGGTGGCCGGTTTCGGTGGCGCGCTCTTTTTTGCCCTGCGCGGCCAGCAGCAGGACAAGGTGCAGCAGATCGAGGCCCGCGCGGTGGCCAGTGCCACGGCGCTCAAGGGCGTGATCGCGGTCGACGTGGAGCCCTTCTTCAAGGACCCGCGCGTGGTCAAGGTGCTGGCGGCGCACAAGCTGCCGGTGGACGTGGTGCGCGTGGGCAGCCGCGACATGTCGGCCAAGGTGGTGGCCGGCGCCGCGCCGGACTTCCTGTTCCCCTCGGGGGTGGTGGCGGCCAACCAGATCGTGGATGCGGCGCGCAAGGCCAATCTGCCCGCGGCGCAGAGCTCGCCGTTCTTCACGCCGCTGGTCATCGCCTCGTGGGAGCCGGTGGCCAAGATCCTGGTGGCCAACGGCATCGCCAAGCCGATGAGCGGCAAGGTCTACGGCATCGACATGGCCAAGCTCACCGCGGCCATGCTGGCCAAGAAGCGCTGGCGCGACCTCAAGGATTCGTCGGCCTACGACGTGAGCCGCAGCGTGCTGGTCTCCACCACCGACATCCGGCGCAGCAACTCCGCGGCGATGTACCTGGCACTCACCAGCCAGGCGCTCCACGGCGACGTGGTGAGCGACCGCGCCACCGCCCAGCAGGTGACGGCCCGGCTGGTGGAGTTGTTCAAGCGCCAGGGTTACCAGGAAAACTACGTCAACGGCAATTTCGACGACTACGTGGCCATCGGCATCGGCAAGACCCCGATGGCCTTCATCTACGAGAACCAGCTCGTGAACTATGCGCTGGCCAAGAAGGGCGTGGGGACGGACATGGTGCTGATGTACCCGCAGCCCACCATCATCAACAAGGTGGTGTTCGTCTCGCTGAACGAACGTGCCAAGGCCCTGGCCGAGTTGCTGGCCAATGACGCCGAACTGCAGGGCATCGCGGTGGAATACGGCTTCCGCATCGCCGACACGCAACGCTTCATGGCCGCGGTGCAGCCCACCGGGCTGGCGGTGGAGCCGCGCATCACGCAGGTGGTGGACCCCCCCTCGTTCGAGATCATGGCCGAGATGATCGACATCGTCGCCAAGGAGATGACGCAATGAGTTCGCGCCGGCGTTGGATGTTCCTGGCGGCCGCTTCGGCCGTGTTCGCCTCGGCGCTGCTGTCCGGCTGCGGCCGCCAGGAGCCGCCGCCCCCGCCACCGCCGCCCGCGGTGGCCGCGCCCGAGTTCAAGGTGCTGGCCACCAGCGACCTGAAGGACGTGGAGCCGCTGGAGGAGATGGTGCGCAAGGCCACCGGCGTGCCGATCAAGTTCCGCTTCGGCGGCACGATGGAAAGCACCGAGGCCGTGCTCACCGGCACGGCCAAGGCCGACGCGGCCTGGTTCGCCAACGCCAAGTACCTGCTGAGTGATGCGCAAGGCCAATCGCGCGTGAAGCTGCAGGAGAAGATCATGCTGTCGCCGATCGTCGTCGGCATCAGCGAATCCGATGCCAAGCGCATCGGCTGGGCCGACCCGGCGGTGGCCGCCAAGCTCACCTGGAAGGACATCGCCAACGCGGCCAAGGCCGGCAAGCTGAACTACGCGCTGTCCAACCCCGCCACCTCGAACCAGGGCTTCATGGCCTTGATGGGCGTGGTGGCCGCGGCCAGCCAGAAGACCGAGGCGCTCACCGCGGCCGACGTGGATCGCGGCGCGATTGCCGATTTCCTCAAGGGCTACAAGCTGCCGGGCGACAACTCCACCTACCTGTCCGAGCAGTTCATCGTGCAGCAGGGCACGCGGGTCAATGCCTTCATCAACTACGAGAGCTGGATCCTCAGCCTCAATGCCTCGGGCAAGCTGCGCGAGAAGCTGCAGCTGGTGTACCCCTACGAGGGGGTCAGCACGGCCGACTACCCTTTCATGCTGCTGGACGAGAGCCGCCGGGCCGACTACCTGAAGGTGGTGGACTACCTCAAGAGCGAACCCGCGCAGCTGTGGCTCGCCCGCCAGACGCTGCGCCGCCCGATCAAGCCCGAGTTCGCCGCGCGGGTGGAAGACCTGCTGCCCAAGCAGGGCCTGCAGGTGGAACTGCCGTTCTCGCCCGACCGCGTGCTGGCCGATGGCCTGATCGCGGCCTACCTGAACGAGTTCCGCACCCCGATCGCCAGCACCTTCGTGCTGGACACCAGCGGCAGCATGCAGGGGGGCGGCAGGCGCCAATCGCTGGTGCAGGCCATCCACTACATCGCCGGCGCCGATGCGTCGCTGACCGGCCGCATCGCCAAGCTCACCAACCGCGAGCGCTTGTGGCTGCAGCCCTTCTCCGAGACACCTTATGGGCTCACAGCGTTCGAGGTGCCGGCCGGCAGCACGGTGGCCAAGGGCGTGGCCCTGCAGGCCGACAGCGAGGCCAAGCAGCAGCTGCTGGCCAAGGTGCGCGAGTTCGCCGATGGCCTGAACATGACCGGCGGCACCGCGCTGTACGACGCGGTGTATGCCTCGCTCAAGCATATGCTCGAGGAGCGCAAGAAGAACCCGAAGTACCAGTACTCGGTGGTGGCCTTCACCGATGGCGAGAACAACAAGGGCCGTTCGCTCGAGCAGTTCAAGCAGGACTATGCGGCGCTGCCGGAGGATGTGCGCGGCATCCCGGTGTTCATGGTGCTGTTCGGCGAGGCCAACGAGAAGGCGCTGAAAGACCTGGTGCAGGTGACCGGTGGCCGCGTGTTCGATGCCCGCAAGACACCGCTGTACAGCGTGTTCAAGGACATCCGGGCCTACCAGTAACACGGAAGATCGGCGTCATGGGTCAGAAGTTGCTGCGGCTGGTGGCCGCGCCGGCCAACTGGTGCGGGCTGGGCCTGGCGGCCGTGGTGCTGGTGCTGCAGGGCCTGGGCCTGCTGGGCACGCTGGGGCTGGGCGTGGCGGTGCTGGGCTACGCGGCGGGTTTCGTGGTGGGGGGGCTGTGGCTGGGCTGGCCCAGCACGCGCGAGCCCGAATGGGAGGCCCTGCAGTTCACCGACGAGGGTGATGCGCGCGAAGCGATGGAGCGCGCCCTCGATGGCGTGCGCCGCCTCACCGAGCACAACCCCGACAACCGCATCCCCGCCAGCCTGCAGGCGCGTGTGCTCGAGCTGTGCAAGGCGCTGGCCGGCCTGCTGGACCAGTGGGAGCGCTCCAAGGGCAACCTGTCGCTGCAGGACAGCTTCCACGCCCGCCACATCGCGATCCGCTACCTGCCCGAGGCATTGAACACCTACCTGTCCATCCCCGCCAGCTACGCCACCACCCGGTTGCTGGAGAACGGCAAGACCGCGCAGGACACGTTCAAGGAATCGATCGCCGAGCTCGAGGCCAAGGTGCGCCAGCTCGGCGACGACCTGGCCTCGCAGGATGCGCACGCCTTCCTCGTGCACTCGAAGTTCCTCAAAGAGAAGTTCGGCAGCGCGGGCCAACGGCCCGGTGTCGATGCCCCCTCCCTTGCCGCGCCCAACCAGGAGCCCAAGCCATGACCGATGCCGCGACCCCGAAGCCCACCACCACCGCGGCGGTGCCGGCCTTCACGCTGGAGCCGCCCGAGGTGATCCACCCGGTGCCGGCCGAGGCCACGCGCGAGGCGGTGCCGCTGAAGGCCGAGCTGCAGCAGCAGGTGGACGACCAGGTGCTGCGCTTCATCGATGCGCTGGCCAGCGAGGACGTGCACTCCGACGCCTTCAAGTCGCGCCTGGACAGCGCATTTGCGCTCGGCAAGGAAGAGATCTCGAGTGCCTCGGCGCTGATGCAGGGCCGCTTCATGCAGCGCAACTTCGCCGGCATCGAGGACACCCCCGCGTTCAAGGCCATCTCGGAGATCCGCGCCCAGCTCGACGAGCTGAACCCCGGCAACGACGGCGACCTGATGCAGCCGCGCAAGCTGCTGGGCCTCATCCCCTTCGGCAACAAGCTCGAGGCCTACTTCCGCAAGTACCAGAGCGCGGCCGAGCAGCTCAAGACCAGCATGGGCCAGCTCTACGCGGCCCGGGACGACATGCAGAAGGACGTGGTCGACATCGAGGCCACGCGCGGCAAGCTCTGGGAGGCGATGCAGAAGCTCGCCGCGGCCGCGCGCTTTGCGCAGACGCTCGACGCCAAGCTGGCCGAGAAGGTGCAGTCGCTGGAGGCCAGCGACCCGCAGCGCGCCCAGGCGCTGCGCCAAGAAGTGCTGTTCTACGCGCGCCAGAACCTGCAGGACATCCAGACCCAGCAGGCGGTGTGCATCAACGGCTACCTGGCGCTCGACGTGCTGAAGAAGACCGGCCGCGAGATGATGAACGGCTGCACCCGCGTGGCCACCACCGGCATGAGCGCGCTCGCGGTGGCGCAGACGGTGGCGCGCGCCACCGGCAACCAGATCCGCGTGATGGAGATGCTCTCGGGCGTGAACGCCACCATCGGCAACCTGATCAGCGAAACCGGCCGCGCGCTGAACCAGCACGTGGACCAGACCACCCAGTTCGCGCAGAACCCGATGCTGGGCATCGAGAAGATGAAGGAGATGTTCGACCAGACCTTCCAGGCCATGGACGCGATGGACAACTTCCGCGCCAAGGCCATCGACGTGATGGGGCAGAACAACGAGATCATCCGCCAGCAGATCGCGCGGGCCGACACCTACGTGGACCGCACGCGCCAGCAGCAGGCGCGCGAGGCCGCTGCACAGGCCACGCCCGGCGGGCCGGTGAAGCTGTAGCCGGCGCTGGCCGGCGGCCGCGCGCTGGCGGCCGCGGTGCCCGCGCGTGGGGGCCGCGGGCTCAGGGCGACTGCACGGTGCGCAGCTCGCCGCTGGCCAGCCACTCGGCCAGCGGCGCACGGGCGCGCTGGCGCAGCGCCTCGGCCGAGGCCACCTGCGCCCCCAGCACGCCGAACCAGCGGTTGCGGCCGGCCCGCTTGGCCATGTACAGCGCGCCATCGGCCACGTCGATCACCGCGCTCCAGTCCAGTGCGCGCGGATGCTGCTCGCACAAGGGGAAGCCGGCAAAACCTACCGAGCAGGTCTTGTGCAGGCGCTGGCCATCGGGCAGTTCGAAGGGCTGGTCGGCGATCATGGCGCGCGCACGCTCGGCCAGCTCGGGCGCGTGGGCGCGGGTGGTGGCGCGCGAGACGATCAGGAACTCCTCGCCGCCCCAGCGCACCAGGTAGTCGGTGTCGCGGAACACCTGGCGCAGGCGCTGGCCGGTCTGCACCAGCACCGCATCGCCCGCGGAGTGGCCGTGCTCGTCGTTCACGGCCTTGAAGTGGTCGAGGTCGACCATGAAGAAGATCAGGTCGGTGTCCTGCGGCGTGGCGGGCGATTCCGGTGGCCGCGCCTCGTGCAGCCGGTAGGTCAGCGCGGTGTCGGTCTCGATGTGCTGCGACAGGAAGCGCCGGTTGCGCAGGCCCGTCAGCGGGTCGGACAGGCTGGCTTCCTGCAGCGCGACCGTCTGCCGCTGCAAAGCCTGCGACATGGCTTCGAGCTCGGCCGTGCGCTGCTGCACCTTCAGCTCCAGGGCCAGGCGCTGGCGCCGCAGCAAGGCGGTGCGCAGCTGCACCACCGCGGCCACCAGGGCCAGCAGCAGCAGCGCGGCCAGTGCCCGGGCCCACAGGGTCTGCCACCAGGCGGGCTGCACCTCGAGGGCGATCGTCAGGGGCTGCGGATTGAACACGCCGTTGCGGTTGCTGCCGCGCACCTGCAGCGTGTAGCGGCCGGGGCTCAGGTTGCTGTAGCTGGCCACGCGGTAGTCGGCACCGGCTTCGTTCCAGTCGGCGTCGAAGCCGTCCAGGCGCCAGGCGTAGCGCAGGCGGCCGGGGTCGCTGTAGTCCAGCGCGGCAAACTCCAGGCTGAGGCTGCGCTGCTGCGGCGCGAGCACCAGGCCGCGCGCCAGCTCGCCGGCGCTGCGGCGATGGCCGTCGATGCGCAGCTCCGAGACCACCACCGGCGGTGCGTAGGACCAGGCGTCGAAGGCTTCGGGCCGTACCACCAGCAGTCCCCGGCTGCCGCCGAACAGCATGCGGCCATCCGCGGTGCGGGTGTAGGAGCGGAACCAGCCGGTGCCGATGTCCACGCCATCGGCCGGCGTGAGCTCGTGGTGCTGGCCGGAGGCGGGGTCGAACACGGCCAGGTGGGTCCAGATGCGGCCCCGCTCGTCCTCCAGCAGGTTGGCCCCGAAGGACCGGCCGCCGAAGCCGTGGCGCGAAGCGGTGTCTTCGAAGCGCGCGAGCTGTCCGTCCCAGCCCAGCATGCGGTGCAGCCCGGCGGGGGTGTCCACCCACAGGCGCTGCCGGCGGTCGATCAGCAGGCCCAGCACCGCCGTGTGGGCCAGGCCCTGGCCCTGCGGCGAGGAGGCGCGCCGCAAGGCCTGTGCGCCGGGCGGCAGCACGTACAGGCCGGCCTCGGTGCCCACCCACAAGTGGCCATCCGCCGCCTCGGCCAGGGCGTTGACGTCGCCCTTGACCGGCTGGCCTCCTTGCGCCACCAGGCGCGTGGTGCGACCGCTGGCGGGCTCGTGCTTGAACAGGCCGTCCTGGGTGGCGATCCAGAGCCCGCCGTCGCGTGCGGCCAGCAGTCGGCGGGCCCGGCCTTCGCCCGCGTGCTGCACCCGTTGCACACGGCGGTTGGCCTGCACCTGGAACAGGCCCCCGTCGCTGCCGATCCACACCGTGCCATCGCGCGTCTGGGCGAGGCTGCCGACCCGGCCCCCCACCAGCGCCTGCGGGTCGCGCGCATCGGGCCGCAGCGCGCCGATCACGTTCAGTTCGGTGTCGAGGATCGCGACCCCGCGTTCCTGGGTGCCGAGCCAGATCTCGCCATTGGCCAGCTGCAGCACGCTGCGCACGTTGGCCTCGGCCAGCACGCCGCCGTGGGCCATGTCCTGCTGGCGCACGCGGATGCTGTTGTTGGCCGGGTCGTGGCGCTGCAGGCCGCCGCCATAGCCACCGGCCCAGACCCAGCCGGCGCGGTCGCGCAGCAGTGCGCGCACCTCGTTGCCGGCCAGGCTGCCGGCGTGCCCCGGCTCGTGGCGCAGCTGGCGCAGCAGGGTGCCATCGGTGGCGCTGCGCACCTCGATGCCGCTGGCGCGGCCCACCCAGACCTGCTGCGCATTCACGGCCAGCAGGTCGTAGACGGCGGCGCGCACCGGACCGCTCGCCTGCGGCGCCAGCTCGCACCAGCGGCCGTCACCGGTGGCGGCATCGATGATCGCGAGTTCACCCTGCTGGGTGCCGGCCCAGATGCGGCCGTCGCCGATCTCGACCAGCCGGTTCACGATCTTGCCGGCCAGGCTGGCGCCGTCGCCCGGGGTGCTGAACACCGGCTCGAAGCGATCGCTGCCCGCCACGCGGCGCTGCAGGCCTTTCCAGGTGCCCACCCACAAGGTGCCGCGCGCATCGACCAGCAGCGACTGCACCCGGTCGTCCAGCAGCGTGCCCGGCTCGGCGCCGGCACGGTGATGCTGGAACTTGCCGCTGGCCGGATCGAGACGGTCCAGGCCATGGCCGATGGTGCCGACCCACAGGGCGCCGTCACGGTCTTGCGCCAGCGTTCGGATGGTGCCGGCGGCCACCGCATCGGGGTCGCTGCTGCTGCTGCGGAACACGCGCATCTGCTCGGTGGCCGGGTCGAAGCTGGCCAGGCCGTCGGACTCGGTGCCGATCCACAGGCGCCCGTCGCGCCCCACCAGCAGCGCGCGGATGAAGCTGGCGCCGATCAGGGGCTTGCCATCGGCGCCGCGGCCGTCGTGCGGCCGGAATCGATAGCCGTCGTAGCGCAGCAGGCCGGCACTGGTGCCCAGCCACAGGAAACCGCTGCGGTCCTGCGCCAGCGCGGAGACGACGCCGTGCGGAATGTCGCCAGGCCGGCCCACCGCATGGACGTGCGGCTCGTCCAGCCCCGCCGGGGGGGCCGCCAGGGCAGCGGGGCCGGCCAGCAGCCAGGCCAGCAGGGCCAGCACCGCCAGCCACACCGGCGGGCGTTCGCCGCGTCGGCGCTGGTTCCCATGAGCACAAAGCCCGCCAGTGGCGGGCTCTGCTTGACGGGGAGGGACCGGCACTTACTTCGTGTCGATGTCGAGCGCTGCCTTGCGCTCGCTCATGGTCTTGCTCACCGCCACCGGCTTGCCCTTGAGCTGGTTCAGTGCCTGGGCCAGCGGAAAGTCGGCGTTGCTGCCGAACTCGGGCAGCGGCTTGGGCGGCTCCTTGGTCTTGGCCATCTGCTCCTCGAGCTTCTTCTTGGCTTCCTCGCGGGCCTTTTCGCGGGCTTCGTCCTTCTTTTCCTCGCCGTTGACGAGGTGCTTCTCGAGGTCGGCCTCGCGCATGCGCAGCGCCGCGAACACATTGCCTTCGGCGGTTTCGTCGAGCCAGATGTCGGGCACGATGCCCTTGGCCTGGATCGAGCGGCCGCTGGGGGTGTAGTAGCGCGCGGTGGTGATCTTCAGGGCCGTGTCGGCCGACAGCGGGCGCACCGTCTGCACCGAGCCCTTGCCGAAGGTTTGGGCGCCCATCACGATGGCCCGCTTGTGGTCTTGCAGCGCGCCGGCGACGATTTCGCTGGCCGAGGCCGAGCCTTCGTTCACCAGCACCACCAGCGGCACCGTCTTCAGCGCGGCGGGCAGCTTGCGCAGCGGGTCGCTGCCGCCGCGGCGCAGGTAATCTTCCGGCGAGGCCTTGAGGGTACTGCGGGCATCGGCCAGCTGGCCGCGGGTGGACACCACCGTCACGTCGGCCGGCAGGAAGGCCGCCGAGATGGCCACCGCGCCTTCGAGCAGGCCACCCGGATCGTTGCGCAGGTCGAGCACCAGGCCCTTGAGCTGGGGCTCGACCTTGTAGATCTCGTCGAGCTTGCGCACGAAGTCGTCGACCGTGCGGTCCTGGAACTGGCTCACGCGCAGCCAGGCATAACCCGGCTCGACCACCTTGGCGCGCACGCTCTGCACGCGGATTTCCTCGCGCACGATGGTCACCGGGAAGCTGCGGCTTTCTTCCTTGCGGTAGACGGTGAGCAGCACCTTGGTGTTGGGCTCGCCGCGCATCTTCTTGACGGCCTGGTCCATCGTCAGGCCCTTGACCGCGGAGTCGTCGATCTTGGTGATCAGGTCGCCGCTCTTCAGGCCGGCGCGGAAGGCGGGCGAGCCTTCGAT
This sequence comes from Burkholderiales bacterium, assembly GCA_016213205.1. Taxonomy (GTDB): domain Bacteria; phylum Pseudomonadota; class Gammaproteobacteria; order Burkholderiales; family Burkholderiaceae_C; genus Pseudaquabacterium. Next base: position 15,892 of record JACRAZ010000054.1, read on the forward strand.
CGGGGAGACCACCTTGACCAGGCCGTCTTCCATGCCGATTTCAATGCCCACGCCGACAAAGCGGCCGGTGGTGCCCTCGCGGAATTCCTTGAAGCTCTTCTTGTCGAAGTACTGGGAATGCGGGTCGAGGCCGGCCACCATGCCGGAGATGGCGTCGGAGATGAGCTTTTTCTCGTCGACCGGTTCGACGTAGTCGCTCTTGACGAGGCCGAACACGGCCGCCAGCTGCTGCAGTTCTTCCAGCGGCAGCGGCGATATCGAGTTGCGCGCGAAGGCCTGCAGCTGAATCGTCGTCAGCGCGCCGGCAACGGCGCCCAATGCAAGCAGCCCGGCAACCTTGAGTTTGCGACCCATCTTGTCTCACCTTCGGCGCGTGCAGCGCGGCGCCATCCACGAACGACCCGGGCCAGTATAAGACCGGGTGCATGTTATGAGTGTGGGTGCTCGCTGAAAGTTGCAACCGCAAAACAGTGCGGATTGCGCGTTCGGCGCCGGGCTGGCGCCTCCGACAGGAATCGAACCTGTATCTAGCGCTTAGGAGGCGCTCGTTCTATCCATTGAACTACGGCGGCGGGCAGGCGGGGATTCTGGCACGGTCGGCGCCCGGCGAGACGCGCTCACCAGCGCCAGGACCAGATCACGTCGACCGCGGTTTCGGCCCCCGATTGCGCACGCACCGTGAGCCGCTGGGCCACGCGGTAGATGAGCTGCCAGGTGCCGGTGGTGGCGTTGACACTGCGCTCGTAGCCCACGTACCAGCGCCGCGAGAGCTGCTTGCCGAGGCTGACGATGGTCTCTCGTACGTCGCCCTCGGTCTGGCGCAGCGAGAAGTCGGTCAGACCCAGGGTCTCCACCAGGGTGTCGGTGGGGGCGCGGCCCTCGCTGCCGGCCAGCAGCGCCACCGCGGCGCGCTGCAGCAGCGCGGTATCGGTGCGGCCCAGGCCGTCGGGGCTGCGGCCCAGCACCAGCCACGAGAGCTTGTCGAATTCGGCCATCTCGGGCTCGCTGACCAGGCGGATGCGCGGGCTCTGGGCCCCGCCGACCACGCTGACGCCCACTTTCACGTCCAGGTTCGGCCGGATCGCCAGCACATCCAGGCGCGGGTTGTCCGGCGTGCCGGTGAAGACCAGCTCGCCGCGTTCGATCTCGAGCTTCTGGCCATAGGCGGCGTAGGTGCCGCCTTCGGTGCGCACGCTGCCGTTCAGCGCGAGCCGGCCACCCGGGCTGCTGATGCGCAGGCTGCCGCGCAGGCCGGTGTCGATGCCGCGGCCACGCAGCTTGAGCCGATCGCCCAGTTCGATCTGCACGTCGACCCGGGCATTGCGCAGCGGCGCGGGCAAGGGTGGCGCCGCGGGCTTGGCCCCGGCATCGGACGGCAGGCCGCCGCGGTACACCTGCACGTCGGTGTCCAGTGCCGGCGCATCGGCGCGGCTGAGGTCGAACAGGCCGTCGTCGACCCGGATCCGACCGTCGAGCTGCAGCTGGCGCGCATCGAGCTTGAGCGCGGCCTGGCCGCTGGCCACGAGCCGGCGGTCGATGCGGCCCAGCAGCCGGAAATGGTCGGCCGTGAGCTGCAGCTGCGCACTGGGCTGCGCACCCAGCAGCGCACCGCCGCTGAGCGTGAGGCGGCCTTCGCCGCCGCGGAACTCGAAGCGCTCGACCTGGGCGCGTTCGCCGGCCAGGGTGATCAGCAGCTCGCCGTCGCTGACGCCGATGCCTTGCAGCAGGCTGCGGGCGCCCAGGCCGCTGCCCTGCATGCGGCCACTGAGCTCGGGCGCACTGAAGCGGCCGCCCAGCGTGGCACTGGTGTTCAGGCGGCCCGAGAGCTGCCAGCCGGGCGGCACCCAGGCCCCCCAGACACCGAGCTTGGCCACGCGGGCCTCCAGCACGCCCTGCAGCGGGGCATCGGGCGCGGGCCAGCGCCGCTCGGGCGTGGTGCGGACCACCTGGGCACCGGCGATCTCGCCCAGGTGCTGCCCGGCCAGGCCCTGGGCGAACTGCCACAGGCCGTCGTGCACGCTGAGCGCGAGCCGCAGCTCGCTCAGGCCCAGCGGCTGGCGGTTGCCGAGATCGTCGACGACGGCGAGGTCGCCGCCCAGGCGCTCGAGCACCACGTCGGCGTCGAAGCGTTCTCCACTGCGCACCTGGATGCGGCCGCCGATGTTCAGGTCGCCCCGCCAGCCCATGGTGGGCTGCAGGCGGTGGAGCAGTGCCGCCACATCGATGGTCTCGAGCTCGGCATCGAGCTGCGCACCGGCCGGCGCCGTGCCAGTGGCCCGCCATTGGGCCTGCTGCCAACGCAGCGCGGTGCCGAGCAGTTGCACCCGGCCCGGCGCCAGCTGCAGCGACACCGGGGCCCAGCGTTCATCGAGCGCCAGCTCGCCCGCCAGCCCGCTGGCCGCCAGCCAGGCGCGGCTGTCGTCGCGGGCATCACGCGCACCGCCACGCAGGCCCAGCGCGCTGACACGCCAGCGGTGGCCGCCGTCCACGCGCTGCCACTGGCCGCGGCCGTCGGCCTCGAGGCGGGTGCCGCTGCCGGCGGGGCCGAGCAGGTGCTCGGTCCAGGCCGGCAGGCGCCAGGGGCTGTCGGCCACCAGGTGCAGGCTGTGGTCGGCCAGGCTGCCTTCGGCGCGGGCTTCCAGCCGGTCCAGCGGCTGGCCGGCCAGCACCAGGCCGCGCAGCGCCAGCGTGCCGGTCATGGGGGTGGCGCCACCCTCCTGCCGGCGCCACTGGGCTTCCGCCTGGGCCAGTTGCAGCTGCGGGCTGCGCAGGCCGCGCAGCTGCAGCGTGCCGGTGCTCTCCAGCGCGGGCCAGCGGCCGTCGAGCCGGGCCTGCAGCTGCAGCTGGCCCGCAGCGGGCAGCCAGCCGGCCGTGGCGGGCTGGGCATGGGCCAGCCACTGGAACAGCGGCCCCAGGGGGGCCAGTGCGGGCGCGTCCAGCTGCAGGCGGGCATCGGACAGCCGCCCGTCGGCGGCCTGGCTGCCGGCCAGCGCGAGCCGGTTGCCGGCGGCCAGGAGGCCCAGTGACCACCGCAGCGTGGACGCGTCGTTGGCCAGGCTCAACTGGCCGGCCAGCGGCACCCCGGCGAGCTGGCTGTCGACCAGGCTGGCCCGCAGCGCGCCGGTGGCCGCGCGCCGCCAGCGGGCCCACGGGTCCGCCTGCTGCAGTGCGGCCGGCGGCAGGCCCCGCCACAGGCCCTGGAGCTGCGCTTCGCCACTGAGGCGGTGCCCGCCGCGTCGCCAGGGCGAGCCGGCGTCGCCGCGCCACCAGGGCAGGGGGTCGAACTGGCTCAGCCGGGCGCTCAGGGCCAGCCGCCAGCCGTCGGGCTCGCGCTGCGCGTCGCCGCTGGCCAGGGCACTGGCGCGGCCGGCGCTGGCCTGCGCTTCACGCAGCTGCCAGCGCTGCGCATTGCCTTCGCCCGACAGGGTGATGCGCACCGGCTCGCCCACGCCGTCCAGCGTCTGGCCGGTCAGGCGGGCCTGCACCGCCACCGACGGCCCGGCGCTGTTGGGTGCGCCGCCCGGGATCGGCAAGCCCTTGGCCTGCAGCGTGAGGGGCCCGCTCAGGCGCATTGGCGCGGCCCGTGCGTCCAGCCGTGCCGGCTGCACCGCATCGAGCTGCAGCGACAGCGCCAGCGTGTCGCGTTCCCACTGGCCGCTGCCGGTGATGGACCCGGCACTGGCCTGCCCGTCGGCCAGCTGGAGCTCGAAACGCGGCAGCTGCATGCGGTCGAGCCGCCGTGGCTCGGCGGCCAGCTCGAGCATCAGGCGCGCCAGCGGCAGTTGCCCCTGGTCCCAGCGTCCGGGCTGCTCGTTGTGCAGCGCCACGCTGGCCTGGGCCGGCCGGTCCAGGCCGATGAGCTTGAGCGTGGCGCGGCCGGTGAGGGCGGTGCGTGGCCACCGGGTGGAGACGGCGGCCAGGTCGAGCTGGCGCGTCGTGAGGCTCAGGTCCGACAGCGGCCAGGACGCAAACGGCTCGACCCGGGCCTGCGCCTGCAAGGCCGGCGCCGGCTGGCCCGCCACGCTGTTGCCCTGGGCGGTGGCCTGCAGCACGAAGCCGGCCAGTGGGCCGGAGGCCTCTGCCCGGGCCTGCCAGGGCCGGTGGCCGATCGATTGCGCCTGCACCTGGGCCGCGAGCGGCAGGCCGGCCTGCCCGCCGAGCCGGGCGTCGGCCCGCAGGCGGGCCTGTTCCCAGTCGACCGTGAGACCGTCGATGCGGTGCTGCCAGCCGCCCTCGGCCCCCAGCGCCAGGCGGGTGGCCAGCCGGCGCATCGGCGGCAGGGTGTCGATCTGCAGGGTGTCGATCTGGAGCGTGTCGATCGTCAGCGTCAGCGGCATGCGCAGCGTGCTCGGGGCCGGCGCACGCGGCGCCGCGGCGGGGGCACTCTGGAAGCCGAGGCTGCGGATCGTGAGCCGGTCGATGTGCAGCCGCGGCGTGCCGCCCCAATGCCAGCGCAGGCCTTGCAGCACCAGGCCTTGCAGCCGCAGCGTGCCGGCCTGGGCCGGCAGGGCCCAGTCGAGCCGGTCGATCTCGATGTGGCCGCTGGCCGCGCTGCCGCGCACACCTTGCGCCTGTAGGCCCGGCACCAGGCCCAGCGCCTGCGGCAAGGTGGCGCTGGCATGCCACAGCGCCCAGATCAGCAGCAGCGGCAGCGCCAGCAGCCCGAGCGGCAGCGCCCAGGCCCACCAGCGCCGCCGCCGGGCGGGTGGCACGGCGGGGGCCGCAGGGCCGGGCGGCGACAGGGGGGCGGCGGGGTCGTCGCGCATGCCGGCCTCAGAACGCGATGCCCACCGACAGGTGCAGCCGCATCCGCCGGGTTTCGTCACCCCAGGCCAGGTCGGCCCGCAGCGGGCCGATCGGGCTGCGCCAGCGCAGGCCCACGCCATAGCCGAGCGCGGCCTTGTAGTCGGCCCAGCGCTCGGCGGCGCGGCCGGCGTCGACGAACACCGCGCCCCACACCGAGGGCAGGCTGGCCGAGACCGGGCGTGCGAGCTCGAGGCTGCCGGTCAACAGCACGTTGCCGCTGACCGTGGTGCCATGGCGCTGGGGCGCCAAGGACCGGTAGGCATAACCGCGCACCGAATCGTCGCCGCCGGCGCGGAAGCCCAGCGCATCGGGCACCACCACCGCATCACGCTTGATCACCTCGCCCGCTTCGAGCCGCGCATTGCCATACCACTGCGCGCCCAGCGGCCAGTAGCCGGTGATGCGGCCGTAGGCGCGGCCGAAGGGCCCGTTGTCGCCCGCATTGCTGTGCGCCTGGCCCACGCCCATCTGCAGCGCGAGCGAATAGCCGCGGGTGGGCAGCAGCACGCTGTCCAGGTCGCGCAGCACCAGGTGCAGGTTGGCGCTGAGCGCGCGCGCGTCGACCACGCCACCGGCCAGCAGGCTCTGGCGCGAGCGCAGCATCTCGCCGAAGTACAGGCGCTCGACGCGCGGCGTGTCGGTGGTGCGGCCGACACGCAGGCGCTGCGACAGCACGACATCGGTCTGGCTGCGCAGCCGCTCGGCCTGCACGCCCAGCAGGTTGCGGGCCGAGTCCTCGCCGGGGTGGCTGTAGAAGTCGCTCGTCAGGTGCTGGGCGTCGCGACCCCACTCGACCTTGTTGTAGCTGGTCATGGCCCAGCCGAACGGGCGGCGGTGGGTGTGCTCGAGCGAGGCGCGCGGCCCGGTGTTGGCGCTGTAACCCAGGCCGGCGGTGGCCTGCTGCAGCGGCATCTCGCGCAGGCGCACGGTCACCGCGGCGGCCGCGGCCTGTGCCGGGTCGGGGTCGAAGTTCACCGACACGGCCTCGAACAGGTTGCTCTTCTGCAGCCTCTCCTGGTAGTCCAGCAGCAGCGATTCGGTCAGCGGCGCACCGGGGCCGAAGCCGGCCAGGCGGCGCACGGTGCGTTCGTCGTGGTGCTGCAGGCCTTCCACCCGCACGGCGCCGGCCCGGAACAGCGGGCCGCTGTCCAGCGTGACCGCGAGGCGGGCGCTGCGCTGGTCGGCATCGATGTCGGCCTGGCTGTGTGCCACGGTGGCGGCCATGTGGCCGGCCGCGCGCAGGCGGGTGAGCAGGCGCAGCTTGGTCTCGGCCCACTCGGCATTGCGGAAGGCGGCGCCGGGCTGCAGCGGGCCGGTGGCCTGGAGCTGGCGTTGCAGCGCCTGCGCGTCGGCGTCGCCGGTGGCCACACGCTCGGCCAGCGGGCCCGTGAGTGCCAGGTCCAGCGTGGCGATGTGGGTGCGCGCGCCGGGGCGGATGCGCACCGTCACGCGCGTGGGCGGGCCCGGGCTGCGGCTGGCCTGGGCCTCGGCCTCGAAGTAGCCCTCGGTCTGCAGCAGCTCGCGGGCCTGGGCCGGCGCGGCGGCGATCAGGCGCGCCCATTCGCTGTCGTCCAGCGTCTCGTCGGTGGGCAGCCGCGCAAGCCGGGCCAGGTCCAGGTGCTGTTCGAGCAGCGCCTTCAGGGGCGCCGGGGCCACGACCTCGAGCACGATGGTCGGCGCTGCGGCCGGCGCCGGCTGTGCCGCCGATGCCGGGGCCGGGCGCAACGGGGCGCAGCCGCCGAACACCAGCCCGAATGCCAGCGCTGCGAGCACGCTGCGCAACGCGTTGCCCGGCCTGGCCCGCCTGTCGTTGCACGGCGCGTGCGCCGGGGCGGCAGGTGCGCCCCCATCGGGCGGCCAGGCGGGCGCGCTCACCCGGTCACTTGCTCAGCAGGCGCATGGCCCCTTCGAGCCCGGCCAGCGTGAGCGGGTACATGCGCTGGTTCACCAACTGCTGGATGATCGAGATGCTCTGGCGGTACTGCCAAACGCCCTGCGGTTCGGGGTTGATCCAGGCGAACTTCGGGAACGCGTTGGTCAGGCGCTGGATCCACTCGGCGCCCGGCTCCTCGTTGTTGTATTCCACGCTGCCACCGGGCTGCAGGATTTCATACGGGCTCATCGTCGCGTCGCCCACGAAGATGAGTTTGTAGTCCTTGTTGTACTTGCGGATGATGTCCCAGGTGGGCGTCTTCTCGCTGAAGCGGCGGCGGTTGTTCTTCCACATGAAGTCGTAGACGCAGTTGTGGAAGTAGTAGAACTCGAGGTGCTTGAACTCGCTCTTGGTGGCCGAGAACAGCTCTTCGACGCGGTGGATGTGCTCGTCCATCGTGCCGCCCACGTCCATCAGCAGCAGCACCTTCACCTTGTTGTGGCGCTCAGGCACGAGCTTGATGTCCAGCATGCCCGCATTGGCGGCGGTGCAGTGGATGGTGTCGTCCAGGTCGAGCTCGGTCTCGGCCCCCTCGCGCGCGAAGCGGCGCAGCCGGCGCAGGGCCACCTTGATGTTGCGGGTGCCCAGCTCCAGCGTGTCGTCGTAGTCCTTGTAGGCGCGCTGGTCCCACACCTTCACCGCGCTCTTGTTGCGGCCCTTGTCCTGGCCGATGCGGATGCCCTGCGGGTTCACGCCGTAGGCGCCGAAGGGGCTGGTGCCGCCGGTGCCGACCCACTTGTTGCCGCCTTCGTGGCGCTCTTTCTGTTCCTCGAAACGCTTCTTCAGCGTTTCCATCAGCTCGTCCCAGCCCATTTTCTCGATCAGGGCCTTCTGCTCGGGGGTGAGCTCGAGTTCCAGGTTCTTGCGCAGCCAGTCCAGCGGCACTTCCTTGGTGAAGTCGACCAGCATCTCCACGCCCTTGAAGTAGGCGCCGAAGGCCCGGTCGAACTTGTCGAAGTGGGCTTCGTCCTTGACCAGCGAGGTGCGGGCCAGGTAGTAGAACTCGTCCACCGACGGGCCGATGACCTCGGCGCGGACGGCTTCGAGCAGCGTCAGGTATTCCTTGACGGAAACCGGCAGCTTGGCCGCGCGCAGCGTGAAGAAGAAGTTGATGAGCATGGTGGTTCCGGTCCGGCCGCCTGGGGTGCGCGCCAATCTGGATGTCGAGCATAGCCGCAGCCGGCCCCGGGCGTGCAGACTTCACGCCGCGGCCCTGCACGGCCCGGGCGAACGGGACTTGCGCGGCCGATTGTCTCAAGTTGTGACGGCCGGCTCCGAAGACCCGACGATGCTGGGAAACGTCGCCCTCGTGATCCTGATGCTGCTGCTGTTGCAGCTGCTGGTGGCGGCTGCCTGGGCGATGGCGGTGCCGACCTTGCGGCTGTCGCGCCTGGCCTCGCGGCATTGGTCGCTCTCGGCCGTGTGCGGCGCGCGGGCCGCGGCGCTGATGCTCACGCGTGGCAGCGCGCCGGACTGGCTGGCCGTGAGCGGCGCCAATGCGGTGAGCGTGCTGGCCGTGCTGGCGATGCGGCGCGGCGTGCTGATCTTCCTGCGCAGCCCGGCCTGGGACGGTGAGTCGATCCTCGTGGTGGCGTTCGTGCTGCTGGGCAACCTGGCCTGCGAGTGGCTGCCGCCGCCGCATTGCCCATCGGTGCAGGTGATGATCAGCTGCGCCGCGATGGCCTGGGTGCTGCTGCGCATGTGCATGCAGGCCTACCCCACCTTGCGTTCGGAGTTCGGCGAGCGCACCGCTTTCCTGCTGATCGCGCCGCAGGTGGCGGCGGTGGCGATGTTCACGCTGCGCGCGCTGGCGGGGCTGGTGCCGGCCTCGGCGGGCCTGCAGCCCCTGCCGGCCGACACACCGCTGAACCTGGCCTCGGTGCTGCTGCTGCTGATGCTCACGCTGGTGCAGCACGCCAGCCTGGCCGGCATGGCGCTGCAGCGCCTGGTGCGCAAGCTGCGCCACCTGTCGCAGCGCGACCCGCTCACCGGCCTGTTCAACCGTGCCGAATGGACCCGCCAGCTCGAGGCGCAGCACCGCTGGCTGGGCCGCTTCGGCGAGCCCTTCGGCGTGCTGATGATCGACATCGACCACTTCAAGAAGATCAACGACACCCAGGGCCATGCCGCAGGCGATGCCGTGCTGCTGACCACCGCGCAGGTGCTCACCGCCTCGGCACGCGATGTCGACGTGATCGGCCGCCTGGGCGGCGAGGAGTTCGGCGTGCTGCTGCCGCGGGCCGACCAGATCACCGTGCGGCGCACCGCCGAGCGCCTGCGCAAGATGCTGGGCGACGCCGAGACGAGCTGGCGCGACCAGCCGATCCGGTTGACGGTGTCGATCGGTGCCGCGCTGTGCAGCGATGCCGACGAGTCGCCGGCGCACCTGCTCGAGCGGGCCGACCACGCGCTCTACCAGGCCAAGAACACCGGCCGCAACCGCACCGTGGTGGCGCGGCTGGCGACCTGAGCCGGCCTCAGCGGGCCGGGGCGTCGGCCCTGCGGCGCGCGCCGTCGTGGCGGGCGAGCCAGTCGAAGAACTCGCGGTACCAGAGCTGGCTGTTGCGCGGCTTGAGCACCCAGTGGTTCTCGTCCGGGAACCACAGCAGCCGTGCATCGACGCCCAGCGCCTTGAGCGTGTTGTAGTAGGCCAGGCCCTGCGTGTCGGGCACGCGGTAGTCCTGCGCGCCGTGCACCACCAGCGTGGGGGTGCGCATGCCCTTGGCGTGGGCGTGCGGGCTCTGGGCCTGGATGCGGGCCATGTCCTCCCAGTACCAGGCGCCCAGCTCCTTGGCATGCCAGGACCAGGCGTCGTCGGCGAACATCGCGGTCCAGTCGAAGCAGCCGGCATGGCAGACGTAGGCCGCATAGCGCCCCGCCGGCACATGCGCGTTCATCCACGCCACCATGAAGCCGCCGTAGCTGCCCCCGGTGGCGAACAGGCGCTTGCGGTCGATGTAGCGCTTCTTCAGCAGCGCATCGGTGGTGGCCTCGATGTCCTGCAGCTCGAGCTCGCCCCAGCGGTGGGTGATGCTGTCGAGGAAGGCGTGGCCGAAGCTCGACGAGCCGTGGTAGTTGACCGAGGCCACCACATAGCCCTGCGCGGCGAACACGGCCGTGTTCCAGCGGTAGTGCCAGGTGTCGCCGGCGGCGGTGTGCGGGCCGCCGTGGATCACGTGCAGCAGCGGGTACTTCTTCTTCGCATCGAAGCCCGGCGGGTGGTGCAGCCACACCTGCACCCGGTCGCCGAGCGCACCTGGCACCCACAGCTCCTCGGGGCGCCGGATGTCCAGCGTGGCCATCAGCGCATCGTTGAAGCGCTCGATGCGGCGCGCCGGCTGGCCCGGCAGGTGGGCATGGGCGCGTGCCGGGTGGTCGGCCGCATCGGCCACGCTCACCAGCGTGCCGGCCGCCTTGTCGAAGGCCTGCAACCAGCCGCCACGCACCACGATCTCGGGCCGCCGGTCCGGCAGGTCGAAGCGCCACAGGTGTCGCCGCGCCTGCTGCTCGGTGGCGAACAGCAGGGCCTGGCCGTCCTCCTCCCACAGCAGCGGGGCATGCACCGTGTGGTCCCACTCGGCGCTGACGATCTCGTGGCCATGGCCGCGCTCCCACACCGCGAGCTGGGTGGGCAGCGTGTGCTTGCGGCCCTGGTGGCTGGCGAGGAAGGCGATGCGCGAGCCATCGGGGCTGTAACGCGGGGCGGAGAAGTCCCACTCGGCATCCTGGACGATGGTGGCGATGCGCCCGCTGCGCAGGTCGACCTCGGCCAGTGCATAGCGCCCGTCGATGCGCTTGTCGGGCGCCGGGTCGTGGGAAAACACGACGCGGCGGCCGTCGGGCGCGATGTCGAAGCAGTGGGCGTCGGGCTCGCCGCGGAACAGCTCGTAAGGCGTGCCCTCGAACAGGTCGCGCACCTTGCCGGTGGCGATGTCCATCACGTGCAGGTGCGGCACGCGGCCCATCGGCACGAAGTGGTCCCAGAAGCGATAGAGCGATTCGCTGGTGGCGTAGCCGCTTTCCTTGCGCTCCTTGTGGGCCTTCAGGGCCTTGGCCTGCGCCTTGGCGCCTTTGAGGCCGGGCCAGACCCAGGAGATGAACACGATGCGCCGGCCGTCCGGGCACCACTTGAAGGTGTCGACGCCGGTGGCCACCTCGCCGGCGCGCTGGGCCTCGCCGCCATCGGGCGGGATCACGTAGAACTGCGCCTCTTCGTCCTTGCGGCCGTCCTGCTCGCGGCGGGCGATGAAGCCGATGCGGTCGCCGTGCGGCGAGAAGCGCGGCTGGCCGTCCTTGTCGCCGCAGTGGGTCAGCCGGCGCGGCGCGCCGCCCAGCGTGGACAGCAGCCACAGCGCGCTGGCGGCCTTGTTGTCGGCCATCGAGGGGCGGGTCACCGCGACGACGGCCTGCGCACCATCGGGCGAGAGGCTCGGCGCGCCCAGCCGCTCCAGGCGCCACAGGTGATCAACGGTGATCGGCTTCTTGCGGGCCATGGCGGCGCTGGTGCTGGCGGCGTGCTATCGCGGCCGGCTGAGCTGGAAGTCCAGGTGCGCGCGCACCGTGGGCCATTCGTCCGCGGTGATGCTGTAGACCGCGGTGTCGCGCAGGGTGCCGTTGGTCGCACGCTGGTGGTTGCGCAGGATGCCGTCGAGCTGCGCGCCCAGCCGCTCGATCGCGCGCCGGCTCTGGTGGTTGAAGCGGTGGGTGCGGAACTCCGCCGCGATGCACTGCAGCTGCTCGAAGGCATGCGCCAGCAGCAGGCGCTTGCATTGCGTGTTCAGCGGCGTGCGCTGTGCGCTGGCCCGGTACCAGGTGGAGCCGATCTCGACACGCTGGTGCACGGTGTCGATGTTCATGTAGGTGCTCATGCCGGCAATGCGGCCGGCGGCATCGAACACCGTGAAGGGCAGCATCGTGCCGGCGGCCTGCAGCCTGAGCCGGCGCTGGATCTCGGCGCCCATGCGCTCGGGCGACGGGATCGCGGTGTACCAGAGCTGCCAGAGATTGCCGTCGCGCACCGCCTCGACGAGGCCGGCCTCGTGTTCCGGCGCCAGGGGTTCCAGGCGGGCATGTTCGCCGGCCAGCGTGACGGGATCAACAATGCGGGGCAGGCTGCTCATCGGGTGGGGGGGGTCACAGGTTCAATCACGGGTCGCGCGGCGCCGGGCCCGCCAGCGCAGCGAGGCCCATTTGCCCAGGCCCAGGCCGGCCAGCACGAAGACCAGGCTGATCAGGGCGCGGCCGTCCCAGCCGGCGCTGGCGAGGAAATCGAAGCCGAAGGCCTTGCCGAGCTGCCAGCCGCCGAGTGCGCCGAACACGAATCCGGCGGCATCGACCAGGCCCTCGGCCAGTGCTTCGCGCGGCGTGGGGGTGCTCATCGGGCAGGCCGACCGCTCAGCGGTTGTGGCGTTGCATGAACACCAGCTTCTCGAACAGCGTGACGTCCTGCTCGTTCTTCAGCAGCGCGCCCACCAGCGGCGGCACCGAGACCTTCTCGTCCTTGCTTTGCAGCACTTCGAGCGGGATGTCCTCGGCCACCAGCAGCTTGAGCCAGTCGATCAGCTCGCTGGTGGAGGGCTTCTTCTTCAGGCCGGGCAGGTTGCGCACGTCGTAGAAGGTCTTCATCGCGACGCTGAGCAGTTCCTTCTTCAGGTTCGGGAAGTGCACGTCGACGATGGACTGCATCGTGGCCGCATCCGGGAACTTGATGTAGTGGAAGAAGCAGCGGCGCAGGAAGGCGTCGGGCAGCTCCTTCTCGTTGTTCGAGGTGATGAACACGATCGGCCGGTGCTTGGCCTTGACCAGCTCGCGTGTCTCGTAGACATAGAACTCCATGCGATCGAGTTCACGCAGCAGGTCGTTCGGGAATTCGATGTCGGCCTTGTCGATCTCGTCGATCAGCAGGGCCACCTGCTGGTCGGCGTTGAAGGCCTGCCACAGCACGCCCTTGACGATGTAGTTGTGGATGTCCTTGACCTTCTCGTCGCCGAGCTGGCTGTCGCGCAGGCGGCTCACCGCGTCGTACTCGTACAGGCCCTGCTGTGCCTTGGTGGTGCTCTTGATGTGCCACTGCAGCAGCGGCATGCCCAGGGCGCCGGCCACTTCCTCGGCCAGCATGGTCTTGCCGGTGCCGGGTTCGCCCTTCACGAGCAGCGGGCGCTTCAGCGTGATGGCCGCGTTGACGGCCAGCATCAGGTCCTGAGTGGCGACGTAGTTGTCGGTGCCTTGGAATTTCATGGGGAAGATCAAGCGGTGGACGGGTGCGGGGCAGTATAAGTGCGCCCCCTATAATCCGCGGCTGCCCCGTGGGGGCGCGCTTCCTGCTGCGCCCAAGCCAACGAACACCACCCCACCGCGACATGATGAAAAAAGCCCTTCTCACCCTGATCGCCCTTGCCGGCGCCTGCACCTTCACCCAGGCCCAGGACGCCAAGGCCGGAGACGCCAAGGCGGGTGCGGGCAAGGCCGCCATGTGCATCGGCTGCCACGGGATCATCGGCTACCAGGCCACCTTCCCCGAGGTCTACAAGGTGCCCAAGATCGCAGGCCAGGGCGCGAAGTACATCGTGGCCTCGCTGCAGGCCTACCAGAAGGGCGACCGCAAGCACCCGACCATGCGAGGCATCTCCGCCTCGCTGACCGAGCAGGACATGGCCGACCTGGCCGCCTTCTACGAACAGCAGGGCCAGGGCGGCGCCGCCGCCCCCGAGCAACTGGCCAAGCCCGTGCCCGATGCCCTGAAGGACCGCCTGGCCGCCTGCACCGCCTGCCATGGCGCCAACTTCAGCAAGCCGATCGATCCCGCCTACCCGCGCCTGGCCGGCCAGCATGCCGACTACCTGTACGCCGCCCTGCGGTCCTACGAGACCGACGGCAACCCGCATGTGGGCCGCAGCAACGCGGTGATGCGCAGCCAGGTGATCCAGGAAGCCGACGGCAAGAAGAAGCCCACCTTCCAGAACGCCGAGCTCAAGCAGGTGGCGGCCTACCTGGCCTCGCTGCCCGGCGATCTGAAGACGGTGCCGCAAGCCCGCATGCGCTGAGGCCTGGGCCGCCGGGAGCGGCTCGCCACGGTGAACCCGGCCGCTGCCACCCGCAGCGGCTTTTTTTCGCGCTCGCCCGGGGTGCCGGCTCAAGCGCCCCCCGGGGGTCGCCGATAAGGTGCAGACAGAGCACCATGGCCGAACGCAGTCCCCCCCAACTCAAGAAGATCCCGGTCAGCCAGTTGCGGGTGGGCATGCACCTGCATGCACTGGAAGGCGCCTGGCTCGATCACCCGTTCTGGCGCACCAAGTTCGTCATCGACGACCCGGCCACGATCCGCCAGCTGCAGGGCAGCAAGGTGCGTGAATGCTGGATCGACGCCGGCCGCGGCCTGGACGTCGCGCCGCCGGATGCACCGCCCACGACGATCCGCCTGCCGGTGCCGCCGCGGCCGCAGCGCCCGCAGCCCGGCCCCCCGGCGGCCGCGGCGCCGCCCCCGCCAGCGGGGCAGTCGCTGCAGGACGAACTGCAGCAGGCCGCCGACGTGTGCAAGCGCTCACGCGAGGCCGTGACCTCGATGTTCAACGAGGCCCGGCTGGGCAAGGCGCTGGACACCGAACATTGCCTGCCGCTGGTGGACGAGATCACCAGCTCGGTGTTCCGCAACCCGGGCGCGCTGGTGAGCCTGGCGCGGCTGAAGACGCAGGACGACTACACCTATATGCACTCGGTGGCGGTGTGCGCGCTGATGGTGTCGCTGGCGCGCCAGCTCGGGCTGGACGCCGAGGGCTGCCGCCAGGCCGGCATGGCCGGCCTGCTGCACGACCTGGGCAAGGCTGCGATGCCGCTGGAGATCCTGCAGAAGCCGGACAAGCTCACCGACGCCGAGTTCACCGTGATCCGCACCCACCCCGAGCGCGGCTACGAGATGCTGCAGGAAGCCAAGGGCGCCAGCGAGATGGCGATGGAGGTCTGCCTGCACCACCACGAGCGCCCGGATGGCCGCGGCTACCCGCACGGCCTGTCCGGCGAGCGGCTGACCCAGTTCGCCCGCATGGGCGCGGTGTGCGATGTGTACGACGCGATCACCTCCAACCGGCCCTACAAGAACGGCTGGGACCCGGCCGAATCCATTGCCCGCATGGCCTCGTGGAAGGGGCAGTTCGACGAGGTGATCTTCCGCGCCTTCGTCAAGAGCCTGGGCATCTACCCGGTGGGCTCGCTGGTGCGGCTGGAGTCTGGCAAGCTGGCGGTGGTGGTCGACCAGAACCCGCAGGCGCTGACCTCGCCGGTGGTGAAGGCCTTCTTTTCGACCAAGTCGTCGATGCCGATCACGACCCAGATCATCGACCTGGCCAAGCCCGGCACGAACGACCGCATCCTCGAGCGCGAGCCGCCCGATCGCTGGAACTTCCCGCAGCTCGACGCGCTGTGGGCGGGTGAGCGGGCCGCGCGGCGCGCGCGCTGAGGCGGCAGGCCGGGCACACACCACAGGGCAGGAACGGCGCAACGTACGCCAGCGGGCCAAGACGGTTCATGGACAAGCAAGCGAACACGCTCAAGAAGATCCCGGTGACGCAGTTGCAGCTGGGCATGCACCTGCACGCGCTCGAAGGCGCCTGGCTGGACCACCCGTTCTGGCGCACCCGCTTCACGATCGACGACGCGGCCACGATCCGGCAGCTGCAATCGAGCCCGGTGCGCGAGTGCTGGATCGACGTGCGGCTGGGGCTGGACCTGCCCGCGCCTGCCGTGCCGTCCACCGATGCGGCCGCTGAGGCGGCACCCACGGCACCGGCCGTGGCCGCGCCCGCCGCCGTGGCGGCAGCGCCGGCGCCCGAGCCCGCCACCTCGATGGCCGAGGAGATGCAGCGTGCCGCCGAGCTCTGCCGCCGCTCGCGCGAAGCCGTGGTGTCGATGTTCAACGAGGTGCGCCTGGGCAAGGCGCTGGACACCGAGGCCTGCCTGCCGCTGGTGGAGGACATCCGCCGCTCGGTGTTCCGCAATGCCAGCGCGCTGGTGAGCCTGGCCCGGCTGAAGACGCAGGACGACTACTCCTACATGCACTCGGTGGCCGTCTGCGCGCTGATGGTGGCGCTGTCGCGCCAGCTCGGCCATGACGAGGCACAGTGCCGCGATGCCGGCATGGCCGGCCTGCTGCACGATCTTGGCAAGGCGGCCATGCCGCCGGAGGTGCTGCTGAAGCCGGGCAAGCTCACCGAGGCCGAGTACGAGGTGATGAAGTCGCACCCGCTGCGCGGCCACGAGATGCTGCTGCGCACGCCGGATGTGTCGCCGGTGGCGCTGGACGTGTGCCTGCACCACCACGAGCGCATGGACGGCCTGGGCTACCCGCACGGCCTGGCCGGCGAGCAGATCACGCTGCACGCGCGCATGGGCGCGGTGTGCGACGTGTACGACGCGATCACCTCGAACCGGCCCTACAAGCAGGGCTGGGACCCGGCCGAATCCATCGCCCGCATGGCGGGCTGGAAGGGCCAGTTCGACGCGGGGGTGTTCCGCGCCTTCGTCAGCGGCCTGGGCATCTACCCGGTGGGCTCGCTGGTGCGGCTGGAATCGGGCCGCCTGGCGGTGGTGGCCGAGCTGAACCCGCAGTCGCTGACCTCGCCGGTGGTGACCGCGTTCTTCTCCACCAAGTCCTCGCTGCCCATCACGCCGCAGCGCATCGACCTGGCCAAGCCCGGTGTCACCGACCGCATCGTCGGCCGCGAGCCCGTCGAGCGCTGGAACTTTCCCTGGCTCGACGAGCTGTGGAGCGGCCAGCGGGCGGTTTACTACTGAAGGCTGCCGCCGCGCGCCAGCGCGCGCAGACCGGACACCGTCTCGACGCAGGCCCGCGCCACCTCCTGGCCCTTCTTGACGAAGTGCTCGCCAAAGAAGCGCAGGTGGTCTTCGTGTTCATGGAAGTCGCGTGGCGTCAGCACGGCCGACAGCACCGGCACGCCGGTCTGCAACTGCACCTGCATCAGCCCGTCGATCACCGCCGAGGCCACGAACTCGTGGCGGTAGATGCCGCCGTTGACCACCAGGCCGCAGGCCACGATGGCGTCGAAGCGGCCGCTGCGCGCGAGCTGCAAGGCGTGCAGCGGGATCTCGAAGGCGCCGGGCACCTCGATCAGCGTCACCTGCGGGGCGGTGGGCCATCGTCGCTCAAGTTCGGCGAGCAGCGACTGGCGGGCGCGGTCGACGATGTCGCGGTGCCAGGCCGACGAGACCACGGCCACGCGCAGCGCGCTGCCCGGCGCGGTTTCGGCCGCCGCCAGGCGGGAAGGGGAGTCATGCAGGGAGGTCTGATTCATGGTGTCCTCTTGGAACGAAGTGGATGGCCAGAACCAGGGCGCAGGCGCACGCGCGTGCACGGCCGGGCGGCACGCCACGGCCAGCACGCGAACACGCGTTTCTCTTTCATCCGGACTGTGACCGTCGGCCCTGGCATCGCACCAGGTCTGCTGACCCCGTCCGCGGCAAGGGCTGCGGTCGGGCGCTCGCGGGCTCCTGCGCCGGGTTCGACGAACCCGGCGCAGATACCGCCGGTGGGGACTTTCACCCCGCCCTGAGAACGCTGCCACCCGGTGAGGGGTGGCGTTTCGATGCTAGCAGCGGGGTGGGCAAGCGGGCTGTCGCACGGGTGCCAGGGATCAGGCCGGGCCAGCCAGATCATCGAGGATCGGGCAATCGGGCCGCTGGTCGCCATGGCAGCCCTTTGCCAGGTGGGCCAGCGTGCGCTGCATGGCCTGCAGTTCCTCGATGCGGCGCTGCAGGTCGGCCACGTGGGTCATCGCCACGCGCTTGACCTCGGCACTGGGGCGCCGCTTGTTGCGCCACAGGCCGAGCAGGGTTTCGATCTCCTTGATCGAGAAGCCGAGGTCACGCGCGCGGCGGATGAAACGCAGCGCGTGCAGGGCGGTCTCGTCGAGTTGCCGGTAGCCCGACTCGGTGCGTGCCAGGCCGCCCAGCAGCCCCAGCGATTCGTAGTGGCGGATCATCTTCGGCGAGACGCCGGTGGCCTGTGCGGCCTGGCCGATGTTCATGGTCTCACTCCCGGGGTTTCCAGCGTGCCAGCAGCAAGGCGTTGCTGACCACGCTCACCGACGACAAGGCCATTGCCGCGCCGGCCACCACCGGGCTCAGCAGCCCGAAGGCGGCCAGCGGGATGCCCACCACGTTGTAGGCAAAGGCCCAGAACAGGTTCTGGTGGATGCGCCGCGTGATGGCTTGCGACAGCGTGAAGGCCTCGTCCACCAGCAGCGGGTCGCCGCGCATCAGCGTGAGGCCGGCGGTTTCCATCGCCACGTCGGTGCCGGTGCTCATGGCCAGGCCCACGTCGGCGGCGGCCAGGGCGGGCGCGTCGTTCAGGCCATCGCCCACCATCGCGACATGCTCGCCGGCGGCCAGGCCCCGCTTCAGCGCGGCCACCACACGGGCCTTGTCGGCCGGCAGCACCTCGGCCCGCACGTCGTCGATGCCCAGCTCGCGGGCCAGGTGCCCGGCGGCGCCTCGGTTGTCGCCGCTGACCAGCACCACCCGCAGGCCGCGTGCGCGCAGGCGGGCCACGGCGGTGGCGGCCTGCGGCTTGGCCTGGTCGCCGAAGGCCATCGCGCCCAGCGCGCGGGGCGTGCCGCCCACGGTCTCGGCCAGCCAGGACACGCTGCGGCCCTGGGCCTGCCAGGCCTGGGCCTGTGTCTCGAGCGCCGCATCGTGCACACCGAGCTCGCGCATCCAGGCGCCGCTGCCCAGCTGCAGCGTGCGGCCCTGCACCATGCCTTCGAGACCGCGGCCGGGCACCGCGCGGGGCTCGACCGCCGCCGGCGGCTGCAGTCCCTGCTGCTGCGCCGCGGCGCTCACCGCCTTCGCCAGCGGGTGCTCGCTGCCGGCCTGCAGCGCGGCGGCCAGCGTCAGCAGGCCGGCGTTGTCGCCATCGGCGGCCTGCAGCGCGACGAGTTGCGGCCGCCCTTCGGTGAGGGTGCCGGTCTTGTCGAAGGCCACCACCTTCACCCTGCGCATCAGCTCGATCGCCTGCGCGTCGCGCACCAGGATGCCGCGCCGCGCGGCCAGGCCGGTGCCCACCATCAGCGTGGCTGGCGTGGCCAGGCCCAGCGCGCAGGGGCAGGCGATCACCAGCACCGAGACGGCGTGGATCAGCGCCGCGCCCCAATCGCCCCGGGCCAGGCCCCAGCCCAGCAGCGTGAGCAGCGCCACTGCGCCGACGGCCGGCACGAAGACCTCGGCCACGCGGTCCACCGTCTGCTGGATCGGTGCCTTGCGGGCCTGGGCCGACTCCACCATGTGCACGATGCGCGCGAGCATGCTCGCCGACCCCACCGCGGTGGTGCGCACCGCGAGCAGGCCCTCGGCGTTGATGGCGCCGCCGGTGACGGGGTCACCCGGCTGCTTGGCCACCGGCAGGCTCTCGCCGGTGAGCAGCGATTCGTCCACATGGCTGCGGCCCTCGATCACCTCGCCATCGGTGGGCAGGCGTTCGCCGGGGCGCACCAGCACCACGTCGCCCACCTGCACCTGGGCCAGCGGCACCTCGTGTTCGGTGCCGTCGCGGCGCACGCGGGCGGTGTCGGGCCGCAGCGCGCGCAGGGCGTCCAGCGCGGCCAGCGTGTGCCGCTTGGCCCGCGCCTCCAGCCACTTGCCGAACAGCACCAGCGTGATCACCACCGCGGCGCTCTCGAAGTACAGCGCCGGCATGCCCTGCGGCTGGCGCCACCATTCGTACAGGCTCAGGCCATAGGCCGCGCTGGTGCCGGTGGCCACCAGCAGGTCCATGTTGCCGGCACCGGCGCGCAGCGCCATCCAGCCGGCGCGGTAGAAGCGTGCACCGAGCCAGAACTGCACCGGCGTGGCCAGCAACCACTGCCACAGCGGCGGCAGCATCCAGTGGCGTCCGAACACCTCGCCCACCATCGGCAGCAGCAGCGGGGCCGCGAGCAACGCGGCCAGGGCCACCGGCCAGCCCGGGTCGTGCCGGCGGGTGGGGGCGGTGGCGGGCTGGTCGGCGTGCAGCGCCCGGGCCTCGTAGCCGGCGCGCTGCACCGCGGCCAGCAGCTGGGCCTCGTCGGCCTGGCCGGCCAGGCGCCGCACATGGGCCTGCGCGGTGGCCAGGTTCACCGTGGCGTCCAGTACGCCGGGCACCTTGCGCAAGGCCTTCTCGACCCGGCCGACGCAGCTGGCGCAGCTCATGCCGTCGATGCCCAGGTCGAGCGTGGTCTGCGGCAGGTGGTAGCCCGCGCGCTCGATCGCGGCGCCCAGCGCCGCGGCGTCCGGCGGCTCCATGGCCACGGTGGCGCTCTCGGTGGCCAGGTTCACGTCGACCTGTTGCACGCCGGGCACGCGCTTGAGCGCGCGCTCGACACGGGCCACGCAGCTGGCGCAGGTCATGCCTTCGATGGGCAGGGTGAGGGAGGTGTTCATGCCGGCATGTTCGACCTTGACATCATGTCAGAGTCAAGCACCGGGTGATGTGCTGCGGCGCTTGACCTTGACACGCGGGCAAGGTCGATACTGCCCATCACCCCTAGTCACCAGGAGCTTCAGATGATCGAACTCACCCTGCCCACCATGACCTGCGGCCACTGCGTGCGCACCGTCACCGAAACGGTGCAGCGCGTTGATGCCCAGGCGCAGCTGCAGATCGACCTGCCCACGCACCAGGTGCGCATCGAATCGCAGCAGCCGGCCGAGCGCTTCACCGCCGCGCTGGCCGAAGAAGGCTACGCACCGGCCTGATGCGGCCGGCGGCCCGCGCCCCGAGCGGCCGGGTCGCCGGCGGGGTTTCCCCGCAACGGGGCCGGCATGGCGCTTGCCTACACTCGCGCCACTGTCACCACCCTGACCGCAGGAAACGCCCATGAAGCGAACACTCAAGACCGGCCTGCTGATCGCGGCCCTCACCCTGGCCGGCCTGTGCCAGGCCCAGACCCTGCGCTGGGCCAGCCAGGGCGACCCCCAGACCATGGACCCGCACTCGCAGAACGAGTCCATGACGAACATGATGAACGGCCAGGTGTACGAAGGCCTGGTCACGCGAGACAAGAAGCTGGGCATCGCGCCCGCACTGGCCACCGAGTGGAAGCAGGTGTCACCGCTGGTCTGGCGCTTCAAGCTGCGGCCGGGCGTGAAGTTCCACGACGGTTCGCCCTTCACCGCCGACGACGTGGTGTTCTCGATCGAGCGCGGCCAGGCCATCACCTCGCAGATCAACAACTACGCCAAGGCCGTGGGCACGCCCAAGAAGGTGGATGAGCTGACGGTGGAGTTCCACCTCAGCAAGCCGAACCCCATCTTCCTGGAGCACATGGCCGCGCCGCTGTGGATGATGAGCAAGTCCTGGTCCGAGGCGCACAAGGTGACCCGCCCGCTGGACTTCAAGAACAAGGAAGAAACCTTCGCCTCGATGAACGCCAACGGCACCGGCCCCTACATGCTGGTGAGCCGGGCGCCCGGCATCAAGACCACCTACAAGCGCAACCCCAACTACTGGGGCAAGGTGGAAGGCAACGTGCAGGAGATCGTCTACACCCCGATCGCCAACGACGCCACCCGCCTGGCTGCGCTGATTTCCGGCGAGATCGACTTCGTGCTCGACCCCGCGCCGCGTGATGTGCCGCGCCTGCGCAACACGGCGGGCATCAAGGTGATCGACGGGCCCGAGAACCGCATCGTCTTCATCGGCATGGACCAGCACCGCGACGAGCTGCTGCACGGCAGCGTGAAGGGCAAGAACCCGTTCAAGGACATCCGGGTGCGCAAGGCGCTGTACCACGCCATCGACATCGAGACGATGAAGACCAAGCTGATGAACGGCCTGTCGGTGCCCACCGGGGGGCTGACGCCCTCGCCGCTGGGCGGCTACAACGACCCTGCCATCGAGAGCCGCCTGCCCTACGACGTGGCGCTGGCCAGGAAGCTGATGGCCGAGGCCGGTTATGCCGACGGCTTCGAGGTGACGCTCGATTGCCCGAACAACCGCTACATCAACGACGAGGAGATCTGCATTGCGCTGGCCTCGATGTGGGCGCAGCTGAAGGTGAAGGTGCGGGTCAACGCGATGCCGCGCGTCAACTACTTCCCGAAGCTCGAGAAGTGGGACACCAGCATGTACATGCTGGGCTGGGGCGGCGCCGTGACGGACGCCGAACCCACGCTGACGCCGGTGCTGCGCAACAACCTGGCCGATGGCTCGGGCATCGGCTTCTACAACTACGGCCGCTCGAAGAACGACAAGTTCGACGCCATGGCAGCGGCCACCAGCGTGGAGCCCGACGCAGCCAAGCGCGAGGGCATGGTCAAGGCCGCGCTGAAGGAATTCAAGGACAACGTGCACACCCTGCCGCTGCACCGCCAGATGATCCCGTGGGCGGCGCGCAGCAATGTCAGCGTGGTGCACCGGGCCGACAACTGGCTCGAGGTGCAGTGGATCAGCATCAAGTGAGCCCCGGCCGCCTGGCGGCCTGTCCCGTGCCCGGGGTGGCTCAGCGCGTGGCGCGCCGGCGCACTGCGTCGAGGTAGGCGTGGCCGTCCGGCGGCAGGCCGCTGCGCTGGCTGGCCCAGATCATCTCGCCCAGGCACTCCATCACCTCGTGGTGCGCCTCGTGCAGCGAGTTGCGGCATGCGGCCAGCAGCTCCACCGCCTGGCGGATGCCGGTGGGCTGGTCGATGCTGCATTGCTCGCTGATCGACAGGTGCATCGCCAGGTGCAGGAAGGGGTTGGTGCGGCCTTCCTCCACCGAGTACACGCTGGCCAGTGCGGCCTCCAGGTCGGCCAGGTCGGCGTGGTACTCGGGGTGTTCCCCGACCCACTGTGCCGCCAGGGTTTCCATCGGCGTCATCGGCTCGGCCGCGCGCTGCTTGGCGAAGGCCTCGCAGAAGAAGCGCCGCACGTCATGCTGGGAAGGTTGGAACATCATGGCCCGATTGTCGTCGCTGGGCCCGGGCGGCCCGTGCCGGGCCTGTCGCAGGGCTGACACCGTGGCGTCACAGGGCTTTCATCGTGCGTGCCTACGCTGTCGCGGTTGTCCCTTCCCTGGATTCCGCCGCCATGAACGCACCGCACGACCTCCCGCTGTCCTCCTTCGACGACGAGGATTCCAATCGTTCCGACAACCCGCGCTTCGACACCGTGCTGGCAGCGCGGCTCAGCCGCCGCGGGGTGCTGCGGGGTAGCCTGGGCAGTGCGCTCACGGCGGCCTTCGGCGGGCTCTCGCTGGCCGCCTGCGGCAGCGACGACGAAGCCGCTGCCGCGCCGGTGCCCGCGGCGCCCACCGAGACCCTGCTGGGCTTCACCGCGGTGAGCAAGAGCCTGGCCGATGCCTTTACCGTGCCCGAGGGCTACACCGCCACCGTGGTGCTGGCCTGCGGTGACCCGCTGTTCGCCGGCGTGCCCGCCTACCGCAACGACGGCACCGACACCGGCTACGACAAGCGCTCGGGCGATTGCCACGACGGCATGGAGTACTTCGGCCTCTCGGCCACCGGCACGCCCGATGCCGGCGCCAACGACCGCGCGCTGATCGGCATGAACCACGAGTACGTCTCGCAGCAGTTCCTGCATGCCAGGGGCCCGAGCGCGCTGCCGCGCCCGGCCTCGGAGACCGACATCGAGGTCGATTGCCACGGCGTGGCCATCGTCGAGTTCGCCAAGACCGGCGGCAAGTTCGCCTGCGTGCAGGCCTCGCCGTTCAACCGCCGCATCACCGGCCTCACCGAGATCCAGATCGCGGGCCCGGCCCGCGGCCACGCGCTGCTGGTGACCAAGTACTCCCCCGACGCCACGCGCACGCGCGGCACGCTCAACAACTGCGGCACCGGCAAGACCCCCTGGGGCACGCTGCTCACCGGCGAAGAGAACTGGACCGGCTACTTCTACCGCGCCGCCGGCGACCAGGCCTTGCGCAGTGCCAAGGTGAACACGGCCTTTGCGCGCTACGGCCGCAACGTGACGGCCACCGCCGCCGCGGCCAGCCGCTATGGCTGGGAAACTTCCGGCAGCGACGACAAGTACGCGCGCTGGAACACCAGCCAGACCGGCAGCTCGGCCAACGGCAGCGACGACTACCGCCACGAGCTCAACGGCCAGGGCTACATCACCGAGATCGACCCCTACCGCGCCGCGTCGGCCATCAAGAAGCGCACCGCGCTGGGCCGCTTCGCGCACGAGAGCGCCGCCTTCGCCACGCCGGTGGCCGGCCAGCCGGTGGTGGCCTACATGGGTGACGATGCGCAGGGCGAGTACATCTACAAGTTCGTGTCGGCCGCCACCTGGTCGGCCGCCGATGCCAACCCGGCCGACCGCATCGCGGTGGGCGACAAGTACCTCGACGCGGGCACGCTGTACGTGGCCAGGTTCAACGACGACGGCAGCGGCCAGTGGCTGCCGCTGACGCTGGCCAACCCGGCCGTGGCCGGCTACGCGACCTACGCCTTTGCCGACGCGGGCGACATCGCGATCAACACCCGCCTTGCGGCCGATGCGGCCGGCGCGACGAAGATGGACCGGCCCGAATGGTGCGGCGTGCACCCCGGCACCGGCGAGGTGTACTTCACGCTCACCAACAACAGCAACCGCCGCACCGCGCCCACCGGCAGCCAGACCAAGGTGGATGCGGCCAACCCGCGCGCCTACAGCGACGTGCGGGGCGCGGCCACCGTGCAGCAAGGCAACGTCAACGGGCACATCGTGCGCGTGAAGGACGCGGGCGGCAACGCGGCGGCGACCAGCTTCACCTGGGACGTGTACCTGTTCGGCGCCGAATCCACCGCATCGGCCACGATGGTCAACCTCTCGGGCCTGACCGGCGAGCAGGACTTCTCCAGCCCGGACGGCCTGGTGTTCAGCAAGAGCACCGGCCTGTGCTGGATCCAGACCGACGACGGCGCCTTCACCGACGCCTCGAACTGCATGATGCTGGCCGCGCGCCCCGGCACCGTGGGCGACGGCGCGGCCGTGACGCTGGACTACGGCAGCGGCGTGGCCGTGACCACCCGGGTGGGCAAGAAGGCCAGCCCGGCCACCCTCAAGCGCTTCCTGGTGGGCCCTGCGGAGCAGGAGATCACGGGCCTGTGTGAATCGCCCGACGGCAAGGTGCTGTTCGTCAACGTGCAGCACCCGGGTGAAAGCACCAGCAGCGCCAACCTGGCCGACCCGAGCAAGTACACCAGCCACTGGCCCGGCAACGCCGGCTACGGCGCCGGCGGCAGCGCCGCGCGGCCGCGTTCGGCCACGGTGATGATCACCAAGAACGACGGCGGCCGCATCGGCAGCTGATGCACGGCGGCACGCCGCGCGCGGTCTTCGCAGCGCGGGTGCCGGGGGTCAGGGCGCGGGCCGGTCGTCCGGCTCGCCGGCCTCGGGCTGCCAGCCGTGGCGCTTGCGCTGCGCCGCGGCGTCGGCCCGCTCCTGGGCCCACAGCTGCTCGAACTGCTGGCGCCCGGACTTGGCCAGCGCGATGAGCTGCTGCTCGTCGCCCAGGTGCGGCGCCATCTGCTCCACCAGCGCCACGTTGTGGCGCCGGAAGCGCATCGCCTGCGTGCGTGCGGTGTGCGGCTGCCAGCCCAGGGACTCGAGCACGCTGCGGGCGCTCATCAGCGCGGAGTCGAGCGTCTCGCGTTCGATCAGGCTCACGCCAAGCTGGCGCAGCCTCGCGTAGTGGCCCACGTTGCGCGCGCGCGCCACCAGCGTGAGCTGCGGGAAGTGCTCGCGCACGAGCCGGGCCACCTCGACGCTCTGCTCCACATCGTCGATCGCCAGCACGAACACCCGCGCCTGGGCCGCGCCGGCGGTGCGCAGCAGGTCCAGCCGCGCGGCATCACCATAGAACACCGGCCAGCCGAAGCGGCGCACGGTCTCCACCTGCTCGGCGTCGTGCTCCAGCACGGTGGCCGCCAGCCCCTCGGCGGCCAGCAGGCGGCCCACGGTCTGGCCGTAGCGGCCGAAGCCGGCAATGATGACCGGCGCGTGCTGCGGCACGTCCAGCGCCTGCAGGGCCGGGCCGTCGCGCCGCTGCGCGAGGCGGGGGATCAGCCAGCGGTCGGCGGCCACGAGCAACAGGGGGGTCAGCAGCATCGACAGCGCCACCGCCGCCACCAGGAACGAAGCCGCCGGCGCGCCGATCACGCCCGCCTGCGCCGCGCCCTGGAACACCACGAAGCCGAACTCGCCGCCCTGCGCCAGCAGGATGCCGAACACCGGCCGCTCGGCCAGCGGCAGCGGCATGCGCCGGGCCATGGCCCACAGCACCAGCGCCTTCACGAGCAGGAAGCCGGCCACCACCGCGGCAATGCGGCCCGGCCATTGCATCAGCACCGCGAAGTCGATGCTCATGCCCACCGCGATGAAGAACAGGCCCAGCAGCAGGCCCTTGAAGGGCTCCAGGTCGGTTTCCAGCTCGCGGCGGTATTCGCTTTCGGCCAGCAGCACCCCGGCGAGGAAGGCGCCCAGCGCCATCGACAGGCCCACGCGCTGCATCAACGCCGCGGTGGCCACCACCAGCAGCAGCGCAGCGGCGGTGAAGATCTCGGGCGTCCGGCTGCCCGCGATCCAGCGCAATGCCGGCCGCAGCAGCAGCCGGCCGCCGAAGATGATGAGCGCGATCACGCCAAAGGCCTTGGCCGCGCCGAGCCAGCCCGCACCCGCGGCGGCATCGGCCGCGTCCGCATGGGCGCCCAGTGCCAGCAGGGGCACGATCGCCAGGATCGGAATGGCGGCGATGTCCTGCAACAGCGCCACCGCCAGCACGCCCTGGCCGGAGTGCGTGGCCATCAGGTTGCGCTCGGCCAGCACGCCCAGGCCAATGGCGGTGGACGACATCGCCAGCCCCAGCCCCGCCACCAGCGAGAGCCGCCAGTCCACGCCCAGCGCGACACCGGCCGCACCGATCAGCGCCGCGCTGCCCAGCAGCTGTGCGCCGCCCCAGCCGAAGATCGGCCTGCGCATTGCCCACAGCCGGCGCGGCTCCAGCTCCAGGCCCACGAGAAAGAGCATCAGCACCACGCCGAACTCGGCGAAGTGCAGCATGGCCTGCGGATCGGTGACGAGCGCCAGGCCCCAGGGCCCGATCACGATGCCGGCCACCAGGTAGCCGATGATCGAGCCCAGGCCCAGCAGGCGCGCCAGCGGCACCGCCAGCACCGCCGCGGCCAGGTACACCAGGCTGATCGAGAGCCAGGACTCATGCGCCATCGGCGGCTCCGGTGGGGCGTGCGTCGGCCGGCACTTCACGCAGCTCGCAGGCCTGCAGGTCGTCCAGCTCGGGCCAGCGCGGGTAGCACAGCAGCCGCTGCACGAAGGTCTGCGCATGGGCCTCGACCTGGTCGGCCGGCGCCCGGTGCGCACCGTGCAGCACGAAGGGCGGCAGGAAGCGCATGCCGGCCAGCGCGGCCGTCTGGTCGTAGGGCGGCAGGAAGGCGTCGAAGAAATAACGGTTGTAGCCGTCGGAGCGGTACGAGTGCTCGGGCCCGCCGGTGGAGGTGGCCAGCCACAGATCGCGCCCCTGCAGCGCGGTGCCGCCGGGGCCGTAGGCCCAGCCGAAGGCGAACACCTCGTCCAGCCACAGCTTCATCAGCGGCGGCATGCCGTACCAGTGGATCGGGTGCAGCCACACCTGCAGCTGCGTGTCGGCCAGCGCGGCCTGTTCGGCGGCCGCGTCCACCAGGTAGTCGGGGTACAGCGCATAGAGGTCGCGCACCTCGATGTCGGCACCCTGTGCGGCGGCGTCGCGCGCGGCCTGCGCCAGGCGGCGCGACACGCGCGAATGTTCGATCTGCGGGTGGGCAACAAGCACCTGGATGCGGGCCATCGTGGGACGCTGCGGAGTTTGGGGGGCGTTTGCCCAGGGGGAGCGGGGCCGTGGGCTCTCGTAACATAGCAGGGATTCGAACGTCACCCAGGAGGAGCGCATGCCGGTGATCGTGGTCGCCAACCCGAAGGGAGGCGTCGGCAAGAGCACGCTGGCCACCAACGTGGCGGGCTGGCTCGCGCGCCAGGGCCACGCGGTGATGCTGGGCGACGTGGACCGGCAGCAATCGTCCCGCCAATGGCTGGCCCTGCGGCCGCCGCAGCTGCCGCCCATCACCGGCTGGGAGATCGACGACGACCGCATCCTGCGTCCGCCCCGGGGCACCAGCCACGTGGTGCTGGACACCCCCGCCGGACTGCACGGCAAGCGGCTCGACGCGGTGCTGAAGATCGCCGATCAACTGCTGATCCCGCTGCAGCCCAGCCTGTTCGACATCCAGGCCACCCACGGCTTCCTGCAGGCGCTGCGCGCGCACAAGCGGGCCGATGCCATCGCGATGGGGCTGGTGGGCATGCGGGTGAAGGAACACACGCACTCGAACGAACACCTGCACGAATTCGTCGCCACGCTGTCGCTGCCCTTGATCGGCGACCTGCGCGACACCCAGAACTACGTGCACCTGGCCGCGCGCGGCCTCACGCTCTGGGACGTGGCGCCCGGCCGCGTCGAGCGCGACCTGGCGCAATGGCAACCCATCCTCCACTGGCTGCAACGCTGAACCGACCCATGACACACAAGAAAGTCCACATCGCCCACCTGACCGACCTGGCCACCCGCGTGGGCGAGGAACTCGCCACCGGACCCTGGCTCACGATCGACCAGGAGCGCATCAACCTGTTCGCGCAGGCCACCGGCGACCACCAGTGGATCCACGTCGACCCCGAGCGCGCGGCCAAGGGCCCCTTCGGCACCACCATCGCGCACGGCTTCCTCACGCTCTCGCTGCTGCCCGAGCTGGCCGAGAAGGCGATGGTGGTGGACGACGTGAAGATGGGCGTCAACTACGGCCTGAACCGGGTGCGCTTCACCTCGCCGGTGCCCGTGAACAGCCGCATCCGCGCCCACCTGAAGCTGAAGAAGTACGAGCCCATCGAGGGCGGCGCCCAGGTCACGATGGAAGTGACGATGGAACGCGAGGGCTCGGACAAGCCGGTGTGCGTGGCCGAGACGCTGTCGCGCCGCTTCACCTGAACGCCCCCAGGGCCGGGCTGCGCCCAGCCCGCCCCCCCACGGGGGTCAAGCAAAGTGGCAGAGCCACATTTGCTTGAGAGGCCGTGCAGCCGAAGGATTGAGGTTGACAAGGGGGCGCCGACCCCCGTCAAAAGGGAGGAAACAAGCCGATGAAGGTGCTGCTCATCGACGACCACCCCGTGGTCCTGTCCGCCTTGCAGCGGGTGATCCAGGGGCTGGGCGACACGGTGACGGTGGTCCGTGTCGACCGCCCGAACGAGGTGAACCGGGCGCTGCTGCGCCACCCCGACCTGGACCTGGCGCTGCTGGGCCTGTCGCTCGCCGGGGCCGACGCCTTTGAACTGCTGGCCCACCTGCGCCGGCGCCGGCCGGCCATGCCGGTGGTGGTGGTCTCGGGCGAGGAACGGCTGCCCGACGTGGTGCGCGCGATCGACATCGGCGCCATGGGCCACGTGTCGCAACGGGCCCCGGATGACGAGCTGTGCGAGGCGCTGCGCATGGTGCTGAGCGGGGGCGTGCACATCCCGCCCGCGCTGCGCAGCCAGGTGCGTGCGGCCGCGCGGGCGCCCACCCTCACGCTGCACCGCAACGACACGCCGCACGCCCGCACCGAGCCCGCGGCGGCTGCGGCGCCGGGCGGCACGGCCGCCGGCGAGGCCCCGGCCGTGCCGATGCATGCCGGTGCGCTGGGCCTCACGCCGCGCCAGACCGAGGTGATGGCGCGCCTGCTGCGTGGCCTGCCGAACAAGCTGATCGCGCGCGAGCTCAACCTCTCGGTGGACACGGTGAAGGACCATGTGGCCGCGGTGCTGCGTGCTTTGGGCGTCACCACCCGCACCCAGGCCGTGCTGGCGGTGAGCCAGATGCCCGCCGGCCAGCAGGGCGTGCCGCTGCGCGTGCTGCCCAAGGCATGACGGGCCGCCGCTGCCGGATCAGGCCAGCGGCAGGGTGAAGTAGAAGCAGGCGCCCTGATCGGGCCGGGCGCTGGCCCAGACGCGGCCGCCGTGGCGCTCGATGGCGCGGCGCACGATGGACAGGCCCACGCCGTGGCCCTCGAAGGCCTTGCCGTGCAGGCGGATGAAGGGCTGGAAGAGCGCGGCGGCGGCGGCGTTGTCGAAGCCCACG
>JACRAZ010000057.1 GCA_016213205.1 Burkholderiales bacterium
CCGCGCCGCCCAGGCCTGCACGTTCGCGCCCGGCGTCACCGGCTGCACCGGCACCTCGGCCACCAGGCGCGCCGTGGTCCCGTCATGCACGAACAGCCGAACCATCCCCGCCGTGGTGGCCGCCTGCGCATGGATCGCCAGCTTGTCGATGCGCGACCCGCCCAGCAGCGGTGGCGCCGCGCTGGTGTTGCGCGTGGCGCCCGTCATCACGGTGCCGAGCGTGCCGGTGCCGTCGCGGTTGGCGTTGGCCGTCGAAATGGTCGCGCTCGAGCTGCGCGGGACCGAGAGGTAGTTGCCGGTTGCAGCCATGTCGGATGCCTTTCAGGTGAGGCCGGAGAGATAGGCCGCCACGTCGCTGGGCGGCGGAATGTCCCAGGACTTGATGCCGTCGCGCGTGGTGAGCACGCGCGTGAACTCGTCGCCCGGGTCGGCCGGCAGGTTCGCGTAGCTGGCGAACACCGCCTGCTGCAGCGCCTGCATCGTGGCCACGGTCGAATCGTTGGTCCCCGTCGGGCGGGTGACAGCCAGTAGCGTGCCGGCCGTGAAATCGTGCGTGCCGGTGTAGGCCTCGCCCGTCACGTCGGCCTTTCCGCTGGCCAGCACGTTGAGCTGGCCCTGCACGCTCGACGTCACGCCATCGAGGTAGCCGAACTCCACTGCGGTGATGGGGCCCAGGCTTGTGTTCGCAGGCAACGCCACGGATGCGGCGCCGCTGAAGTCATGCGCCCCGGTGTAGGTGTCGCCGGCCTTGTTGGCCTTGGTCGACGCCAGCGCGTTGAGCTGGCCCTGCACGCTCGACGTCACGCCATCGAGGTAGCTGAGCTCGGTGGCCGAGACGTTGCCAATGCTCGTCGCGGCCGGCAAGGCCACGGCCGTAGCGCCGGTGAAATCGTGGGTGCCGGTGTAGGTGTCACCGGCCTTGTTCGCCTTGGTGGCGAACAGCGTGTCGATGTCGGCCTCCCAGGCCGCAGCTTCTTCAGCGGTCAGGCGAAGCTCGAACAGGTCGCCGATGATGTAGGAGCGCGCCGTCGTGCCCTGCTTGCCACGCTCCACCGTGAGCGACGAGGCGCCCGAAGTGTGCGCCGTCACCTTCACGATCTCGATATTGCCGGAGGCATCCTCGAGCGTGCAGAACGCGAAGTTCGGGGCCGCCACCACAGGGAAGCGGCTGCCATGCGACGGCTGAATGAAGATCGTTGTGTCGCCGGCACCAATGCCGGCAGACAGCGTGCTGATCGCGTTGTTGCCCCAGACCTGTGCCACCGCGCCCCCTTACGTCGCCAGCGACTTCACGCCGGCGGCAAAACGATCGAGCAACTGAGCTGCCCGGCTGCTTTCCGAGTGCTCGTCATCCTTGACTTCGGCGCGGCCCACCACGTACTCCACCAGCATCGGCTCGAAGACCTCTGGTACCGGCAAGAGTGCGTCCAGATCGTCGCTGGCCAGTTCCTGCGGCGTGATGACGACTCGCGGTTGCAACTGTGCGGCCGCTTGTGCCGGCGGATAGACCATGAAGGACAGCGGCTCACCCGGCAGGCGCATGAACTCACGCGCCGCCCCAGCGGCTACGGCGGTCCAGCCCGGCGCAAAAGCGTTGAGCGTGGCCATGTCGCCCTCGGTCAGGCCAGGAATGTCCAGCAGCGCCACCGACCGCTCTGCTTCGATGGTCTGGCGCGCGCCCGCCGTGCACGCATGCGTCACCACCTGGGCGAACAGCCCGGGGACGATGGGCACCATGGCGCGCAGCGCCTCGGAGAGCGCGCCGATCAATTCGGCGTCCTCGGCCCGGTAGCCCATGTCATCGCGGGTGTCGTTGAGCATGCGCCGGGCCTTGGCGAGGACGCCGCCGACGGTCAGGGTGTAGTTGCGCGCCATGGCATCAGCACCAGTTCACCTGCGCCGCGCGCCGGGCGGTCGAGTGACCGCGGACGTTGGCAGCGGAGTTTGCCGCCGCCGCGTCGGCCTCGAACGATGTCAGCAGCGCCTGGCCGAGATCGAGGTCCGTCCACGGCTTCTTTGTCATCATCATCAGCAGGCCGGTGGCACCCTTGATGAGCGCATCGCGGTACTTCACCGCCATGTCGTCCGGTATGCCGGTGGCCACCTCGCTGGGCCGAACGCTGGCGCGCAGCCGCAGGCCCTCGGTGGCATCGGCTGTCGGAATGCGGAACAGCCGCACCACGCCAGGCGTGAGTTGAACCACGTGCGAAGGCGTGCCAACCAGCTCGGTCCAGTCGTCGCAGCTGTCGTCGAGGTCGCGCGGCGTGGCCGGCGTCAGCCGGCGGCCATCGAGCCAGGCCGCTTCGATGCGCACCAGTTCGGTCTGCGCGTCGGGCAGCGTGACGGTGATCTCTTCCTGTTCGGCGGCCACCGCCATCGGCGCGGTGCGCACTGTCCAAGCCCTGGACTTCTCAAAGAACACTTGCGCGGCGCGGCGCAAGCGCTGCTCGGCCACCAGCACCGGGCACCCAGGCACGCTGGGCATCACGTCGGGCAGGAACGTCGACCAGGCCTTGGCCATCGCGCCACCATTCAGCGAGCGCGGCCGCCCTTGCCCCGGCCAGCGGCCGGCGCCGGCGCGGTGCCACTTTCGACGGGCAGCGCGTTGGGGTCGCTGGGGATGTCGTCCGGCAGGCTGTCAGGGTCCGAGTCGTTGCCGCCACCGTCGCCGCCACCGTCGCCACCACCGGCGTCGCCGTCGGCTGGCTTCTGCACCAGCTGGTCCGCACGCTCGAAGTCGGCCTCGTCGGCAGGCTCGAAGTTGCCGGTGCCCAGGAAATGGGCAATGTCGGCCTCGTCTTCCACCTCGCACGTCGGGTCACCGGTGGACACGTCCATCTTGAACACGTAATCCTGCTTGCTCGGCCCGGTGGCCAGCACGGTGCCATCGGTACGGGGCTTGATCGTGGCGATCAGCTTCATGTCGGAATCCCCTTTTCGCAAAAGAAAGGGGGCGCGCGGCCCCCTGGTACGGCCCCGGGCGGGGTCAGGTCTTGAATCAGGCTGCGCGGTAGGTCACCGTGACGCCCAGCGTGCCAGCCACGGCAGTCGTCGGTGCGGTGGTCACCTTCACGCCGATCTTGCGGTTGCTGTCGCTCTTGGTGACGCTCTCCATGGCGATGCCATTGCGCGTCAGCGGCTCGCTCAACGCTGCGTTCGAGGCCGTGGTCACGCCCCAATGGGCGCCACCATCGGCCGCGGCCGTCGACAGACTGGCGCCAGAGCCGTCCCAGATGCCGACCTGCATCACCAGGGCGGCGGTGCTGCTGTCGAGGTCATCGTGATAGACCTGCACGCGGGTCGGCACGCAGCCGGCCGGCAGCACGCCGACCTGGCCGATCGTGTTGAGCGCCAAGTCACCAGTCGCCAGTTCGATCTCGAACGTGACGGTGACGTCCTCGGCGCCTTGGGGCGTTGGCACCGGCTTGCGGCCGGTGATGTAGTCGTTGCTGTTGGTGAAGGCCATGGTGTGCTCCTGTGGTCCTTGTCAGCCGATCAGCGCGTCGCCGCCGCGGTATCCACCGCGAAGACGCCGAAGTCCTGCGCGCCGGAGTTGTCGTAGTTGAAGTTGGTCTTCTTCACGCCGAAGATGCTCGACGTGGAGATCACCACCTTGTCGCCGTTGTCGCGGGTTTCCTCGTGCCAGTCGAACTTGAGGTTCGTGCCCGGCGAGCCGAAGGCCACCACCGCCGCCTGGGCGCCCAGGAACAGCGCACGCGCGGCTTCAACGTTGGCGCCAGCGCCGGCGTTGTTGAAGCGGATCACGTTGCGATGGCTGTGCAGGATGCAGCCGCGGTACATCCCGAGGCCGCCCTTGCACAGCGGGCTGTTGCGACCATCGGAGGTTGCGAGGGCCTTCTGGATGTCGAGCCAGCCGCCGGTGCCGGACGCGGTGCGGAAGTCGTCTTCCTGCCACGTGTGCATCACCATCACGTAGGTTTCCAGCCCGTCGATCTTGCAGGGGGCCAGCACCGGGATGTCGGTGGCGCCACCACCCTGCACGTCGGCGCGCGTCTTCGCCTTGTCGATGACCGCGGTGGTCATCTTGTCGGTGGACGCGATGTTGTTGAACGCGGTGACCGTGCCGGGGTAGACGGTGTGGTTCGTGTCCGGCGTGACCAGCGAGTTGTTCGCGCGGCCGGTGTAGCCGGTCGGGAACAGGAAGTTCGGGTTGATGCCGCGCGCACCGGACAGGTAGATGAACAGCAGCTCGTCGAAGACGCGGGCCCACCAGTTCGACTGCTGGCGCTTGGCCAGCTCGCGCAGCTTGTTCAGCGTGCGCTTGCGGGTCATGCGGCCGCCGGTGTTGACGCCGCAGCGGGCCTGGTCGATGTAGATCGAGTCGGTGTAGAACTTCTGCGACTCTTCCTTGCCTTCGAGCATGTCCTCGCCTTCGACCGGCGCCTGGCGCAGCTCGGCCAGCAGGTCGAAGTTGATGACCTCGCCGGCGTCCGATTCGAGGTCGGTGAGGATCTGGACGGGAACCTCGGCTTCGGCGCCGCGCGCCATGAAGCGCTGGTTCCAGTAGCCCTTTTGCGAGGTGTCGTAGGCCATCAGGCCTGCGTAGCGCTTGACCGCCTTGGCGTCGTTCACGCCGATGATGGTGCGAGCCATTGAGAGTGCTCCTTCAAGTTGAAGACCTGAAGAGCACTCCTGCGCTCTATCGCCTGCGGCTCAAGCCGCGTATCGCAGGACCTATCCTGCTGTGCTTGTCACGACCGCCGCATCGACGGCCGAAGAAATTTCGCGCTGCGCGTCGAGCACCTTGATCGGCATTTCGCGCGGTGCCGTCACGCGAAGGCGTGCGACGCGGCCGCTCTTGTGCACGACCTCGACACGTGCCCCAGCGAGCTCCAGGCACTCGCCGGGCCGCACGTCGATCAAGAGGCTCGACCTCGGTTCGACCACTTCACATCCCGCGCTGATAGCGCTCGCGTGTGGCCGGCGACATCTTGGCGATGGCGTCTTCATACGCCTCGCCAGTCAGTCGGTCGACCTCGTCGAACTCCCCAGCAACGTCGCCGGGGCCGTCTCCGCCAGGCACAGCGGCCAGCGTTTGCGGCAGCGCGTCCACCGGGGGCTTGCGAGCGCCGGCGGCCGGAGCCGGAGCTGCAGGCGCAGCAGCAGGGGTCGCCGCCGGCGCTGCGGCCGCGGGCCCGTGCAGCGCCACCACGCGCTTGTGCGCTTCCTCGAGGAACCTCGACATCGGCCACGCCTCGGTGGCCGGGTTGGCGGCCAGCGCCTTTACGAAGGTGTCGAGATCGGCGCGGCGAACCTCGTCCTTGCGGTAGTCGATGCCGTCGTCCTTCGAGACGCGATCGAACAGCGTGTTGATGGCGCCGTTCCACTGCCGGGCCGCCTCCTGCTGGACCATCTCGGCCGAGAGGTCGGCCTTGAACTTGACCATGTTCAGCTCGGCGCGCCGCTCGGCGAGCTTGTCGGCTTCCGTTCGATAGGTGTCGGAGTCGATCTCGCCGGCCTTGTGCTTCGCCGCCAGCGCGTCGGTCTCGCCGGCCAGCGCGGCGACCTGCGCATCGAAGTCGTCGGGCAGCGTGGCCTGGTAGGCGGTTGACGCGACAGCCGGTGCGGCGGGCGGTTCCTCGGCAGCCTCCTGCGGGGTGGGAGCCGGCGTCGGAGCAGCGGCTGCAGGGACCGGAGCAGGCGCGGCCGCAGGTGCTGCCGCCTGCGCAGCGGCAGCCGGGGCGACCACGGGATTGCCGTCGGCGTCGAGCACCTCGTCGGGGTCGCCGGCATCGTCGGTGTCGTCGCCGGCCACGGCCTTCAATGCGTCGATCTCGGCCGCGCTGGGCTGGTCGCCCTTCATGGCTTCGAGCTCTTCCGGCTCCAGCGTGGACAGCAGGTGCGAATCGAGGGTTGCGGTGTCAGAACTCATGCTCTTCCTTGGGGGAGTGGTTGCGGATCAATCGGACTCGGATGCCACCGAGGCCAGCTCCAGCAGCCGCTCCTTCGCAAGGGCCTTCGCCGCGGCGAACCGCTTCGGGTCCTTCTCAATCGCCTCGGCTTCCATGAGGGTGCGCAGGTCGGACTCGACCTTCCAGCGCTCTTCCTCTTTGCGCATGTTGATCACTGCTGCGGCTGCCTTGGCCATGTGGTGCTCCTGCTGCTGGGAAAATTCATCGTGCCGTGCTTGTCACGTCGAGCACGATCAGCAGCAGCAGCTGTTCCTCGGGCGTCAGCGGGCGCGTGGCATCAGCGCGCAACGGGTCAACAACGGCGGCCACAGGCATGGCTCCGACTGGCAGCGCGGGCGCTGTTGGCTGCAGCACGATGGGCACCTGCGGCACCGGATCTGCTGGGATTGGCACGGCCTGGCGCTGGCGGTCCGCGTCACGAACGCGCTCAATCTCGGCCCAATGCTCACGCACCCTATCGGCAAAGTCGTCGGGCGCCACACGCCTTGAGGTGCGGCGCCGGCTGCTGATGTCGGACTCCGCTTCCGGCACATCAAAGGCCAAATCTGCCGACCCCACCCCGATCGTGCCGACCAGCACCAGCGGCCCGGGGTCGATCCCGATGGCCGTGGCAAGCGCACCCGCCACGCCAACGGTTCCGGTAAGCGCCAGCGGGCCGGACTGCTGCAGAACAAACCCGCCAGGCCTGCCGAAGTACCGACCGCCGAAGTAGCGGCCGCCGAAGTAGCGGCGCCCCCAATAGCCGCCCAGCACCGGTGGGCCGCCATCTGTGATCGCGATGTCGCCGGAGATCAGCAGCGTGCCGGTCAGTTCGGCAAGCTCCAGGGGCGGGGCCACGAACCACTCTTCACCGGAGACGAAGACCGGAGAACCGCTCAGGCCCAGCGTCCCCGACAGCGCGAGCGCACCGCTCTGCACCACGTTGAAAGCCGAGCCGACGACAAGCGCCGTGGAGCCGGTCGCGACGGTGCCAGTGAGCGCGAGCGCGCTGGTCTGCGCCACCTCGAAGGTGGACGCAGGGCCAGCGTTGGCACCCCAGTACCGATGCCCGAAGTACCGGGCGCCGAAGTAGCGCCCGCCGAAGAAGATGCCGGGGATGGTCAGCCCGGCCTTGCCGAAGTAGCGCCGGCCGAAGTACCTCGCCCCGAAGTAGCGGCCGCCGAACATCGGGTCAGGTCAGGTCGAGCGTCACTGCGGAGCGGTTGCCGTCGGCGTCCACGGTGGCGGTGACGCGGTTCTTCGAGTCCGCCAAGTCGCGCAGATGCACCGTCGTCGTCGCAAGGCCATCGGCCTTGCCGCCCGCCGCCGCATTGGCCAGCCGCAGAGACTGCACGACGGTGACGCTGCCTTCCACCGTGCCGGCCAGGATCGCGGCCACGATCTCGGCCACCGCGTCGGTCGCCAGCGCGGAAGCCGACACCGAATCGGGCGCCAGGCTGGCCACGCCGACCAGGCCGCTGGCAACCGTGAGCTGCCCGGTGCCGCTGCCGCGCGTGATCAGGCCGCCGGCCGCCTCTGCCGCTGCGTTGGGCAGCGCGGTCAGGCCCAGGCGCACGCCGTCGAACGGGTTGTAGGCCACCAGCGGCACCAGCGTTTCCAGCACCACCATGCCGGTCACCGTGCCGCCCACCAGCACGCTGGTCGATCCGGCCGCGACGGCGGCATCCGGCAAGTCCAGC
>JACRAZ010000056.1 GCA_016213205.1 Burkholderiales bacterium
CAGGCGCCGGGCTTGGGCGGTTCGGGGGGCGGCGGGCCCGCAGGGCCCGCTTCCAAAACTGACTCGCTGGCGCTGGTCGAAGCGCGCGCAGCGCGCGGAGATAAATCCGACAGCGCGCCCCCCGAAGCGACCAAGGCCGGGCAGTCGGCCCGCCGGGCCGACCGCCGGAGCCGTGCGCCGCAGGCTGAGGGCCCACGCCTTTGTCGCACCACACAACGAACGTCTGCTCTGCAGCCCAACCAAAGACAGCAACGGGCCGACAGCACGCGTCGTCCAACGGCGCCCTCGCCCAGCGGGCAGCCCAGCGCACAACGATCGAAGCGTCATCCTAGTTTCCCCTTCTCGCCGGCGCCACCAGCAGTTCGCCCTTGGGGTCGAACACATAGGCCTGCGCCGGGTCCAGGTACAGCGTGATCGGCGCGCCCAGCGCAAAGAAGTGCACGCCGGTGAGCTGCGCCACCAGTTCGCCGGCGGCGGTGTGCACGTGCACGAAGGTGTCGGAGCCGGAGATCTCGGCCAGCTCCACCTGGCCGGCGATGGCCACGTCGTTGGGCCGCTGCTGCACGCGCAGCGCGCTGGCGCGCATGCCCACCGTGAGGCCGGTGTCGAAGCCGCCCGCCAGCGGCACCTGCAGCTGCAGGCCCGAGCTGAGCTGCACGCCCAGCGAGGCGGCGCGCGCTTCCACCAGGTTCATCGGCGGGTCGCTGAAGGCGCGCGCCACGCGGATCGAGCGCGGGCGGTGGAACACCTCTGCGGTGGGGCCGTACTGCAGCAGCTCGCCGGCATCCATCACCGCGGTGTAGCCCCCCAGCAGCAGCGCCTCGGTGGGCTCGGTGGTGGCGTACACCACGGTGGAATCGCCGGTGGCGAACAGCGCGCTGAGTTCCTCGCGCAGCTCCTCGCGCAGCTTGTAGTCCAGGTTCACCAGCGGTTCGTCCAGCAGCATCAGCGGCGCGCCCTTGGCCAGCGCCCGGGCCAGCGCCACGCGCTGCTGCTGGCCGCCGGACAGCTCGGCCGGCAGCCGCTTCAGGAAGGGCTCGATGTGCAGCTTGCGCGCCAGGGCCTGCACGCGCTCGGCGATGGCGGCGCGGTCGAGCCCGCCGCGCAGCTTCAGCGGCGAGGCGATGTTGTCGGCCACCGACATCGACGGGTAGTTGATGAACTGCTGGTACACCATCGCCACGTTGCGCTCGCGCACCGGCACCCGGGTGACATCCACCTGGTTGACGCTGACGCGGCCCTGGCTGGGCGCGTCCAGGCCGGCCATCAGGCGCATCAGCGTGGTCTTGCCGGCCTGGGTGGCGCCCAGCAGCACCGTCACCGCGTTGGGCTGCAGCGCCATGTCCAGCGGATACAGGTGGGTGTCGGCACCCACC
Organism: Burkholderiales bacterium; assembly: GCA_016213205.1. GTDB lineage: Bacteria > Pseudomonadota > Gammaproteobacteria > Burkholderiales > Burkholderiaceae_C > Pseudaquabacterium. Next base: position 1,377 of record JACRAZ010000056.1, read on the forward strand.
TGTTTGGTGATGCCCTCGAGCCTCAGCTCCATGCCTTCTCCATCGGGGTCGTGCGCGCGGCGGGCGCCGGGATGTGCTGCGCGCACCAGGCGGCCACCTGCCTGCGGCCGGCGTCGTTCAGGTGCAGGCCGAGTTTGGTGCGGCGCCAGAGGATGTCGTCCACGCTGCGCGCCCACTCGTGCTGCACCAGGTAGCGCAGTTCGGCCTCGTGCAGGCCGGGGGCCACCTCGGGGCCCGGCGTGCCATTGGCCAGCAGCAGCTCGATGCGGCTGCCGTACTGGCGCGCCCAGCGGCGCAGCAGCGGCAGCGGCAGCGTGGGGTGGCGCTGCTGCATCACCTGCACGAAACGCTGCATGGCCTGCTCGGGGTGGCGCGCGTCGGCCGCCTGGCCAGCATAGGTGGCGAGGTCGCCCCCGGGCATCACCGCGCCATGCGTCCAGGCGCCACGCGTCACCTGCAGCGGCCCGCCCAGCAGGTTGGCCGCCTCCTCGCCCAGCAGACGGAAGGTGGTGAGCTTGCCGCCCCACACGTTGAGCAGCGGTGCGCCGCCGGTGGTGTCCAGCTCGAGCACGTAGTCGCGCGTCACCGCGGCGGCGTCGGCCGATTCGTCGTCGATCAGCGGGCGCACGCCGGAGTAACTCCACACCACGTCAGCCGGCACGATGGGCTCGGCGAAGTAGCGGCTGGCCTGCTCGCAGAGGTACTGCACTTCCTCGGGGTCGATGGTGGCCGCGCCGGGTTCGCCACCGTGCTCGATGTCGGTGGTGCCGATCAGCGTGAACTCGTCTTCGTAGGGCTGCACGAAGATGATGCGCTTGTCGGGGTTCTGGAAGATGTAGGCGTGGTCGTGCTCGAACAGCTTGCGCACGACGATGTGGCTGCCCTTGACCAGCCGCAGTGCCTTCACGTCCTGCCGCTGCGCGGCCGACTGCAGGAACTGCGCGGCCCAAGGCCCGGCCGCGTTGACCAGCGCCCGCGCCTTCACGGTGTGGCTGCGGCCGTCGGCCGTGTCCAGCGTGGCCAGCCAGCCTTCGGTGCTGCGCAGCACCTGCCGGCAGGCGCAACGCGTGAGCACGGTGGCGCCACGCTGCACCGCGTCGATGGCGCACAGCACCACCAGCCGCGCATCGTCCACCCAGCCGTCGGAGTAGACAAAGCCCTTGGTGTAGTGCGATTTGAGCGCGCGGCCGGTCACGTCGCGCCGCAGGTTCACGCTGGTGGAGCCCGGCAGCAGCTCGCGCCGCGCCAGGTGGTCGTACAGGAACAGGCCGGCGCGCAGCATCCAGGCCGGGCGCATGGAGGGGTCGTGCGGCATCACGATGCGCAGCGGCCGCATGATGTGCGGCGCGCCGCGCAGCAGGCCTTCACGCTCGGCCAGCGCCTTGCGCACCAGGCCGAACTCGTAGTACTCCAGGTATCGCAGGCCACCGTGGATGAGCTTGGTCGAGGCCGAGGAGGTGTGCTGCGCCAGGTCTTCCCGCTCGACCAGCAGCACCTTCAGGCCGCGGCCGGCCAGATCGCGTGCGATGCCCACGCCGTTGACGCCACCGCCCACCACCAGCACGTCCACCGCTTCGGGCACCGGCATGTCGGCGGGCGGCAGCGCGCCGCCGGCGCCGGCAAGGGCGCCCAGCGAAGGCTCACCCGGGGTCGGGTTCGGAGCAGACATCCCCATGAAACAGTGCTTTCGGTGCGTGCGGAGAGAGCCGATGCCGGCGAGTGCGATTCGGTTCGTTTTGATTTTCTTTTTTTCTTTATAGCTCGCAAACGAACATTTGCTCGCATGGTTTTCCCCTAACAGGATTCGTTTTTGTTCGATTTAGGCTTGATGCCGTTCCGCGCTGCACACCACCACGATGACCCCGAATCCCAGACAGGCCCAGTTGCTGGAGGAGGTGCAGGCCCGCGGCAGCATCACCGTCGAAGCCTTGGCCGAGAAGCTCAACGTCACGCTGCAGACGGTGCGGCGCGATGTGCAGCGCATGGCCGATGCCGGCCTGGTGGCGCGCTTCCACGGCGGCGTGCGGGTGCTCAGCTCCACCACCGAGAACATCGCCTACCGGCAGCGCCAATCGCTCAATGCCGACGGCAAGGCCGCCATCGCGCGCCTGGTGGCCGGCCGCATCCCGGACGGCTGCTCGCTGTTCCTGAACATCGGCACCACGATCGAGGCGGTGGCGCGCGAGCTGCTGCGGCGCAAGGGATTGCGGGTCATCACCAACAACCTGAACGTGGCGATGATCCTGTCGGACAACCCCGATTGCGAGCTGATCATTGCCGGCGGCCTGGTGCGCAGCCGCGACCGCGGCATCATCGGCGAGGCCACGATCGACTTCATGCGCCAGTTCAAGGTGGACATCGGCCTGATCGGCATCTCGGCCATCGAGGCCGACGGCACGCTGCGCGACTTCGACTACCGCGAGGTGAAGGTGGCGCGCACCATCATCGACCACTCGCGCGAGACCTGGCTCGCGGCCGACCATGGCAAATTCAACCGCCCTGCGATGGTGGAGCTGGCCCGCCTGTCGCACATCGACCGCATCTTCACCGACCGCCTGCCGCCCGACCCCTTCCCGGCCCTGCTGGCCGACGCCGGCGTCGAGTGCGAGGTGGCATTGGCATAACCCGCGAAAGACGCAGCATGACCTTTCTGCTGGCCCTCGACCAGGGCACCTCCAGCTCCCGCAGCATCGTGTTCGACCGCGGCGGGCGCATCGTGGCGATGGCGCAGCGCGAGTTCCGCCAGATCTACCCGCAGCCCGGCTGGGTGGAGCACGACCCCGAGGAGATCTGGCAGACCCAGCTCGCCACCGCGCAGCAGGCCCTGGCCGAGGCCGGGCTGCGGGCGCAGGACATCGGTGCCATCGGCATCACCAACCAGCGCGAGACCACGCTGGTGTGGAACCGCCGCACCGGGCAGCCCATCCACAACGCCATCGTCTGGCAGGACCGCCGCGGCGAGCCGCTGTGCGCGCAGCTGCGCGCGCACGGCCACGAGGGCCAGGTGCGCCGCAGCACCGGGCTGGTGGTGGACGCGTACTTCTCGGCCACCAAGATCCGCTGGATCCTGGACAACGTGAGTGGCGCCCACATCGCCGCCGCCCAGGGCGAGCTGGCCTTCGGCACCGTGGACAGCTGGCTGCTCTGGAAGCTGACCGGCGGCCACGTGCACGCCACCGACGTGAGCAATGCCTCGCGCACGATGCTGTTCGACATCCGCCACAACACCTGGGACCACGAGCTGCTGAAGCTGCTGCACGTGCCCGACAGCCTGCTGCCCCAGGTGCACCCCTCCAGCCACGTGTTCGGCGAAACGGTGCCGGCGCTGTTCGGCGCGCCGATCCGGATCGCCGGCATCGCGGGCGACCAGCAGAGCGCGCTGTTCGGCCAGGCCTGCTTCCACGCCGGGCTGGCGAAAAACACCTACGGCACCGGCTGCTTCATGCTTATGCACACCGGCGACAAGTTCCAGCCCTCGGCCAACGGCCTGATCACCACCGCGGCCGCGCAGCCCACCACGCGCCCGGAGTTCGCGTTCGAGGGCAGCGTGTTCATCGGCGGCGCCGTGGTGCAGTGGTTGCGCGACGGGCTGCACGCCATCAAGGCCAGCAGCGAGGTGCAGTCGCTCGCCGAGAGCGTGCCCGATTCCGGCGGCGTGATCTTCGTACCCGCGTTCACCGGCCTGGGCGCGCCCTACTGGGACGCCAAGGCGCGTGGCGCCATCGTCGGCCTGACGCGCGGCACCACGGTGGCCCACATCGCCCGCGCGGCGCTGGAAAGCATCGCGTTCCAGAGCGCGGCGCTGCTGCAGGCGATGAGCCGGGATGCCGTTGCCGCCGGCGGCGTGAGCATGACCCCCCAGGCGCCTTCTGCGCCGGCCCCCCAGGGGGGCGCTGCCGCCTCGGGGCGGCCCATCGTCGGCGTGACCGAGCTGCGCGTGGACGGCGGCGCCTGCGTCAACGACCTGCTGATGCAGTTCCAGGCCGACCTGCTGGGCATCCCGGTGGTGCGGCCGCAGGTGGTGGAGACCACCGCGCTGGGGGCCGCTTACCTGGCGGGTTTGGCCACCGGGGTGTACGCGGGGCTCGACGAGCTTTCGGCCCTGTGGCAGGTGGAGCGGCGCTTCCACCCGACGATGTCGCGCGAGCGCGCCGCCGAGCTGATGGCGAACTGGGAACACGCGGTGCGGCAGGCCACCGCGGGCTGAAGGCCGGCGGCCGGCCGGGCGCCCGCGCCACTGGCCGCCGAATGACGCGGCCATCCACAAAGCGGATGACGTTGGTCACCGGTGTCCCTGCGTCGGTTTGGCCCGCACCCCCGTAGGTGCCGGCGTGGACAGGATCTGAACGTTGCCGGTGGTCGGCAGCGGTCCTGGCCACCAACCCGCACCGAAAGGAATCACCATGCCCTCCATTGCCAACATCACGCTGAAGATCGACCCGGCGCTGCAGGCCAACCGCAAGCGCAAGGTCAGCGTGAGCTACACGCTGCGCTTCACGCCCGCCGAAGAGCTGGCCGGCAGCGTGTTCGAGGAACGCGTGCAACTGCGCGGCGACGACCCGATCTTCGACAACGACCGCGGCACCCCGCTGCTGACCGGCTTCGTGAAGGCCACGCCGAACAACGTGAGCCGCACCCTCACGAAGATGGTGTCGCAGAGCGTGCTCGACGAAGACGGCGACACCATCATCCTGGGCGTGCCGATCGCCGTGCTGCGCGATGAGCTGTACGCCCGCGTGACGCTCAAGCCCTTCCACCCCGGCAACGCGCAGGGCGATTCGAACGTGGTCAAGGGCCAGTTCGGCCCGGGGGCCTGAGTCGGCCGGTCGGCGCGCGGGCCGCCGGCGGTCTGCAGTTCGGCCACCAGGCCGAGCCGATCAGCCACCGCATACCGCGCGCCCACCCCCAGCCAGGGCACGACGCGCGTGCGGCGGCGGCGCCCCGCAGCGCCGAGGCACGGGCGCCGGGCTTCATCATCGGTCTTCCTCTCACGGCTCGGATCGGGATGGCCGCGCTGTTTGAGTGCTATTCCAACCACTGCGTGGCGCAGCATGCCCAGGCGGGCGCGCCGACGCTGTGCTCGCCGTCACATGCCCCTTGCCGATGCAGGACCACTTCAATGTGCCGGGCCGTGCCGCCAGGCGCGGCTCACGCCACGCCGTCCTGCTTGAACATGGCCTTGATGCCCCGCACCGCCTGGCGGATGCGCGATTCGTTCTCGATCAACGCAAAGCGCACATGGTCGTCGCCATGGTCGCCGAAGCCGATGCCCGGTGACACGCTCACCTTGGCCCGGGCCAGCAACTGCTTGGCGAATTCCAGCGAACCCAGCGCGCGGTAGGCCGGCGGGATCGGGGCCCAGATGTACATCGAGGCCTTCGGGCATTCCACCGCCCAGCCCGCCTCGCGCAGGCCCTTGACCAGCACGTCGCGCCGCTTCTGGTAGGTGGCGGCGATGTCGCGCACGCACTGCTGCTCGCCCTCGAGCGCGGCGATCGCGGCCACCTGCACCGGCGTGAAGCTGCCGTAGTCGTGATAACTCTTGATGCGCGCGAGTGCATGCACCAGGTCGGCATTGCCCACCATGAAGCCGATGCGCCAGCCGGCCATGTTGTAGCTCTTGCTCAGCGTGAAGAACTCCACCGCCACGTCCTTGGCGCCGGGCACCTGCATGATCGAGGGCGCCTGCCAGCCGTCGAACACGATGTCGGCATAGGCCAGGTCGTGCACCACCAGGATCTCGTGCTTCCTGGCCAGCGCCACCACGCGCTCGAAGAAGTCGAGCTCCACGCACTGCGCGGTGGGGTTGCTGGGAAAGCCCAGCACCATCATCTTGGGCTTGGGGTAGCTGCCGCGGATGGCCTTCTCCAGCTCGGCGAAGAAGTCCACGCCCGGCACCAGCGGCACGCTGCGGATGTCGGCCCCGGCGATCACCGCGCCGTAGATGTGGATCGGGTAGCTCGGGTCGGGCACCAGCACGGTGTCGCCGCGGTCCAGCGTGGCGAGCATCAGGTGCGCCAGGCCCTCCTTCGAGCCGATGGTGACGATGGCCTCGCGCTCGGGGTCGATCTCCACCGCGAAGCGTTCGCGGTACCAGTGCGCGATGGCGCGCCGCAGCCGCGGGATGCCCTTGCTCGCGGAGTAACCATGGGTGTCCGGGCGGCGGGCCACCTCGGTGAGCTTGGCCACGATGTGCGCAGGCGTCGCGCCATCGGGGTTGCCCATGCTCATGTCGATGATGTCTTCGCCGCGACGGCGTGCCGCGAGCTTGAGCTCGGCGGTGATGTTGAAGACGTAGGGAGGCAGGCGATCGATGCGCGCAAAGCGGCGCTGGCCGGGGGATGCCGACATGGGGAGTGCTCTTTCAACGTAAGCGCCCGGAACCGTCCGAGCGACGTGAGGCGTACCGTGCGTACGACCCGACACGATGCTAACCGCGCCGGCCGCGGCCGGTGTCGATAATCCGTCCCCGGCATGACAGACCCCGCCCCCCCATCCCCGCCGGCGCACGCACCCGGCCCGCCATTGCGGCGCTGGCTGCGCTTCGGCCTCGGCCTGCTGCTGGGCGGCGCGCTGGGCGGCGCGCTGGCGCTGGCCGTCGCGGTGTGGCAGCTGCGCGCCGAGCTGCCGGCGCTGGACCGGGTCACCGATTACCAGCCGCGCCAGCCGCTGTCGATCCTCACCGCCGATGGCGCCGAGATCGCCCAGTTCGGCCCCGAGCGGCGGCACTACCTGCCGATCAACGAGATCCCGAAGCTGATGCAGGACGCGGTGCTGGCGGTGGAGGACACCCGGTTTCGCGAGCATGCCGGCATCGACTGGATCGGCGTGGCGCGTGCGGTGGTCAAGTTCGCCACCGGCGGCCGGCTGGAGGGGGCCTCCACCATCACCCAGCAGGTGGCGCGCAGCTTCTTCCTCAGCGCCCGGCGCACGCCCGAGCGCAAGCTGAAGGAGGCGCTGCTGGCCTGGGAGATCGAGCGCACGCTGGCCAAGGACCAGATCCTGGCGCTCTACATGAACCAGATCTACCTCGGCCAGCGCGCCTATGGCTTTGGCGCCGCGGCGCAGATCTACTTCGGCAAGCCGCTGTCCGCGTTGTCGATCGCCGAAGCGGCCATGCTCGCCGGCCTGCCGCAGAACCCGGCCTACGCCAACCCGATCACCAACTTCGAGCGCGCCCGCCAGCGCCAGCTGATCGTGCTGGTGCGCATGCGTGACACCGGCGTCATCACCCCCGAGCAATGGGCCGCCGCGCGGGCCGAGCCGCTGAAGATCCGCTCGCCCCTGGCCGCCGGCGTGCACGCGGAGCACGTGGCCGAGCTGGCGCGGCGCTGGGTGGTGGAGCGTTTCGGCACCGAGGTGTATGCGCAGGGCCTGCGGGTGACCACCACGCTGCGCGCCGCCGACCAGGCCGCCGCCTGGGCCCAGCTGCGCCGTGGTGTGCTGGAGCACGACCGCAGGCAACCCTACCGCGGGCCCGAAGACCGCGAGGAGCTGCCACCCGAAGGCACACCCGCGCCCGAGCTGGAACGCGCCGCCGCGCTGGCCCTGAAGGAGCACCGCGACGACGAGATGCTGCGCCTGGCCATCGTGCTGGCCGCCAGCCCGCGCGAGGTGCTGGCCCAGCTGGCCACCGGCGAGCAACTGCGCATCAGCGGCGAGGGCCTGCGCTGGGCCCAGGGCGCGCTGGCGCCCCGGGCGCGGCCGGGGCTGGCGATCCAGCGCGGCTCGGTGATCCGGGTGATGCGGCAGGACAAGGCCGCGGCCAATGGCAAGGCCGAGGGCGCCTGGGCCATCACCCAGTGGCCCGAGGCGCAGGCCGCGCTGGTGGCGCTGGACGCCAGCAGCGGCCGCGTGCGGGCCTGGGTCGGCGGCTTCGACTTCGCCGAGCAGAACTTCGACCATGTCTGGCGCGCCTGGCGCCAGCCCGGCTCCAGCTTCAAGCCCTTCCTGTATTCGGCCGCGCTGGAACAGGGCGTGATGCCGGACACGGTGATCAACGACGCCGAGCTCGCGCTGCCCGGCGCCGAAGGCCCCACCAGCTGGCAGCCGAAGAACTCCGACGGCAGGTTCGACGGCCCCTTGCGCCTGCGCGAGGCGCTGGCGCGCTCGAAGAACAGCGTCAGCATCCGGCTGCTGCAGCAGATCGGCCTGCCCGCGGCGCAGGGCTGGGTGCAGCGCTTCGGCTTCGAGCCCGAGCGCCAGCCCGACAACCTGACGCTCGCGCTCGGCGCCGGCAGCTCCACGCCGCTGCAGCTGGCGCAGGCCTACGCCGTGCTGGCCAACGGCGGCTGGCGGGTCGACCCGGTGCTGGTGGAGCGCATCACCGATGCCCGCGGCCAGGTGCTGTACGAGGCGCCGCCGCCGCCACCGCTGGTGGAGGCCGAACGCGCCGTGCCGGCCCGCAACGTGTTCATCACCAACAGCCTGCTCAACGAGGTCACCCGCAGCGGCACCGCCGCCAAGGCCCAGGCCCAGCTCGGCCGCGGCGACCTGTACGGCAAGACCGGCACCACCAACGAGGCGGTGGACGCCTGGTTCGCCGGCTTCCAGGCCGGCGCCCCTGGGGAGGGCGCGCTGGTGGCCGTGGTGTGGATGGGCTACGACAACCCGCAGAGCCTGGGCGACCGCGAGTCCGGCGGCGGCCTGGCGCTGCCGATCTGGATCGGCTACATGCGCCAGGCCCTGGCCGGCGTACCGGTGCCGCCCACGCCAGTGCCGCCCGACGGCGTGCAGCGCGCCGGCGGCGACTGGCTCTACGACGAATGGGCCGACGGCAGCTACGTGCGCCAGATCGGCATGCACGACAGCGGGCCGTTGCCCGGCGGCACCGCCTCGGCCGGCGCACGCTGAGCACCCGGGGGCGGCGCGGCATGAACTGGCTCTCGCGCCTGACCTTGCGGCAGATGCTGACGCTGCCCTTCGTCAGCCTGGTGCTGCTGCTGGTGCTGACCATCGGCACCTTGTCCACGCTGGCCGCGCGCAGCGCGGTGGATGGCCTCTCGGGCCAGCTGATGGCCGAGACCGCGCTGCGCATCGCACAGCAGCTGCAGCAGCAGGTCAGCGGCGCCGCCACGGTGCTGGACACCGCCTTCCCGCGCGGCCTGCCACCGCCGCGCAGCGTGGCCGAGGAACTGCCCGCGCTGCGGCTGCGCTTCTGGCTCGCCACCTCGCTGCAGCGGGGCTTGAACAACTACGCCTACTACGGCGATGCGCAGGGCCACTTCTTCGGCCTGTGGCGCCACGGCGAGGAAGACGCCGAACTGCGCCTGCGCACCGACGGCCAGGGCCCGCGCCAGATCCGCCCCTTCCGCGGCATCCACGGTGCGCTGGGCCCGGCGCAGGACGAACCGCGCACCTTCGAGCCGCGGCGCCGGCCCTGGTACGCCGCCGCGCTGGAGGCCCGCGACGCGGCGGTCTGGAGCCCCGTCTACATCGACTTCAACAACACCGACCTGGTGGCCACGCTCAGCCGCCCGGTGCCCAACGGCGCCGGCGGCGTGGCCGGCGTGGTGGCCACCGACCTGCCGCTGGCGCGCATCAGCACGCTGCTGCAGAGCCTGTCGCTCGGGCCCACCACGCTGGCCTACGTGGCCGAGCGGGATGGCCAGCTCATCGCGCTGTCGCGCGGCGCCCACCTGATGACCGATGCCGACGGCCGCCCTGCCCGCCTGGCCGCCGAGCGCAGCGCCGAGCCGCTGGTGCCCGCCACCTGGGCCGCGGTGCGCGAGCGGCTGGACCATGCCGAGCCCGGCCCGCCGCGCGCGCTGACGATCAGCGGCCCGGACAACACCCGCGCCCAGGTGGCCCACGCCCGCCTGCGCGACGACGCCGGGCTCGACTGGGTGGTGGTGGTGGCCGTGCCGCAGGCCGACATGCTGCAGCAAGCGCGCCAGATCTTCGAGCAGACGGCGGCGTTGACGGTGGCCGCCGCGGTGGCCGCGCTGGCCCTGGGGCTGGCGGTGCTGGCGGCGGTGGCGCGCGAGCTGCGACGCCTGGCCGAGGCGGCGCGGCGCGTGGGCGAGGGCCGGCTCGACACCCCGGTGCAGGTGCAGCGGCGCGACGAGATCGGCGAGCTCGCGCGCAGCTTCGCGCAGATGCAGCAGCGCCTGTTGACCGACCGGCTCACCGGCCTGTCCAACCGCGAGGCGGCGCTGCGCCGCATCGAGGAGCGCATCGTGCAGCACCGCCGGCGCGGCGACGGCCGGGCCTTCGCGCTGATGTTCGTCGACCTGAACCGCTTCAAGCACATCAACGACCGCCACGGCCACGACGTGGGCGACGCGGTGCTGAAGGAACTGGCGCAGCGCCTGCGCGACCGCCTGCGCGCCGAGGACACGGTGGCGCGCTACGCCGGCGACGAGTTCCTGGTGCTGCTGGATGCGGTGACCGACCGGCACGACGCCGAACAGGTGCGCCAGCACCTGGAGGCCGCGATGCGCGAGCCGCTGGCCGCGCTGGCCGAGCTGGCCCCGGGCGAGCCCTCGGCCGGCGCCAGCTTCGGCCTGGCCATGTTCCCGGCCGATGGCGCCGACATCGACACCCTGGTCAAGATGGCCGACCAGGACATGTACCGCCGCAAGAACGGCAGCCGCTGAGGGCCCCGGCCGTCACGGCGTGTGGGGGCCTCCCCCAGGGCCGCGGCACCGGGCATGGAACAATTCGTGCCCAACCACACTCCTTCAGGCCGGTACAGCCTGCATGCGATGAAAACCTACACCCTCAGCGACTTCGACTTCCAGCTACCGCCCGAGCTGGTGGCCCAGCACCCGGCGGCCGAGCGCAGCGCCTCGCGCCTGCTGGACGGCACCGGCGAACTGCCGGCAGACCGCGTCTTCCGCGACCTGCCGGCGCTGCTGCAGCCGGGAGACCTGCTGGTGTTCAACGACACCCGCGTGATCAAGGCCCGCCTGTTCGGTGAAAAGCCCACCGGCGGCGCGGTGGAGGCGCTGATCGAGCGCATCCTGCCCGGCCACGAGGTGCTGGCGCACCTGCGCGCCAGCAAGTCGCCGCGGCCGGGCAGCACGATCCGCTTTGCCGAAGGCGCCTTCGAGGCCGAGGTGCTGGGCCGCGCCGGTGCCGACGACGCGCTGTTCCACCTGCGCCTGCCGGCCGACCCGCTGGCGCTGCTGCAGGCGCACGGCCATGTGCCGCTGCCGCCCTACATCACGCATGCCGACAGCAGCACCGATGCCGAGCGTTACCAGACCGTGTTCGCCGAGCGCCCGGGCGCGGTGGCCGCGCCCACCGCCTCGCTGCACTTCGATGCGCCGGTGCTGGCCGCGCTGGCCGCGCGCGGCGTGGCCAGCGCGCGCGTCACGCTGCACGTGGGCGCCGGCACCTTCCAGCCGGTGCGCAGCGAGAACCTGGACGAGCACAAGATGCACAGCGAGTGGTTCGAGGTGCCCGAGCCCACCGTGGCCGCCATCGCCGCCACGCGCGCCCGCGGCGGCCGCATCGTGGCCGCCGGCACCACCACGCTGCGGGCGCTCGAATCGGCCGCGCTGGACGGCACGCTGCGCGCCGGCGCGCGCGACACCGCGCTGTTCATCCGGCCGGGCTTTGCGTTCCAGGTGGTCGACCGCCTGGTCACCAACTTCCACCTGCCCAAGAGCACGCTGCTGATGCTGGTGTCGGCCTTTGCCGGCCACGAGCATGTGCGTGCGCTGTACCGCCACGCGATCGAGGCGCGCTACCGCTTCTTCAGCTACGGCGACGCGATGCTGCTGCAGCGCTCGGGCGGCTGAGGGCGCGCGGCGCCGGCGATCACCGGCGGCCTGGCGCGGCCGCAAGGGCTGCCAGCGCCATGTCACACCGCGGCGGGCTGCGTCGTCATGACGGTATCACCACGACACGCTGCCCCGTCCCATGCTCACCTCCTTGCGCTGGCTGCTCGCCGGCGGCCTGGCCGCCAATGGCCTGATGATGCTGTTCGCCCCGCAGCGCTGGTACCTCGCGGTGCCCGGGGTCGAGCTCACCGGCCCGCTGAACCTGCACTTCGTGCGCGACATCGGCGCGGCCTACGCCACCGCCGCCGCGGGCCTGGCCTGGCGCGCGGCGCGCGGGCCGGCGGCGGCGCCGGCCGCGCTGGCCGGTGCGCTGTTCCTCGGCCTGCACGCGGCCGTCCACCTGGCCGAAACCCTGGCCGGCGTGTGCGGCTGGGGCCGCTTCGCGGCCGATGTGCCGGGCGTGGTGCTGCCCGCGCTGGCCGCGGCGCTGCTGGCTGGCCCCGGCGCGCACACCCGCCAGGAGGCCCCGCATGCTTGAGTGGCTGATCCGCCGCCGCCTCGCCGCCTTCGAGGCCCGCTGGCACTACCCGATGGACTATGCCCGCGCGCTGCTGGCCGGCAGCCGGCGCGCCTTCTTCGCCTACGCCCGCCTCGCGCCGGCCGCCGCGCTGCGCGAGGGCCTGCCCCTTGCCGCCTGGCACGCGGCCAAGATCACCGCGCTGCGCGCCGAGGAATGCGGGCCCTGCACCCAGCTGGCGGTGGACATGGCGCGCGCCGAAGGCGTGCCCGATGCGCTGCTGCAGGCGCTGCTCGACGACGACCTGGCCCGCCTGCAGCGGCTCGATGCCGATGCCGCGCTGACCCAGCGCTTCGCGCACGCCTGGGCCCGGCGTGAGGCCGGCCTGCCCGCGCACCGCGAGGCCCTGCGGCAGCGCTTCGGCGAGGCCGGCCTGGCCACGCTGGCGGTGGCGATGACCTCCGCGCGCATGTTCCCGCTGCTGAAATCGGCGCTCGGGCACGCCCAGCACTGCCAGCGTGTGCAGGTGGAGGTGGCGGCCGCCGCCGAGCAGCCCCCGCGCCTGGCGCGCTGACCGCCCCGCCCACGTGGCCACAATGCACCCAATGCGCGAGGACGCCCAGGATTTCGAGCCGCACCGCCGCCACCTGCGGGCGCTGGCCTACCGCATGCTCGGCTCGCGCGCCGAGGCCGAAGACGTGGTGCAGGACTGCTGGCTGCGCTGGCGCGCCCAGGCCGGGGCCGGCGGCGAGCCGATCGAGCAGCCGCGCGCCTGGCTCTCGCGCGTGGCCACCCACCTGTGCCTGGACCGCCTGCAATCGGCCCGCGCGCGGCGCGAGCAGTACGTGGGCGTGTGGCTGCCCGAGCCGCTGGTGGACGAGGATGCGGCCGCCTACGATGCCGGCCCCGAGGCCCGTGCCGACTACGCGCAGCAGGTCTCGATCGCCTTCCTGCTGGCGCTGGAACGGCTGAGCCCGCTGGAGCGGGCGGCCTTCCTGCTGCACGACGTGTTCGACCTCGATTTCGACGAGGTGGGCAGCCGCCTGGGCCGCAGCGCCGCGGCCTGCCGGCAGCTCGCCACGCGGGCGCGCAGCCATGTGCGCGGGGCCGAGCCGCGTTTCGAGCTGCCACCCACCCAGGCCCAGGCGCTGCTGCAGGCCTTCGCGCAGGCGGTGACCAGCGGCCGCGTCGACGCATTGGCGGAGGTGCTGGCCGACGACGTGGTGTTCCTCTCCGATGGCGGCGGCCAGGTCGCCGCCGTGCCACGCCCGCTGCACGGTGCGGTGCAGGTGGCCAAGGCGCTGCTCGGCTTTGCCCGCCAGTGGGACCTGCAGCGGCACCCGGTGCGCCCGGCGCGCATCAACGGCCTGCCCGGCATCGTGCTGTACGACGAACAGGGCCGCGCGGTGCAGACGGTGGCGCTGGCGCTCGCGCCCGGCGCCGGCGGCGGGCCCCGCGTCGAAGCGGTCTATGTGATGCGCAACCCGGACAAGCTGGCGCACCTGGGCCCCCTCATGCCTGGGCACACGGGCTGAGCGGGCCGCAGCGGGCACGCCCCACGGCCGGGCTTTGCATGCCCGGCCGCTTCGCCAGCCGTGCGTCCTGCCGCAGGGCAGGCCGCACGCGCGGGCTCAGCCCACGGGCGTGAACTCCAGCCCGCCCGCGGTGAGGCCGACCAGGTTGATGTTGGTGGCGTTCAGGTCCAACTCGCAGGCGGCCATGGCCAGCGACACGGTGGTGAAGCTGCCGTTGCTGATCAGGCCGAGCAGGCCGTCGAGCTCGGCCTGGTTGGGGTAGGCGCCGACCAGGTTGCGATAGACATGGCGCACGAAGTCGGTGTTGCTGCCCGAGCCCGCCAGCTGGGCGAAGGCCGGGTTGGCCAGCACCAGTTGCACCAGATCGGCGTAGCTGGTGCCGCCGTCCAGCATCGCCAGCCCGGCGCCGATGACGGCCTTGCTGGCCACGTACTGCGGGCCCAGCAGCGCACCCACCACCTTGGCCACGGTGCCGGCGCTGCCGTCGAGGTCCAGCGCCAGCGCGGTGTCCGAGAAGTGCAGCCGCTCCACGCCCGAAAGCGTGTCGCGCCCGTCGGCATTGCCCTGGTCGAACACGGTCCACCCGGTCGCCGTGGGTGTCACCACGTAGAGCTTGCGCGCGCCGCCGTATACCGCGGTATCGATGCCCGTGCCACCCTCGAGCGTGTCGTCGCCGGCACCGCCGGTGAGGCGGTCGTTGCCGGCCAGGCCCCGCAGCAGGTCCTGCCCGGTGGTGCCCACCAGCGTATCGGGCCCCGCGGTGCCCACGACCGTCTGGCCCACCGGTGGCGGCGTGCTGGTGTCCACCACCAGCACCGTGCCCAGCGCCGGCAGGTCGGCATGGTCGTCCTGCGACAGCGGCGAGGCCTTCAGCTCGTAGCTGCCGGCGGCCGAGCCGAAGGTGAAGCCCGCGTACAGCGAATTCGTGGCCAGCAGGTAGTGGGTGCCGGTGGTCTGGGCCACGTAGGACACGCTGGCCGCACCGTCGGCCGCCGAGACATGGTCGGTGGCCAGCACCTGGCCGGCTGCGTTCAGCAGCTCGAAGGTGCCGGCGCTGATCGGGTTGGCCCCCGCGGGCCGCAGGTCGAACTGGTAGCGCAGCCCGGCCACCAGCTCCATCGTGAAGTAGTCGTTGTCGTTGGCCAGGTCGAAAGCGCCACTGCGTGAGCCGCCCACGGCCACCGGGGTGGCCAGCGCGGGCAGGTCGGCATGGTCGTCCAGCGCCACCGTGCTGCTGCGCACCTGGTAGTCGCCCAGGAAACCGTCGCCCAGCGTGTAGCCGTCGTAGTAGTTCGAGGCCAGCAGGTAGTAGGCGCCGGTGGTGGGGGCCACGTAACTCATGCCGGCCTGGCCCTGCGGCGGCAGGCCCACCGTGAGTGCCACGGAACGGCCCGCGTCGTCGAACAGCTGCAGCAAGCCGGTGCTGATGGCGTTCAGGCCCACGCCGCCCAGCTCGAACAGCGTGCGCTGGCCCGCAACCAGGTCGACGCGGAAGAAGTCGCGGTCCGAGGGCAGGTCGAAGTTGCCGTTGATGCTGGTGCCGATGCCCAGCGGCTTCGCGGCGCTGGCGAGGTCGGGGTGGTCGTCCGCGCCGATGAACCTGGCCGAAATCTGGAAGGCGCCGGTCGTCGCGCTGGGCGCGAGGCCGTAGTCCACATCGTTGGCGGCCATCAGGTAGTAGCTGCCGCTGACGGCGGGCACGAACGACAGCACCGAATCGTGCTGGTTGCTCACCCGCGCGCCCACGAGCAGGCGGTCGCCCAGTGCGTCCAGCACCTGCAGGCCGGAGAACTCCAGCGAGGTGGCGCCGGTGTTCTTCAGCGTGAGCTGGTAGCGCTGGCCGGCCTGCAGCTCCACGCGGAACAGGTCCTGGTCGTAGGGCAGGTCGAACACGCCATTGGCGCTGGCGCCCAGGCCCAGCGGCGTGGCCAGCGCGAGCAGGTCGCCATGGTCGTCGGCCGCCAGCGACGTGGCGCTCACGCGGTAGCCGCCGATCGGTGAGCCGCCCTGCGCATCGGACTGCAGGGCGTTGCTGGCCAGCAGGTAGTAGCTGCCGCCGGCCGGTGCCACCCAGGCCATGGTGGCCACGGGGTCGCCGGGTTCGCCGATGTCGGCGATCAGCTCATTGCCCAGCGCATCGAACAGCCGCAGCTCGGTGGCGGCCAGCGGCGCGCTGCCGGCACCGCGCATCTCGAACAGCACGCGCTGGCCCGCCGCCAGGTCGACACGGAAGTAGTCGCGGTCATGCTGCAGGTCCAGCGTGCCGGTGGCCGAGGTGCCCGGTGGCAGCGCGGTGGCCTGGGCCGGGTGGTCGGCGTGGTCGTCGGCGGCGATCGCGCTCAGCTCGATCAGGTAGCCGCCGGTGCCGGTGCCGCCCTGGTGGTTGCTGTCGTCGCCGTTGGTGGCCAGCAGCCGGTAGGTGCCGGAAGTGGCCGCCACGTAGGCGAAACCGGCCTGGCCGCCGGCCGGGTGGGCGGTGTCCCAGACCACCAGGTTGCCGGCGGGATCGAACAGCCCGAGGCCGGTGCTCGCGAACGTGCTGCCGGCGGTCCAACTGCTGTTGAACAGGTAGCGCTGGCCGGCGACCAGCTCGATGCGGAAGTAGTCCAGGTCGTAGGCGGCATCGAAGCGCCCGCTGGCGGTGGTGGGGGTGGGCATGGTGGTGGGTGAGGCTGAATGTGATCAGCATAGGTCCGAAGCGCGGGCAGGGCACTCCCCCGAACGGCCCATCGGCCGGCCAGGCGGGTGGCACCGCCGATGGCCCGCCGCGGACGCCTTTGAACGGGCGGCCCGCCGGCCCCACGCGCCGCACTGCGACAATCGCCCCCCATGCTGCAGTTCGAACTCCTCGCCACAGAAGGTCTGGCCCGCCGCGGCCGGCTGCGGCTGGCCCATGGCGTGGTGGAGACGCCGATCTTCATGCCGGTGGGCACCTACGGCACCGTGAAGGGCGTGCTGCCGCAATCGCTGCACGACATGGGCGCGCAGATCATCCTGGGCAACACCTTCCACCTGTGGCTGCGGCCCGGGCTGGAGGTGATCACGCAGTTCAAGGGCCTGCATGCCTTTGAGGGCTGGCACAAGCCCATCCTCACCGATTCCGGCGGCTTCCAGGTGTGGTCGCTGGGCGAGATGCGCAAGATCTCGGAAGAAGGCGTGCGCTTCGCCTCGCCGGTCAATGGCGACAAGCTGATGCTGACGCCTGAAGTGAGCATGCAGATCCAGACCGTGCTGAACTCGGACATCGTGATGCAGTTCGACGAATGCACGCCCTACGAGACCAAGGGCCAGCTCACCACCGAGGCCGAGGCCCGCGCGTCGATGGCGCTGAGCCTGCGCTGGGCGCGGCGCTGCGTGGCCGAGATGCAGCGGCTGGAGAACCCGAACGCGCTGTTCGGCATCGTGCAGGGCGGCATGTTCGAGTCGCTGCGCGAGGAATCGCTGGCCCGCCTGGTCGAGCTGGACCTGCCGGGTTACGCGGTGGGCGGCGTCAGCGTGGGCGAGCCCAAGGAAGACATGCTGCGCATCATGGCGCACACCCCTCAGCGCCTGCCCGCCCACAAGCCGCGTTACCTGATGGGCGTGGGCACGCCCGAAGACCTGGTGGAGGGCGTGGCCTGCGGGGTGGACATGTTCGATTGCGTGATGCCCACCCGCAACGCGCGCAACGGCCACTTGTTCACCCGCTACGGCGACCTGCGCATCCGCAACGCACGCAACAAGAACGATGCGCGGCCGATCGACGAAACCTGCGCCTGCCATGCCTGCACCAGCGGCGTGAGCCGGGCCTACCTGCACCACCTGGACCGCTGTGGCGAGATGTTGGGACCGATGCTCACCAGCATCCACAACCTGCACTACTACCTCAACCTGATGCGCGAGATCCGCGCCGCGCTCGACGAAGGCCGTTTCGCCGCCTTCCGCACCACCTTCGCAGCCGACCGCGCCCGCGGCGTCTGAACCCTGCGCGGGCCGCCGGCCCGCCCCACCCACCCCACACCCTGAACCACCGCCCCATGGCGACCACTGCCCGAACCCGCCGCAAGACCCCCGAAGCGGCCGCCGCCAGCGCCGACCAGGCGCCCGCGCCCGCCGCCAAGCGCAGCACCACGCGCAAGTCGGCCCAGGCCCCCGCCGCGAAGCCCGAACCGGCGGCCGCGCCGGAGCGCAAGGCCGCCCCAGGCCCGGCAAAGGCCCGGCGTGCAACGAAGCCGCCGGCCACGTCGCCCGCGCCCGCGCCGGCGGGTGCTGCGACCGCGAAGAAGGCCGCGGCCACGAAGAAGGCGGCGCCGGTCAAGAAGACCGCCCCCCGGAAGAAGACCACCCTGGTGGAGGCGCCGGCCGCGCCGGCGGCCCCGGAGAAGCAGGCCGCCCCGGCCAGGAAGACGGCACCGGCCAAAGAGGCGGCGCCGGCCAAGAAGGCGGCACCCGCCAGGAAGGCCGCGACGAAGAAGGCCGCCGCCCCCCGCAAGACGGCGGCAGTGCCGGCCGCCGCCGGCCTCGAGCCGGCCATGCCCGTCGAGGCCGAGGCGCCAGCCGCGGCCATGGCCAAGGCGCCCGCCGGCCGCAAGCCCGCGGCACCCGCCCCGGCACCCGCCCCGGCGCCCGGCCCCGCGCCAGGCTCCAGGCGGCGCACCCGGGGGGCCGCCACCGTGCCGGCCGATTCCGCACCGGTGATCGAACCGGCGCACCACGCTGCCGTGCCCGCGCCAGCGGCCACCCCGGCGGCGCCGGCCCCCACCGGCCCGGCCCACAGCGCGGTGCGCCTGTTCGAGCGTGACGCCCAGCGCCACCTGAGCTGGCAGCCCGGCCACGCCTGCCCGTCGGTGCTGGCACAGGCCGCCCAGGCCCGGCTGGACGCCCAGGGCCACCTGCGCCCGGACGATGACGACGCCCTGCCCACGCTGCTGCGCCTGGCCGCGCAGACGGGCCACCCTCTGGCGGTGGACGAAGCCGTGTGGCTGCAACTGGCGGCCGACCGTGATGCCCGCCACCGCCTGCAGGCGCTGGAGGCCGCGCACCCGGCCGGGCCGGGCAGCCCGGCGCTGCAGACGCTGCTGCACGCCACCGCGCTGCCGCCGTACCAGGCCGAGGGCGCACTGTTCGCCGTGGTGGCCGGCCGCGCGCTGATCGCCGACGAACGCGGCCTGGGCAAGAGCGTGCAGGCCGTCGCCGCGGCCGCGCTGTGGCGGCGCCACTTCGGCGTGCGGCGTGTGCTGGTGCTGGCCACCGCCGCCCAGGGCGCGCAGTGGTTGCACGCCTGGGTGCGGCTGCTGGGTGACGCACTGGCCCCGCCCCCGCAGCTGGTGCAAGGCCCGCTGCACCAGCGCCAGGCGCTGTGGTCGGCCGCGGCCGAGGTGCGCATCCTGTCGCCCGACACGCTGGCACAGGACGAGGCCCACTGGCGCCGCTGGCAGCCCGAGCTGGTGATCGTCGACGAGCCGCAGCAGCTGCCCGGCTGGACCCGCCTGCAGGCGCCGCATGCCCTGGTGCTGTGCGGCGCGCCGCTGGCCGGTGACAGCGCGCTGCTGGTCAACATCATCGACTGGCTCGATCAGCACCGGCAAGGCGCACTGCATGCGCTGCACCGCATGCAGGCGGCACGCGACCGGGACGAGTCGCCGAGCGAAGAGCTGCTGCAGCAACTGGACCGGCAGCTGTCGCGCCAGATGCTGCAACGCCTGCGCGACGAAGTGCAGGACCAGCTGCCGCCGCTGGTGCACAGCGCGCGCTGGGTGACCCCGGCCCCGGCGCAGCGCGAGGCGCAGGCGGTGCTGCACCAGCAGGCGCGCGCGCTGCTGCTGGGCTGGCAGGACAGCGGCTACCTGTCGGACACCGATCAGCGCCTGCTGCTGCGGCTGCAGCACCGGCTGCTCGCGGCCTGCCACCGCGAGGTGGCCGACGACGACACCAGCCCGCTGGCCGAGGCCACGCTGGCCACCCTGCAGGCCCAGCTGGACGACTGGGCCAGCCGCGGCGGCGTGCGCATCGCGCTGCGCTGCCCGCAGCCGGCCGACCGCGCCCAGATGGAGCGCCGGCTGGTGCTGCCCGCCGGGCTGCATTGGCTGCACGGCGACGAAGACCCGCCGGCCGAAGCCGACGTGGTGCTGGGCGTCGGCCTGCCGGCGCTGACCCCGCCGCAGGCCGACGGGCCCGGCACCGCGCCCGCGCGGCCGGCGCCGACCGGCCGCCAGTGGGTGCATGTGCTGGCCGGCCACGGGCTGGAGCAAGGCCTGTTCGACACGCTGGCCACGCGCCAGGCGCTGCGCGCCTGGCCGCCCGCGCAGGGTTTCCTGCATGGCCGGGCCCTGGTGGCCTGGCTGCAGGGCTGGCAGCTGGCACTGCAGGCGGTGCTGCCGGGCTGAACCGCTGCCCTGGGTGGGCCGGTCCGGCACCGCCGGCCGCGCGTGGGCAGGCGCTCGATACACCGCATGGGGTGCGGCCGCGAGCTGGTGCATCATCGGTGCTTCGCATGACGCCAGGGCTGGGTGCAGTCGATGCCCGCGTCGGCTGCACCCATGCCACGACCTGTGCCCCATCGCCCCCGCTGGCTGACCCTGCGCCCCCCCGCGTCCATGGCCGCGCGCATCCGATTGCTGGCCGTGGCCTGCATCGTGCCCGCCTGGCTGCTGGCCGTGCTGGTGCTGTACCAGGCCCACCAGCGCGAGCGTGCCGCGCTGGTGCAGGCCACGGTGGCGGCCGCGCAGACGCTGGCGCGCAGTGTCGACCGCGAGCTGGCCACCAGCATCGCGGTGCTGCAGACGCTGGCGCTCTCGCCCTTGATCGACGATCAGGCCTACGAGCGCTTTCACCAGGTCGGCCAGCAGGTGCTGCGCCAGAGCGGGGCCACCAACATCGTGCTGCTGGACACCGAGCGGCGCGGCCTGGTCAGCCTGGCGCACCCTGAGGGCCGCAGGTTCCCGGCCCTGCCGACCGACCGCTTCCCGCAGGTGATGAGCAGCCGGCGCCCCGGCGTCTCCGACCTGTTCGTGGGCCAGATCAGTGGCCAGCAGCAGGTGGCCGTGGCCGTGCCGGTGCTGCGGGGCGAGCAGGTGATCGGCCGCCTGGAAATGGTGATCTCGGCGCAGCGCATGAGCGCGCTGTTGCGCGAGCAGGCCATCCCCGAGGGCTGGCTGGCCGCGGTGGTCGACCGGCAAGGCGTGCTGGTGGCGCGCAACCGCCAGGCGGCCGACTACGTGGGCAAGCCGGCCACCGAGCGCCTGCGCCAGGCCATCACCCAGGCCACCGAGGGCCACTTCGCCAACCAGGCGCTCGATGGCACGGCGGTGCTCACCTGCTTCAGTCGCGCGCCGGACACCGGCTGGACCGCCGTGATCGCGATGCCGCAGTCGGTGCTGGACGGGGCGCTGCGCAGCTCCTTGCTGATGCAGGGTGCCGGGGCCCTGGCCCTGCTGGCCGCCGGGCTGGTGCTGGCGCAGTGGCTGGGCCAGCGCCTGGCCGGCCCGATCCAGGCCCTGGTGCAGCCGGCGCTGGCCATCGGCCGCGGCGAGACCACCCAGGTCGCGCCCAGCGGCCTGCGCGAGGCCGATGACCTGGCCGCCGCGCTGAACCAGGCCTCCCAGCTGCTGCAGCAGCGCGACCAGGCCCGCGAGCAGGCCGAGGAACTGCGCCTGCACGGCCAGCGCCTGGCGGAGCAGAACCGCCAGATGCAGGAAGCCAGCCGGCTGAAGAACGAGTTCCTGGCCAACATGTCGCATGAACTGCGCACGCCGCTGAACGCGGTGATCGGCTTTGCCGACATCCTGCAGCGCCTGGGCGGCAGCCTGCCCGAGGCCAAGCGGCTGGAGTACCTGCAGCACATCGGCAACAGCGGCCGCCACCTGCTGCGCATGATCAACGATGTGCTCGACCTCTCCAAGGTGGAGGCCGGCCGCTTCGAGATCCAGCCCGAGCCGCTGCAACTGGCCCCGCTGGTGCACGGGCTGTGCGGCGTGCTGCAGGCCGAGGCGGCACGCAAGCAGATCACGCTGCACACCGAGCTCGACCCGGCGGTCGACGACCTGGTGCTCGACCCGGCGCGGCTCAAGCAGATGCTCTACAACTACCTGTCCAACGCGATCAAGTTCACGCCGGACGGCGGGCAGGTGATCCTGCGCGCCCGGCCCGAAGGCCCGCAGGCGCTGCGCATCGAGGTGGAAGACACCGGCATCGGCATCGCGGCCGAGGACCTGGACCGCCTGTTCCAGCCCTTCCAGCAACTGCACAGCGGCCTGGACAAGCGCCACACGGGCACCGGCCTGGGCCTGGTGCTCACCCGCCGCCTGGCCGAGCTGCATGGCGGCAGTGCCGGCGTGCACAGCACGCCCGGCGTGGGCAGCGTGTTCCACCTGCTGCTGCCGCGCCGGGCCGGTGCCGAGGCCGGCCCGCTGGCCGCGCCACCGGCGCCCGCCCCCGCGGTGGCCGAAGCCGGCGTGCCGGGGCCTGAACCGGCGGACGCGCCGCGGGTGCTGGTGATCGAGGACGACAGCGCCGACCGCGCGCGCCTGGCCCACCTGCTGCGCCAGGCGGGCTACCGGGTCGACCTGGCCGACAGCGGCGAAGCCGCGCTGCGCCTGGCCGGCGCCCGCCGCTACGACGCGATCACGCTCGACCTGCTGCTGCCCGATCGCAGCGGCCTGGACCTGCTGGCGGAACTGCGCAGCAGCGGCCGGCATGATGAGGTGCCGGTGCTGGTGATCACCTGCACCACCGACACCTCGGCCCTGGCCGGCATGGCGGTGAGCGACGTGCTGGCCAAGCCCATCCAGCCCGATCAGGTGATCGCCGCGCTGCGCCGCGCTGGCTGCCTGGCGGGCCGGCGCCCCAGCGTGATGGTGGTGGACGACGACCCGGCGGCACGCGCGCTGATCACGGCGGCCCTGCAGCCGCTGGGCGTGGCCGTGCTCGACGCGACCGACGGCGCGGACGCCCTGGCGCGCCTGGGCCAGCAGCAGGTGGACGCGTTGATCATCGACCTGATGATGCCGCGCCTGAACGGCTTCGAGCTGCTGGCGCAGCTGCGCAGCCAGCCGCACACCCGCCTGCTGCCGGTGTTCGTCTGGACCAGCCTGCAGCTGTCGCCGCAGGAGCAGCAGGCCCTGCTGCGCTCGGCCCGCGCCGTGGCCAGCAAGGCGCAGGCCGGGCTGGAGGCCCTGCTGGTGCACCTGCAAGGCTGGCGCGCCAGCCACGTGCCACCGGCCGATGGAGGCCAGGCGCCATGAGCGCGCAGGGCCGCCCCCAAGCGCGAATCCCGCAGCGCGCAGCGCGCAGCGCGGAGGGTAGTCCAGTGAGCCCGCCGCGCCGTGCAAAGGGGGTCCGGTGAGCGCCGCCCGCGTGCTGGTGGTCGACGACAACCCGCTGAACCTGGAGATCGCCCAGGTGCTGCTGGTCGACGCGGGCTTCGCGGTGCACACCGCCACCAGCGCCGCCGCAGCGCGGCTGGCCTGGCAGGACGGCCCGCCCGATCTGGTGCTGCTGGACATCCAGATGCCGGAGGTCGACGGCCTGAGCCTGGCCCGCGAGCTCCGGCGCCTGCCCGGCGGCGCGCGGGCACGCCTGGTGGCGTTCACCGCCTATGCGATGAAGGGCGACCGCGAGCGCTGCCTCGCCGCCGGGCTGGACGGCTACCTCACCAAGCCCATCGAGGCCGCGTACTTTGCCGACCAGGTGCGCGCCTTGCTGCCGCCGGACGTGCCGGCTTGACTTCGGGCACGGTGCGGCCATCATGCGGGCCATGATGCGATCCCTCCTGGCCTGGCCGTGGCGTGCGCTGCGTGCGATGGCCAGCGGCGTGCTGGCGCTGCTGATCCTGTTCGAGGAGTGGGGCTGGGAGCCCCTGCAGCGCGCCATGGCCTGGGTGGCACGGCTGCCCGTGCTGCGCCGGATCGAGCAGCTGATCGTGCGGCTGCCGCCCCGTGCTGCGCTGCTCGTGTTCCTGCTGCCCTCGCTGCTGCTGCTGCCGGTCAAGCTGCTGGCGTTGTGGCTGGTGGCCCAGGGGCAGCAGTGGCTGGGCCTGGGCGTCATCGTGCTGGCCAAGCTGGCCGGCACCGCGGTGGTGGCGCGCCTGTTCACGCTGACCAAGCCGGCGCTGATGCGCATGGCCTGGTTCGCCAGCGTCTATGGCCGCTGGAGCCGCTGGAAGGAGGCCCTGCTGGCCCATGTGCGCGCCTCCTGGGCCTGGCGCTGGGGCCGGGCCTTCAAGCGCCAGTTCAAGCGGCGCTGGGCGCGCTGGCGCGCGATGTTCGCCGGCTGAGCCCGGCGGGCGGCCGAGCGCTGCGAGGCCGCGGGGCCAAGCCCGTCAGCGCACCGGCTGCAGCGCGATGCTGCCGCGCCGCTGCTGGTGGAACCCATCCAGCTCGGCCCGCAGGCGGGCCAGCGTGGCCGCCTTCTCGTCGCGGTAGAACAGGTTGTGGCTCTCGAACGGGATCAGCCGCCCATCGGGCTGGGCGATGTGGATGCAGCTCTTCTTCAGCGCCCGGATGTCCAGCGACAGTGCGTCCATGAACTGCACGATCAGCACGCGGAACACATGGCGGTAGTCGAAGCCCGCGGGGGCGCTGATCTGCGGCAGGCAGCACATCAGCTCGCTCAGGCACCCGGCCTGTGATTCGGGCGAATGGTTGGTGGAGAACAGCTTGAACACCTGCTGCTTCAGGCCCTCGTCGCGCTCGAACACGATGGTGTTGCCCGCGCCCTCGACCAGCGTGCGCGGGTCGAGGTAGCGCGTCAGCGGCTGCAGGCCCTCGGGCGTCTTCACCGCATAGGCCATCGCCAGGCTGTCGGGGTTGCAGGGCACGGGCACCACGTCCTCGGGCGTGAACAGCGCCGATTGCTCGACGATGCGGCGGCGCAGCTCGCTCACCGTGAGGCGGTGCAGCCGCGGGTCGTAGCCCTCCACGCGGCCCGCATCCTGCACCGGCTGCAAGGTGACGCCGCGCACGCAGGGCTGCTGCGCGGCGAAGCGGATCACGTCGCCCACCTCGTGGTCGTTCAGGCCGCGCTTGACCGTCATCACCAGCGTGGTGGACATGGCCAGCGCATTGAGCTTGTCCAGCGCCTGCTCGCGGATGCGACGCAGGTCGGCGCCGCGCAGGTCCATCAGCGGCGCACGCTCGAGCGAATCGAACTGCAGGTACACCTCGAAGCCGCGGCCGCCGCCGGTGGCCTCGTGCAGCCGCTCGGCGAAGCCCGGCTCCTGCGCGATGCGCAGGCCGTTGGTGTTGAGCATCAGGTGGCGGATGGGCCGCGCGCGGGCTTCGGCCAGCACCTCGAAGAACTGCGGGTGCAGCGTGGGCTCGCCGCCGGAGAGCTGCACCACGTCGGCCTCGCCTTCGGCGGCGATCACCGCATCGAGCATCGCGCGCACCTGGTCCATCGAGCGGTGGGTCAGCCGCTCGGGGCCCGAGGCGGCGTAGCAGGTGGGGCAGCGCAGGTTGCAGTGGTCGGTGATCTCGATGATCGACAGGCAGGCGTGCTGCATGTGGTCCGGGCACAGCCCACAGTCGTAGGGGCAGCCGTGGCGCATGGCGGTGGCGAAGTGGCCCGGCAGCTCCGGCGGCTTGACGAAGACCTCGCGCCCCAGGCGGTAGTAGGCCTCGTCGTCGCTGACCAGCACGCGCTCGGTGCCGTGCACCGGGCACCACTTGTCCATGTAGACGCGGCCGTCCTTGAACAGGATCTTGGCCTCCACCTGGCGCAGGCAGCTCGTGCACACCGACTGCGTGGTGTCGTAGAACAGGTAGGGGCGGGTCTTGCGCGTCATGTGGGTTCCCGTGTCGGTGCTGGCCAGCGCGGCAGGCGCCGCCAGGCCCGGGCCACCCAGGGCGCGTAGGCCACCAGGGCCACTGCGCACACCCACTGGATGCCGCTCAGGCCCAGCGGGTACGGCACCCGCACGGGCTTGAGGCCGTCGACGCCCAGGCGCCAGGCCAGGTAGCCGGCGAGGAAGAGCTTGAAGGCCAGGCCAGGCACCGCCGACAGCCGCTCACTTTGCGCATGAAGAATCCAAGCCGTGCCGATAACGAACACGATGTCGTACAGCTGCGTGGGATGGCGGCGAACGCCATCGCCGAAGTCCCAACCCCAGGGCAGCGTGGTGGGCAGGCCGTAGGTGTCGTCGTTCAGCCCGGCCAGGAAGCAGCCGATGCGGCCGATCACCATGCCCAGCGCCAGCGGCAGCACCATCACGTCGCCGGTGGAGTGGTGCTGGCGCGTGAGAAGCTTGGCGAGCTCCACGCCGAGCAGCCCGCCCAGCAGGCCGCCGACGATCGATTGCCCCGGCCACAGCACCTCACCGGCCAGCAGGCGCTGCAGGATGTCGGGCCGCTCGATCAGGAACACCGCCTTGTTGCCCAGCCCCGCGCCGAGCAGCAGCCCGACGACGATGGCGAACTGCCCCGGCTGCGTGAGCCCGGGCCCGCCCTGCGCGGCGCGCAGCTGGCGGTACAGCGCCACGCCGATCGCGATGCCCGCGTACTCGAAGCAGGCGTGCGCAAAGGCCGCGAGGGCGGGATCCTGGATCATGCGGTGGGCGGCGCAGGCGGCGGCGGTGGTGGTGCCGCCTTGCGCGGCGCGCTCAGCCTGAGCTTCTTGAGGCCCCAGATGCACAGCGCGGTGAGCACCGCCGTGACCAGCGAGAGGAACAGGAACTCGCGTGCATTGCGCTGCGAGGCCCCGTACACGCCGGCACACAGCGCGCAGGCGCCGAAGCCCACGACGCCGAAGGCCAGCAGCACGATGGTGAGGATGCGCCACATGGTTCAGGTCCCCCTGGTCGACTGACGGTGACTGCAATCGGCCCGTTGCGGACTTTGATGCTTGCTGATTTCGCTGTCGTGCAACGTGCTGCGCGAGATCAGGCCGCCGGGGCGCTTCACTCCGCTCATGTCCCCCGGCCTCGGCCTGCGGCCGAGACCTCCTCCTTTACTTCGCTCCATGAAGCGCCCCACCGTCCTGATCGGGCACCGCACTGGCAAGGCGGCTTCGTCGCACGCCATCAGCGCCTCGGGCCAAGGACAGCGGAGGCGGCCCCCCGGTGGCCTTGGCGTGCTCGGTCATTGCATGCATGGCTTCTGACGGACCGCAGAAAATAGCAGCGCGCAGCGCATGTCCCTAGGCCTTCAGCAGCGCGTCCACCCGCGTACGCAGGTACTCCGGGCTCACCCGCGCCGGCGGCACGGCCTCGCCGGCGACCAGGCCCACGCGGCTCCAGAAGCCGCGGCGGAAGGGGCGGACCATCGCGGTGCCGTTTTCCACCCGCGAGAAGTACGAGCCCCACAGGTTCTGCAGCGCCACCGGCACCACCGGCACCGGGCGCTTCTCCAGGATCTTCATGATGCCGGCCTTGAAGGGCTGCAGTTCACCGTCGCGCGTGATGCCGCCTTCGGGGAAGATGCACAGCAGGTCGCCTTCGGCCAGCACCTTGTCGGCCGTCTCGAAGGCCATCGCGTAGGTGGCCGGGTCTTCCTTCTGCGGCGCCACCGGAATCGCCTTGGCCAGCTTGAACAGCCAGCCCAGCACCGGGATCTTGAAGATGCGGTGGTCCATGATGAAGCGGATCGGGCGCGGGCTCGCGGCCATCAGCACGATCGCATCGACAAAGCTCACGTGGTTGCACACCAGCACCGCCGCGCCCTCGGCGGGGATGTTGTCGTCGCCGCGCACGCGGAAGCGGTAGATGCAGCGCGTGGCGATGAAGGCGATGAAGCGCAACAGGTACTCGGGCACCAGCAGGAAGATGTAGGCCGCCACCACCGCGTTGGCCAGGCCGGTGGCGAGGAAGACCTCGGGCACGGTGAAGCCCATGCCGAGCATCGCGCCGGCCGCCACCGAGCTGACGATCATGAACAGCGCGTTCAGGATGTTGTTGGCCGCGATGATGCGCGCGCGGTGCGAGGGCTCGCTGCGCAGCTGGATCAGCGCGTACATCGGCACGCTGTACAGGCCGGCGAACAGGCTCAGCAGGGCCAGGTCGGCGATCACGCGCCAGTGCGCGGCCTGCGCCATGAACTGGCCCACGGTCTGCGCCGCCACCGGCGGCAGGCTGCGCGAGGCGAAGTACAGGTCGATCGAGAACACGCTCATGCCGATGGCGCCGGCCGGCACCAGGCCGATCTCGACATGGCGCTTGGACAGCACCTCGCACAAGAGCGACCCGATGCCGATGCCGATGGAGAACACCACCAGCAGCAGCGAGGCCACGTGCTCGTCGCCATGCAGCACCGACTTGGCGAACACCGGGAAGTTGGCCAGGAACACCGCGCCGAAGAACCACATCCAGCTGATGCCCAGCAGCGAGCGGAACACCACGATGTTGCCGTGCGCGAGCTTCAGGTTGCGCAGCGTCTCGCTCACCGGGTTCCAGTTGATCTTGAGCGTCGGGTCGGTGGCTGGCGTGGGCGGCACGAACTGCGCGGTGACACGGCCCGCCACCGCCGCCAGCACGCAGCCGATGGCCACGTACTGCGCACCCACCTCGGGCAGCGCGATCAGCAGGCCGCCGGCCACGTTGCCCAGCAGGATGGCGACGAAGGTGCCCATCTCCACCATGCCGTTGCCGCCGGTGAGTTCACGCTCGTTGAGGTGCTGTGGCAGGTAGGCGAACTTCACCGGGCCGAACAGCGTGGAGTGCAGGCCCATCAGGAACACGCAGGCCAGCAGCACGATCACGTTGTGCGTGATGAAGCCGATGGCCGCGAGCAGCATGATGCCGATCTCGAGGTTCTTGACGAAGCGGATCACCGCCGTCTTGTCGTGCTTGTCGGTGAGCTGGCCGCTGGTGGCCGAGAACAGCAGGAACGGCAGGATGAACAGCGCCCCGATCACCAGCCCCGCCTGCGCCGGCGGCAGCCAGGCCACCTGGAGCTGGTAGGTCACCATCACGGTGAAGGCGAACTTGAACAGGTTGTCGTTGCCGGCGCCGAGGAACTGCGTCCAGAAGAAGGGCGCGAAGCGGCGCTGGCCCAGCAGGGCGAACTGGTTCGGATGTTCGTTGGCACTCAACGTGATCTCCCTCGGGGTGAGCCCCGGCGACTGTAGCGGGCGAACTCAGCGCACGGTGACCGGTGTTGCACCGAAGCCGCTGCGCGGCAGCCAGGCGAACACCGAGTCCACCGTCACGGTGTCGATGCGGTCGGAAAAGCGCCGCTCGCCCGGGTGGTCGTCGAAGGCCACGTTGGCCGCGGTGACCCGTGCGCCCAGGCGCGTGAGGGCGCCGAGCTTCAGCGTCGTGGGCCGGTAGTCCTGACGCACCAGCCAGGCCTGGGCCTGGCGCCGGCTCACCCCGCCGGCGGGCAGCGCCGCATCGGCCCCTTCGGCCACCCAGGCCAGGGTTTCCAGCGCCCACTGGTTGCTTTGCTGGTAGGTGGTGGCCCAGGGGTAGGCCACCATGTTGTAGCGGCGCTCGTTGAGCTGGGCCGCGCGCTGGTTGTCGCGCAGCACCGGCAGCAGCGTGGCCTGCAGTTCGGGGTTCAGCGCGACGAACGCCGCCTCGTAGCGGTGTGGCCGGTCGAGGAAGAACTCGCCCAGGCCCTGGCGGTACAGCGCCGATTCGGCGGTGCCGCAGTGGTTGAGCTTGTGCAGCACGCGCCACACGGGCTTGCCATTGGCCTGATCGCGGTAGACGAAGCCCAGGTGCGAATAGCGCAGCCCGTACTTGCCCAGGTCCTGCCCTGCGCGGGCCAGCAGCAGCACCTGGGCACCGCTGGCGTCCAGCGCCTTCGCGGTGGCCACCGCGAGGTTCATGCCCTGGGTCACGGCGCTGGCATCGGCCGGTTGCTCCTCGCAGGGGCGGCCGGCCTGGGCCAGCGTGGCCGCGGCGGCCAGTGCCAGGGCGGCGAGCACGCGTTTCATCGCGTCACCCGTTCGTTGTGCAGCAGCGAGGCGCCGATCTCGTTCGGGATGAACGCGATCGCCTGGCCCGCGGCCGAGAGCACCCAGCCCGCGCTCATCGCGGTGACCAGCAGGCCGGTGCCCACCGCGGTGGCGGAGGCGCCGGCCAGCTTCAGCGAGGCGCGGGCGCCATCGGAGGCGCGCTCGAGCACCCACATGGTGCCTTCGGCCGAGGCTTCGACAGCCACCACCGTGAGCATCGCGCCGCCGGACAGCAGCGCCGCCGGGGCCGAGACCACCAGCGCCACCGGCAGCATCGAGATCGCGCTCAGCTCGGAAGCCGGTTGGTGGGCACGGGCCGGCACGGTGGTGGTGGCCAGCAGCAGCGCGGCGGCAGTGGTGGCGCACAGGGTGCGCAGGGTCTTGTTCGTCATGGTGAGGATCTCCGTGAAGGGGTTGTTGGCTCAGGCTGCGGGCGAATCGCCGAGCTCGCGGCGGCCGGCCAGGCGGGCTTCCAGCAGGTCGGCCTCGTAGGCATCACGCAGGGTCTTGGCCAGCGTGAAGACCGAGGAAATCAGGAACAGCCAGCAGACCATCAGGTAGGCCTTCCAGACCGGCTGGATCGTCATGCGCCACAGGCCCCAGGCGGTGAGCGCCATCGCGAACACGAAGCCGGACCAGACCACCAGCTTCCACATCGGCGTGTCGATCGTGCGGCGCTCGTTGTCGCGCACGAACTTGGCCAACGCAAACGCGGTGGACAGGCAGAACACGTAGCCCATCACCATGAACGCGCGGTCCAGGTCGTCGCCGGGCAGCCAGGCCAGGCCGATCGCGCACAGCGACACGGCGATGCCGAACGAGAGCCAGACCTGCAGGCGCCAGGCCGAGGTGTCGCGACGGATGATGGG
This sequence comes from Burkholderiales bacterium, assembly GCA_016213205.1. Taxonomy (GTDB): domain Bacteria; phylum Pseudomonadota; class Gammaproteobacteria; order Burkholderiales; family Burkholderiaceae_C; genus Pseudaquabacterium. Next base: position 31,897 of record JACRAZ010000056.1, read on the forward strand.
GGTGTTGGTCGGGGTGGTCATGATCAGCCTCTGCAAGGCCGGTGGTTGAACATGGCCGCGATGGTGGCGAGGGAACGCGGCCAGTGCAATCGAAAGCGCCGCGGTTGCAGCGAATGCATCAAACGGTACTTCCGGGCGATACCTTTGAAACCCGGCGGGCCAGGTGCGCGCGGGTGTCGAACACGCCGTCGGCCAGGCCCTGGCCCTGCCAGCGCACGCGGCGCTTGAGCGCCAGGTCGAACAGCAGCGGGTTGCGCGCGCGCAGCGCCTCCAGCGCCGGCCGGTCGGCCTCGGCCAGCAGGCCGGCGCGCACCAGGCCTTCCAGCCGGTACAGCCAGCCGACACCGGGCAGCGGGTAGTCCGAGCCGTGCAGCAGCCGGCCGTGCCAATCGGGCCGCGCGAGCACGCCGCGCCACACCGCCGGGCGGCGGTTGGCCTGGAACAGCGCCGAGACATCGCCCAGCAGGCGGCCCTGCCAGGCCGGCTCATCCATCAGCCGGACGAACAGGCTGAACGCGGGCACCGGCCGCGGCCGCCGGGCATCGAGGTCCAGCGCCTGGCCCAGCGAGGCACAGTGCGCGACGATCACCCGCACCCCACGTTCGAGCGCCGCACGCACCTGCAGCGGGTTGCCGAGTTCGGGCCGCTCGGCGCCGGGCACGGCCTTCTCCTCGCCGCCGTGCACGATGAGCGGCAGGTCCGCGGCCGCCAGCCGGTCGTAGAACGTCCACAGCCGCGCATCGGCCAGGTCGATGTTCATCGCGCTGGGCAGCCACTTGATCGCCAGCGCGCCATCGGCCAGCGCACGGTCCAGCCGGGCCAGCGCATCCTCGCGGTAGGGGTGGATCGAGGCCACCCAGGCAAAACGCTGCGGATGAGCGGCCGCCACCGCGGCGGCATGCCGATCGGGCACGTGGAAGGTGCTGCGGTCCGGCCAGGGCCGGCCGGCATCGTCGTGCGCCTGGTCGAAGGCGTAGAGCAGCCAGCGCGCGCCCGCGGGAAAGTCGCCGGTGAGGCTGTGCAGCCGGTTGACATAGGCGCGGTCGATCGCCGTCGACTCGGCCGCAATGCCCGCCGCGCCGAGGATGGTGCGCCGGCGCAGCGATTCGACCGGGTGCCACCACTGCATCAGGTGCGGATGCACCTGGCAGCCGCTGCCGCTGTCGCCGGTGCCCAGCAGGTGGGCATGGGCGTCCCAGAGGGCGCCGGGGTCCAAGCCCTGCCAGGTGTCGGCCAGCAAGGCGGCCAGCGCCGGGTCTGGTGGCCGCACACCCGGCACAGCACGGGTGGGCGTGGTGGGCTCGGCATCGGCGGCCTCGCACTGCAGGCTGCCGAGCCAGCCCGCCAGTGACGCGGCGCAGCAGGCCAGCATCGGGCGGCGTCGCAGGCCTGGGGCGGCCGGGTGCGGCGGGTGCGGCGGGTGAACGGCGGGGTCGGTCGGCATGGGGCATCGGGCTCCGGTCGGGCCGCCAGGGCAGGCGGTGGAGCGCGATGCTCGCGGTTTGCCGCCACCCCGGCCAGCGTCCGGCCCGCGAGGCGCGATGGCTGGCACCGGGCGTATCGTGTGGCCAGACCGCGGCGGTGGCGCCGCGCCTTGCGGGCGGCGCCTCAGCGCGACAGGTACTGCCGGGCGGTGGCGCGCTCGGCCGCGGGCAGCTGGGTGTTCAGCAGGCGTTCGAGGCGCTGGTGCCGCGTGGCCGCGTCGAGCGTGTCGTCGCCGAGCACGGCCTCGCGCTGGCGCACATAGCCCGCGTGGCGCAGTTCCCAAGCCTGGCGCCGCTGCGCCTGTTGCGCCTGCTCGCGCTCCAGCGCCGAGGGCTCGCCCTCCACCTCCACATACTGCTGGCGCAGGTAGTGGATCTCGGCCTCGGGTGCGCCGTCCTGCCGCATCTGCGCCACCTGGCGCTCCAGCGCCAGCGAGAAGGCCGCCACGCTCTCTTCGGCCAGCAGCGGGGCCGGCAGGTTGGCACGCAGGGCCAGGATCTGCTGCGCCTGCTGGGCCTCGGAAAGCCGGGGGTCGGCCAGCACGGCGGCCACGTCCAGCCCATGGCGGGCGCGGGCCTCGGCCAGGCCGAACAGCGCCTGCGCGGTGGCCAGGTCGAAGTGGCGGCGGCGCAGCGCGGCCAGGTGGTCGAGGCGCTCGCGCGCATCGGCGGCTTCGGTCCCCGGGCGCTGCCGCAGCGCGCGTTCGTCCTCGCGATAGGCCTGGTAGCGGCGCAGCAGGTCCACCGCCTGTGCCACCGCCAGCGGCGGCAGCCGGGCCCCCAATGCCTGCCCGAACGCGGCGCGCCGGGCGGCGAGTGCGGCCGCATCGGCAGGCGCCGCCAGCAGCCAGGCCTCGAGCACGCCCACGGTGCCGGCGTCCACCACCAGGCGGCCCAGCACATCGGCGGCCAGCGGTGGCGTGGCAGCGCCCGGGGCCGCGCCGGCCGCGGCCGCGGTGGGCAGCGGGCGGGGCGGATCGGCCGCGTCGGCCTCATCAGCCCCTGGCACGTCGGCCAGCGCCTGCAGCGGCCTGTCCGGCGCCGACGGCATGCTGGCGGGTGCGCTGCCGCGGCCGTCCGGCGTCGTCCACGCGGCGAACGCGATGGCCAGGGCCAGCGCCGACCCGACCAGGCCGACCAGCGAGGGCGGCAGCGTGTCCATGCGCGGGCCTTGGCTCAGGGCTGGCGTGCTGCGCCGGCCGCGGCGGTGAGCCGCTGCTCCAGCACCTTGGTGTCGGCCGCCCCCGGCAGGCGGCTGCCATCGGCAAAGAAGACCGTGGGCGTGCCGTTGATCCTGAGCTTCTGCCCGAGGGCCAGCACCTGGTCGTGCGGCGCCTTGCAGCCCGGGGCCGCCGCGGCGGCGGCCTTGCCGTGCAGCATCCAGTCGTCCCAGGCCTTGACGCGGTCGGGCGTGCACCAGATGTCGCGCGACACGGCCACGGATTCGGGCGACAGGATGTTGTACAGGAAGGTGTGGATCGTCACGTTGTCCAGCGCCTGCAACGATTCACGCAGGCGCTTGCAGTAGCCGCAGTTCGGGTCCTCGAACACCGCGATGACACGCTTGCCATTGCCCTTGACCTGCTTGAACGCCAGCTTCAGCGGCAGGTCCTCGAAGCGGATGCGGCTGATCTCCTCCTGGCGGGCCCGGGTGTAGTCCTGCGAGGTCTTGGCGTTGACGATGTTGCCGTTGAACAGGTAGGTGGCCGACGCGTCGGTGTAGACGATGTCGTGCCCCATGCGCACCTCGAACAGGCCGAGGTAGGGCGTCTTGGTGACCGAATCGATCTTGTCCATGACGTGCGGCTGGACGAGCCGGCGCACCTGGGCTTCCTGGGCCGTTTCGGCCAGCACCGGCACCGCGATGGCGGCCAGGGTCAGCGCCACGGCCAGGGCCAGGTCCCGGGGGGAGAAAAAGGCAAGTGTCTTCATGGGGTCTCTGCCAGAGGCGCGGGCCGGGGCGGCCGGCCCGCGCGGGGCTCAGGATGCGGTGTTGCGGGCGAACCGGGCGGGGCTCAGGGCGTGGCGAAGCCGGCCAGCCAGTTCAGGTTGGCGGGCAGCGACCAGTTCTCGGTGCCGCTCTTCCACTTGCTGTCGACCAGGCTTTCCAGGCCCACGCAGCCGCCGCTGGCGCGCTGGTAGCAGTGGTCGGCCGAGAGGTCGCTGACCTGGCTGCCCTTGACCATGATCCAGCCGCTGCCGTTGGTGTTCAGGCACTGGTAGGCGCCGGAGCCGCAGCTCTTGCCGGTGACGCTTTGCGAGGACGAGCGCACCGTGCTCGCGGTGCCACCGGGGAAGATGTCGCTCTCGCCGTTGACGATGCGCAGGTTGGAGGCCGGCAGCGTGTACTTGCCCGCGTTCATGCACGAGGACATCACGTAGGTGGTGTACAGGTTGTGGGTGCCCATGCCGTAGGCGGCGCGCACGCGCGAATCGGTGTTCTTGGCCAGCGTGGCGATCACCGAGCCCTGGCTGAAGCCGGCCACGACGATGCCCTTGCTGCAGTCGGCACGGGCGCGCGAGCACAGCTTGCTCACCGCGCTGGCGGTGCTGCTGGGCTTGAAGATGCACGCCGCCTTGGCGCCGATGGCCGAGCAGGAGCCGAACAGCGCGCTGTTGTACTCCACCGCGGCGGCGACGAAGCCCTTGGCCGCCATCTCGTTGACGGCGGCCATCGCCTGCGCGTTGTCGTAGCTCTCGGTGGTGCCCACCATGTACAGGAACACCGGGTGCTTGGCCGAATCCGCCGGCTCGACACCCTTGATGCTGTAGGTGGTGCTGCACAGGCTGGTGCTGCCCGAGCCTGAGTAGCTGCTGGAGAAACTGGTAGTGGCCGACCACGCGGCGGTGGTGCACAGCAGGGCGGCGGACAGGGCGCCAAGGCGCTTGAGCAGGTGTTGCATGAGTGTCTCCTCGAGGGGTTGGTGTCAGAACATGGGGTGGCCGCGTCCCATGCGAGTTAGGCATGCGCGCACGGCCCTGCCGGGCGGCGAGGCCCGGCTCGGTTCAGGGGTGGGTTGCTGGGAGGGCGGGCTCAGGCCGCGGCGCTGGCCGGGCCGCCGTCGCCGGCCGGGCCCTCGGCCTCTTCGGCCTGCTGCCGGCCGTAGCGCCAGACGGCGTCGGTGTCCACCGGCATGCCGCGCCGCGTCTGCCGCACCATGGGTTCGGGCAGCGGGTACAGCGCGATCGAGTCGCCGTGGAAGGTGTCGTTCGGCGGCCGCCCGAAGGCCCGGGAGTAGACCTTCGAGAAGTGGGCGCCATCGGCGAAGCCGGCCGCCTGCGCGATCTCGGTCAGGCTCATGCCGGAGCCATAGTAGCGCGCCGCGGCGTGGATCTTCATCGTCTGCGCGAACAGCCGCAGCGAGATGCCGACCTGGCGCGAGAACAGGTGCGAGAAGCGGTCGCGCGACACATTGACCAGCGGGGCGAGCTGCTCCCAGGTGCTGGCCGGGTTGCGCTCCACCTCGACCATCACGCGCTCGACCCGCGGGTCCAGCGGCTCGGGCGGATCGAGCTGGCGCGCGGCGAGCTCGACCGCGCGGTACAGCATCGCGCGGCTGCTGCGGCAGCCCAGCACGCCCTCGTGGAACGCGCGTGCGTCGGGCAGCAGTTCGGCCAGGTCGTCACGGGGCACCACCAGCATGCCGTCGCCATCCAGGCGGTTGAAGGCCCGGTAGCGCGGGTGGTTCGGGCTCAGGTCCAGGCAGATGAAGGGCACGCCGCGCGCCCGCAGGGTGCGGGTCACCAGCGGCCGGAAGGCCGCCGCGTGGCAGCGCTCCACCCGGGCACCCACGCTCACCTCGAACGGCTCGTCGCCCAGTGCGATCAGCACCGTGGTGGAGTAGCGGTAGCTCGTCGAATCGAAGCCTTCGCAGGAGAAGATGAACCCGTCGCTGTACAGGCGCAGGCGGTTGCGCCGCGCTGCGGCCGACATCGATGCGGGCCGGTCGGCCTGCAGATCAGGAAGGGGAACGTCCAGCATCATCGCTTGGCGCCTCATCGCGGTTGATCGAGAGTTGCAGTCGCAGCAGCGTGCCGGCCCGGTACACGTCGAGCTCGATCTGGGTCTGCTGCGTCAGCGCGACCATCGAGGTGTCGTCGATCGCGGCCATTGCCGGTGTGTCCAGCGTGTAGATCACGTCGCCAGGCCGCAGGCCCATGCGGTCCCAGCGGCTGTCGGGCTCGACCGCCTGCACCACGAAGCCCCCGCGCGGCGCGGGCGCCAGGCGCACTTCGTTCAGGAAGGCGCGCGCCGAGAACAGGCGCGAGACGGTGAGCTGCTGGGGCTGCACCCCCGGCGCGTCGCTGCCGGCCCCGGCCGGCGCCGGCAGCGACCTCGCGGCCGGCGCGCCGCCGGGCCGTGCAGGCGCTGCGTCGTGCCGGGCCTCCAGCGCCACCGCAACCGGCGCGGCCTGCCGCGCAGGCACCGCAGCGGTGGGCAATGCCGCCTCGGGCGCCACCGGCAGCGTGGCGCGCCAGGCCCAGGCGGCGATCACGGCCGCCAGCGCCAGGCCGACGCTCGGGCCGAGCGGCAATCGCGTGCGGTGATAGACGATGCGGGACATGGACCAGCAAGCCTCCGAGTCAGACAACCCCGACAGGTGCGGCGACGCAGCGGGCGCGCGTACGCGCTCGGCGTGTGGCGAGACGATACCGGAAGCCGGAGGTCCCGCACGCGCCGACCGGGCGGGACAAACCCGCCCGGCGCGGCATCAGTTCACGAAGCCCTTGAGCCAGGCGATCGTGGCCTTGACCTGCCAGGCGGCAGATCCGCTCTGGTAGCCCGGATCGACCAGCAGGCCCGAGCACTGCACGCCCACGACGCCACCGTAGCCCATGAAGCAATGGTCGGCGTTGAGGTCGTACACCTGCGCGTCCTTCACGATGTACCAGCCGCTGCCGTTGCTGCGGAAGCACGACTGCTGGCCCGTGCACTTCAGGCCGGTGACGAGCTCGGCCTGCGAACGCGCGATGGCCTCGGTGCCGCCCACGAACATGTCGCGCTCGCCGTTGATGATGCGGATGCGGTCACCGGTCTGGGCGTGCTTGCCATCGGCCATGCAGGATTCGAGGTTGTAGGCCGCCGTGTAGGTGCTGCCGGTGCCCTGGCCGAACGAGGCGCGCACGCGCGAATCGGTGTTCTTCGACAGCACCGAGATGATCGAGCCCTGGCTCAGGCCCCCGGTGACGATGCCCTTGGAACAATCGGCCTTGGCGCGTGAGCACAGCTTGGCGATCGCGCTGTTCACGTTGCTCGGGTTGAAGATGCACTTGGCGCGCTGGCCGATGGTGCTGCAGGTGCCGAAGCTGGCGTTGTCGTATTCGACCGAGGCGGCGATGAAGCCCTTGGACACGGCCTCGTTCAGCGCCGCGGCGCCCCAGTTGCTGGTGTAGCTTTCACCGGTGCCGCCGATGTACACGAACACCGGGTACTTGCCCGCCGCGCTGGGCTCCTTGCCGGTGATGTTGTAGGTGGTGCCGCAGGTGGACGTGCTGCCCCCCTTGTAGGTCATCGAGAAGCTGGTCTGCGCCAGGGCGAGCTGAGCCGCGGACGCCAGGCCGAGCAGCAGCCCGGCCCGCACCAATGTCTTGAACGAACGGAAATTGAACACGAAGGGTCTCCTGTTTGAGTGATGGGAAGGCTTTTCGGCCATGGCCGATTTGGAACGCGGATGATTCGATGGGCGCCCGGAGGTGTCTTGTATTGGCCTGCTGTCTTCGGCCAGGGTTTTCCCGCCGCGGCAGCGGCGGGCGCACCGGGCGCCCGTTGGTGCCGGAGGGCCTTACGGCGTGACGAAGGTCTTCAGCCAGTCCAGCGTGGGGCCCAGCGCCCAGGGGCTGTTGCCGTTCTGGTAGTTGCCATCCACCAGCGTGCCCGAGCACTGCGCGATCAGGTCGTTGCCGCCATAGCCCATGAAGCAGTGGTCGGCGTACAAGTCCTGGACCTGGCTGTTGGTCACCACGTACCAGCCTGAGCCGTTGCTCTGCAGGCAGTTCTGGGTGCCGCTGGGGCAGACGGCGCCCGTCACGCGCTGGCCCGAGGCCCCGGCGCTGGCGACCGAGCCACCGACGAACATGTCCATCTGGCCGTTGATGATGCGGATGCGGTTGCCCGGCTGGGTGTGCTTGCCGTTGGCCATGCACGAGCTCAGGTCGTACACGCTGTAGGCGGTGCCGTTGCCCTGGCCCATCGAGGCGCGCACGCGCGAGTCGTAGTTCTTTGCGAGCACCGAGATCACCGACCCCTGGCTCAGGCCGCCGGTGACGATGCCCTTGGAACAATCGGCCTTGGCGCGCGCGCACAGCTTGGCGATCGCGCTGTTCACGTTGCTCGGGTTGAAGATGCACTTGGCGCGCTGGCCAATGGTGCTGCAGGTGCCGAAGGTGGAGTTGTCGTACTGGATGCTGGCCGCCACGAAACCCTTGGCCGCCGCCGCCTTCACGGCCGCGTTGGCCCAGTTGCTGGTGTAGCTCTCGCCGGTGCCGCCGATGTGCACGTACACCGGGTACTTGCCCGAAGCCGTGGGCTCCATGCCGCTGATGCTGTAGGTGCTGCCGCAGGTGGACGAGCTGCCGCCCTTGTAGGTGGCGGTGAAGCTGCTCTGGGCCAGGGCGAGCTGGGCCGCGGCGGCCAGGCCGACCAGCAGTCCGGTGCGCGCCAGGTTCTTGAGGGTACTTGTTGTGATCATGATTGCCTCCTCGGCAAGTGGGTGGAACGAACCGCACAGCGCGGCACGCAGCCGGCTGATGGGGCGTGATGATTCGTTCGCAGCGCTGGGCTGTCTTGTATCGGCCGGCTGTCCCGCGCCAGGGTTTTCCCGTCGCGGCCGGACACATCGTGAAACAGCGCACGCAGGTGCTAAGTTCGCGCCAGGAGTGCTTCACCCATGTCGACCACGCAATCGCTGATCAACGTGCTCAAGGCCGAGCTGAAGGCCGCCGGACTGACCTACGCCTCGCTGGCGCGCGAGCTCGGGCTGGCCGAGTCGAGCGTCAAGCGCATGTTCGCCAAGGGCGAGATGCCGCTGTCGCGCGTGGACGAGATCTGCCGTGTGCTGAAGACCGACTTCGCAGAACTTTCACGTCAGGTCGCTGACGCAAAGGCGCTGCGGCACGAGCTCACGCCCGAGCAGGAGGCGGCGGTGGTGGCCGACCCGAAGCTGCTGTTGTGCGCCATCTGCGTGATGAGCCAGTGGACCTTCGAGCAGATCGTCGCCACCTACAAGGTCACCGAGGCCGAGTGCGTGGCGCGGCTGGTGCAGCTGGACCGGCTGGGCATCATCGAGCTGCGGCCGATGAACCGCTACCGGCTGCACCTGACCAAGACCTTCCGCTGGCGGCCCGACGGCCCGGTGATGCAGTACTTCCGCGAGCGCGTGGTCGGCGACTACTACAGCGGTGGCTTCGACGGCGAAGGCGAGATGCTGATGCTGGTGCACGGCCAGATCGGCCGCAGCCTGGCCGCGCTGTTCAATGAGCGGCTGCAGCGCGTGGCGCAGGACTTCGCGCAGCAGCACTTGGCCGACCAGAAGCTGCCGCCGGAACAGAAGCGCCCCTTCACGCTGATCATCGGCATGCGCTCTTGGCTGTTTGCGGCCTTTCGCGAGCTCAAGCGCAACCCGGCGGTCATGCCGTGATCGCCGGCCCGGCATGCACCGTGAATCGCAGCACGGGTTCGCCGGCCACCAGGCCCAGCAGGCGCACCGGGTGACGAAAGCCCGCGCTGCGTGCGGCCAGGGCGCGCACGCAGGCCTCGAACGCGGCGGGCGACCCGCCCTCGGCCACGAGCAGGCTGGCACGCCGCGGCATCCATTGCTGCTGCACGCGGGCCCGGGCTTCGGCGCTGTCGATCACGAAGCCGGCATCCCAGGGGTCGTGCGCGCGGCGCTGGCGCCACCACAACGCGTCGTCGCACTTGGTCCGCAGGCGCAGTGCCAGCCGCGCCGCCCCACCGGGGCAGGCCGCCAGGCGGTGGCTGCCGTCGAGCTGCAGGGCGAGCTCATGCGCCAGCGCGCGCAGCGCCGTGATGTCGGGACCGGCCAGCGTGGCCTGCGCCAGGCGCGTGTCCACCCGGGGCCGCGCACCCGGCTGCCACCAGGCGCAGCCGCCGGGCCCGGCCCCCGCCTGGCACCACTGGCGCAGCGCCTGCCAGGCGGCGGCCTGCATCGGGTGAGGTGGCTGCGCCAGCGCGGTGTCCGGCGGGCGCAGCGCAGCGGTGTCGAAGCGCGCGCCCAGGCCGCGCAGGTGGTCGCCCAGGCTCACGGGGCCTTGGGCGGCGCGGGCCGTGGTGCCGGCGGCGCTGCGGCAGGGCCCAGCACTTCGCGGGTGTGTTCGCCGAGCGCGGGCGCCAGCGAGCGAATCGCCCCCGGCGTGGCGCTGAGCTTGGGGCAGATGCCCGGCACGTCGAGCGCCAGGCCATCGGCGGTGGTGATGCGCTCGATCATGGCGCGCGCGCGGTAGTGCGGGTCGGCCGCGATGTCGGCCACGGTGTAGATGCGCCCGGCCGGCACGCTGACGGCCTGCAGCGTGGCCACCACCTCGGCCACCGGGCGCTGCACGGTCCAGGCGGTGATGGCGGCATCGAGTTCGTCGGCCCGCGCCGCGCGCTGGGCGTTGTCGGCCAGGCCGGGGTCCTGCCCCAGGTCGTCGCGGCCGATCGCGGCCATCAGGCGCTTGAAGATCGAATCGCCATTGCCGCCGATCACCACCTGGCCGTCGGCGCAGCGGTAGGCATTGCTCGGCGCGATGCCGGGCAGTGCCGAGCCCGCGGGCTGGCGCACCGCGCCAAACGCGCTGTACTCGGGCAGCAGGCTCTCCATGCAGTTGAACACCGCCTCGTACAGCGCCACGTCCACCACCTGGCCGCGCCCCGTCGGGGCCTGTGGCGAGGTGCTGCGCTGGCGCGCCTGCAGTGCCAGCAGCACGCCGATCACGCCATGCAGCGCCGCCAGCGTGTCGCCCAGGCTCACGCCGGCGCGCACGGGTGCGCGGCCAGGCTCGCCCATCAGGTGGCGCAGGCCGCCCATGGCTTCGGCCACCACCGCGAAGCCCGGCAGGTCGCGGTAGGGCCCGGTCTGGCCGTAGCCGCTGATGCGCAGCATGATCAGCCCGGGGTTGCGCGCCGCCAGCGTGTCGTAGCCCAGGCCCCACTTCTCCAGCGTGCCGGGCTTGAAGTTCTCGACCAGCACGTCGGCCTCGTCGATGAGCCGTCGCACGTCGGCCCGGCCTTCTTCGGTGCGCAGGTCCAGCACCACGCTGCGCTTGTTGCGGCTCTGCACCTGCCACCAGACGCTGGTGCCCTCGTGCAGCAGGCGCCACTTGCGCAGCGGGTCGCCGTCACCGGGCGGCTCGATCTTGATCACGTCGGCGCCGAAGTCGGCCAGTGTCTTGCCGGCGAAGGGGCCTGCGATCAGCTGGCCCAGCTCGATCACCTTCAGGCCGGCCAGCGGGCCGGTGCCCGCCGGGGCGAAGGCGGCGGTTTCGGTGGGGGTGTCCTGCATGGCGGGCGACTGTAGCGCCGTCGGCGGGCGGCCTTCAGCGCCGGCCCATGCGGGCGCGGAACAGCTCGCGCAGGTTGACCTCGCGCGGGCCGGGGATCAGCTCGATCTCGTCGCCCGCACGCAGGGTGCCCGGGTGCAGCACCGCGAGGTAGCTGCCGCAGTAGCCGCTTTGCGCCATCAGCTTGCTGGCCTGGTTGAAGCCCATCACCGCGTCGAACTTGAAGCAGGGGCGACGCGGCTCGCTCACCACCAGCTCGCAGCCGGGCAGGCGCAGGCGGTCGCCGATCCACAGCCTGTCTTCGGTGAGGCCGCAGAGCGTGAGGTTCTCGCCCAGCGTGCCTGGCGCGAGCACCGCATCCGGCGCCGCCACCCGGGCCTGGGCCCGCACGGTCTGCCAGAAGGCATAGTGCTCCAGCGGATAGGCGTACACCGCCTTGCTCAGGCCGCCGTGCACGCTCTGGTCGGCCTGCTCGTCACCGGCCAGGCCCAGCGGGCGCACCGCCACCTCGCCCGCCACGGGCTGCTTGCGGATGGCGCTCGGCACCGGTCGGCCGGCGATCGTCATCACGCTGGCGAGGGCGACTTGGACACTGTGGATGCGCGGGACGGTGGTGTTCACGGCCAAGACGGCGGCCGACCGGCAACGCGCCGGTGGCCCAGGGGGACCAGGGGGCCGCCAGCTTAACCGCGACCAGCCGCCATCGTCGGCGGCCCGCCGGCGCCTGCCCGGGTTTGATCGACATCAGACCCCTGTCAAATCAGCCGCGGGCGTGCATCAAGTCATGCGGAATGCGCATGACCCCCCGCCCCCCGGTGGTTACGAGCCCATTACACTGGAATGACAATACGCATCCCGCAAGCCAGGAGACCCCCCGGCATGCCGCAGCGTAACCCGCCGAAACCACACAACGGTCGTCTGGCGCTCCATTGCCGCACGCCGGCCGCACCCGGCCCGTCATCCAGTCCGCACCCCACTCAGCGGTATTGGTCCAGCCCCGCCCGCGCGCCCGGCGCGCGGCACCGTCGAGGCTGACCCAATCCCGTTTCTTGGCATCTTTGATGATTGGAGTTGTGATGAACCAGCCTGCGATGGAAGGCCTGCGCCTGAACGTGCCTGCCTATGTGAAACATGCCCGCCTGGTGTCCTGGGTGGCGGAGATCGCCGCCCTCACCGAGGCCGCCGATGTGTACTGGTGCGACGGCAGCCAGGAAGAGTACGACCGCCTGTGCACGCAGCTGGTCGAGGCCGGCACGCTGAAGAAGCTGAACCCGGCGCTGCGCCCGAACAGCTACCTGGCGCTGAGCGACCCGAGCGACGTGGCCCGCGTCGAAGACCGCACCTTCATCTGCAGCGAGAAGCAGGATGACGCCGGCCCCACCAACAACTGGATGGCCCCGGCCGAGATGCGCGCGCTGCTGCAAACCGGCCAGAACGCGCTGTTCAAGGGCTGCATGCGCGGCCGCACCATGTACGTGGTGCCGTTCTCGATGGGCCCGCTGGGCTCGCACATCTCGCACATCGGTGTCGAGCTGACCGACAGCGCCTACGTCGCGGTGAACATGCGCATCATGACCCGCATGGGCCGCCCGGCACTCGAGGTGCTCAGCGAAGCCGGCGAGTTCGTGCCCTGCGTGCACACCGTGGGTGCACCGCTGCAGCCCGGCGAGCAAAGTGCCACCTGGCCCTGCAACAAGACCAAGTACATCGTCCACTACCCCGAAACGCGTGAGATCTGGAGCTACGGCTCGGGCTACGGCGGCAATGCGCTGCTGGGCAAGAAGTGCTTCGCGCTGCGCATCGCCAGCACCATGGGCCGCGACGACGGCTGGCTGGCCGAGCACATGCTGATCCTGGGCGTCACCTCGCCCGCGGGCAAGAAGTACCACGTGGCCGCCGCCTTCCCCAGCGCCTGCGGCAAGACCAACTTCGCGATGCTGGTGCCGCCCAAGGCCTTCGATGGCTGGAAGGTCACCACCGTGGGCGACGACATCGCCTGGATCAAGCCCGGCAAGGACGGCCGGCTGCACGCCATCAACCCCGAGGCGGGCTACTTCGGCGTGGCCCCGGGCACCAACTACAAGACCAACCCGAACTGCATGGATTCGCTCAAGCGCGACGTGCTGTTCACCAACGTGGCGCTCACCGATGACGGCGACGTGTGGTGGGAAGGCATGACCGACGAGCCGCCCGCGCACCTGATCGACTGGCAGGGCAAGGACTGGACGCCGCAGATCGCCAAGGAAACCGGTGCCAAGGCCGCGCACCCGAACGCCCGCTTCACGGTGGCTTCCACCAACAACCCGGTGCTCGACCCGCAGTGGGACTCCACCACCGGCTACGCGATCGACGCCTTCATCTTCGGCGGCCGCCGCTCCACCACGGTGCCGCTGGTGACCGAGGCGCGCAGCTGGGCCGAGGGCGTGTACATGGCCGCGACGATGGGCTCGGAGACCACCGCCGCCGCCGCCGGCGCGCAAGGCGTGGTGCGGCGCGACCCGTTCGCGATGCTGCCCTTCATGGGCTACCACATGGGTGACCACTTCGCGCACTGGCTGGGCGTGGGCGCCAAGCTCGCCGCCACCGGTGCCGAGCTGCCCAAGATCTACTGCGTCAACTGGTTCCGCAAGGGCGCCGACGGCAAGTTCGTCTGGCCCGGCTACGGCGAGAACATGCGCGTGCTGAAGTGGATGCTCGAGCGCGTGGACGGCAAGGCCAGCGGCGAGGACAACCTGTTCGGCATCAGCCCGCGCTACGACGACATCACCTGGTCCGGCCTGGATTTCAGCCGCGAGCAATACAAGTCGGTGATGAGCTTCGACCACGGCGCCTGGCAGCAGGAGCTCAAGCTGCACGACGAGCTGTTCAACCTGCTGTCGCCCCGCCTGCCGGGCGAGTTGCTGGCCATCAAGGCACAGCTCGAACACAAGCTGGCGGCTTGAGCCCGCCGGGCTGCCCCGAGGCCTGGATCCGCTGGGCGCCGCCCGGCGGCCCCGGCCTGATGACGGGCGGCCGCTGATGCGGCTGCAGCTGCTGTCCGACCTGCACCTCGAGACCGAGGTCTTCAGCCCCCGGCCCACCCCGGGGGCTGATTTGCTGGTGCTGGCCGGCGACATCGACGCCACCTGGCAGGGCCTGTCGCTGTTCGCCGATTGGCCGGTGCCGGTGCTGATGGTGGCCGGCAACCACGAGTTCGATGGCCGCGAGCTGGACGAGGCCTGGCCAGCGCTGCGTGCGCACTGCGCAGGGCTCGGCATCCGGCTGCTCGAACGCGAGAGCCTGGTGCTCACCGACGCCCAGGGCCAGCGCCTGCGCTTCGTTGCCACCACGCGCTGGTCGGACTTCGACCTGTTTGGCCCGACGCGCCAGCCACAGGCCATGCGCGCCGCGGGCTACTTCCTGACGCTGATGGCGGCCACCCGCGGTGGCCTGCCACTCGATGCGGCGGCCATGCGCGAAGAATCGCTGGCCTGCCGCCGCTGGCTGGCGGCCACGCTGGCCGAGCCCGCGCAGGGGCGCTGGGACGCCACGGTCGTGGTCACCCATTTCGGCCCCAGCCTGCGCAGTGCCGATCCACGCTTCGGCGCCCAGCCCGGCACCGCCAGCTTCTGCAATGCCGACGACGACCTGCTGCCGCAGGCCGACCTCTGGCTGCACGGGCACCTGCACTGCCGGCACGACTACCGGATCGACCGCCCCGGCCAGCGCCCGACGCGCGTGGTCTGCCAGGCCACCGGCCTGGCCCGCAAGGGCGAGGCCACCGGCTTCGATCCGCTGAAGCTGATCGACCTGCCCGAGCGGCTTGACCCGAGGCAATCCTGAGCCGGCGCGGCGTGTCACACTGCCGCTGCAAGAACCGCTCGACAAAGGAGACCGCATGAAGATCCTCGTGCCCGTGGACGGCAGCCCCTTCACCAAACGCATGCTGGCCTACCTGGCCGCGCACGACGAGTGGTTGGGCGACCAGCACAGCTACACGGTGCTGACGGTGGTGCAGCCGGTGCCTCCGCGTGCCTCGGCCGTGCTGGACAAGACCATCCTGAAGGCCTACTACACCGACGAGTCCGACAAGGTGTTCAAGCCGATTCGCAGCTTCTTCGACAAGCAGCGCATCAAGGCCGAGTTCGTTGCCAAGGTCGGCACCGCAGCCGACACCATTGCCGAGGTGGCCGCCAAGGGCAAGTTCGACCTGCTGATGATGGGCTCGCATGGCCACAGCACCCTGGGCAACCTGGTGCTGGGGTCGGTCACCACCAAGGTGATGGCCAACTGCAGCACGCCCGTGCTGATCGTGCGCTGAACTACGGCCGCGCGGCCAGCCCGTCGAAGCAGCTGATCATCACCCAGTCGATGATCTGTTCATCGCTGTGCTGGCCCCCAGCCTGCAGGAAGCCGAGCACCGGATCGCAGGCACGCGCGAACAGCGTGAACAGCACCGCCTGCGGCGGCAGGCGGGTGTCCAGGCTGCGGTCGGCCTGGGCCTGGACGATCCACTCGCCGAGCTGGTCGCTCAAGGTCATCAAGCGGTCCATGTAGCCACGATCGGCCAGCAGCGCATTGCGCAACGCCGAGTTCTGCGAAGGCAGCGTCGGCATCTCGCCCGCCAGCTGGGTTTCGAGCGTCCAGCGTGTCACCGCCTTCAGCCGCTCGAGGGCGCTGAGCCCGGGCCGGTCCTGGACCTGGGCCACGGTCTGCAGCGCGCGGTCCATGGTCTGCACCATGGCCGCCGCGGCCAGCGCTTCCTTTGACGCGAAGTGCTTGTACAGGCTGGCCTTGGCGATGCCGACCTCGGCCGCCACGGCATCCACCGTCATCTGGTCGTAGCCCTTTTCGGCCAGCAGGCGCTTCACCGTCGCGACGATGGCTTCTTCGCGCGCTTGCAGGACCTTGGTACGAAAACTCAGCTGAGGCACCGCGCCATTGTAGGCCGGCGCGGCATGACCTTGTCCGTTTCAGTCGTTTTGCGACCAGACAGTCTTCGCACGCTGCCCCGTGGCGCGTGCGTTGCGGCGTCAGCGGCCGGTCTTCGGCGCCAGCCAGCGGCGCAGCCAGTGGTCGGGGGCTGCGCGGGGCGCGGTGTCGGTGACCCCTGCGCCATCGTGCACGGCCTGGTCAAGGATGTACTCCAGGCCGAACGCCGTGCCCATGTCGGCCGGGTCGGGCACGGGTGGAGACCGGCGCGAGCGAGCCAGACGCAGCAGCAACAGTGGTTTGAGTGCTTCTGGCATGGGGGACTCCGGCCAAGGATAGATGTGAACAAGTGTCAACGCAGCGCCGCGCGCCGTCTGCGGGAAAAGTGGCGTTTCTGCCGGGCAATTTGCAAACCGGCCGCACCGGCATGCCGAAGTGCAGCGAAGCGGGGTGTATTGCACGCGCTTCGCCCAGCGCGCAGGGGCTGGCGGTCAGCCACCGGCGTTTTTCCCCTAGGATGAACCCTTTCACCTTTCGGGACCCATGCGCACAGGTCAAGCATCTGGCCTTCGACGTTCGGCGCGGCTGGCCTTGGCGCTGGCCGCCGCTCTGGCATTGCTGCCACTGGGCGGCCACGCGGCCGGCAGCGACAAGGCCAATGCCTACTACGAGGATGCGCTCAAGCGCTACAGCGCCGGTGATGCCGCCGGCGCCGTGCTGCAGCTGAAGAACGCGCTGCAGATCGACAAGAACCTGCTGCAGGTGCAGGTGCTGATGGGCCAGGCCTCGCTGGCCAGCAGCGACCCGATCGCGGCTGAAGTCGCCTTCACCGAAGCGTTGCGCCTGGGCGTGAACCGCGCCGAGGTGGTGCTGCCGCTGGCGCAGGCGGTGGTGGCGCAGGGCAAGCACCAGCAACTGTTCGAGCGCCAGCAGTTCGCCCTGGCGGGCCTGCCCTCGGCCGTGCAGGCGCAACTGCTGCTGATCCAGGCAGGCGCCTGGTCGGACCTGGGCAACCCGCGCGAGGCGATGAAGCTGATCGCCAACGCCCGCGCGATCGACCCACGCCTGGCCAGCACCTGGCTGGCCGAAGTGCCCATCCATATCCGCACCCGCAACTTCGCCGAGGCCACCGCCGCGGTGGACAAGGCGCAGGCGCTGGCCCCTGAAGCGGCGGAGGTTCACTACCAGCGCGGCGCCATCCTGCATGTGCAAGGCGCGCAGGCCAAGGCGTTGGCTGCCTACGAACAGGCCCTGCGGCGCCAGCCCGACCATGTCGAGGCACTGATCGCGCGCGCCGGCCTGTTCTGGGACCAGAACAAGGTGGCCGAGGCCAAACGCGACCTGGCCGAGCTGCAGAAGGTCTCGCCCGAAGAACCCCGCGGCCTGTACCTGCGCGCCATGATCCTCGAGCGCGAGGGCAACGCTGCCGGCGCCCGCGCCCTGCTGAAAGAACTCACCGGTCTGCTCGACCCGGTGCCGCCCGACTTCATCCGCTACCGGCCGCAATTCCTGCTGCTGGGCGGCCTGGCGCACGTGGGGCTGAACGAAAACGAGAAGGCCAAGCCCTACCTCGAACTGCTGCAGCGCGCACAGCCGAATTCGTCGGTGTCGAAGCTGCTGGCCAACATCTACCTGGGCGACAAGAACATCGACAAGGCCATCGAGTCGCTGGAGGCCTACCTGAAAGGCCAGCCCAACGACTCGCAGGCCCTGGCGCTGCTGGCCTCGGCCCACATGGCCAAGGGCCGGTACTCCCGGGCCACGGCCCTGATGCAGGAGGCGCTCACGCGCAAGGAATCGGCCCAGCTGCGCACCGTGCTGGGCCTGAGCCTGGCCGGCGCCGGCCGGGTGGCCGACGCCACCCCGGAACTGGAAGCCGCCTACCGCAAGGACCCGACGCTCACCCACGCCGGCGTGGCCCTGGTGGGCCTGCACCTGAAGGCCCGGCGCAACAAGCAGGCGGTGCAGATCGCCGACCAGCTGGTGCAGCGCAACCCGGCGGACGCCGCGATGCTCAACCTGCAGGGCATGGCGCGCGGCCAATCCGGTGACGTGGCCGGCGCCACCGCCGCGTTCCAGCGCGCGGCCACGCTGGCACCATCGTTCCTGGCCCCCACGGTGAACCTGGCCCGGCTCGAGATCGCCACCGGCAAGGCCGACGCCGCCGAGGCCCGGTTGCAGGCCGCCCTCAAGCTCGACGGCAAGGATGTCGATGCGCTGCTCGAACTGGGCCAGCTGCTCGAGCGCCGCGGCAAGCCCACCGAAGCGCAGCGATCGCTGGAAGCCGCGCGTGACAACGCCGATGCCTCCAACCTGCGCCCCGGGCTGGTGCTGGTGGACTATCACCTGCGGGGTGGGCGCATCGACGCCGCCGCCGAAGCCGTCAAGCTGCTGACCACCCGGGCGCCCGACGATGTCACCGTGCTGCTGGCCAGCGCCCGCGTGGCGCTGGCCCAGGGTGATGCGACGATCGCGCGCTCCACGCTGACGCGCGCCTCCTCGCTGGCCGGCGCGGACCCGTCCGTGCAACTGCCGGTGGGCACGCTGCAGTTGCAGGCCGGCGATGTGGCGGGCGCTGCCTACGGCGTGCAAAAGGTGCTGGAGGTCGATCCGCAGCACCTGGCGGCACAGGCCATGGCCGCCAGCGTGGCAATCCGCCAGGGCGAGTTCGCACGGGCCGAGCTGATCGCCAAGCAGGTGATCGCCAAGCACCCGAAGCTTGCGCTGGGGCCAGGCATCCAGGGCGACATCGCCCTCGCGCAGGGGCAGACCGCCAAGGCCGTGGACGCCTACCGGCGCGCCCACCAGGCCCAGCCCAGCACGGAAAGCCTGCTGCGCTGGATGCGCACCCAGGCCAGCACCAGCTTGCCGGCGGCCCAGCAAATCGCCAGCCAGTGGGTGCAGACCCACCCGAACGACCGTGCCGTGCGGCGCGCGCTGGCCGACAGCCATGCACTGGCGCGCAACCTCCCGGCTGCACGCGCCGCCTACCAGGAACTGCTGAAGCAGTGGCCGGACGATGTCGAGGTGATGAACAACCTTGCCAACATGCTGATCGAGGCCAAGGACGCCCCCGCCGCGCTGGCCCTGGCCGAAAAGGCGCTGACCCTCGCCCCCGGGCTGGCACACGTGCAGGGCACGGCCGGCTGGGCGGCGTTTCAGGCCGGCCAGACCGACCGGGCGCTGCAACTGCTGCGCGAGGCCCGGCTGCGCGACCCGGCCAATCCGGACACGCGCTACTTCCTGGCCGCGGTGCTGGCACGGGCCGGGCGCAACGGGGAAGCCAGGACCGAACTGTCGGCGGCGCTGGGCGACGGCCGTCAATTCCGTCACACCGAGCAGGCACGCGCCTTGATGGCCACGCTCAAGTGAGGGGTGCCTGGTGACGCGCGCCCTCCTTACACTCGCTCGCAAGACGTTGGCAATCGTCGTGAAGTGCCCCCCACTCCACCGAAAGCCTCGATCACCATCGGATGCCGCCCGCCGGCCCCGGGTTACCCACCCGGCCTCGGCAGCGGCAACCGCCAGGAGCCTTTCATGACTGCACCCCTTGGTTTCGTCGCTCGAGCGGCCCTCGTTTCAGCCCTGTCGCTGGCCGGCTCGCTGGCCATGGCGCAAACCAACTTCTCGCTGAACCTCGGCAACACCTGTACCGACATCGGCGCCAGCCCCACCACCATGGGCCAGAAGAACACCGGCACCTGCGGCACGGTGGATGGCTTCGCCACCAAGGTCACCGGCTGGGCGGCAGACACCACCGCCAGCGCCACCGCGTCCTTCACCCAGCAGTGGGTGCAGAACTACGGCAGCGGCAGTGGCCTCGGGGTGAAGCTCACCTCGGGCACCGGCGCCATCGAAACGACGTCCCCCGACCACGCGGTCGACAACAACCAGCAGCTCGAAGGCGTGCTGCTGTACTTCGGCCAGGCCATCACGCTGAAGCAACTGGCGGTGGGCTGGGCCTCGGCCGACTCCGACCTGTCGCTGTTTGCCTACACCGGCAGCGCGACTTCGAGCGCCACCACCGCGATGAGCGGCACCAAGGTGGGCGGCGCCACCGGTACCAGCGGCATCGGCGGCAGCTGGGCCCTGGTGGGCAACTACGCCAATGCCGACAACCCGAACGGCAGCACCACGACCGACACGCCCTTCGGTGTGAACGCCGGCAACGTGAGCTCGAGCTGGTGGTTCGTCAGCGCCTACAACTCGAAGTTCGGCGGCAGCTGCACCGGCACCGATGGCAACGCGAGCACCAGCTGCTCGAACACCAATAACACCACCTCCAGCCCCACCGACTTCTTCAAGTTCCTCAGCGTGGCCGGCACCTACGGCGGCGGCAACACCCAGCAGACACCGGAGCCGGCCTCGATCGCCCTGGTGTCGATGGGCCTGATCGGCGCCCTCGGCCTGCGTCGCCGCCGGAACGCCACGCACGCCTGAGCCCGGTGCACCTGGGGGCGGTCTAGAATCGCGCCCCCCACCACCCCACCCGTACAGCCCGGTGTCTCGCGACACCGGGCTGTTGCCTTTGCGCCATGCCCGCTGCTGACCGCCCCGCCGATCTCTGCGCGATCGACTTCGGCACTTCCAACTCCGCGATCGCGCTGCCCACGCAGGCCGGGGTGCGGCTGGTCGAGCTCGAACCCGGTCACCGCACGATGCCCACCGCGGTGTTCTATGCCGTCGAGGGGCTGGAGCCGCACGAGGACCCGCACCGCCACTACGGCCGTGCCGCCGTGGCCGCCTACGTGGAAGGGCTCGAGGGCCGGCTGATGCGCTCGATGAAGAGCATCCTCGGCTCGACGCTGGCCGAGCAGGCCACCGAGGTGGGGGCAGGCCGCTCGGTGCGTTACCTCGATGTCGTGTCGGGTTACCTGCGGCACCTGAAGACCCTGGCCGAGCGCGAGGCCGGCCAGCCCTTGCGACGGGTGGTGCTGGGGCGGCCGGTGTTCTTCGTCGATGACGACCCCGAACGTGACGCCGCCGCACAGGCTGCGCTCGAACGCGCGGCGCGCGAGGTGGGCTTTGCCGAGGTGAGCTTCCAGTACGAGCCGATCGCGGCCGCGCTGGACTACGAAACCACGGTCACGCAGGAGCAGCGCGTGCTGGTGGCCGACATCGGTGGCGGCACCTCGGACTTCTCGCTGGTGCGCGTGGGGCCGCAGCAGCGCCAGCGGGTCGATCGCCGGGGCGACATCCTCGCCAATCACGGCGTGCACATCGCCGGCACCGACTTCGACCGCCACATCGAGCTCGCGCGCATCCTGCCCGCATGTGGCTATCGCGGCGTCGGCCCCACCGGACGCGAGGTGCCGAGCAAGGTGTACTTCGACCTGGCGACCTGGCACCTGATCAACACCGTCTACGCACCGGCGCGGGTGGCCGAGCTGCGGCGCATGAAGTCTTTCTACGCGGACATTCAGCAGCACCAGCGGCTGATGGCAGTGGTGGACGAGCGCCTGGGCCACGCGCTGATCGGGCGTGCCGAGGCGGCCAAGATCGAGGTCGCCGAGGCGGGGCGCAGCGCGATCGACCTGTCGCTGATCGAGCCCGGGCTGGTGGCGCAGATCGACGAGGCGGCCGCGGTGCAGGCACTGGACGCCGACCTGCAGCGCATCGTGGCCGCCGCCGACGAAACCCTGGCCCAGGCCGGGCTGGCCGCCGGCCAGGTGGATGCGCTGTACTTCACCGGCGGATCCACCGGCTTCCGGCCGCTGGCCGAGCGCATCGCGGCGCGTTTCCCATCGGCCCGCGTGATGCGCGGCGACCGTTTCGCGAGCGTGGCGCAGGGCCTGGGCGTGCACGCCCGGCGGGTGTTCGGCGCCAGCCCGGTCGGGCCCGGTCCGGCCTGAGAGCTTGAGAGGCTTTCCCATGCGCCCACGTCAGCCCCCAGAACAAGCCCAATCTAGGCGAAAAGCGCAGCCGTGGCCGTTCCCCCGGCGAGCTTTTCAACGACGAGTGGGCTTGTTCTGGGGGCTGACCCGA
>JACRAZ010000059.1 GCA_016213205.1 Burkholderiales bacterium
GCAGCGGGCCGTGGGAGGCGGCGAAGGCTCGCAGGCTTCGGGGCGGCGCGCGCAGCGCGCTTCAACAACTGACTCGCTGGCGCTGGTCGCAGCCCGCGCAGCGGGCGGAGATAAATCCGACAGCGCGCCCCGAAGCCGAGAACCGCAGCGAAGTCAGCCGCAGGCTGACCGCCGGATTCGGCCCGCTGCGCACGCGGACCTTGGCGCTTGCGCGCGTCGCACCTCGAACGCCTGCTTTCCACAAGCAGCGCCAAAGCCGGCAACGGGCCAGCAGCCGTCATCACATGCGATCAAACGTCGAACTGCACCCCTTGCGCCAGCGGCAGCGAACGCGAGTAGTTCACCGTGTTGGTGGCGCGGCGCATGTAGTTCTTCCAGGCGTCCGAGCCCGATTCGCGGCCGCCGCCGGTTTCCTTCTCGCCGCCGAAGGCACCGCCGATCTCGGCGCCCGAGGTGCCGATGTTCACGTTGGCAATGCCGCAGTCGGAGCCGGTGGCCGACAGGAAGGCCTCGGCCTCGCGCAGGTCGTTGCTGAAGATGGCCGACGACAGGCCCTGCGGCACCGCGTTCTGCAGCGCGATGGCCTCGTCCAGCGTCTCGTAGCGCAGCGTGTAGAGGATGGGCGCGAAGGTCTCCTGGCACACCACCGCGGTCTGCCCCGGCATCTGCACCAGCGCGGGCTGCACGTAGTAGGCCTCGGGGTCGGTGCTGCCCAGCACCCGTGCGCCGCCGGCCACGTGGCCGCCTTGCTCGCGCGCCTGCGCCAGCGCCTGCTGCATGGCCTCGAAGGCGGCATGGTCGATCAGCGGGCCCACCAGCACGCCGGGCTGGCGCGGGTCGCCGATCTTCAGGCTGGCGCGGGCACGTTCGAGCCGCTCGACCAGCGCATCGTGGATGCTGTGGTGCGCGATCACGCGGCGCGTGGTGGTGCAGCGCTGGCCGGCCGTGCCCCAGGCGCCGAAGACGATGCCGCGCACCGCCAGGTCCAGGTCGGCCGAGGGCGCGACGATGATCGCGTTGTTGCCGCCCAGCTCGAGCAAGCATCGCCCAAAGCGAGCGGCCACCTGCGGCCCCACGGCCCGGCCCATGCGGGTGGAGCCGGTGGCCGAGACCAGCGCAACCTGCGGATGCGCCACCAGCGCGGCACCGGTGGCCGCGCCGCCGTTGCACACCTGGCTCAGGTGGGGCGGGGCCTCCTTGCCGAAACGCTGCACCGCGCGCTCGAACAGCGCCTGCGTGGCCAGCGCGGTGAGCGGGGTCTTCTCCGAGGGCTTCCACACCACGCTGTCGCCGCACACCAGCGCCAGCGCGGCGTTCCAGGCCCACACCGCGACGGGGAAGTTGAACGCGCTGATCACGCCCACCACGCCCAGCGGATGCCACTGCTCCATCATGCGGTGGCCAGGGCGCTCGCTGGCGATCGTCAGGCCATGCAGCTGGCGTGACAGGCCCACCGCGAAGTCGCAGATGTCGATCATCTCCTGCACCTCGCCCAGGCCTTCGCTGGTGATCTTGCCCGCCTCCAGCGTGACCAGCGCGGCCAGGTGCGACTTGTGCGCGCGCAGCTCCTCGCCGAACAGCCGCACCAGCTCGCCGCGGCGCGGCGCCGGCACCTCGCGCCAGGCCAGGAAGGCGGCGTGGGCGTGGGCGATGGCGGTGTTCATGCCCTCGGCCCCCGCATCGGCCACCTGGCCCAGCGTGGTGCCGTCGATCGGCGAGCGCGCGGTGATCGTGCCTTGGCCATAGGCCGCCGGCGGCACGCCCAGCGCGGTGAGGAGTTCTTTGGCTGCAGTCATCACGGGCCTCGATTCAACCGATGGATTCGACCTGCCGCGACTGCTGGTACGCCTTGCCGAAGCGGTTGGCCAGGAAGGCGGGCAACTCTACCTGCTCCTGCCGGATGAAACCGCGCTGGGGCAGATGCCCTTCCCGGAACAGGTCCACCGCGGCACAGATGCCCGCGGCGGTGGTGATCTGGATCGCCGACAGCGGGGCTTCCTCGCTGCGATCGGCAAAGATCTTGCGCGCGAACACCTCCTGCACCAGCGAGCCCCGGCGCAGGCCGCTGACGGTGACGAAGACCAGCACCACGTCCTGCATCGTGGCCGGCATCGAGCGCCGCATGATGGTCTTCAGCGTGTCCTGGTCGTGCTTGAGCTGCAGGTCTTCGAGCAGCATGCACATCAGGTCGCGGTGGCCGGGGTAGCGCACGGTCTTGTAGTCGAGGTTGCGCACGCGGCCGGCCAGCGTGTCGCACAGCGTGCCCAGCCCGCCCGAGGTGTTGAAGGCCTCGTACTCGGTGCCGTCGAGCGAGAAATGCTCCAGCCCTTCCATCGGCTGCGCGGCGATGGCGCGGCCGTCCTTGATGCTCTCGCAGGGGTGGCAGTACTCGTTGATCAGGCCGTCCACGCTCCAGGTCAGGTTGTACTTCAGCGCATTGGTCGGGAAGGCGGGCAGCGCGCCGACGCGCATCTTCACGTCGTGCAGCACATCGAAGCTCTGCGCCAGGTGGTGCGCGACGATGCCGATGAAGCCCGGCGCCAGCCCGCACTGGGGCATGAAGGCGGTGGCCGCGCCATCGGCCAGGCGCATGATCTCCTTCGTCGCCGCCACGTCCTCGGTGAGGTCGAAGTAGTGGCAGCGGGCCTCCAGCGCCAGGTGCGCGGCGGGAATCGCCAGGTGGTACGGCAGCGCGTTCACCACCGCATCCTGGCCCCGCAGCACGGCGGCCAGCGCGCCGCGGTCTTCGGTGTCCACCTCGCGCGTGGTGATGCCGCGGCCGTGGATGCGGGCCAGTGCAAGCGGGCTGCGGTCGACCACGGTGACCTGGTAGTCGCCGGTGTCGCCCAGCAGGTGGGCAATGGTCTGGCCGATGTGGCCGGCGCCGAGCAGGGCAATGCGCATGGGTGTCTCCAGGGGTATGGCGGGCAGTCTAGGCAGCGCTGCAGACGAAAGAAAGCACGAGTTCGACGAAAAGGATCAGAATTCCGCCGCAATGACGAAGGTGGCCGACGCCATGACCAAGGACCAGATCGACCGTGACCTGATCACGCTGCTGCAGGCCAATGCGCGCGAGAGCACCGCCAACCTGGCGCGCAAGCTGGGCATTGCCCGCACCACGGTGGTGGCGCGGCTGGCGCGGCTGGAGCGCGAGGGGGTGATCGTGGGCTACACCGTGCGCCTGGGGCTGGACGACGAACGCCCGCGCGTGCAGGCCCACGTGGGCATCACGCTGCAGCCCAAGGCCTCGCGCGAGGTGATCCGCAGGCTGCAGAAGATTCCCGAGCTGCTGCAACTCAGCTCGGTGAGCGGCGAGTTCGACTACATCGCGATCCTGCGCGCTGACACCACCGCGCGGCTGGATGCGCTGCTCGACGAGATCGGCGAACTCGACGGGGTGCTCAAGACCACCACATCGGTGGTGCTGGCGGTGCGCATCGACCGCGGGCGGTGACGGGGCGGGCGCCCATGAAAAAGGGGCCCGCTGGCGAAGGCCCCTCGTGATGCGCGTCGAAGGCGCTCAGTTCGCGCAGCCCAGCGCGGCAATGCGGTCGTAGGCCGCCTTGGCGCGCACCAGGCCCCAGCCGTACTTGGTGTCGCGGCCGGCCGTGCCCAGGTCTTCGGCCGTCTTGTTCAGCGTGTTGCGGATCTGCGTGGCGGTGCAGCTCGGGAAGTAGCTCCACACCAGCGCGGCCACGGCCGAGACATGCGGCGTGGCCATCGAAGTGCCGTCGTAGTTGGCGTAGTTGCTGGCCGCCACGGTGACGGTGGCGGTCTGGCCCAGCTGCAGCTTCATCGCGGCGCCTTCGGTGTCCGAGGCGGTGACCGAGGGGATCGTGGTCACCGTGGTGCCCAGCGTGCCGCCGAAGCCGCCGGCCGCGTTGTTGTAGACCACCGCGCCGACACCGCCGCTGGCCTGGCAGTTGGTGACCTTGGTGGCGAAGTCGATTGTTCCGCGCGCGATCAGGCACACCTTGCCTGCCATGGCGCCATTTACCGTGTCGCCCAGGCCGAAGTCGGCCAGCGCTGCGGCGGCGGTCTTGCGTGGCGAGCCGTCCATGCCGCCGGGCGCATAGGTGGTGCTGCCCACGCTCAGGCTGGAGGCCGAGCCGGCACCCATCGGCACCGTCGAGAGCACGTTCACGCCGGGCGCGGCAATCTCGACTTCCTTGTTGTACTGCGAGAAGGTGGCCCACTGCTTGTTTTCGTCCAGCGCCGCAACCGAGACCACACTGGTGTAGCTGGCCGGGTAAGACTTGGCCGTGGTGCCCGCATTGCCGGCCGCCGCGACGGAGAGCACGCCCTTGCTCAGCAGCGCGTCGAACGCGGTCTGCTCGGTGCGGCTGGAGCGGCTGCCGCCCAGCGACATGCTGATGACGTTGGCGCCGGCCGTGCCGCACTTGTTGGCAGCGCTGGCCAGCGTGGACGAATAGGCCCAGCCCGCGGCATCGAACACCTTCACGATGTGCAGCTTGAGCCGCCCGCTGGCGCTCACGCCCACGACGCCCGTGCCGTTGTTCAACGCGGCGATGGTGCCTGCCACGTGGGTGCCATGGTGGTTCTGGTCCTGGTACCAGTTGCCCGCGCCGCCGGGGTCGTTGTCGCCGGTGACGTTGGCGCTGTGGTCCAGGTCTTCGTGGGCGCCGTCGTAGCCCGAGTCGATGATGCAGACCTTGCGGTTGGCGACATAGGTGTCGGGCAACTGGTCGGCCTGCACCAGCTTGACGCCATAGGGCACGAGCTGCCCGCTGGCGTAGGGGGTGCCGGTGGATGGCGTGGCGCCGGTGCCGAACGCGAAGCGCTGCACGTCCTCTTCGATGTATTCGATGTTGGGGTTGCGCTGCAGGCCGTTGAGGGCCTGGGCCGGCACCTCGGCCGCGATGGCGTTCATGCCGTGGATCTCGAGCTTGACGTTGCCGCGCGCGGCCGCCACGGCCGCCCTGCCGGCGGCGGCCGCGCCGGGCTTGAACATCACGATGACGCGGGTGGTGTCGTCCGGCGCGGCATGGGCCGGCACAGCGATGCAGGCCGCTGCGGCGGCCAGTGCCGCCGCGCAGCGGCGCAGCGTGAAGGGGGTGACGGGGGCACGAGGCTTCATGTCGTTGGCTTTCTGCGAGCGAAGTTCGGTGAGGGGGACGAGGGCCGTTGACGTGGCCGGCCCCGCTGGGGCCCGGCGATCCTACGGGCCGGCGGCACGGCGCGGCAAGCCGGGGATTGCCCGTCCAACCGTTCTAGGGGGCGCGCGGCCAGGGTGTGGCGGCGTTCAGGCCGCCCCCCGCTCGCGCTGGCTGGCGAAGTAGATCACCTTGCGCGCGCGCTGTACGTCGCCCAGCGGCCGGTGCGCGGCCAGTGCCTGCCAGGGGTCGAACACCGCGGCTTCGGCCCGGGCCTGCAGCGCCTGGCCTTCGGCGCTGGCCAGGTCTTGCACCGGCAGCGTCAGCGTGGCCACGGTGGTGTAGGGCGAAGGCCAGTCCACCGACGCGTCCTCGATCGGCGTGGCGCGTTCGTCGGTGAAGGGCTGCACCTGCAACGACCACTGCAGCGGCTGCTGCGCGAGCAGCGCGCGCAGGGCCGCCGCGTGGTCGTCCGGCCGCGCCGGCGCACCGTTGCTGGCGGCGGGCTCGAGCCGCAGGCGCACGGCGTACGGGCCGCAGGCGATGGGCACCGCGCTGTACAGCGGCGTGCAGGCAAAACCATGGAACGGCGCGCCCACCGTGCGCAGCAGCGCGGCCAGCCGGCGCGGGCCGCCCAGCAAGCCATAGCGGCGCAGCAGGTAGGCCAGCAGCGCACCGTTGCCCCGCGCGGCGGCGAGCACGAAGTCCACGAACTCGCGGCTGCCCGCGAAGGCGAACTTCGGCTGGTTGATCAGCAGGAAGTCCTGGCTCGCCGCCGGGCCGTTGCCCAGCGCGCTGTCGCCGTGCACGCCGAACACCTTGATGGCGAAGCCGCGGATGTCGGGCACGCGGTCCGGCGCGCGGTCCATGCCGCCATTGGACAGGCGCACCCACACCGGGTGTTCGCCCGCCTGGGCAAACAGGCCCTGGCGCGCAAACGCGGGCAGGTTGGCATGCACGGCCAGGCTGCCGCTGGCCGCGATGATCTGCTTGCGGTGCAGTGCGCGGCCCTGGCCATGGCGCTCCGAGCGGCGGCGCTGCAGCTCGGTGAACTGCCGGGCCTGGGCCTCGAAGCGTTGCGCCTCGTCATCGGCAATGCGCTCGTGCCAGGCGGTGCTGGCCGTGGTGTGGTTGCTCATGCGCTCTACCTGCGGCCACCCGCGGCCGAGGCCGCAACGTAGCACAACGGGCCCGGCCGGGCGCCGCGGCTGCCTACACTTGCGCCCATGCCTACCCTTCAAACCTCCGACGGCCTGGCACTGCAGCTGCGCGACTGGCCGGTGACCGGCAGCCTGCGCGGCACGGTGCTCATCGTGCACGGCCTGGGCGAACACATCGGCCGCTACGCGCACGTGGCCGCGCACCTGAATGCCTGCGGCTGGCAGGTGTTCGGGCACGACCAGCGTGGCCATGGCAACTCGGCCGGTGCGCGCGGCGCGATCGTCGCGGCCGACAGCCTGCTCGAGGATCTGGCGCTGGTGATCGACACCGTGCGCGCCCAGGCCACGGGGCCGCTGGTGCTGCTGGGCCACAGCATGGGCGGGCTGGTGGCCGGGCGCTTCGTGGCCGAGGGGCTGGCAGCGCAGCCGGCGCGCTGGCACCGGCCGGTCGAGGCGCTGGTGATGTCCTCGCCTGCCCTGGCACTGCCGATGAACGTGGTGCAGCGCGGGCTGCTGGCGGTGCTGGGCTCGCTGGCCCCCGATCTGGCGCTGGGCAACGGGCTGAAGCCGGCCTGGATCTCGCGTGATGCGGCGGTGGTGCAGGCCTACCAGACCGACCCCCTGGTGCACGACCGCGTGACCGCGCGCCTGGTGCGCTTCCTGGTCGATGGCGGCGCGCTGGTGCGCGAACGCGCGGCGCGCTGGCAGGTGCCCACCGCGCTGCTGTACGCCGGCGCCGACCGCTGCGTGGACCCGCGCGGCAGCGATGCCTTCGCCACCACGGCGCCGAAGCCGCTGGTGCAGGTGCAGCGTTACGAGGGCCTGTTCCACGAGATCTTCAACGAGCCCGAAAAGCCCCGCGTGCTGGACGACCTGGCTCGCTGGCTGGCCACGCACGGCGCCTCGAACGCCTAAACTGGCCTGATCACCCCCCTGCCGTTGGAGCCACAAGCACCATGAACGCACGCGACCCGCTGCTGCCGCTGCAGCCCGACGAAGCCACCGCGCTGGCCCGCTACGCCGACCGGCGCTGGGACGAAGCCATCGTGCCCGCCCTCGTCGACTACATCGGCGTGCCCGCCAAGAGTCCGATGTTCGATGCCGACTGGCAGGCCCACGGGTACATCGATCGCGTGGTGCGTGATGCGGCGGCCTGGGTCGAATCACGCCGGGTGGCCGGCCTCACCCTCGAGGTGGTGCGGCTCGAAGGCCGCACGCCGGTGATCTTCTTCGAGGTGCCGGCCACCAAGCCCGGCTGCACCGACACCGTGGTGATGTACGGCCACCTCGACAAGCAGCCCGAGTTCACCGGTTGGCGCAGTGACCTCGGCCCCTGGACGCCGAAGTACGAGAACGGCCTGCTCTACGGCCGTGGCGGCGCGGACGATGGCTACGCGATCTACGCCGCGATCACCGCGATCGAGGCGCTTGATGCGCAGGGCCTGCCGCGGCCACGCATCGTCGGCCTGATCGAGACCTGCGAGGAAAGCGGCTCGCATGACCTGCCGCCCTACCTGGACGCGCTGCGCGCCCGCCTGGGCCAGGTGAGCCTGGTGGTCTGTCTCGATTCGGGCGCCGGCAACTACGACCAGCTCTGGCTCACCACCTCGTTGCGCGGCATGGTCTCGGGCGTGCTGAAGGTCGAGATCCTGACCGAGGGCGTGCATTCGGGCGACGCCAGCGGCGTGGTGCCCTCGAGCTTCCGCATCCTGCGCCAGGTGCTCGACCGGCTGGAGGATTCGAAGACCGGCCGCCTGCTGCCCGAAAGCTTCCACTGCCAGGTGCCCGCCGACCGCCTGGCGCAGGCCCGCGCGGCCGCCGCGGCGCTGGGCGACGAGGTCTGGAAGCGTTTCCCCTGGGCCTGCGGCGCCGAGGGCGCGCCCGCGCTGCCCACCACCACCGACCCGGTCGAGGCGCTGCTCAACCGCACCTGGCGGCCCACGCTGTCGGTGACCGGCGTCGACGGCTTTCCCGAGTTGAAGAACGCCGGCAACGTGCTGCGGCCCTACACCGCGTTCAAGCTCTCGCTGCGCCTGCCGCCGCTGGTGGATGGGCACCAGGCCTCGGTGGCGCTGAAAACCCTGCTGGAGGACAACGCGCCCTACAACGCGCGCGTCACCTTCCAGCCCGATGGCCGCGCCGGCGCACTGGGCGCCACCGGCTGGAACGCACCGCTGCTGGCGCCGTGGCTGGAGTCGGCGCTCAACGCCGCCTCGCAGGCGCACTACGGCGCGCCTGTCGGCTACATCGGCCAGGGCGGCACGATCCCGTTGATGGGCATGCTGCAGCAGGGCTTCCCGCAGGCGCAGATGATGGTGTGCGGCGTGCTGGGCCCGAAGAGCAATGCGCACGGGCCCAACGAGTTCCTGCACGTGCCCTACGGCAAGCGGCTTACCGCCGCGGTGGCGCAGGTGATCGCGGCGCACCCTTGAGGGTGGCGGGTCGCGCTCAGCGCAGCGTGAAGGCGGTGGTGGTCAGCGAACCGGTCATCGGCTCGATCAGGCCCAGCAGCGGTTTCAGCTCGCGGTAGCGCAGCGCCACCTTCGTCACGTAGGCCCAGAAGCGCGGCAGGTCGGCGCTGTAGTGCGGCTTGCCGTCGCGGTGCTTCAGGCGACAGAAGATGCCCAGCACCTTCAGGTGGCGCTGCAGCCCCATCCACTCCAGCGCGCGCCAGCATTCGCCGAAGTCCTGCTCCATCGGGTGGCCGGCCAGCACGCCGGCGGCACGCGCCTGCTGCCACCAGCGCACGGCCCAGTCGAGCTCGCGGTCTTCGTCCCACGACAGGAAGGCGTCGCGCAGCAGCGAGGCGATGTCGTAGGTGACCGGGCCCCGCACCGCGTCCTGGAAGTCCAGGATGCCTGGGTTGGGTTCGCACACCATCAGGTTGCGCGGCATCCAGTCGCGGTGCACCGGCACCTGGGGCTGGGCCAGCGCGCTGCCGATCAGCAGCGTGCACAGGCGCTGCCATTGCTGGCACTGCACCGGCGTCCACTGGTGCCCGTACTCGCGCACCACGCACCACTGCTCGAAGAGGTTCAGGTCGCGCTGCAGCAGCGCCTCGTCATAGGCGGGCAGGCCGGTGGTGTCCAGCCGGGTCTGCCAGCCCACCAATGCGGTGATCGCGTCGCGCATCAGCGCGTTGGCGCGTTCGGGTGGCGCTTCGCGCAGCGCGTCGAGGTACAGCGTGGCGCCCAGGTCGGCCAGCAGCACGAAGCCCTGCGCCGCATCGGCGGCCAGCACCTCGGGGGCATGCAGCCCGGCGGCCTGGATGCGCTGCGCGATGTCGATGAACGGGCGCACGTCTTCCTGCGGCGGCGGTGCGTCCATCACGATCGCCGAGCGGCCCGGGCCCTGAAGCCGGAAGTAGCGGCGGAAGCTGGCATCGGCGGAGGCCGGGACGAGGCTCGAGGGTTCGAGGCCGAAACGCTGGCACAGCGGCGCCAGCCAGGCATGGAAGGCGGCTTCGCGTTGCGGGTCGCTCCAGGCGATGGGGGCGGGGGTGGCGGGCATGGGGCGAGGCGGTCCTCGTGCAGAGGCCCTCGTGGATAATCGTGCGATTCTACGAATGGCCGGCTGCTTGGCCGGCCGGACGGGGCCGATGCGCCAGCGGCCGTTCACGTCCCCGCTTCGACCTGACCCAGCCCGTGCCCCTGACCCACCGAGCCCGACTGTCGCTGCGCTGCTTCACGCTGTCGAGCCTGGCCCTGGCAGCGCTCGCGGCCACTGGCGTGGCATGGGCCGAGCCGCCGCTGGTGCTGCAGCCCACGCTGCAACTGCCACCGCCGCCGCGTGGCGACAAGGCCCGCCAGCGGCCCATCATCCTGCTGGCCGATGAACTGCGGGCCCGGCCCGACCTGGATGCGCTGGCCGAGGGGCATGTCGAGTTCCGCCGCGCCGGCACCGTGATCCGGGCCGACCGGCTGAGCTACGACAGCGCCGACGACCTCGCGGTGGCCCGGGGCAATGTGCAGATCCTGCGCGAGGGCAGCAGCTTCCGCGGCCCCGAGCTCCAGCTGAAGGTGCAACGCTTCGAGGGCTTCTTCCTGCAGCCCGAGTTCGACCTGCCACTGCTCGGGTCGGGCGGGCGGGCCGACCGGGTGGACTTTCTCGATTCCGCACGTTCCCGGCTGAGCAACGCGCTGTACTCGAGCTGCCCGCGCGACGGCTCGGGCGACCCCGACTGGTTGCTGCGCGCCTCCCGTGTGCGCCTGGACACCGAAACCAACCAGGGCCTGGCCGAAGGCGCGGTGCTGCAGTTCCTGGGCCTGCCGATCCTGGGCCTGCCGGTGCTGAGCTTCCCGCTCAGCGACGACCGCAAGTCCGGCTGGCTGCCACCGAACTTCGGGCTGGACAGCCGCTCGGGCTTCGAGCTCGGCATCCCGTACTACTGGAACATCGCGCCCAACCGCGACGCGACGATCACGCCCACGCTGCTGACCCGGCGCGGCCCGGCGGTGGGGCTGGAGTTCCGCTACCTGGAGCCGCGCGACCGAGGGCGCATCAACCTGGAACTGCTGCCCCACGACCGCGTGGCCGGGCGCTCGCGGTTGGGCTGGACCTTCGACCATGCCGGCAGCCTGCGCGATGGCTGGACCTACAAGGCCAACCTGTTCCGCGTGTCGGACGACGGGTACTGGGAAGACTTCCCCCGCCTGGTGCCCACCATCACGCCTCGCCTGCTGCCACTGGACCTGCAGGCCGAGCGCAGCCTCCAGACACCGGTCGGCCCCGGCCTGCTGTACGCCCGCACGCTGCGCTGGCAGGTGCTCTCGGCGCGTGATGCGAGCGCTGCCATCGTCGCACCCTACGACCGCGGCCCGCAGCTGGGCCTGCGGCTGGAGCCCACGCTGGGGCTGGGGCTGCGCGCCTCGGTCGAGACCGAGCTCAACCGCTTCACGCGGCCGCAGGTGGGCGGCGCGCGCGATGGCCAGCCCACCGGCTGGCGCTGGCACGCGCTGGGGCAGCTCAGCCGCACCTGGGGCGATGCGGGCTGGTGGCTGACGCCCAAGATGAGCGTCAACGCCGCCAGCTATGGCACCGACCAGCCGATGAGCGATGGCCGCACCCGAGCCAGCCGCGTGATCCCGACGCTGAGCGTGGACACCGGCCTCGTCTTCGAGCGCAACAGCCGGTGGTTCGGCCGCGCCCAGCGGCAGACACTGGAGCCCCGGCTGCTGTACGTGAACACCACCTACCGCGACCAGAGCCGGCTGCCCAACTTCGATTCGGCCGACCGCGACTTCAACCTCGTGTCGCTGTATGGCGAAAACGCCTACTCCGGCATCGACCGCGTGGCCGATGCGCACCAACTCACGGCAGGCGTGGTCACGCGCTGGACCGACGCACTCACCGGCGCCGAGACCATGCGCCTGGGCGTGGCGCAACGCGTGCGCTTCCGCGACCAGCGCGTCACGCTGGAGGCTGGCGGCGCACCGCTCACGCAGAAGATGTCCGATCTGCTGTTCGAGGGCTCGACGGCGCTGGTGCCGAACTGGCACTTCGACGCGGCCGTGCAGTACAACCCCGACATCCGGCGCACGGTGCGCTCGAACCTGACCACCGTGTACGTGCCGGGCCCGTTCCGCACCCTGAGCCTCAACTACCTCTACGCGCGCGGCCTGTCCGAACAGCTGGCCGTGGGCTGGCAGTGGCCGGTGTACCGCGGCAGCGCGCGGCCGGTGGGCGCGTCCTCCGGCTGCGGCGGCACGCTGTATGCGGTGGGGCGGCTCACCTACAGCCTGTCCGACAGCCGCATCACCGGCTCCATCGGCGGCCTGGAGTACGACGCGGGCTGCTGGATCGGCCGCATCGTGGCCGAACGCAATTCCACCGGGCGCAACAACGCCACCACCACCTTGCACTGGCAGATCGAGCTGGTGGGCCTGTCGCGGCTGGGTTCCAACCCCTTGCAGGTGTTGAAGGACAATATCCCCGGCTACCGCCTGTTGCGCGACCCGCGTGTCGTCTCGCCGCTGGCGGCCGAACCCTGACAGCCGAAACCTCAATCCCTCCATGATCGATCTGCTCCGACTCGTCCGCACCGGTGGAGGCCCGCTGGCCCTGGCGCTCAGTGCCGCCTTGCTGTTGCCGCCGGCGTCTGCGCAGGCGCCCCGCGCGCCGCGCAATGGCGACTACATCGTGGCGGTGGTCAACACCGAGCTGGTCACCGCGGTCGAGGTGGCGCAACGCCTGCAGCGCGTGCGCGGCGATGCGCAGCGCAGTGGCGTCAAGCTGCCTGGCGAGGATGTGCTGCGCCAACAGGCGCTGGACGAGCTGATCGACGAGCGTGTGCAAAGCACCTACGCGCGCGAGATCGGGCAGCGGGTGGACGACATCGAGCTCGAGCGTGCCCTGGCCAACGTGGCGGCGCAGAACCAGCTCACGCCGGCCCAACTGCGCGAGCGTGTGCAGAACGAGGGCCTGGATTTCGCGCGCTTTCGCAACAACCTGCGCGACCGGCTGCTGGTGGAGCGGGTGCGCGAGCGCGAGGTCACCTCGCGCATCCGCGTGTCGGACGCTGACATCGACCGCGTGGTCGAACAGCAGCGCCTGGAGGCCGCGGCCGACCAGGAGCTGAACCTCGCGCAGGTGCTGATCACCGTGCCCGAGGGCGCAAACGAGGCCGTGGTGGCGCAGCGCAAGGCGCGTGCCGAACAGGCGCTGGCCCGGGTGCGTGCGGGAGAGGATTTCGCCAAGGTCGCGCGCGAGATGTCCGAAGACGGCAACCGCGCGGCCGGCGGCGAGATCGGGCTGCGCATGCAGCGCCGCCTGCCCGACCTGTTTGTCGAGGCGGTGCGTGGCCTGGCCGTCGGGCAGGTGGTGGCCGCGCCGGTGCGCAGCGCGGCCGGCTTCCATGTGCTGAAGGTGCTGCAACGTGTCGAGGGCGAGCCGTTCAAGGTCACGCAGACCCACGCGCGCCACATCCTGATGCGGGTGAGCGACCGCGCCTCGGCGCAGACCGTGGCCAACCGCCTCGAACAGCTGCGCCGCCAGATCGAGCGCAATGAGCGCAAGTTCGAGGACCTCGCGCGCGAGGTGTCCGAGGATGGCTCCGCGCCCCATGGCGGCGATCTCGGCTGGACCTCCCCGGGCAGCTTCGTGCCCGAATTCGAGGAGGCGATGAACAAGCTGGCGCCGGGGGCG
Organism: Burkholderiales bacterium; assembly: GCA_016213205.1. Lineage (GTDB taxonomy): Bacteria > Pseudomonadota > Gammaproteobacteria > Burkholderiales > Burkholderiaceae_C > Pseudaquabacterium. The sequence continues at coordinate 13,418 of JACRAZ010000059.1, forward strand.
GTGTCGGCACCGGTGGTGTCGCGCTTCGGCGTGCACCTGATCCAGGTGCTCGAGCGCCGCAACGTCACGCAGGATCCCAAGCAGGTGCGCGAACAGGCCCGCAACATGCTGCGTGAGCAGAAGTTCGAGCAAGCCTATGTCGACTGGACGCGGGACTTGCGGCTGCGCGCCTACATCGAACTGCGCGAGCCCCCGCAGTGACGCTGCGACCGGCGTCGCCCTGATGGCGCACCTCGCCCGCAAGCGCTTCGGCCAGCACTTCCTGGTCGACGAGGGCCTGATCCACGCCATCGTGCGGGCGATCGACCCGCGGCCCGGCCAGGCGCTGGTCGAGATCGGCCCCGGCCTGGGTGCGCTGACACAGCCGGTGCTCGAGCGCAGCGGCGCGTTGACGGTGGTGGAACTCGACCGCGACCTGGCACGCCGCTGGCGCGAGCGGCAGGGCATCCGGGTGATCGAGTCCGACGTGCTGAAGGTCGACTTCACCGCGCTGGCGGCCGAGGCCGGCCAGCCGCTGCGCGTGATCGGCAACCTGCCGTACAACATCTCGACGCCGATCCTGTTCCACCTGCTGCCGGTGGCCGGCCTGGTGCGCGACCAGCACTTCATGCTGCAGAAGGAAGTGGTCGACCGCATGGCGGCCGGGCCGGGCGGCAAGGACTACGGCCGCCTCTCGGTGATGCTGCAGTGGCGCTACGCCATCGAGTCGGTGCTCGATGTGCCGCCGCAAGCCTTCGATCCGCCGCCCCGCGTGGACTCGGCCGTGGTGCGCATGACGCCGTTCAACCCGGCACCGGTGGTGGATGAGCCCTGCCTGCAGGCGTTGGTGGCGGTGGCGTTCTCGCAGCGGCGAAAGCTGCTGCGTCACAGCCTCGGCCGCTGGCTGGACCAGCAGGGCTTCGGCGGCACGTTCGACCTGCAGCGGCGCGCCGAAGAGGTGCCGGTGGCCGAGTACCTGGCGCTCGCCCGGGCGCTCACCGGCACGCCTGCCGATCCTGGGCCATGAAAAAGGCGGCCCGCAGGCCGCCTTGGGGGAAGGGTGCGTCGTGCTCGTTCAGGCTGCGGTGAGCCACATCGCGGTGTCGAAGGCGCTGCTCATCATCGGCATGTTCATGCCGAAGTTCGGGTTGGTGCCGTTCTTCGACACGGCCTTCGGGGCGGGCTTCTCCGGCACCGCGGCCACTTCGTTCACGCGCTCCCAGGCGCTGGTTTCCGCGCTGCGGGCCACCGAGAACGAATAGAAGCAACGGAACGGCACACGGCGTTCGGCCCAGAAGTCGGCCGCGTCGCGGAACACGTCGAGCAGCTGCTCGCGCGCCTCGCGGTCGAACTTGGCGTTGTCGGGCAACTGTTCGAGCACCACCACGAAACCAGGCTGCGAGCCGGACCTGTGCACGAGGTCGGTCATGCAGTCGAACAGCGCATCGAGGTTCTTGCCGAAGTGGGCAGGAAACAGGAAGGACTCGGCGATCTTCTCCAGCACGTCCTGCTTCGACTGGGCGTCGGACAGGTTGGCGTACAGGAAATGCTGGCCGGCGCCTTCGGCCGCCTGCATCAGGTCTTCGACCCGATAGGCGCGGATAGCCTGGACGATATTGGGACGGACGGTCTGCAGCAGCATGGTCGCGTTCCTCCGGAAGTCAAGAAACTTGTGGTCCTCGGGTGCCACGTTCACTGGGCGATTCGCTTGAAGCTCGCATAGTGATCGTCGCTGTAGTAACAGGTCTCGGGTTCCCTTGGTTGACTACCGCCGCACACGATGCGCCGGGCGCCCCGGTTACGCGCGCCGGGCGTCGGCACCGTGTACTCACGGTAGTAGCCGCGCGCACGTCGGGGCAGAAGGCGCTCACGGTTGCCGAACACGGTGCCGTCCTTGCTGTAAGGAAACGGGCCGCCATTGCGGATCAACTGGTGAGTTTGCCGGGCCTCGGGTGGCAAGGCCGACACGGCAACCGCCGCCGTGTCGTCAACCGAATTCTTGGCCTGGACCGGTGTGCCGGACATTGCCGACAGCACGATGATCGAAGCGAGCCCTAACCTTCTTAGCGACCCCAGCAACGATGACCGAGCGGTCCACTCCACGGGATTACCCTGAACTCTGAATGCGGCATCGTACCGGAACGGTCCGTGAAACTCAAGCCGGCTGCCTCAATTTTGGGCAGCGCCATCCGGATATGAGTGTGCGCTCACCATGCCAAATGGCCCATGAATGCTGCGGTTCTTGAACTTGTCAAGAGGGCGATCGCGGAGGATCAGAAAAATCCGCCGGAGTTCGGGGGTGCTTCGCACTCATTTGGTGAATTGATCAAAGTGAGCGCGCGTCGGGCCCGGTGGACGGGGTCATCAACGTGCCGCGTTGGCGTCGGCGACGGTCAGCGCCGTCATGTTGACGATGCGCCGCACCGTGGCCGAAGGGGTCAGGATGTGGGCGGGGCGCGCCGCGCCCAGCAGCACCGGGCCGATCGCGATGCCGCCACCGGCCGCCGTCTTCAGCAGGTTGTAGGAGATGTTGGCGGCGTCGATGTTGGGCAGCACCAGCAGGTTGGCTTCGCCGGTGAGGGTTGAGCGCGGCATCAGCTCGCCGCGGTAGGCGGCGTCCAGCGCGGTGTCGCCGTGCATCTCGCCATCGATCTCGAGCCAGGGTGCGCGCTCGCGGATCAGCGCCAGGGCTTCGCGCATCTTCACGGCCGAGGGCTTGTCGCTGGAGCCGAAGTTCGAGTGCGACAGCAGCGCCGCCTTCGGGTTCACGCCGATGCGCAGCATTTCCTCGGCGGCCAGCACCGTGATCTCGGCCAGCTGCTCGGCACTGGGGTCGTAGTTGATGTGGGTGTCGACCAGGAACACCTGCCGGCCGGGCAGGATCAGCCCGTTCATGCAGGCATAGGTGTGCACGGCGGCGCGCCGGCCGATGATCTGGTCGATGTAGTTCAGGTGCTGCTGCGTCGAGCCCCAGGTGCCGCAGATCATGCCGTCGACCTCGCCCTTGTGCAGCAGCATGCTGGCGATCAGCGTGAGCCGGCGGCGCGTCTCGATCTTGGCGAACTGCTCGGTGACACCCTTGCGTTCGGTCAGGCGGTGGTAGGTCTGCCAGTAGTCGCGGTAGCGCGGGTCGTTGTCGATGTTGACGATCTCGAAATCGCGCCCCTGCTGCAGCCGCAAGCCGTATTTCTCGATGCGCGACAGGATGATGCTCGCGCGCCCCACCAGCCAGGGCTTGGCCAGACCCTCGTCGACGATGACCTGCGCGGCGCGCAGCACGCGCCGGTCTTCGCCTTCGGCAAACGCCACGTTCTTGCGCGCGGCACGCTTGGCCACGCTGAAGATCGGCTTCATCGTCTGCCCGGAGGCATAGACGAAGCTTTGGAGCCGCTCGACGTAGGCCTCGTAGTCCGTCACCGGCCGGGCGGCCACGCCAGACTCGGCGGCCGCGCGGGCCACCGCCGGCGCGATCTTCATCATCAGCCGCGGATCGAAGGGCTTGGGAATCAGGTACTCGGGCCCGAAGCTCAGAGTGGCCCCGGCATAGGCCGCGGCCACCACGTCGCTTTGTTCAGCCTGCGCCAGCTCGGCGATCGCACGCACGGCGGCGATCTCCATCGCGTCGGTGATCGTGGTGGCCCCCGAATCGAGCGCCCCCCGGAAGATGTACGGGAAGCACAGGACGTTGTTGACCTGGTTCGGGTAGTCGGTGCGGCCGGTGGCCATGATCGCGTCGTCGCGCACCGCCTTCACCTCCTCCGGCATGATCTCCGGGGTCGGGTTCGCGAGCGCGAAGATCAGCGGGCGCGCGGCCATCGTGGTCACCATCGCGGGCTTGAGCACGCCCCCGGCCGACAGGCCGAGGAACACGTCGGCGCCGGCGATCACCTCGGCCAGCGTGCGCGCGTCCGTGGGTTGCGCGAACTCGGCCTTGTCGGGGTCCATCAGTTCGGTGCGGCCCTGCCACACCACGCCGGCCAGGTCGGTGACGAAGATGTTCTTCCGGGGCAGCCCCAGCTTCACCAGCAGGTTCAGGCAGGCCAGCGCCGCGGCGCCGGCGCCCGAGGTGACGAGCTTGATCTCGTCGATGCGCTTGCCCACCACCTTCAAGCCGTTGAGCAAGGCCGCGCCCACGACGATCGCGGTGCCGTGCTGGTCGTCGTGGAACACCGGGATGTTCATGCGCTCGCGCAGCTTGCGCTCGACATAGAAGCAGTCCGGCGCCTTGATGTCCTCCAGGTTCACGCCGCCGAAGGTGGGCTCGAGCGCGGCGATGATGTCGACCAGCCGGTCGAGGTTCTTCTCGTTGATCTCGAGGTCGAACACGTCGATGCCGGCGAACTTCTTGAACAGCACCGCCTTGCCTTCCATCACCGGCTTGGAGGCGAGCGGGCCGATGTCGCCCAGGCCCAGCACCGCGGTGCCGTTGGTGACCACCGCGACCAGGTTGCCGCGCGAGGTGAAACGGAACGCGTTCAACGGATCGGCCACGATCTCCTCGCAGGCCGCGGCCACGCCAGGCGAATAGGCCAGCGCCAGGTCACGCTGGTTGATCATCTGCTTGGTGGCGGCGATGGCCACCTTGCCCGGCGTCGGGAACTCGTGGTATTCGAGCGCGGCGCGCCGCAGTTCGGCGCGTTTTTCTTCGTAGCTGGGCATCGTGGTACTCCGCGGGCGGGGTCGGGATTCTAGGATCGGGGCTCGCTTGCGCGATCCGCCACCGGCATGGCCTCATGCAGGCCCGGCATGACCTGCGCCGTCTGGCCCAGGTGGCCTGCAGTGTGGACCGCCTGCCGCGCCGCGCCCATGCGCGAAACTGCGTAGCCGAACCACGCCGGGCCGGCGGAATACTGGCCCGCACCATGGGGGTCGACGTGTCTCGTTTTTCCACCGACTGGACGGGCCGCCGCCTGCCACGCGCCCTGTTGTGGGTTGCGCTGGTGGCGCTGCTGCTGGTGGCGCAGACCCTGCTGGTGGTGCTGAGCGTCAGCTACGAATCCGCGCGCGCGCAAGAGCGTGCCGACGAGGCCGCCACGCAGGCCGTGGCCGAGATCCGCCAGCGCGCCCAGCTTGTGCTGCAGGGCCTGCAGGCCCTGCACCGGCGGCCGGGCGATACCTCGCAGTGGCAGCAGGAGGCGGCGTCGCTGATGCGCGGCTTCCGCGAAATGGCGCGCATCGAGCGGCGCGATACCTCGCTGCGCACCCTCGTCGCGCTGGACTCGCCCTACCGCGAGCCCCTGTTCGCGCGTTGGCCGCGCGCCGAGATGGACCTCGAGACCGAACTGGCCTGCGGCGCGGCGCGGCGCTCGATGTCGCCGGTGTTCTCGCGCAGCCAGTTCGTGCCGCAGCCGGGCGGCCTGGGCGTCGAGGTGGTCGACGTCTGCGTGCCCTTGCAGGACGCCGGCCGCCACGTGGGCTACGCCGTGGCCAGCATCGTGCTCGCCACCTTGCTGGAGGAACTGCGGCCGCTGCACTTCGCGCGCAGCCACGAGCTGTCCTTCGTCGAGGCCGACGGCACCCGCCTGGCGCGCGCCGGCGCGGTGCGCGGTGCCGGGGTCTACGTGACCGAACGGCTGGTGGATCTGGCCGGCACCAGCCTGCAGCTGCGCGTGGACGCGGCCGAGCGCCGCCCGAGCCTGATCCCGAACCTGACCACGGCCCTGGTGCTGGGCCTGTCGCTGGGCTTGTTCGTCGTGGTGCTGCTGCTGGTGCGCGACGGCCGGCGCCGCGCGCGTGCCGAGGAGGCGCTGGCCGAGGCGCTGGCCTTCCGGCGCGCGATGGAGGATTCATTGATCACCGGCCTGCGCGCGCGCGACCGCAGCGGGCGCATCGTCTATGTCAACCCGGCGTTCTGCCACATGGTGGGCTACACCGAGCAGGAACTGCGCGAGGCGCCGGTGCCGCTGTATTGGCCGCCCGAGCAAGTGGCCACCTACCAGCGCCGCCAGGCCGAACGCCTGGCGCCTGGCGCCAACGAACCACCGCGCGAAGGCTACGAGACCGAGTTCATGCGCAAGAGCGGCGAACGCTTTCCGGTCATGGTGTACGAGGCCCCGCTGGTGGACAGCCACGGCCTGCACACCGGCTGGATGGGTGCGGTGCTCGACCTGTCGGCGCAGCGCAAGGTGGAAGACCTGTCGCGCCAGCAGCAGGAACGCCTGCAGGCCACGGCGCGCCTGGCCAGCGTGGGCGAGATGGCCTCGCTGCTGAGCCACGAGCTGAACCAGCCGCTGGCCGCGATCGCCAGCTACGCCACCGGCTCGCTGAACCTGCTGGCGGAGCCGGCCGCTGCCGCCACGGCGCAGGAAGCCGAGCTGCGCACCCTGCTGCAGCAGGCGCTGGGCCGCATCGCCGAACAGGCCGACCGGGCCGGCCGCGTGATCAAGAGCGTGCACGACTTTGTGCGCCGGCGGCACCAGGCGCACGAAGTCATCGCGGCCGATGCGCTGATCGAGTCGGTGCTGCCGCTGGTGCGGCTGCAGGCGCGCAAGAGCGGCGCCCGCATCGAGCTGGACATCGCGCAGCCGGCGCCCCGCGTGCGCATCGACCGCACGATGGTCGAGCAGGTGCTGCTGAACCTGGCGCGCAACGGCCTGCAGGCGATGGAGCGTGACACGCCGCTGGAGCGCCGGGTGCTCACGCTGCGCGTCCAGCCGGTGCAGGGGCGCTGGGCCGCGTTCTCGGTGGGCGACGCCGGGCCCGGCATTGCCGACACGGTGGGCCAGAAACTCTTCACCCCCTTCTTCACCACCCGCGAGGAGGGCATGGGTCTAGGCCTGTCACTGTGCCGCACGGTGGTGGAACAGCACGGCGGCGCGATCGACTTCGAGAACCTGCCACCTGATCACGGTCAAGCCGGCGGCACGGTCTTCCGCTTCACGCTGCCCTTGGTCGAGCCGCGCGCTTTGGCTGCATGAGCCGCGGTGGTGCCGCTGGGGCGACGCCCCGTGTACCATCCCTGCCATCATGGTGATGCAGCCCGGCAGCCCCCCGATCGTTGCCGCCCCGCTGGGCATCCCGGTGGTCTACCTGGTCGATGACGAGCCGGTGGTGCGTGACGCCCTGGCCTGGCTGCTGCGCTCGCGGCGGCTGTTGTCCGAGGCCTTCGCGAATGCCGATGCCTTCGAGGCCTGGCTGCAAACACGCGATGTGGCCGGCCACTGGCCCGATGCGCCGTCGTGCCTGCTGCTCGACGTGCGCATGCCCGGCACCAGTGGCCTGGCCCTGTTCGACCGCCTGATCGACCTGGGCCTGACCGAACGCCTGCCGGTGATCTTCCTCACCGGCCACGGCGACGTGCCCACCGCGGTGGCGGCGGTCAAGCGGGGCGCCTTCGATTTTGTCGAGAAGCCGTTCTCCGACAACTCGCTGGTCGATCGCGTCGAGCAGGCCCTCGCGCGCAGTGGCGAGGCCATCGGCCTGTTGCGCCAGCGCCGCCAGGTGGCGCGCGCCGTGGCCGAGCTCACCGATCGCGAACGCGAGGTGATGCAGCGCGTGGTTGCCGGCCTGCCGAACAAGCTGATCGCCGACGAGCTGGGCATCAGCGTGCGCACGGTCGAGGTGCACCGCGCGCGGCTGTTCGACAAGATGGGCGTGCGCTCGGCCGTCGAGCTCACCAACCTGCTGCGCGAGCACGTCGGCTAGGATGAAACCCCCGAGCTCACTTCGTTCGCTGCCCCCCGAGGGGGAGCTCAGTACCTTCGGAACGGCCGGGCGGTACTGACATGGCGTGGCGCTGGCTGCACCGCGGCGTGCTGCTCGTGCTGCTGTGCTGCGCCGCGCGGGTGATGCCGGCGCCAGCCACCGAGAGTGCCGCGCCGCACTACCGCTTCCGCCTGCCGCCGGGCCGCACCACGGTGCTGCCCGGGCGCGACCTGCTCGATGCGGCCGAGCGCGACTTCATCGCCGGGCTGCCCGAAGTCCGGGTGGGCCTGAACCTGCCGGACAACCGGCCGTACGAGGTGATCGGCCCGGACGGCGAGATCACCGGCATCCAGATCGAGATCCTCACCCACATCGCGCAGGCGCTGGGGTTGCGGCTGAAGCCCGTGGTGCTGCCCAGTTTTCCGCAGGCGCTGGCAGCGGTGCGCGATCGCCAGGTGGACATCATGGCCACGGTGGGCTTCGAGCCCTCGCGCGAGGCCTACATGGCCTTCACGCTCGGCACCGCGCCGAACCCGGGCGCGATCATCGGCCGCGCGGCAGACACGCGCTTTGCCAGCCACCCCTCGCTCAACGGCCAGCGGGTGGCGATCGAGAAGGACTACGTCACCCAGTACTACGCCCGCCGGCTGTACCCGGAGGTGCTGGTCACCGACCAGCCCGACACCGCGCACGCCCTGCGGGCAGTGGCGCTGGGCGAGGAGGACTACTACTTCGGCAGCCTGCTGATGGCGATGGACCGGATCCAGCGCGACGCGGTGGCAGGCCTGGAGGTGAAGAAGTCCCTGATCTACGCGACGGGCCAGATGCACTTCGGCGTGCGCAACGACTGGCCGCTGCTGGCCACCGCGCTGAGCAAGGGCGTGGCGGCCCTGCGCGCGGCGCCCCTGCCGCAACTGAACGCGGCGCTGCAATCGCTGGGGCCGCAGGGGCTGACGCTGCCGCAGGCGCTGAAGCTCGCCCGCGCCGAGCAGCAGCAACTGGCGGGCCGCAGCGTGCTGCGCGTGGGCGCGGTGCGTGGCCTCACGCTGCTGAACGAGGCGTTGCCCAAGGGCGGCCATTCCGGCATCGCGGCCGACTACACCAGCCAGGTCGTCGCCCGCCTGGGCGTGGCCGTCGACGTGCTGCCCTTCGACAGCGTGGCCGAGATGCTGGATGCCCTGCGCGAGGGCAGCATCCACGTGGTGCCCTTCCTGACCCGCACCGCCGCGCGCGAGCGCGAGTTCGCGTTCTCGCAGCCCTACCTGGAGATGCCCTACCTGATCGTCGCGCGCACCGACGCGCCGCTGTACTGGGGCCTGGACAGCCTGCGCGGCAAGCGCCTCGCACTGGCCTTGCAACACCCCTTGCGCGAACTGCTCGCGCAGCACTACCCGGACATCCGCGTCGTCGACGCCCGCAACGGCGAGGACGCGATGGACCGGGTGGCCCGCGGCGAGGCCGACGCGGCGGTGGAGGTGAAGCTGTTCGCCAACATGCGCATCAACAGCGATGCCGGCGGCCGCCTGCGTGCCGTGGCCCCGGTGGAGCAGCTGCCGGCGCAGTTCCACTTCGCCATCGCGCAGGGCGCGGCAGAGCTGGCGCCCCTGATCAACCGTGCGCTGGCCGACATCGCCCCCGAAGAGCGCGACCGCATGCTGCGCCGCTGGGTGGCCATCGACCTGCAGCCGGCCTTCCCGTGGCGCCGCTACCTGCCGATGGTGGCCACCGTGCTGGCGGCGCTGGCCCTGCTGGCCGTCGCCAGCGTGTGGTGGATGCGACGCCTATCGCGTGAAGTGACCGTGCGCCGTGGCCGCGAGGAACAGCTGCTGAACGCGATGCAGGCGCAGAACCTCTTTGTCGCCAGCGCCAGCCACGAGCTGCGCTCGCCGCTGCAGGCCGTGACCCTTGCGCTGCAGCACCTGGGCGACAGCGCGCTCGACAAGCCCCAGCAGCGGCTGTGGCAGGTGGCCAGCGATTCCTCGGCCTCGCTGGTGCAGCTGATCGACGATGTGCTCGACCTGGCCAGGCTCGAGGCGCGGCGCCTGGTGCTGCACCCGGTGCCGCTGGACCTGCGGGCGTTGCTGTCGCAGCTGGTCGACAACCACCGCCTGTCGGCCGACGCGCGCGGATTGCAGCTCGTGCTCGACTGGGACGAACGCATCCCGCGCGGCCTGCAGGTCGACGCGCTGCGCCTGCGCCAGCTGCTGGTGAACCTGATCAGCAACGCCATCAAGTACACCCATGCCGGCACGGTCACGGTGCAGGCGCGCGCGCTGGGCGCGGCTGGCGACCAGACGCTGCAGATCGTGGTGCGCGACACTGGCATCGGCATTGCGCCCGAGCGCCAGCATGCGCTGTTCGAACCCTTCGAGACACTGCACCACCCCGCCCACGCGCCCGCCGAAGGCAGCACCGGCCTGGGGCTGGCCATCTGCAAGCGCCTGGTCGACGCGATGGGCGGCCGCATCACGCTGGACAGCGCCCCCGGCCGCGGCACCGAGGTGCAGGTGAGCTTGCCGATGCCGCCGCAGGCCGAACTGCCCCCGCCCCCCGCGCCGGTGCCGACGACGGCAGACCCCACCCGGGTGCTGCTGGTGGATGACGACGATGTCAGCCGCGTGCTGATGGCCGATGTGCTGCGCGGTGAAGGCCACGCCGTGACCGAAGCGGCCACGGTGGCGCAGGCCCTGGCGGCCTGGCACGAGGCCCGGCCGGACCTGGTGCTGAGTGATCGCCACCTGCCCGACGGCGACGGCCTGCAGCTGCTGCAGCAGCTGGCCGGCCTGGCGCAAGCGGCGGGCCGCGCCGTGCGGCTGGTGCTGTGCAGCGGCAGCGAACCCGAGGCCGCGGGTTCGCTGGGGCCGGTGCATGCCGTGCTGCGCAAGCCGGTGCCGATGGGGCAGTTGCGGGCCCAGGCGGCCGCCCATCGCGGCACGGCCTGAGTGCGGGCCTCGGCGACAATCCCGCCCATGGTGCCCCCCTGCTTGCTTCGCTCGCAGCCCCCCAAGGGGGCGCTCAGAACCTTCGGAACGGCCGGGCGGTTCTGATGGCGCTGGGCGAATTCGACCTGATCGGCAAGTACTTCACACGCCCCGCCCGGCGTGCGGTGCTCGGCGTGGGGGACGACTGCGCACTGATCGCCCCCAACCCGGGCCAGCAGCTCGCCGTGTCCTGCGACATGCTGGTCGAGGGGCGGCACTTCCTGCCCACCGTGGCGCCGCAACGGCTGGGCCACAAGGCGCTCGCAGTGAACCTCAGCGACCTGGCCGCCTGCGGTGCGCGGCCGCTGGCCTTCACGCTGGCGCTGGCGATGCCGCGGGTGGACGAGCCCTTTCTGGCGGGCCTGGCACAAGGCCTGTTCGCGCTGGCCGATGCGCACGAGATCGAACTGATCGGGGGCGACACCACCGCCGGCCCGCTCAACCTGTGCATCACGGTGTTCGGCGAGGTGCCGCCCGGCCAGGCCTTGCGGCGCGATGGTGCGCGGCCGGGCGATGCGCTGTGGGTCAGTCACCCGGTGGGTGGCGGCCTGGGGGATGCGCGGCTGGCGCTGGAAGTGTTTCGCGGCCGGGTGGCGCTGCCGGGCGATGCGTTCGACACCGTGCGCCGCGCGATGGAGTGCCCGCAGCCGCGCGTGGTCCTGGGCCTGGCCCTGCGTGGCCTGGCCACCGCGGCGATCGACCTGAGCGATGGCCTGGCGGGCGACCTGGGCCATGTGCTCGCGCGTTCCGGCGTCGGCGCGCGGCTGGTGGCCGATGCGCTGCCGGCCAGCCCGGTGCTGGCGGCGCAGCCGCTGGCGCTGCGGCGCGAATGCCTGCTCGCCGGCGGCGACGACTACGAACTGCTGTTCACCGCCCCGGCCGGCGCGCAGGCGGCGGTGCAGGCCGCCGCCGCGCAGGCCGGCGTGGCGGTCAGCTGCATCGGCCGCATCGAGGCCGAGCCGGGCCTGCGTGTGGTGGACGCCGAAGGCCGCGCGTTGGCGGATGCGCCTGCCGGCTTCGATCACTTCCGCGACTGATGCACGGCCCGCTGCCGCCTCGCGCATGACACCCCCGCGCCGCCCCGATCTGCGCTACGTGCTGGGCCATCCGGCGCGCTGGATCGCCTTCGGCCTGGGCAGCGGCCTGGCGCCGCGCGCCCCGGGCACGATCGGCACGCTCTGGGCCTGGGCCGCCTTCCTGGTGCTCGACCGCTGGCTGGACGCGCGCGCCTGGGCGCTGGTGCTGGTGGCCGGCCTCGTGCTGGGCTGGTGGGCCTGCACCCGCACCGCACGCGAGCTGGCCGTGGCCGACCCCGGCGCCATCGTGTGGGACGAGGTGCTCGCGTTCTGGCTCGTGCTCTGGCTCATGCTGCCTGCCAGCCTGCTGGCGCAGGCGGTGGCCTTCGCGCTGTTCCGCTTCTTCGATGCCGTCAAGCCCGGCCCGGTGGGCTGGGCCGATCGCCTGTACAAGCTGCGACCGGGCGAGTCCATCGGCTGGCGCCAGGGCTGGGGCATCCTGTTCGACGACCTGGTGGCGGCGCTGTGCACGCTGCTGGTGATCGCACTGTGGAGGTCGTGGTGAGCATTGCCGACAGCGTGGCCCGACTGGCCGACCTGTTGCGCGCCCGGGGCCAGCACCTGGCCACCGCCGAAAGCTGCACCGGTGGCCTGATCGCCGCTGCCTGCACCGACCTGGCCGGCTCCAGCGACTGGTTCGAGCGCGGCTTCGTCAGCTACAGCAACGCCGCGAAGACCGAGCTGCTGGGGGTGCCCGCCGCCCTGATCGAGGCCCACGGCGCGGTGAGCGAACCGGTGGCGCGCGCCATGGCGGCCGGCGCGCGGGCGCGCTCGCAGGCCGAGTGGGCAGTGGCCGTCACCGGCGTGGCGGGCCCTGGTGGTGGCACTGCCGCCAAGCCGGTGGGCCTGGTGTGGCTGGCCTGGGCCGGACCCGATGGCGTGGAGGCCGAGTGCCACCGGTTCGCGGGTGATCGGGCCGCGGTTCGGCAGGCCACGGTGGCCTGTGCGCTGCAAGGGCTGCTGGCGCGGGTGCCGCGATGAACCTGGTGCTGCTGGGCAGCTGGGACGACGACGAGCGCGATGCCTGGGCCGCGGCATTGCAGGCCGAACTGCCGGGGCATCGGCTGTGGTGGCCGGGGCAGGCACCGCTCGATCCCGCCACGGTGGCCGCGGCGATCGTGGCGAACCCACCGCCCGGCAGCCTGCAGGGCTGGCCCGGGCTGCGCCTGATCCAGTCGTTGTGGGCCGGTGTCGACCGCCTGCTGGGCGATGCCACCGTGCCGGCCGATGTGCCGGTGGCGCGTATGGTCGACCCGGCGATGAACCGCGCGATGGCCGAAACCGCACTGTGGGCCGTGCTCTCGCTGCACCGGCACACCTTTCGCTACGCGCGCCAGCAGCACCTGCACCGCTGGCATGTCTGGCCGCAGCGCCGGGCCGACGAGGTGGCCGTGCTGGTGCTGGGCCAGGGCCAGATGGGCCATGCGGTGGCGCAGCGGCTGCATGAACAGGGCTACCGCGTCAGCGCGTGGCGGCGCACCCCGTCCGTCCCCGCCGCAACGCGCGCCGCGGTGGGGCCGGCGCCGTGGCCGGTGCACAGCGGGCCGGTGGCCCTGCGGGTGGCGCTGGCGCGGGCGGAGCTGCTGGTGAACCTGCTGCCGCTAACGCCTGAAACGCGCGGCCTGCTGGATGCGCGATGCTTCTGCGCGATGCCGCGCGGCGCGGCAGTGGTCAACCTGGCGCGGGGCGCCCACGTGGTCGATGCCGACCTGCTGGCGGCGCTGGACAGCGGGGCCATCGGCCACGCGGTGCTGGACGTGTTCAGCACCGAGCCGCTGCCACCGGAGCACCGCTACTGGTCGCACCCGCAGGTCACGGTGCTGCCGCATGCGGCCGCGCAGACCGATCTGCGCAGCGCCGCGCGCCTTGCCGCGCGCAACCTGCACGCGCTGGCCGCCGGCCAGCCGCTGCAGCACCTGGTGGACCGGCAGCGCGGGTACTGAGCGCCCCCAGGGCCGGGCTGCGGTAACCCGCAGCCGGGGGCCCACGCCGGCCAGCGCACGGCCGCTCCGAAGCGGCCGGCGCACCCCCGCGGGGGGTGGCTGCGGTAACCCGCAGCCGGGGGTCTGTTCAGTCCTGCGCTTCCAGCGCCAGCCGCAGCAGCACCGGTGCCTTGCCGCGCGGGGCCGGTGGCAGCGCGAGGTGCTGGGCCAGCATCAGCGCAAGGCGGCGGATCGCGTCCCAGGGCTCCAGCGGCCAGTGCGGGTGCTTCAGGCCCTTGATCACGCCGTCGCACACGCTGGCCGCCTCGACCAGGTGCGCCAGCTGGTGCAGCGCCAGCATCGGCAGGGCGCGCTCGAACAGGCGCTCCTTCGCGCCCCACACCCGCACCTCGCGCAGCGCCATCGGCAAGGGCTTGCCGTGGGCCATCGCATCCTTGGCCTGCTTGAGCGCCAGGATGTCGGCCGCCAGTGTCCAGTGCACCAGCACCGCGGCCTCGCCCTCGGCACGCAGGCCGTCGAGCATGCGCAGCACACGCGCCGTCTGGCCGGCGAGCACCGCCTCGCCGAGCTTGAACACGTCGTAGCGCGCCACGTTCAGCACGGCGGCTTCCACCTGCTCGAAGCTCAGCTCGCCCGCGGGGTACAGCAGCGCGAGCTTCTGCAGTTCCTGGTGCGCGGCGAGCAGGTTGCCTTCCACGCGGTCGGCGAAGAACGCCAGTGTGTGCTGCCCGGCCTCGCCGTCGGCCACGCGCTGGCCCTGGCGTGCCAGCCGTTGCGCGATCCACTGCGGCAGTGCGCGGCGCTCCACCGGCTCGACACGGATCGAGACACCCGCGCTGTCGAGCGCGCCGAACCAGGCACTCTGCTGCTGCTGGCGGTCCAGCCGCGGCAGGTGCAGCAGCGTCACCACGTCGTCGGACAGCGTCTCGCAATAGCGCTGCAGCGCTTCGGAGCCTTCCTTGCCGGGCTTGCCGCCGGGGATGCGGATCTCGATCAGCTGCCGCTCGGCGAACAGGCTCATCGCCTGCGAGGCGCCGAGCAGGCCCGACCAATCGAAGTGCGCGCCGCTCACCGTGAACACCTTGCGCTCGGTGTAGCCGGCGGCCCGCGCGGCGGCGCGGATCGCATCGCCGGCCTCCTGTGCCAGCAGCGGCTCGTCGCCATGCACCGTGTACAGCGGCTTCAGGCCGCGGGCGAGCTGGGCTTCGAGCTGGTCGGCGCGCAGTTGCATGGTGATGAGAGTTCCTTCGTGCGACCGCACTTCGGTTTCGCCCTTGGGGCGGCCCGGCGGGCTCAGGTGGGCTTCAGTTGCGCCAGGCGGCGCATCAGCTGCTGCACGATATCCGATTGCATTGCCCGGTAAAGCTCGGATTCCTCCTGCTCCTTGGCCAGCGCGACGGTCTCGCTGTAGGTCATGTCGCGCGCCAGTTGCAGCGAGGTGTCGGTGATCAGTTCGCGGCCCGCCGGGTTGAGCAGGCGGAAGTCGAAGCGCAACCGCAGCTGCATGCCCCGCACCTGGCCGGCAGCGGTGACGGCATTGGCCACCTTCTCGCGCCGGTCGACCAGGGCCACCAGCACCGCATCGGCCCTGGCCGCGTCGTCCAGCACCTTCACCTGCGGCGCGAGGCTGCGCCGCAGTTCGTCCAGCAGCGGCGAACGGGCCGCAAAGCCCTGCAGCGCGAGGGTCGAGAACGGCAGCGTGGGCGCGCGCCGCAGCTCGAAGCCGCAGCCGGCGGCCGCCAGCGGCAGCAGGGTGAGCAGGGCGCGACGCTGCACCTCAGACCACGACGTTGACGAGGCGGCCCGGCACCACCACCACCTTCTTCGCCGGCTTGCCTTCGCCGAACTTTGCGAACTCCGGTGAAGCGAGGGCGGCGGCCTCGATCGCGGCCTTGTCCGCCTGCGCGGGCACACGCACCGCGCCGCGCGTCTTGCCGGCGATCTGGAGCACGAGCTCGATCTCGTCGAGCACCAGCGCGGACTCGTCCACCTGCGGCCAGGGGGCGTCGAGCAGCTCGCCCACGGCAGCGGCGAAGCCCAGCTCGGCCCACAGCGCATGCCCGATGTGCGGGCAGGCCGGGTACAGCGCACGCAGCAGCACCGAGCTGCCCTCGCACAGCACGGCGGTGTCGCCGTCGCTGCCGTCGGGCTTGAACGCATCCAGCGCGTTGAGCAGCTTCATGCAGCCCGAGACCACGGTGTTGTACTGCATGCGCTCGTAGTCGTGGCTCATCTGGCGCAACACCAGGTGCACCTCGCGGCGCAGCGCGCGCGCCTCGGCCCGCAGCGGTGCGCTGGCCAGGTTGCCGGCGGTGGCGCGCTGCAGCAGGGCGGCATGGCGGGCGCCGAAGGCCCACACGCGGCGCAGGAAGCGGTGCGCGCCTTCCACGCCGGCGTCGTTCCATTCCAGCGTCTGCTCGGGCGGCGAGGCGAACATCACGAACAGGCGCGCGGTGTCGGCGCCGTACTGGTCGATCAGCGCCTGCGGGTCCACGCCGTTGTTCTTGGACTTGGACATGGTGCCCACGCCCTCGTAGTCCACCGCGCTGCCGTCGCTCTTGAGGCGGGCGCCGACCACCTTGCCGGTGGCGTCCAGCACGTCCTGCACCTCGTGCGGCCAGAAGTACTCGATGCCGCCCTTCTCGCCGCGACGCGAGTAGATGTGGTTGAGCACCATGCCTTGCGTCAGCAGCCGGGTGAAGGGCTCGCTCACCGTGACCAGGCCGAGGTCGCGCATCACCTTGGTCCAGAAGCGTGCGTACAGCAGGTGCAGGATCGCGTGCTCGATGCCGCCGATGTACTGGTCCATCGGCATCCAGTACTTCGTGCCCCCGGCCACCATATGCTCGGTGTCGGTGGGGTCGCAGTAGCGCATGAAGTACCAGGACGAATCGACGAAGGTGTCCATCGTGTCCGTCTCGCGCTTCGCCTCGCGCCCGCAGCAGGGGCAGGCCACCTTCAGGAAATCGGCGCGCTTGTTCAGCGGGTTGCCGCTGCCGTCGGGGATGCAGTCTTCGGGCAGCACCACCGGCAGGTCCTGCTCGGGCACCGGCACCGCGCCGCAGGCATCGCAGTGGATGATCGGGATCGGCGTGCCCCAGTAGCGCTGGCGGCTGATGCCCCAGTCGCGCAGGCGCCAGGTGGTCTTCTTCTCGCCCAGGCCCTGGGCGGCCAGCAGTTCGGCCACCTTGTTCACGGCGTCCTTGTGGCCCAGGCCGTCGAGCACGCCGGAGTTCACGCAGCGGCCGCGCTGCTTGTCGGCATAGGACTCGGCCCAGCGCTCGGTGCTGAAGGCCTCGCCCTCCACCGCCACCACCTGCTGGATGGCCAGGCCGTACTTCTTCGCAAACGCGAAGTCGCGCTCGTCGTGCGCGGGCACGCCCATCACCGCGCCGTCGCCATAACTCATCAGCACGTAGTTGCCGACCCACACCTCCACCTGCGCGCCGGTGAGCGGGTGGGTGACGAACAGGCCCGTGGGCAGGCCTTCCTTCTCCTTCGTGGCGAGCTCGGCCTCGGTGGTGCCACCTGCCTGGCAGGCCTCGATGAAGGCGGCGAGCTTCGGATTGCCGGCCGCGGCCTGCGTGGCCAGCGGATGCTCGGGCGCCACCGCGCAGAAGGTGACGCCCATGATGGTGTCGGCCCGGGTGGTGAAGACCCAGAGCCTTCCCCCGCCGATGAGCGTGCCGCTGGCGTCGCGGATGTCATGCGGGAACGCGAAGCGCACGCCCTCGCTCTTGCCGATCCAGTTTTCCTGCATCAGGCGCACGCGCTCGGGCCAGCCGCTCAGGTAGTGCGGATCGTCCGGGTCGGCCACCGCCGACAGCAGTTCCTCGGCATAGCCGGTGATCTTCAGGTAGTAGCCCGGGATCTCGCGTTTTTCAACCGGGGCGCCGGAACGCCAGCCGCGGCCGTCGATCACCTGTTCGTTGGCGAGCACGGTCTGGTCCACCGGGTCCCAGTTCACCACCTGGGTGCGGCGCTCGGCGATGCCCTTTTCCAGCATCTTCAGGAACAGCCACTGGTTCCACTTGTAGTAGCTGGGCGAGCAGGTGGCCACCTCGCGCGACCAGTCGATCGCCAGGCCCATGGCCTGCATCTGGCCCTTCATGTGGGCGATGTTCGAGTAGGTCCACTGCGCCGGCGGCACCGCGTTCTTCATCGCGGCGTTCTCGGCCGGCAGGCCGAAGGCGTCCCAGCCCATGGGCATCAGCACGTTCATGCCCTTCATGCGCAGCTGGCGCGCGAGCATGTCGTTGATGGTGTAGTTGCGCACATGCCCCATGTGCAGCTTGCCGCTGGGGTAGGGCAGCATCGAGCAGGCGTAGAACTTCGGCTTGAGCTGGCCCTGGGCATCACGCGCGTCCTCGGTGACGCGGTAGGCGTCGGCGGCCGTCCAGTGGGCTTGCGCGGCGGCTTCGACTTCGGCGGGGACGTACTTTTCGTTCATCGCGCAATTATCGCGTGCGGGGCCACGCGCGCCCCCGGTCGCCACGATGGCGGTGCCGCCCGGGCTACGGGCCGGCGCTCTCGGTGACGAAACCGATGCGGCTGAGCCCGCCTTCCTGCACCAGGCCGATCAGCTCGGCGATGCGGCCGTAGGGCACGCGTTTGTCCGCACGCAACTGCACCTCGGTGCCGGGGTTGCGCAGCGCGGCTTGGCGCACGCGCAGCTTCAGCTGCTCGGCGTTCACCGCTTCGTCGCCCCAGAACAGGCTGCCCTGCGGGTCCACCGCCACGGTGATGAATTGCGCCGCATCGGTGGGTTTGGCGCCCTCGGCCTTGGGCAGGTCGAGCTTCAGGCTCGAGGTCATCAGCGGCGCGGTGATCATGAAGATCACCAGCAACACCAGCATCACGTCGATCAGCGGCGTCATGTTGATGTCGCTCATCGGGCGCGAGGCCTCGGGGCGTTCGAGCCGGCCGAACGACATGGCGTACCGCTGCTCAGCCGCCCGCGGCGGCGTGTTCGAGCGCCATCTCGCGCAGGTCGTGCGCGAAGCCCTCGAGCTCGGCCTCGCAGGCGGCCACCCACTTGCCGAACAGGTTGTAGGCCAGCACCGCGGGAATGGCCACCGCGAGGCCCGCGGCCGTCATGATCAGGGCCTCGCCCACCGGGCCGGCCACCTTCTCGATCGTGATCGAGCCCGCCGCGGCGATGCTGACCAGCGCGTGGTAGATGCCCCACACGGTGCCGAACAGGCCGATGAAGGGCGCGGTGCTGCCGATCGATGCCAGCAGCACCTGTCCGAACTGCAGGTGCGCAAGGCTGCGGTGCAGGGCATCACGCAGGCGCCGAGTGAGCTGGGATTGCAGTGCGCCGCGGGTCTCGAGCGTGTGGCCGCCGTCGCGCGCGGTGATGGCCGCCAGCAGCGGCGCCAGCACCTGTTCGCGGTCCAGCGCTTCCAGCCGGGCGCGGCCGGACGACAGTGCGTCGGCGGCCCAGAACGCCGGCACCGCCCGGGCGATGTCGTGCCGCGCGCGTTGCAGCACCCAGGCCTTCCAGAAGATCACGACCCAGGCACTGATCGACATGGCCAGCAACAGGGCCCCCACCGCGCGGCCGATGCCGTCGCTCTGCTGCCAGAACTGGGTGATGCCGTCCATCGCTCAGCGCCCGCCGGGCCTCGCCCAGCCGCCTGGGGTGCGTGACTGGGGGGCGCCGCGGTCCGGCATGTCAGGCCAGGCCCAGCACATCGGCCATGCTGAACTGCCCGCTGCGCTGGCCAGCGAGGAAGCGTGCGGCACGCAGTGCCCCCTGGGCGTAGCTCACCCGGCTGGCGCTCTTGTGCGTGATCTCGATGCGCTCGCCGATGCCGGCGAACAGCACCGTGTGGTCGCCAACGATGTCGCCGCCGCGGATGGCCGAGAAGCCGATCGTCGACGGATCGCGCTCGCCGGTGACGCCTTCGCGGGCATAGACGGCGCAGTCCTTCAGGCTGCGGCCCAGCGCCGAGGCGATCACCTCGCCCATCTGCAGCGCGGTGCCGCTGGGCGCGTCCACCTTGTGGCGGTGGTGGGCTTCGATGATCTCGATGTCGTAGCCCTGGCTCAGCGCGCGTGCGGCCTGGTCGAGCAGGCGCATCACCACGTTGACGCCCACGCTCATGTTGGGCGCCAGCACCAGGGCGATGTGGCGGGCATGCTCGGTGATCTCGGCTTTCTGCGACTCGCTGAAGCCGGTGGTGCCGATGGCCGCCTTCACGCCGAGCTCGCGGCACACCGCGAGGTGGGCGAGCGTGCCCTCCGGGCGGGTGAAGTCGATCAGCACCTGCGCGTCGGCCAGGCCGGCCCGCAGGTCGGCGGTGATCACCACACCGGTGCTGCGGCCCAGCGCGGCGCCGGCGTCCTGGCCGAGGCTGGGGCTGGCCGGCACATCCAGCGCGCCGGCCAGGCGGCAATCGGCCGCGCCGAGCACGGCCTCGATCAGCATGCGGCCCATGCGGCCGCTGGCGCCCGCGATCGCGATGCGCAGGGGTGACTCGGTGCTGCTCAAGAGGGCTCCAGCGGCGGGTAGCTGCGCACGGCGCCCATCGGGGGCGGTGCCGGGGTCTCGGTCTTCGGGGGGCGCGGCAAGGCCTGCTTCTGCTCTGCGCTCAGCTCCAGCTGGGGAGACTTGCCGCTGGCCTTGGTGCGGCTGATCGAGGCGACGAACTCGCGCTCCGAGGGCAGCGCGGGCGCATCCAGCCGCTCGAGCGCGTCACCCTTGAAGTGGGCGACGACGCTGCGGCGCTGCGGCTCGGTGCCGGTGCGCTTGATCGTGAAGACGTAGTCCCAGCGGTCGGCGTGGAAGATGTCGGTCAGCATCGGCGAGCCGAGGATGTCGCGCACCTGGCTGCGCGTCATGCCGGGGCGGACCTGCGCCGCCTGCTCGCGGGTGACCACGTTGCCCTGGATGATGTCGATCCGGTAGGGCGTGATCACCCCGAGGAAGGCGTTGTCGGCCGTTTGCAGCGAACTGCAGCCGGCAAGCGCCAGCAAGGCCAGCAGCCCGCCAGCGCGGCGCAGGGACAAGACGGAACGCGAGAGGCCAGCCATGCAACGTGGGGGCGGCGGCGGCGCGGTGGGCGCGGCGCACCTGTCTGGATATGATCCGGCGATTCTAGCGACCCACCCGCGCCGCAGGCCCGGGCGGGCCTGTTCCCTCAACGCCGGACCTCCCATGACGCACGCCGACGAACTCAAGAGCAGCGGCCTGAAGGCCACGCTGCCGCGCATCAAGATCCTGGAGATCTTCCAGCGCACGGCGCAGCGCCACATGACGGCCGAGGACGTGTTCAAGGTCCTGCTGGCCGAGGGTGCGGACATCGGGCTGGCCACGGTGTACCGCGTGCTGATGCAGTTCGAGCAGGCCGGGCTGCTGACGCGCAACCACTTCGAATCCGGCAAGTCGGTGTTCGAGCTCAACGAGGGCCAGCACCACGACCACCTGGTGTGCATGACCTGCGGCCGCGTGGAGGAGTTCTTCGATGCCGAGATCGAGCAGCGCCAGCGCGCGGTGGCGCTGGCGCGCGGGTTCGACCTGCAGGAGCACTCGTTGGCGCTGTACGCGGTGTGCAACAAGAAGGACTGCCCGCACCGGGGCCCGTGATCGAAGCGCGCCGGCCAGCGCACGGCCGCTCCGAAGCGGCCGGCGTACCCCCGCGGGGGGTGGCTGCGGTACTCCGCAGCCGGGGGCTTCAATCGTCGCCAGCGCACGGCCGCTCCGAAGCGGCGGGCGTACCCCCGCGGGGGGTGGCTGCGGTACTCCGCAGCCGGGGGCCTATCAATCCTCGCCCTGCTCCATGGCCTTCTGGTGGCGGGCGATGAATTCCTGGTAGGTGTCGATGCCGCGCAGCTGCAGGATGGTGTTGCGCACCGCCGCTTCCACCAGCACCGCCAGGTTGCGGCCGGCGTCCACGGTGATCACCACCTTGCGCACCGGAATGCCGAGGATCTCCTCGTACAGCGGCTCGTAGGGCAGGCGTTCGAACTCACGCTCCATCGTCTCCTTGCGCACCAGGTGCACGATGAGCTTCAGCCGCATCTTCCGGCGCACCGCCGTCTCGCCGAAGATGGACTTGATGTCCAGCAGGCCGATGCCGCGCACTTCCAGCAGGTTCAGCAGCAGCTCGGGGCAGCGGCCCTCGAGCGCGCTCTGCGACACCTTGTACAGGTCCACGGCATCGTCGGCCACCAGGCCGTGGCCGCGCGAGATCAGCTCCAGCCCGAGTTCGCTCTTGCCCAGGCCCGATTCGCCGGTGAGCAGCACGCCCAGGCCGAGGATGTCCATGAACACGCCATGGCGCGTGATGCGGTCGGCAAACAGCTGCGCCAGGTAGGCGCGCACGATGTCGATCACCTGGCCGGCCGATTCGCTGGTGACGAACAGCGGGATCTCGGCGCGGTCGCACATCGCCACCAGGCGGTCGGGCGGGGCCACGCCGTCGGCGCCGATCAGCACCGGGGGCTCCAGCGTCACGATGCGGGAGATGCGCCGTTCCTGGTCTTCCGGTGCCGAGGACCGCAGGTAGGCTACCTCGCGCCGGCCGACGATCTGCACCCGGTAGGGGTGGATGTAGTTCAGGTAGCCCACCAGGTCGGCGGCCGACTGTGCATCACGCACGGCGGCTTCGTCGAAGCGGCGCTCGGGGTGGGCATGGCCGGCGATCCACTCCCAGCGCAGGGTTTCGCGCTGGGCCTCGAACAAGGCCTCGGCACTGATGGAGGTGGGTTTCATGTGGGCCCCGGCCGCCTTGCGGCCGCCCCCGAGGGGCTGACGAACCCGGACCGGGAAACCCGGATCCGCGTTCGCGCTCCGATCGGGACCGCGCGCCCCTGGTTGCCTTCGGCAACCGGTCCCCTGCCGGGGAAGATCCTCATGCCACCGACTTCAGGGGCGCCCAGTCGGCGATCAGCTTGTGCAGCGTGGGCGCGTCTTCGGCGGCCTTCATGCGTTCGCGCAGTTCGCGGTCGGACAGCAGCTCGGCAATCTCGGACAGGATTTCGAGGTGGCGCTGCGTGGCCGCCTCGGGCACCAGCAGGAAGATCAGCAGGCTCACCGGCTCGTCGTCCGGGGCATCGAAGGGAATCGGCTGCTGCACGCGCAGCACGGCGGCGAGCGGGTTCTTCAGCCCCTTGATGCGGCCGTGCGGGATGGCCACGCCATGCCCCAGGCCGGTGGAGCCCAGGCGCTCCCGGGCAAAGAGGTTGTCGGTGACGGTGGCGCGGGCGATCGCGTGCTGGTTCTCGAACAGCAGGCCGGCATGCTCGAATGCGCGCTTCTTGCTCGTGGCGTCGACGTTCACCAGCACGTTGCTGGTGGGCAGGATAGCGGCGAGACGGTTCATGGCGTTCACCCCGCATCACGGCAGCTTCCGACCGGCGCAACCACGGGTCCTGTGACAGAGCGGTGATTATAGAAATGCGTTGCTGCACTGCACGGTTGACAGCACCCCCGGGTGCGGGATGTTGTCACGGCGCAGCACCCGGAAACAGAAACGGCCCCCTCGGGGGCCGTCGTCCGGTGTGCCGCGCGGTCAGGCTGCGTCGGCGTCCATCCGCTTGGTGGATTGGTGGTGGTGGTCGTTCAGCCGGTCTTTGTGGCGCACGACCTGGCGATCGAGCTTGTCCATCAGCTGGTCGATCGCGGCATACAGATCCTCATGAGACTGTTCAACAAAGATGTCCTTGCCTTTGACGTGGAGGGTCACCTCCGCCTTCTGCCTTCGCTCCTTCTCAGTCAGCTTCTCGACCGTCAGCAGTACGTTGATATCCACCACTTGGTCGAAATGCCGGGTCACCCGGTCGAGCTTGGTGAGCACGTACTCGCGCAGAGCAGGTGTCACTTCGAGGTGGTGTCCGCTGATCGTCAGGTTCATCAGAACCTCCTTTTCACGAGAGTTGGCCATTTTTCGGCACCGGATCGACCCACCTGGGAATCGCTTGGGTCGTCCGTTGCGAACCCAGTGTGCTACCGAAACTGCGGATGTGACAAGTGCGGGGCCGGGTGTAGCATC
This sequence comes from Burkholderiales bacterium, assembly GCA_016213205.1. GTDB lineage: Bacteria > Pseudomonadota > Gammaproteobacteria > Burkholderiales > Burkholderiaceae_C > Pseudaquabacterium. Next base: position 37,039 of record JACRAZ010000059.1, read on the forward strand.
AACTGGTTTGCCAAACATCTGACGTGTGGCGCGTCGTTGTGGGGCTCGGGCGACGCATACCGCCCCGGGCTTGTTGAACGGGCGCCAAAACACGCTACAGTGCCGTCTTCGTTGGGCTGGCCCGTCTGGGCCGGCGTGTTGTCCACCTGCCTCTCCACCCTGGTGTAGTAGCGCTATGCGTAAGAGCGCGGCGAATGCCGATGTCCTGTCCACCCGCGAGGCTGCCGAAGCCCTGGGCGTGGCGTTGCGCACGGTGCAATTGTGGGTCGAAGGCGGCGTCCTGCCGGCCTGGAAGACCGCCGGCGGCCATCGGCGCATTTCGCGGTCCGCCGTCGAGAAGCTGATTGCCGAGCGCAGCCATGCGCTGGCCGGGCGTTCCAACGCCGCGGTGGGGCCAGATGGCCGGCCGCTGCGCATCCTGGTGGTCGAGGACGACCCCGACATGCTCAAGCTGATCTGCATGGTCATGGAAGGCTGGGACGTGCCGCTGCGCGTGAGCACGGCCACCAACGGCTTCGAGGCCCTGCTGCGCATCGGCGACGAATCCCCCGATCTGCTGCTGACGGACCTGAACATGCCCGGCATGGACGGCTTCCGCATGATCGAGGCCCTGAAGGGCCACCGGCGCGGCCGCGAGGCGCTGCGCATCGTGGTGGTCACCGTGCTCAGCGCCGTCGAGATCGACCAGCGCGGCGGCCTGCCCGATGGCGTTCAGGTGTTCACCAAGCCGCTGAACTTCGACGACCTCGAAGCGCTGGTGCGCGAGCAGCACGCCAGCCTCACCGCGCCCGCCTTGCTGTAGGCGCCGCCACGGTCGCGCACCCTGGGCGCGGCCGGCGCCTGGCCGCGCAGGGCGATGACATAATCCGCCGATCCCGATTTCGGAGCCTTCCGTTGGACCAGAGTCACCCTCGGTGACCGTCCACTCCAGCGCTGGATGATCGGCCTGTGCGCAGGCCGTCGCGCGGCCAGGGGTGAGACGGTGCATCGGACCACCCCGCCAAGAAGACCGCCCCCGCCGAGCGCCCACCGCGGCTGCCGCCGTGGCGCTGGAGATGCCCCATGCTCAATGTGTTCGCGCTGGCCAACGGCAGGCTGGTGCAGGAAGAAATCGACAACGCCGATGCGCTGGCCAGGGCGCAGCCGGTGTGGGTCGACCTCGAGTCGCCCTCGCCGGTTGAAAAGGGCTGGATCACCGCCCGCTTCGGCCTGACCATCCCGGACGACATCGTCGACGACGATCTCGAGGAATCCGCCCGCTTCTACGAGGAAGACAACGGCGAGCTGCACATCCGCTCGGACTTCCTGATCGACGACGACGTCACCCCGCGCAACGTGCGGGTGGCGTTCATCCTGAAGGAAGGCGTGCTGTTCTCGGTGCACGGTGAAGACTTGCCGGTGTTCCGGCTGCTGCGGCTGCGCGCGCGCCGCATCCCGGCGCTGATCGAGGACGCGAAGGACGTGCTGCTGAAGCTGTACGACGCGGACGCCGAGTACTCGGCCGATGCGCTCGAAGGCATCTACGACAGCCTGGAGCGGGTGTCCGCCCGGGTGCTGAAGCAGGACGTGGACGACCGTGCCGCCGGCGAGGCGCTGGCCGCCATCGCGAAGGAGGAAGACCTCAACGGCCGCATCCGCCGCAACGTGATGGACACCCGCCGCGCACTGAGCTTCATGATGCGCAGCCGCATGCTCAATGCCGAGCAGTTCGAGGAGGCGCGCCAGATCCTGCGCGACATCGACTCGCTGGATTCGCACACCGCCTTCCTGTTCGACAAGATCAACTTCCTGATGGACGCCACGGTCGGCTTCATCAACATCAACCAGAACAAGATCATCAAGATCTTCTCGGTGGCGAGCGTCGCGCTGCTGCCGCCGACGCTGATCGCCAGCATCTACGGCATGAACTTCAAGCACATGCCGGAGCTGGACCAGACCTGGGGCTACCCGTTCGCGATCTCGCTGATGGTGGCCTCGGTGGCAGCGCCCTTCATCTACTTCCGCCGGAAGGGCTGGTTGCGCTGAGCCGGCGCTTGAGCCAGCGCATCAGCGCGCCCAGCAACGGCAGCCGTTCGTACAGCTCTTCGGCGGCGTCCCAGTAGTCGCGGTGCAGCAGCACGCGGCCCTGCGCATCGAAGCGCAGGTGCGTGCCGCCATGGATGCGCAGCGCCGCACCGCGGCTGCCGCGGCGCCGGCACTCGAAATCCCAGGTCAGGAAGGCCTGGTTGCCGTCCACCAGCGCGTCCTGCACGACGAAGCGCGGCGCCTCCAGCGTCTCGAACATGTGCGCGAAGATGCGGCCGATCGCGTCCGGGCCCTGCACCTCGTTGAACGGGTCCTTGAAGCGCGCCTGGGGCGCGTACACCTCACCCAGGCGCGCCAGGTCGGCCGGCGCCAACGCCTCGAACAGCGTGACGACGCGGCGCACGCGCGCATCGGGGTGGCGGGCGGCGTCAGACATGGACCATGCGCCGCACCGCGGCGAAGTACAGGCGGTCGGACAGCGGCCGCAGGGCCTTCAGCGCCAGCGTGAAGCGACGCGGGAAGTGGATCTCGAAGCGGCCGGCGCCCCAGCCCTGGACGATGGCCTCGGCGGCCTCGTCAGGCTGCATCAGCGCCGGCATGCGGAACTGGTTCTGGGCCGTGAGCGGCGTGTCGACGAAGCCCGGGTTCACCAGCGAGACACCGATGCCGCGCGGCGCCAGGTCGAGGTACAGCGTCTCGGCCAGGTTGATCAGCGCGGCCTTGGTCGGGCCGTAGGCCAGCGCCTGCGGCAGGCCCCGGTAGCCGGCCACGCTGGCCACCAGGCTCAGGTGCGCGGCGGTGCCGGCATCGGCCTGGCGCAGCAGGGTGGGCAGCACGGCCTCGAGCAGGTGCAGCGCGCCGACATAGTTCACCTGCTGGTGGCGCAGCGCCTCGTCCAGCCGGAACGCCGTGGCGCTTTGCGCGCTGTAGTGCCCGGCGCAGTACATCGCCAGGTCGATGCGGCCATGGCGTGCGAGCACCGCCTCGGCGCCGGCGCGCACGGCCGATGCATCGGTGACATCGAGCGGCACCATGTCGGCGCCCGGGTGGCTGTCGACGAAGGATTGCAGCGCCGGCCGGCTGCGCGCCGAGACGATGACCTGCGCGCCGCGCGCATGCAGCAGGCTGGCGGTGGCGCGGCCGATGCCGGTGGAGGCGCCGACGAGCCAGACGCGCTGGCCGGGCCAGGTGGTGATGCGGGGGTTCAGGGCCATGGCGTGGGGCTCACAGCCGCCGGAACGACAACAGCACTTCGCCGACGCGGATGCCGAACTTGCTCATCACCGCGCGGTTGAGCATGACCTGTTCGTCCACCAGGAACATCCAGTCGTCGAACTGCACCTCGTAGACCTGGCCGTCCACCGGCAGCTTCAGCGTGTAGCGCCAGTTCAGCGCATTGCCGGCGGCCTGGCCCTGGGCCTCGCCGAGCACGTCGTCGGCGCGGCCGGTGTAGCGGCCATCGGGCAGCGCGGTCAGGCGCCAGATGCGCTGCTCGCGGCGGCCGTCGGCGTAGGCGAACTTCTCCTCCAGCACGCCCTCGTTGCCCTGCCAGCGGCCTTGCAGGTCGACCGTGAAGCGCTGCAGCACCTTGCCCGAGCGATCGGTGACGATGCCGTGCGCGACCAGTGCGCCGTTCAGGTACTGCCGCAGGTCGAGCCGGGGCGTGGCGGCGGCGTAGTCGGCGGGCTGGGGGGCGGCGCAGCCGGCCAGGGCGAGGGCCAGTGCGGCGGCGGCCAGGCCGGAGCGCAGTGTCGGCAGGCGGGATGTCATCGGTCGGGGCCTTCCAGGAGTGAGCGGTGATGCCACAGCAGGGCTGCTGCGGCCAGTTTCAGCAGGCAGGGCAGCACGGCATAACACACGACAAGTGCGTCCGTGGGGCCTGCGGTTTGGCCGGGTCGGTAGCCCAGCGCCTGCAGCGCCGGCAGCGCCAGCCCGGCGGCCAGCGCGAGGTTGAGCTTGGTTGCGCAGCTCCACCAGCCCACGTAGGCCCCCTCGTGCCGACGCGCATGGCCGGCACGCTGGATCACGCTGGTGAGCAGCGCGCTGGGCACCACCAGGTCGGCCCCCAGGGCCAGGCCGCAGGCCACGCACACCAGCGCGTAGGCCGCCACCGCACCCGGCGCCAGCTGGGCGGCCCAGGCGAAGCTGGCCACGGCCAGCACCATGCCGGCGAGCCAGCAGCGCACCAGCCCGAAGCGCGCCACGCCACGCAGCCACACCGGCACCGAGCCCGCGGCCGCGGCGAAATAGGCCGCGAGGAACAGCGGTTCCTGCGCCGGGGCCTGCAGGTGATCGCGGATGTAGAACAGCACCAGCGTGGCCGGCACCGCGGCGGCAATGCCGTTGAGCAGGTACACGCCCATCAGGCGGCGGAAGCGGGCGTCATGCCAGGGCCGGGCCGCGGGCTGACCTGGCAGGGCTTCGTCGCGCGGGGCGCCGGGCACGAAGGGCGCGCGGCTCAGGCCCAGCAGGGCCAGGGCCAGGCCCGCGGCGCAGGCCAGTACCGTGGTGCCCAGGCCGGCCACCGCGGGCAGCACGCTGGCCAGCAGCACGCCGGCCAGGGCCAGCCCTTCGCGCCAGCCGGCCAGCCAGGCCTGGTGCCGGTCGCCCCCGCCCAGGCGGGCGCCCCAGGCCTGGTGCAGCACGCCCAGGCTGCTGTAGCCGAAGAAGGTGAACAACAGCGCCACCGCGCACCAGGCCAGCAGCGCACCCGAGGCGGCGGCCGGCGGGAAGAACACCGCACCCAGCCCCAGCGCCAGCAGCAGTGCGGCCGCCCCGGCCAGCTGCAGCACCCGGGCGCGGGCACCGGCCATCACCCTGTCGGCCACACGCCCTAGCCAGGGGTCGACCACGGCATCGAGGCCGCGCACGGCCAGCAGCACCGCGCCCAGGCCGGCCAGCGACACGCCCAGCTCCGCCGCATAGTGGTTGGGCAGTTGCACATACAAGGGCAGCGCGGCAAAGGCCAGCGGTGCGCCCAGGGCGCCATAGCGCAGCCCGTCGGCCGGGCGTTGCAGTCCCGGTGGGCTCATGGCGTTGCCCCGACCAGCCGCGCGCGCAGGGCCGGCTCCGAGCTGCGGGGCGAGAGCCAGATGCCGAAGAACAGCCGCACAAAGTCCGGGTCGTCGATCTGGCCCAGCGGCCGGCCGTCGAGGTAGAAGCGCGCGCTGCGGCCAGGGTGCTGGATGCCGGTGAGGCGGGTGCCGGCCGTCACGTCGGGGAACAACTGCGTCATCGCGCGCAGCCAGCGCTCGGCCTGCGCCTCGGTGAACGCGCCGATGCGGCGCATCTCGTCGATCGAGCGCTGCGCAATGCGGGCGCCGGCCAGCGTGCGGGCATAGCGCAGCTCGATGGCGAGCGGCTGCTCGCTGCCGTCGCCTTCGATCGGTGCGGCGCTGAAGCTGCGCGCGTCGTAGACATGCAGGCCCACGAAACGCAGCGTGGCGGTGCCGCGCTGGCGCGCTTCGGGCAGCTCGGCCCGCACCTCGGGCGGTGGCTCGGGCGTGGCGGCCGGCAACGCGCCCGGCCCCAGCAGGCCGCCGAGGGCCATTAACACGGGGGCCAGGCGGCGTGACATGGCGGTCATTCAGTCGCGCTGCAGCGTGAACTGCATGACGTCGGTGTTGCCGGTGGCGAACGCCGCCTCGCAGTAGGCGAGGTAGAAGTCCCAGGTGCGCACGAAGCGTGTGTCGAAGCCGAGCGCGCGCACCGCCTGCTCCTGGCGCTGGAAGTCGGCGCGCCAGCGGCGCAGTGTTTCGGCATAGTCGGCGCCGAAGGCGAACTGGTCCACCACGCGCAGGCCGGCCGCGGCGGCCTCGGCCCGGAAGGCCTCGGCGCTGGGCAGCAGGCCGCCGGGGAAGATGTACTGCTGGATGAAGTCGGTGCCGGCGACATAACGGTCGAAGAGATCGTCCCGGATCGTGATGGTCTGGATGCAGGCGCGGCCCCCCGGCTTGAGCAGCCGGCCGATGGCGGCGAAGTAGCCGGCCCAGTACTCGCGGCCGACGGCCTCGAACATTTCGATCGACACGATGGCGTCGAACGGCGCGTCGCCGATGTCGCGGTAGTCCTGCAGGCGCAGCTCGGCGCGGTCGCCCAGCCCGGCGTCGGCCAGGCGCTGGCGGGCGTAGGCCAGTTGCTCGGACGAGAGGGTGACGCCGGTGACCTGCGCGCCGGCCTCGCGCACCGCCAGTTCGGCCAGGCCGCCCCAGCCGCAACCGATCTCGAGCACGCGTTCGCCCGGCGCCACCCCGCACTGGGCCAGCGCGCGGCGCACCTTGGCCTGCTGGGCCTGGGGCATGGCCTGGTCGGGGTGGCCGTCGAACCAGGCGCTGGAGTAGCTCATGGTCTCGTCCAGCCACAGCCGGTAGAACGCATTGCCCAGGTCGTAGTGGGCGTGGATGTTGCGGCGGCTGCCGGCGCGCGAGTTGCGGTTCACCAGGTGGCGCAGGCGGTGCAGCAGGCGGCCCCACCAGCCCCCGTAGACCACGCCTTCGATCGCATCGCGGTTGACGATGAACAGGCGCAGCAGCGCCACGAGGTCGCCGGTGGACCAGTCGCCCGCGATGTAGCGTTCGGCGAAGCCGATGTCGCCCGAGCGCAGTGCCGCCGAACAGACCGACCAGTTGTGCAGCCGGATCGAGGCCTGCGGCTCACCCGGGCGGCCGGTGCCGAAGCGCAGGTGCGCGCCGTCGGGCAGCTGCACGTCCAGGGTGCCGGTCTTCAGGCGGTGCAGCAGCGCGAAGACGGCGCGCGCGGCGGCGGGTGCGGTGGCGGGCAGGGCCAGGCGGCCGAGGGTGGTGGTGGCGGTGTTCATGCGGGCTGAGGTCGTGGGGCGGGTCAGCGGAGGGGGTCGGCCGGCGCAGCCAGCTGCGCGGCCGGGCGGCGTCCGAAGAAGGGCACGCGGCGCATCAGCAGGCGCAAGGCCTGCCAGTGGATTCGGGCGGTGATGCCCAGCGTGAGCAGCGGCATGCGCCAGAACGCGCGGCGCAGCGAGCCGGGCGTCAGCGCTTCGAGGCGGCCGCTGACGCTGGTGCGCAGCAGCGGGCCTTGGGCATCGTCGTGGTCGACGTGGGCCACGCTGCGGCCCACAGCGGCGCCCAGGCCGGTGCGCAGGAAGCGAAAGCGGTAACGCCCCTCGACACGACAGAAGGGCGAGACATGGAACACCTTGCTCGCGACCAGCTCGGCGCCGAAGCCCAGCTGCGGCCCGGTGAGCAGGTAGCAATGCCGGTCGCCGAAAGTGTTGTTGACCTCGGCCACGATGGCGGCCAGTGCGCCATCGGCGCGGTGGCAGTACCAGAAGCTCACCGGCTTGAACACATAGCCCAGCACCCGGGGCACGGTGTGCAGCCAGACCTCGCCATCGGCACCCTGCACGCCCGCGCGCTGCAGGAATTCCTCCAGCCATGCCAGGCAGTCGGCGCGGCCGTCACCGTGGTCGGCGTCGTGGAAGCTCACCCAGGCGCGCCGGTTGCGCGCCAGCGCGGCGTGCGGCGCCTCGCGCAGGCTGCGCAGCGGCAGCAGCAGGAACCAGGTGGGGTAGGCAAAGTGGTGGTCCACCGGCCGCAGCCGGTGGTGGCGCACCCACCCGGTGCCGATCAGCGGCACGCTGGCGCGGGGGTCGGGTGTCACGATCGGGTCCATGCAGGGCTGTGCCAGGGATGCCATTGCTCGCTCAGGCGGCCCGCCGCTGCGGGCCGGCGGCGTCCTGCGCACGCCACTGGGTGCGCAGGCCGGCCACCACGTCCAGCGCCGAACGCAAGCCGTCTTCGTGGAAGCCGTATCGTGTCCACGCACCGGCGAACCACACATGCGAGCGGCCCTGGATCGACGGCAGGCGCTGCTGCGCCTCGATCGCGGCCTGGTCGAACACCGGGTGGGCGTAGTCGAACTCGCCGTGCACCTGCGCGGCATCGGGTTCACGCGCCGGGTTCAGCGACACGATCACCGGGGTCTGCCACGGCAGCGGCTGCAGCCGGTTGATCAGGTAGTGCAGGCAGACCGCGGACTGCTCGCGCGCGGCCTCGGGCGCGCGCTCGTAGTTCCAGGCGGCCCAGGCACTGCGGCGCTGGGGCAGCAGCGCGGCATCGGTGTGCAGCAGCGCGCGGTTGCGCTGGTAGCGGATGGCGCCCAGCAGTGCGCGTTCGTCGGCGCTGGCACCCTGGCCCAGCAACGCGAGGCTCTGGTCGCTGTGGGTGGCGAGCACCACGTCGTCGAAGCGTTCGGCGCCGCTGTCCAGGGCCAGCCACACGCCGGCCTCGGCGGTGCCGGGTGGCACGCGCCGCAGGCCGCGCACCGGCGTGCCGGCGCGCGCTTCGGGCAGTTGCTCGACCAGGCGCTGCACGTAGCGGCGGGAGCCGCCGGCCACCGTGTACCACTGCGGCCGTTCGGTCAGCCGGATCAGGCCATGGTTGTGGCAGAAGCGGATCATCGTGGCCACCGGGAAGCGCAGCATCTGGTCGGTGGGGCAGGACCAGATGCAGCCCAGCATGGGCAGCAGGTACCAGTCGCGGAACGCATCGCCGAAACGCTGCTGCGCGAGAAATTCGCCGATCGGCTGGCGCAGCGCGGCGTCCTCGTTCTGCTCGGCCAGGCGCGTGGCCAGTGCATTGAAGCGCAGCAGGTCGGCCAGCATGCCCAGGAAGCGCGGGCGCAGCAGGTTGCGGCGCTGGCTGAAGACGCCGGCCAGGTTGGTGCCGCTCCACTCCAGCCCGACGCCGGGCACCTGGACCGAGAACGACATCTCGGCTGGCGCGGTGTCGACGCCCAGTTCGGCAAACAGCGCCCGCAGTTGCGGGTAGGTGGCGTGGTTGAACACCAGGAAGCCGGTGTCGACGCCGTGGGTGCAGCCCTGCAGGCTGAGATCGACGGTGTGGGCATGGCCGCCAAAACGACCATCGGCCTCGAACAGCACCACGTCGGCCTCGGCGGCCAGGTGCCACGCACAGGCCAGGCCCGAGATGCCCGAGCCGACCACGGCCACGCGACGGCGGGCCATGGTCAGAGGCTCCGGGCACCGCGGTGACCGTTGTCAGCGCGGGGAAGGGAAGAAGCCGTGCAGCGCCCTGATGCGAACGAGGGAGGGAGGGAGGAGGAGGAGAAGCGCCTCAGGATTGCGATCCGGTTGCCCGGACGGCTGCACGGCTGAAAACGGCTCGGGGCCGGCGCATACACACCAGCGCGCACGGCGCCCGATGGGTCATTGACACGGTGGCTGGAAAAAGGTTCCCGGTCTTCACGTTGATTCGCTTGCATGAGGTCCAGCACCAAGTTGAACTGATGAGTTCAACTATGACTGAACAGTCTCACTTTGACTCAATCAGTCTTTCCAAATCCCTGATGAAGTTCGGGTCATTGGGGTCGACCGCCGAGCCATGGCTGATCACCGGCTCGCCCTGGCGGCCGATCAGGTACTTGTGGAAGTTCCACTTCGGGGCCTGGCCGCTGCGCTGGGCCAGCGCGACAAACAGCGGATTCGCGCCGGCGCCGGGACGCACGGTGGTCTTGGCGAACATCGGGAACTTCACGCCGAAGGTGTTTTCGCAGAAGTCTGCGATCTCGCGGTTGCTGCCGGGTTCCTGCTGCCCGAAGTCGTTGGTCGGGAAACCCAGGATCACCAGGCCGCGGCCGCGGTAGCGCGCGTGCAGGGCCTCCAGGCCCTTGTACTGCGACGTGTAGCCACAGAAGCTGGCGGTGTTCACCACCAGCAGCACCTGGCCGGCGTAGCTGCACAGGTCGATCGGCTTCTCGTCCTGCAGGCGCGGCATCGTGTGGCGCAGCAGCGGCGGGCAGGCGCCGGCCGCCAGCGCAGGCAGCGGCGGCAGCATGCCGAGCAGCAGCGCCAGCAGCGGCGCGGCCAGGGGCGGTATCACCGGCGCAACGCGCGCGCGGCGCGGGGCGGGCAAGGGCATGGCAGGCACTCCGGAGACGAGGGTGGGCATGGAGCCGATTGCACCGCATCGCGGCCGGGCGCGCAGAACAACCCCACCGCCGACTGTCGTGGCCCGAGTCCTAGAATCGCGCCCGCCCCAAGGACCTGCCATGCTCTACCCCGAACTGTTCAAGCAACTCGAATCCGTGCGCTGGAACATGGACACCGACATCGCGTGGGACAGCTTCGATGCCGCCCGCCTGAGCGAGGAGCAGGCGCAGACGGTGAAGATGAACGCCATCACCGAATGGGCGGCCCTGCCGGCCACCGAGATGTTCCTGCGCGACAACCGCGACGACAGCGACTTCTCGGCCTTCATGAGCGTGTGGTTCTTCGAGGAACAGAAGCACTCGCTGGTGCTGATGGAGTACCTGCGCCGCTTCCGCCCCGACCTGGCGCCCACCGAGGAAGAACTGCACCAGGTGCGCTTCGAGTTCGACCCCGCGCCGGCGCTGGAAACCCTGATGCTGCACTTCTGTGGCGAGGTGCGGCTGAACCACTGGTACCGCCGCGCGGCCGAGTGGCACACCGAGCCGGTGATCAAGCAGATCTACGAAACGCTGGCCCGCGACGAAGCCCGCCATGGGGGCGCCTACCTGCGCTACATGAAGCGGGCACTCGCGAAGTTCGGCGACGAGGCCCGCGCCGCCTTCACCAAGGTGGGCGTGCTGATGGCCAGCGCGCGCCGCACGGCGCAGGCGCTGCACCCGACCAACCTGCATGTGAACGAGAAGCTGTTTCCGCGTGACACCATCCAGAGCCGCCTGCCCGATCCGGCCTGGTTGGAGCGCTGGCTGGACACCCAGATCCAGTTCGACGCGGTGTGGGAGAACAAGGTCGTCGAACGCATCCTGCACAACATGAGCCTGCTGATGGAGCGCAGCTTCGCCAGCGTGCAGGAGCTCAACCGCTACCGCAAGGAAGTGACGGCGGCGCTCGCCGCGGCGCACCGCCTGGCTGGCGGCACGCCGGGCGCGCAGCCGGCCTGACAGCGCGGCCGGCCTGAAGGCGCCACCGGGCGGAACACCCGGGCCGGTGGCGCGCTCGCCGGCTCAGCCCGGCTTCTTCGCCGCCGCCGCGCGCTCCTGGTCGGCCTTGCGGTCGGCCGTCACCTTCTGGGCCGACGGGCGCTGGCCCACCAGCGCGACATAGGGCTTCCAGTCGATGCCGCCGGCCACCAGCAGGTCTTCGCCGAGCACGATCTTGCTGGCCATGGCCACCAGCGGCAGGCTCACCCAGGCGGCGCAATCGGCCTGGGTGAAGTGCTCGCCGGCCAGGTAGGGCGAGAACTTCGCCAGGCGCTTGAAGCCGGCGATGTTCTTCGTCAGCAGCTTGCGCACGCGGGCCTGGGTGGTTTCATCGACCTTGCCGCCGAAGAAGGCCTGCGCGTAGAGCTCGCGCGCCACCAGCTCCAGGTGCAGGTCGACGAAGGTGACGAGCTCGTGCACCTTGGCCCGCTGCCACGGGTCCTGCGGCAGCAGCGGCACGGCCGGGTAGGCCGCTTCCAGGTAGTCGAGGATGGCCTGGCTCTCGCACAGGCCGCCCTGCTCGGTGCGGATGAAGGGCACCTTGCCCAGCGGCGAGGCCGACAGCACCGATTCGTCGCTCGAGCCGGTCATGCACAGTTCCTCCTGGAACGGGATGCCTTTTTCCAGCAAGGCCAGCTTGACCTTGTTGTAGTAGTTCGACAGGCCGAAGCCGCACAGCGTGATCATGGGGTGTCTCCTGGAGTGGGGTCGGCGCAGTCTATGCGCGACCTCGGCGCCGGGCCGCCGCGCAGGCGACAGCGTCAGCGTGCCGGCCGGTTCACCAGTGCGATGCCCACGGCCACGGCGGCGCAGGCGGCCACCAGCCGCGGGGTGAGCGGCTCGCCCAGCAGCGCCACGCCGGCCAGCAGGCCCAGCAGCGGCGTCAGCATCGTGAACGCGGCCAGCCGCGTGGCCGGGTAGTGGCGCACCAGCCAGAACCACAGCAGGTAGCTCGCGAAGCACACCACCACCGTCTGGTAGGCCAGCAGCCAGGCCGGGCCGGCGCTCAGCCGCCGGGGCCAGGCCTCGCCGGCCACGAACGATGCCAGTGCCAGCAGCAGGCCCGACACGGCCAGCTGGTACAGCAGCGTCTGTTCCGGTGCGGCGCTGGCCAGCCGGCTGCCGCGCACCACCAGCGTGGTGCCGCCCCACAGCAGCGCGCCGGCCACGCCCAGGGCGTCGCCGATCCACTGGCGTGGCGGGGCGTTGCTGGTGTGCCAGCTCTCGGCAAAGGCCCAGGCCACGCCGGCAAACGCGGCCAGCAGGCCCGCGAGCTGCACCCGGTCGGGGTGTTCGGTGCGGGTGACCAGCGGCATGCCCAGCGCCACGATGAAGGGCGCGAGGTAGATGAACACGATCATGCGCGAGGCCGAGGTGTACTGCAGCCCGACGAAGATGCAGCCGAACTCCAGCCCGAACATCACTCCGGCCAGCAGGCCGCCGGCCAAGGTGCCGTTGCGCCAGCCCAGGCCGATGCCGCGCCAGCGGGCCCACAGCGCCACCAGCCCCGCGGCCCCCAGCGACCGCACGGCGGCCTGCGCCAGTGGCGGCACCTCGGCCAGCGTGAGCTTGGTGGCCACCTGGTTCAGGCCCCAGAGGCCGCAGCACAGCAGCAGCGCCAGCACGGCGATGGTGTCGAGCTGTGGTTTGCGGTCGCTCATCACCGGCTGCTCAACGCCGGTTCAGCAGCCAGCCGCAGAGCACCCCGGCTGCGGCGCCGGTGGCGTGCGCCAGCGGCGCGATCGGGATGTCCCAGCCGGTGACCAGGCGCAGCGGGCCTTGCCACGGTGATTCGTGCAGCACCTTCACCAGCAGGCCGGCCAGCAGCAGCAGGCCGACCAGCCGGCGCGGGCCCTTGGCGTGCTGCAGCAGCTGCAGCGCCGCCACCGCCACGCCGGCATGCAACACGCCGGACAGCCCGCCGTAGTGGCGCAGCGCGGGTTGCAGCAGCAGCGCGCCATGCGTCAGCGGCCAGGCCAGCAACCAGGCGGCGCTGGCACGGCCCCGGCAGCCCGCGGCGGCGCCGAGCAAGGCCACCAAGGCCAGGCCCAGCAGGTTGGCGCCCAGGTGCATCGGGCTCCAGTGCACGAAGGCCGGTGTCCACCAGCGCCAGGGCTGGGCGCCGGCGAGTGTCGGCTGCCAGTCGAAACCGCCGCGCGGCAGCCACCAGGCGACCAGCGCGCCCGCGCCCAGCAGGCCGCACAGCGCCCACCAGGGCTGGCGGCTCAAGCCGGACCGGGCCGCTCCCGGCCGGCTTGCGCCCCCTCGGGGGGCCGGCCCGGAAGGCCGTCGGGGCCCACTCACCCAAACACCGCGTGCCACAGCGCGAGCACGGCGTCGCGCTCCTTGGCCAGGGTCTCGGGCGGGAACTGGGTGGGCTGCTCGTCCAGGCGGGCCCGGTGCTGGGCGCGGCGCAGCTCGCGGTAGGCATCGGCGGCCGCCGTGCCCACGCCGGCGGGCAGCAGGCCGGCCTGCTCGGCGCGCTGCAGCAGTGCGATGTTGCCCTTGTTGTCCAGCAGCTCGGGGTGCCGCGCCGATTGCGACAGCACCAGGTACTGCACCGCGAACTCGGCATCCATCATGCCGCCCGCGCTGTGCTTCACATCGAACACGCCGGGCTTGACCGGCCGGGCCTGGCGCACCTTCTCGCGCATGCCCACCACTTCCTGCATCAGCGCGGCGTTGTCGCGCTCGGCGGCCAGCACCTGGCGGCGCACGGCCTCGAAGCGCTCAGCCAGGTCGGGCGAGCCGGCGCAGAAGCGGGCGCGGGTCAGGGCCTGGTGCTCCCAGGTCCAGGCGGTGTTGCCGCCGCGGCCGACCTGGTAGCGCTCGAACGAGGCGATCGAGGTCACCAGCAGGCCCGAGTTGCCGTTGGGCCGCAGCGCGGTGTCGATGTCGAACAGCTCGCCCGCGGCGGTGCGCAGCGTGAGCCAGGTGATGAGCTTGCGCACGCAGTGGCCGTAGACCTCCTGCGCACGGTCGGGGTCGGTCTCGTCGGCGTCGTCGTAGAGGAACACGACGTCGAGGTCGCTGCCGTAACCGAGCTCCTTGCCGCCGAGCTTGCCGTAGGCGATGACGGCAAAACGCGGCTGCTCGCGGTGGCGCTGCTTCAGCCGCGGCCAGGCCCAGCGCAGCGTGATGTCCATCGTGGCATCGGCCAGCGCGGAGAGATCGTCGGCCACCTGCTCGACCGTGATCAGGCCTTCCACGTCACGCACCAGTGTGCGGAACATCTCGGCGTGGTGGGCGTGGCGCAGCGTGTCGAGCAGCGCGTCTTCGTCGGCCTGGCCGCTGCGTATCCAGGCCCGGTGGCGTTCTTCCAGCGTGTTCAGGTATTCGTCGCGCTCGAAGCGGCCGTGCAGCAGGCGCGGGTCGGCCAGCTCGTCGATCACGCCCGGGTGCAGCATCAGGTAGCGCATCGGCCAACGGGCCAGGCCCAGCAGGCGCAGCAGGCGCTTCATCACCTCGGGCCGCTCGACCAGCAGCGCGAGGTAGTTGTCGCGCCGCAGCAGGGGTTCGAGCCAGTCGACGAAGCGCAGCGCGGCGTCCATCGTGCACAGCTCGGTCTCCACCCCCAGCGCGGCGCGCTGCACCAGCTTGCCCAGGCGCAGCTTGCTCTCGTCGCGCAGCGACTGCATGCGTGGCTGCGTGCACCACTGGCGCACCCGCTCGGCCAGCGCGCCGGGCAGTTTGTCGAGCAGGGCCTCGCTGTCCACCGGCAGCGGGCCAGCGCCGCACTGGCGGCAGCCGTTCTTGCCGCCGGTGCCCGGGCTGGGGGCATTGCCGTCGTGCAGCAGCTGGTCGAACTCGGTGGCCACCAGCTCGCGGATCTCGCCCAGCCGGTCGAGCAGCTCGCAGGCGTCGGGCCGGCACGCGGCCAGGCCCATCGAGCGGGCGATCCAGGCCAGGTCGCCGTCCTGCGTGGGCAGCAGGTGCGTCTGCTGGTCGTCGAGGTACTGGATGCGGTGCTCGATGCGGCGCAGGAAGATGTAGGCCTCGGCCAGGCGCTCGGCAGTGTCGGGCTTCATCAGGCCGCGTGCGGCCAGGCGGATCAGTGCGCCCAGCGTCTTGCGGGTGCGGATCTCGGGGAACTGGCCGCCGCGCACCACCTGCAGCAGCTGCACGATGAACTCGATCTCGCGGATGCCACCGCGCGACAGTTTTACGTCGTTCGCGCGTTCGGGCCGTCCGGCCGCGCGGCGCTGCGCTTCCTCGCGGATCTTGTGGTGCAGCTGGCGCAGGCCCTCGAACACGCCGTAGTCGAGGTAGCGCCGGTAGACGAAGGCCGTGACCAGCGAGCGCAGCGGCAGCGCGCGGCCGCTGGCCACCGAGGCCGCCGGCGCCACCACCCGGCTCTTGAGCCAGGCGAAGCGCTCCCACTCGCGGCCCTGCACCAGGAAGTACTCCTCCAGCATGCCCAGGCTCACCACCGGCGGGCCCGAGTTGCCGTTGGGCCGCAGCGCAAGGTCGACACGGAAGACGAAGCCGTCGTCCGTGGTGTCGCCGATCAGCGCATACAGGCGCTTGGCCACGGCCGAGAAATATTCGTGCGCCGACACCACCAGCGGGCCGCGGGTCTGGCCGTCGTCCTCGTAGACGTAGATCAAGTCGATGTCGGACGAGACATTGAGCTCGCGCGCGCCGAGCTTGCCCATGCCGATGATCCAGAAGTCGATCACCCGGCCCTGCGTGTCCAGCGGCGGGCCGCAGCGTTCGTCCTCCGCGGCGCGGGCCTGGGCCAGCGCCAGCTCGAGCGTGGCCTCGGCCAGCGCCGTCATCGCGCCGGTGATGTCGGCCAGCGGCGCAGCCTGCTCGACATCCAGCACCACCAGGCGTTCGAGCACGAGCTGGCGTGCCACCCGCAAGGCCGAGGCCAGCGGCCGGCCACCGGCCGTCAGGGCATGGACCAGCGTGGTGATGGTGGCGACATCGGGCACCCCCGGTGGCAGCAGCGGCAGATCGGCCGCATAACGGCGCCGGATGCGCTGCACGTAGCGGCTGTGCAGCGCCACGGCGGGCGGCTCGGTGGCGGAAGGCGCGGTGAGGTTTGTGTCGGAACCCATGGCACGGCAGGGGGTCTGTGCTAGATTGGCCCGCAGACCGCGGCCGCGCGCCGGCGGGCATCTTTCAACGGCCGGCGGTGGCTCGCCTCACAGGCTGCACAGGCTTCGTGCTGGTTGTCCCTCATTCATGTCTCGCTTGACGTTCGCCGCTTCGACGCCGCGCCGCCGACTGCGCTGGTGGCGCAGTGCATTGCGGTGGGGTACCGGTTTGCTGTTCGCGGCGTGGAGCTTATGCCTGCTCGCGTGGCTGACTCTGCATTGGGGGATTCTGCCTCGGCTCGATGAATGGCGCCCGCGCATCGAGGCCTATGCCAGCCAGGCGGTGGGCGCGCCGTTGCAGATCGGCCGCATCGAGGTGCGGTCCTCGGGCTGGGTGCCGGCCTTCGAGCTGCGCGACGTGGTGCTGCGCGACGCGCGGGGCCGCGAGGCGCTGCGCCTGCCGCGCGTGGCGGCGGCCCTGTCGGTGCCGGCGCTGCTGGCGCTACACCTGCGCTTCGAGCAACTGCTGATCGACGATGCCCGGCTCGAGGTCCGGCGCGACGCGCAGGGCCGCATCCACGTGGCCGGCATGGATGTCGAAGGCGATGCGATGGCCGACGTCAGCACGCTGGCCGACTGGTTCTTCGAGCAGCACGAGTTCGTGATCCGCGGCGGGGCACTGCGCTGGGTGGACGAGCAGCGCGCGGCACCGGCGCTGGCCTTGTCCGACGTGCAGCTGGTGGTGCGCAACCGCCTGCGCAGCCACGAGCTGCGGCTCGATGCCACGCCGCCTCCGGATTGGGGCCAGCGCTTCACCCTCAGTGCCAAGGCGCGGCAGCCGCTGCTGGCGCGTGCCGGCGACTGGCAGCGCTGGAAGGGCACCCTGCATGCCGACCTGCCGCAGGCCACGGTGGCCGAGCTGCGCCGCCATGTGGACCTGCCCTTCGAGCTGTCGCAAGGCCGGGGCGCGCTGCGGGCCTGGGTCGATTTCGACCAGGGCCTGCCCCGCAACGCGACGCTGGACCTGGCGCTGCGTGATCTCTCGGTGCGCCTGGCCACCGGCCTGGAGCCCCTGGCGTTGACGCAGGCCAGCGGGCGCCTGGTGATCGAGCGCCAGCCGGACGAGGTGCGCCTGACCGCCACACGGCTGGGCTTCACCACCGCCGAAGGTCAGGTGTGGCCCGAGGGCAACCTGTCGTTGAACTGGCGCCAGCGCCAGCCCATGCGCGTGGCCGATCTGGCCACCCTGCACCCGGTGACCGGTGGCGACCTGGCCATCGACCAGCTCGACCTGGCCCTCACCGCCGAGCTGGCCGAGCGCCTGCCGCTGGGCGCCCGGGTGCGGCAGCTGCTGGCCGAGCTGGCGCCGCAGGGCAGCGTCAGCACGCTGGCCGCCAGTTGGCAGGGGCCGCTGGATGCGCCGCAGCGC
The DNA here is from genome assembly GCA_016213205.1 of Burkholderiales bacterium. GTDB lineage: Bacteria > Pseudomonadota > Gammaproteobacteria > Burkholderiales > Burkholderiaceae_C > Pseudaquabacterium. Next base: position 54,496 of record JACRAZ010000059.1, read on the forward strand.
TACCAGGTCAAGGCCGGCGTCAAGGGCTTGTCGATCGCCGCCTCGCCGGCCCCGCAGGCCGGTGCCATCGGCCGGCCCGGCTGGCGCGGGGCCGACTTCGTGTTCACCGCCACCGAAACCGGCGGCCAGGCGCGCCTGGTGCTCGATGGCGGGGTGCTCGAGTTCCCGGGCCTGTTCGAGCAGCCGCTGCTGCCGCTCAAGCGTTTCGGGGCCGACCTGCAGTGGCGCATCGACGCCAGCGCCGGCAACGAGCACGGCCCGCGCGTGAGCCTGAAGGTCGACAACGTGCAGTTCGAGAACGCGGACGCGCAGGGTGAGCTCAGCGCCAGCTGGCACACCGGCCCCGGCGGCGGCTTTGGCAAGGCCGGCCGCCTGCCCGGCGTGCTGGAGCTGCAGGGCAAGCTCAGCCAGGGCCAGGCCACCAGTGTGGCGCGCTACCTGCCGCTGGGCCTGCCGGACACGGTGCGCAGCTATGTCCGGCGCGCCGTGGTGGCCGGCAAGGTGGGCGCGACCACCTTCCGCGTGAAGGGCGACCTCTGGGACTTTCCGTACCTGCACCGCAAGGACGGCGAGTTCCGCATCGCCGGCCAGGTGCAGGGGGTGCACCTGGCCTACGTGCCCTCGGAGCCGGGCTGGGAATCCCCCTGGCCGGCGTTCACCGAGGTGTCGGGCGAGCTGGTGTTCGAGCGCAGTGCCATGCAGATCCGCGGCGCGCGGGCGCGGCTGTGGGGCGTGGAGCTGCAGGAGGTGAACGGTGGCATCGCCGACCTGGCGCTGCCGGTGCTGCAGATCGACGGCCGGGCGCGCGGCCCCGCCGCCGACCTGCTGCGCTACCTGAACACCACGCCGGTGGGCGGCTGGATCGGCGGCGCGCTCGCCCATGCCAGCGTGGCCGGCGGGGCCGAGCTGAGGCTCGGCCTGCAACTGCCGCTGGACCACCTGGACAAATCGGTCGTCAAGGGCAGCGTGCAGCTGCAGGGCGGCGATGTGCGGGTGCAGCCCGACACGCCGGTGCTCGCCGGCGCCCGTGGCCGTGTCGAGTTCACGCAGCACGGCGTGCACCTGGCCGGCGCGAGCGCCCGTCTGCTGGGCGGCGAGGCCAGCATCGAGGGCGGCACCCAGCACGATGGCAGCCTGCGCTTCGGCGCCACCGGCACCGCCACCGCGGAGGCGCTGCGCCGCGCACCCGAGCTGGCCGGGCTGGCGCGCTGGACCGCGCGGCTGCAGGGCCAGACGCCCTACCGCGCCCAGCTCACGGTGGCGCACGGCCGGCCCGAGTGGCTGCTGACCAGCCCGCTCACCGGCCTGTCGATCGACCTGCCGGCACCGCTGAACAAGCCGGCCGAGGCGAGCTGGCCGCTGCGGGTGCAGACCCAGGTGACGCCGGATCGCCCGAATGGCGCGCCGCCACCGGCCCCGCCGGGCCCGGCCGTGGCCGGTGGCAGCGCCCTCGCGGGTGGCCAGGCCGGTGGGCGCGAGCTGCTGCGCCTGGAGCTTGGCACGGTGCTGCAGGCGCAGTACCTGCGCGATGTGACGAAGGAGCTGCCGCAGGTGCTGCGCGGCGCCATCGCGCTGCGGGCACCGTTGCCCGAGATGGCCCCCGGCGTGCGCGCCGTGGTGGACGTGGACAGCCTGCCGCTGGATGCCTGGCGCGCGCTGCTGCCGGCCCCGGTGGCCGGCCCCTCGGTGCTGGATGGCGCCTATGTGCCGCAGCAGGTGCAGCTCAAGGCGCGTGAACTGCTGGCCTCGGGCCGGCGGCTCACCAACCTGGCGCTGGACCTGCGCCGCAGCACCGAGGCCGGCGAGGACGGCTGGCGCGCCCATGTCGAGGCCGACCAGGCCAGCGGCGATGTCGACTACCGCGAGCCGCGCGCACCGGCCAATGCCGGCCGCATCCATGCCCGGCTGGCGCGCCTGTCGCTGCCGCGCGGCGAGGTCGAAGGCGTCGAAGGCCTGCTCGAGCAGGCGCCGGCCAGCGTGCCGGCGCTGGACATCCAGGTCGACGAGTTCGAGCTGCGTGGCAAGAAGCTGGGCAAGCTCACGGTGAAGGCGGTGAACCGCAGCGTCAGCGGCGTGGAATCGGCGCGCGAGTGGCAGCTCAGCCAGCTCACGCTCGGCCTGCCCGGGGGGGAGCTGGCCGCCAAGGGCCAGTGGGGCTATGTGGCCGGGGCGCCGCAGCGCCGCCGCATGGGGCTGGACTTCACGCTCGCCATCAGCGACAGCGGCCTGCTGCTCGAGCGCCTGGGCTTCGGCAAGGTGGTGCGGGGCGGCAAGGGCTCGCTGGCCGGCAGCCTGGCCTGGTCGGGCTCGCCGCTGGGGCTGGACTACCCCACGCTCGATGGCTCGATGACGCTCGCGCTGGACGCCGGCCAGTTCCTCAAGGCCGAGCCCGGGGTGGGGCGGCTGCTGGGGGTGCTGAGCCTGCAGGCGCTGCCACGCCGGCTGCTGCTGGACTTCCGCGACGTGTTCCAGGAAGGGTTCGCGTTCGACAGCGTCAAGGGCAATGTCGAGCTCGCACGCGGCATCGCCAGCACCCACACGCTGCGCCTGCAGGGCGTGCAGGCCATCGTGCTGATGGAAGGCTCGGCCGACATCGCGCGTGAGACCCAGGACCTGCGCGTGCTGGTGGTGCCCGAGGTGAACGCCGGCACGGCCTCGCTGGCCTATGCGGCCATCAACCCGGTGGTGGGCCTGGGCACCTTCCTCACGCAGTGGCTGCTGAGCGGCGCCATCAGCGCGGCCGGCACGCGCGAGTTCCGCATCACCGGTGGCTGGGACGATCCGAAGGTGCTCCAGGTCGAGCGCAAGCCGGGCGACGCGGCCCCCACGCTGCCGGCGGCCCCGGCCACGGGGCCGGCACGCGGCACGCAATGACCTCGGGCGCGAAGCACCCGCAGAATGCGATCACGATGAATCTCCCCATGCCGTGTGTTCGCCGCCCCCAGGGGCCGGAAGGGACTGCCTCGTGAAGATCGCCGCCGTGCAGATGGTGTCCACGCCCGACGTGGACCGCAACCTGGCCGCGGCCGAGCGCCTGGTGGCCGAGGCCGCTGCCTCCGGCGCGCAGCTGGTGGCCCTGCCCGAGTACTTCTGCCTGCTGGGCCGCAACGACCGCGACAAGCTCGCCATCGCCGAGGCCGACGGCACCGGGCCGATCCAGCAGGCGCTGGCCGCGATGGCGCGCAGCCACGGCGTGTGGCTGGTCGGCGGCACGCTGCCGCTGCGCACCGAGGACCCCGAGCGTGTGCGCAACAGCTGCTGCGCCTGGTCGCCCGCCGGCGACCGCGTGGCACGCTACGACAAGATCCACCTGTTCGCGTTCGACAACGGCCGCGAGCGCTACGACGAAGGCCGTGCACTGCAGGCCGGTGCCACGCCGGTGGGCTTTCAGGCCGAAGGCCTGCGCGTGGGCCTGTCGGTCTGCTACGACCTGCGCTTTCCCGAGCTCTACCGGGCGCTGATGCAGCCGGCCTGCGATCTGATCGTCGTGCCTTCGGCCTTCACCTACACCACGGGCCGCGCGCATTGGGAGTTATTGCTGCGTGCGCGGGCGGTGGAGAACCAGTGCTACGTGCTGGCGCCGGCCCAGGGCGGCGTGCACGAGAACGGCCGCCGCACCTGGGGCCACAGCCTGGTGGCCGACCCCTGGGGCGAGCTGCTGGCCTGCCGCGAAGAGGGCGAGGGCGTGGTGCTGGCCGAGCTTTCGCGCGAACGGCTGGCCGAGGTGCGGCTGCAACTGCCGGCGCTGGCGCATCGGCGCCTGTAGCGGCCTGCCCGTCAGGCCCTAGGCCAGGAAGCCCAGGTTGGACGATGCAAAGCGGCCGATGTTGGGCAGCACCAGGGGCAGGTTGCTCGGGCTGACACCGAACCAGGTGGCCAGCGTGGCCGCATACTGGTCGACGGCCGTGGTCGGGATCATGCTGCCGCGCCCCGCGTCGTCGCGGCTGTTCAGCGCCACGATCGGCCATTGACCGAAGACCCGGTTGCCGCGCACCGATCCGCCGATGATGAAGTGGTGGCCGCCCCAGCCATGGTCGGAGCCGTCGCCGTTGTACTGCAGCGCACGCCCGAAGTCCGATGCGGTGAAGGTGGTCACGCTGTCGGCCACGCCGAGGTCGAGGGTGCTCTGGTAGAACTGCCCGAGCGCGGCGTCCAGTTCGGTCAGGCGCGCGTTCTGGTCGTTCAGCAGGTTGGCGTGGAAGTCGTAGCCGCCGTGCATGACGTAGAAGATCTGCCGCGTCTGGCCCAGTGCGGCGCGCGCCGCGATCATGCGCGCCACCATGCGCAACTGCGCGCCGATGCCGCCGCCGGGAAACGCGGGCAGGCTGCTGGTGGGCTGGATGGCCGCGCTGACCACCGATTCGGCCTGGATCGAGCGGCGCGCGATGCGGGCCAGCTCACGCTCCATGAGGTGGGTGCGCTCTTCGGTGATCAGCGTGCGCAGCGTCGAGTTGGCCGACCAGTACAGCTGGTCGAGCGAGCGGATGCGCACCGGGCCGGCGGTGGTGAGCTGGTACTGCACGACCTGGTTGCCGACCTGCAGCGTGTTGTTGCCGGCCATCGACATGGCCATCGACACCCCGCTGGCGGGCGCGGCGAACAGGTCACCCATGCGGCCCATCCAGCCGGTGCGCGAGGGGGCGTCCGGGATGCCGGTCTGCCACTGGCCGGTCTGGTCGGAGTGCGAGAACAGCTGGTAGGGCACCGGCACGTTCGGGTTGCCGCCGTTCCAGTTGTCGCGCCCCAGCGGCATCGGGTAGGCCAGCGTGCCCACATTGGCCAGCACCGCGCAGCGGCCCTGGTTGACCAGGTCACGCACGCGGGTGAGCGCCGGGTGCAGGCCCAGCGCCGGGCCGTTGTACGCTGTGGGCGAAATCGGCAGCAGGTTGCCCTGCGGCAGCGCGATGCTGCCGCGCGCGCTGGCGTAGGGGGTGTACTCGGCGGCACCCCGCGGCACGACCGTGTTGCCACTGTCGTTGCCGCCGCCGAGGTACACGCACACCAGCGCCTTGTAGCCGGAGGCGCTTTGCGCGGCGGCCGAGCCGATGGCGGCCAGGTTCAGCGCGAAGGGGCTGCCGGCAGCAGCGCCGATGGCCGCGCTGCGGCGCAGGAACTCGCGGCGGCTGGCGTTCTTGTGGAGGTAGGTCATGGAGGGCTCCTGCGCGGTCACTTCTGAACGATGAACTCGGGGCTGGCCATCAGCAGGCGGATGGCGTGGTAGACCCGGTAGTCGTTGTTCGCGGCCGCCAGCATCGCGGCGCGCACCTGGCTGCGGGTGGATGCGCTCATCTGGCCCGCCATCAGCAGCAGGTTGAGCCGGTCCAGCAGGGCATCGGGCTGCCCCGCCAGCGCCAGCTCGGCCGCGTAATTGGCCTGCATGAAGTGCGGCGAGCCGTTGGAGAAGCCCGGTGTCGAGCGCTCGACCATCCAGTCCAGGAAGTTGTTGTAGCCGGTGAGCGTGGTCTCGTGCGTGATCTGGAACTCCGGCGCGGTGAGCCCGGCGCCGGTGATCTCGCCCGGGGGCGCATAGTCGGCGCGGAACCAGTTGAACACCGACGGTGCCCGCAGCGGGTTCTGCCCCAGGCTGGCGACCGGATCCTCGAGGTTCCAGATCTGGTAGGCGCCGCTGGCGGACGTGACATTGAACGCGCGCAGGTAGTTGCCGTAGCGCACGATCGGCTCGCGCAGCTTGCCCCAGGTGGGATCGGTGAGCTTCTGCGCGTTGCGCGCTTCCGGGTCCATCAGCACGGCCCGCAGGGTGGCCGCCATGTCGCCCCGGACGCGACCCGCGCCACCATTGAAGGCCTGGGCCACGCGCTGCACGTAAGCCGGGCTCGGGTTGCTGGTGACAAAGCGCTTGATCAGGTGCGTGGCCAGGAACGGGCCCACGTTGGGGTGGTTGAACAGCGTGTCCAGCGCGATGCGCAGATCGCCCGCCCCGTTGGGCGTGGCGCTGGCCGGGATCGTGGTGCCGAGGAAGCGCTTCTCGCCCGTGGAGTGGTACTGGTTGTAGAACTGCATCGGCAGGTCCCAGCGGAAGGGCTGGATCCAGCCGGCCCAGCGGTTGTGGCTGGTGTCGGGGCCGCCCCAGCTCAGGCCCGTCATCACGCGCGCCATGCCCATCACATCGGCCATGCCGTAGGTGGGGATGTCCTGGCCCGTAGCGTTCTTGCGGCGGGTGCCGTCGTCGTTGAGCTGCCACAGGCCGATGCTGAACAGCTGCATCACCTCACGCGCGTAGTTCTCGTCCGGGGTGCGGCCGGTGGCCGGGTCTTCCTTCTCGTTGCGCAGGTAGGACAGGTAGTGCCCCATCGTCGGGTGCAGCGTCACGTCCTCGAGCAGGGTTCGGAAGTTGCCGAACGCGTTGCGGGCCAGCATGTCGAGGTAGCTCGCATGGGCCTCGGGCTGGAAGTCGACCGGGCTGTTGACCGTGCTCACCACGAACAGCTCGGACAGTGCGAACACCATGCGCTGGCGCAGCTGGTCGCGGCCCTGGACGGCCTGTTTCCAGAAGCTCTCCATCGTCGCGTTGATGTACATCGATTCGCAGAGCGTGCAGCCCAGCGGGCCGCGGCGCGCGACGTAGCCCCAATGGGTGTCCAGGCGCGGCTCGGCGAACTGCTCGTTGAACCAGGCGTTGTAGCCCAGCGTGCGCAGGCGGGCGAGGTCGGCCATGGTCGGGCCGAACGTGGCCTGCACGAGGAAGCGCGCGGCTTCGGCATCGCTGCGCACGGTGTCACCCGTGGGCGTGGGTGTCGGCGGCGGCGGCGGGGCGGTGGCCACCGTGCAGTTGACGCCGGCCGCGAGCTGCCAGGTGCCGGAGATGCAGGCATAGATGGCCGAGCCGGTGGTGGGCGCCACCGTGTCGGTGGCCGTGGCACGGCTGCCCGCTGGCGTGCTGGCCAGCGGGCCGGTGCAGATGTTGCCCCCGGTGGTCCAGGTCGCGTTGGTGTTGGGGCAGGGCTTGTTGGCGGTGGGCGACGGGATTTCGAGGTGGCAGCTCTTGGCGAGGCCTGGTGCCGGATCACCGAAGTTGCTGCTCGTGCACGCCACCGGGCCGGCGAAGGTGCGGATCGTGTACTTGCCCTGGGCGCCGTAGGCCACGCGCCGGTTGCCGGTGTAGTTGCATTGGCCGGACTCGGTGGCGCAGGCCTTGTCGTCGAAGGTCAGGCCCAGCAGCGTAAAGGCGCTTGCCGGCGTGGCCGCCAAGGCCAGGCCCATCGTGGCGGCGATGGCGCCCAGCCAGCGCGCCAGGCGGTGCGCAGGCGCGCGCAGGCGGGCCTGTGGCCCTGCGTCGTTCAGGCTTTGCATGTTCTCCCTCGGTCGGTTGCTCTGGTGACGAGCGCGGTCGAAGGCGCTGGCCGGCTGTGGGCCGCCTCAGGTGTCGTGCTGCGGTCTGCACCGCGGCGGCCGTCGTGCCGGCGACCCATGATGGTGCAAGTGTGCTGCGTGCGACATGCCCGGGCGTGCCTGCGCAACAAGCGTACGTGATGCGTTAGCAGTCGGCCGTAAGCAAGCGTGTCGCCGAAGCGATTTCGGTACCCTTGCTTGGAGGGTTGTCGCGCGTGGCTCAGCGGCGGCCGAACATCATCTGCCGCGCCAGCAGGCCGCGCGCCCAGGGCATGGCCTGCAGCGCGGCCAGGCCCAGCCCGCGTGCCGTGGGCAGCCCTGGCACATGCCAGGTGAAGCTGCGCGCGAGGAAATCGGTGGCGGCGATCATGGCCCAGCGGTCCGGCGCGCGCGACCATTCCACCCGGCGCAGCGCCGAGGCCAGCGTGGCGTTCTCGCGCAAGGCCTGCACCAGCTCGAATGCATCCCGCAGGCCCAGGTTCAGGCCCTGGCCGGCCACCGGGTGCAGGGTCTGCGCCGCATTGCCGATGCGCACGGTGCAGCCTTCCACCAGCGTGCGCTCGGCGTTCAGCCCCAGCGCAAAGGCCTTCAGTGGGCTCAAGGCCACCAGCGTGCCGGCCACCTCGGGCAGCTGGCTTTGCAGCACCACGAGGCGCTGCGCATCACTGAGCTCGCGCACCGGGTCGTCGGCCGCGTCCACGCACCACACCAGCGCGGCGCGCTGGCGGCCCTCGGCCGGCGGCAGCGGCAGCAGGGCCAGCGGGCCCTGGCGCGTGAAGCGCTCGATCGCCAGGCCCGGCGTGCCGCCCTCGAGCGTGACGCTGCCCACCCAGGCGGTCTGCCCGTAGTCGCGCGCCACTGCCTTGCGCGCCTGCTCGCCGAACACGCCACCTTCGGCCACCACGGCCAGGTCGAAGCGTTCGCTGATGCCGGCATCCACCTCCACGCCGTCGGGCACGGGCTTGAGCGCCGTCACCGCGGTGCCGAAGCGGCTGGCCAGGCGCTGCGGCTGCTCGGCAGCGGTGGCCAGCCAGGCCGCCTGCAGCGGCGCCACCAGCTGGCCGTAGCTGAGCACCGCGCCCAGCATCGGCACCGCCATTTCGGCGGCGTGAATGCGCACGGCGGCCTCCAGGCGGCCCAGCGCCAGCGTGGGCGGTGCCTGCGACACGTGCACCTGGCGGATCGGCTGGGCCGCCGCGCGGGGCCAGCAGCCCAGGCGCTCGAGCAGCTGCACGCTGCCCAGCGAGAGCGCCAGCGTGCGCGGGTCGCCCGACACATCGGCCTCGGCCGGCCGCGCGTCCAGCAGCGTCAGCCGCGCCTCGGGCAGCAGGCGGGCCGCCTGCAAGGCCAGCGCCAGCCCCACGGGGCCGGCTCCGATCACGGCAATATTCAGCGCAGCACGGTCCATGGGGGCCGTATTATTCGCCGCACCCGTAGTGTTCGGGTGCGTCATCGTTAGGAGGGCAGCATGGGCCTGATGGATTTCATCAAGAAACAGTTCATCGACATCCTGGAATGGCAGGAAAGCGGCGATGGCGTGCTGGCCTGGCGCTACCCGATGGCCGACAACGAAATCCAGTACGGCGCCTCGCTCACCGTGCGCGAGAGCCAGATGGCCCTGTTCATCAACGAGGGCAAGGTGGCCGACGTGTTCGTGCCCGGCATGTACAAGCTGACGACGCAGACGCTGCCGGTGCTCACCTACCTGAAGAACTGGGACAAGCTGTTCCAGAGCCCGTTCAAGAGCGACGTGGTCTTCTTCAGCACCCGCCAGCAGATCGACCAGCGCTGGGGCACCCAGCAGCCGGTGACCATCCGCGACAAGGACTTCGGCGCGGTGCGCCTGCGTGCCTTCGGCAACTACGCCTACCGCATCGTCGACCCGAAGAAGTTCTTCACCGAGATCTCCGGCACACGCGACACCTACACCGCGGCCGACCTCGACGGCCAGCTGCGCGGCCTGATGTTGCAGCACATCAGCGACGCGGTGGCGCAAAGCGGCATCGCCTTCCTCGACCTGGCGGCCAACCAGATCGAATTCGCCAAGCAGTTGCTGGCGGCCACCGCGCCCTCGTTCGAGGCCATCGGATTGAAGCTCGAAGGCGTGACGGTGCAGAACGTCTCGCTGCCCGAGGAACTGCAGAAGATCCTCGACCAAAAAATCGGCATGGGCATGGTCGGCAACGACATGGGCAAGTTCATGCAGTACCAGACGGCCCAGGCCATGCCCGAGCTGGCCAAGGGCGCGGCCGATGGCGGCGGCGGCATGGCCGGCAGCGCGATGGGCCTGGGCGCCGGCGTGGCGCTGGGCCAGGTGATGGCGCAGAACCTCGCGGCCGGCTTCCAGGGCAGCAACGCGGCCGCGGCCGGCGCTGCGGCGGCCGCCGCCGCGGCGGTGATGAAGCCCGACGAAGTGATGGCCACGCTGGAGAAGCTGGCCGACCTGAAGGCCAAGGGCATCCTCACCGAGGAGGAGTTCAGCGCCAAGAAGGCCGAGTTGCTGAAGAAGCTCGTCTAGCTTGGTTTCGCAGTCCCAGCGCGCCTGGCGCGCAGCCTGTCCGAACTGCGGCGCACCGGTCGAGTTTGCCTCGGCCGCGTCGGCCAGCGCCGTCTGCAGCTTCTGCCGCTCCACGCTGCTGCGCGACGGCGAGGCGCTCCAGCGCATCGGCACCAGCGCCGAACTGTTCGACGACCACTCGCCGCTGCAGCTGCACGCGGCGGGCAAGTACCTCGGCCAGGCCTTCACGCTGGTGGGCCGCCAGCAGCTGGGCTACGAAGGCGGCAGCTGGAACGAATGGCATGCGCTGTTCGATGGCGGCGACGGCGGCTTCCGCTCGGGCTGGCTGTCGGAGGACAACGGCGCCTACGTCATCGGCTTCGACGCGCCGCTGTCGGGCCCGGTGCCCGAGCCGGCCGACCTGAACCCGGGCGAGCGGCGCGTCGTCAGCGGCGCGATCTGGGACGTGGCGTCGGTGCAGCGCGCCAAGGTGCTGGCCGCCGAGGGCGAGCTGCCGCTGCCGCCGCGGCTCGATGGCGGCGAGTTCGTGGTCGCCGACCTGCGCAACCAGGCCGGCGAAGTGGGCACGCTCGACTGGCGCGAGCCGCAACATCCGGGCTGGTCGGTGGGCCGTTCGGTGCGGCTGGCCGATCTGGCCATGACCGGCCTGCGCGAGGACAGCACGAAGTCGCTGGCCGGCCGCACCATCGAATGCCCGAGCTGCGGCGCCTCGCTCGAGCCGAAGCTGGAGACCACGCAATCCATCGTCTGCGGCCAGTGCAAGGCGGTGGTGGACCTGTCCAAGGGCGTGGGCGGCGAACTCGCGCACTATGCGCAGGACAACGCGGGCGCCCCGCCGCTGATCCCGCTGGGCCGCACCGGCACGCTGGCCTTGGGCGGCAAGGCCAAGCCGCTGCCCTGGCAGGTGGTGGGCTACGCCGAACGCATCGAGGTCGATGTCGAGGCCGGCGAGGAGCAGGTCACCTGGCGCGAGTACCTGCTCTACAACCGCACGGAAGGGTTTGCCTTCCTGGTGGATGCCGAGGACGGCTGGAGTTATGCCAACCCGATCACCGGCGTGCCCAAGCTGCGCGACAAGCGGGCCGACTACCAGGGCACCAGCTACCAGCAGCTCTACAGCTACAGCGGTGCGGTGACCTATGTGCTGGGCGAGTTCTACTGGCGCCTGAAGAAGGGCGAGAAGACCCGCAACACCGATTTCGCCGCTGGCGACAAGCGCCTGAACCGCGAGCAGACCGGCCAGGAAGTCACCTGGTCGGCCGGCGCCACGCTGGATGCCGACGTGGTGGCCAAGGCCTTCGGCCTGAACACGATGGAGGCGATGGCGATGCGCCGCGATGCCTCCGCGCTGAGCGGTGGCGGCAAACGCTCGCTGATGTTCTGGGTGGTGCTGACGGTGCTGGCGCTGCTGGTGCTGATGAGCCTGTTCCGCTGCGCCACCACCGACGATTGCCAGCCCCTGCGCGACACCTTCGGCGCGGCCAGCACCGAGTACCAGCAATGCCTGGCCAACAACCGCTCGGGCAGCACCCGCACGGGCGGTGGTTCGTACGGCGGCTTCAGTTCAGGCGGCGGCCACAAGTGAGGCCGGCCGCAACCCCACCACAGGAGTGACCATCATGGGATTCGAATGGCTCAAGCCCGCCGTCGTGCTGGGCTCCATCCTCTACGCGGTGATCGGCGTCGTGGTGCTGTGGGTCAGCTTCGTCGTGATCGACAAGCTCACGCCCTACAAGCTGTGGGACGAGATCGTCGAGCACAAGAACGTGGCGCTGGCCATCGTGGTGGCGGGCATGTTCATCGCCATCGGGCAGATCGTGGCGGCGGCGATCCACGGCTGACGCCGCCCGGCCCGGCAGCAGGCCTGCCGGGGGTGAGGGCCGGGCCGCCAGCGCGCCGCGGCGCGCCTCACTGGGCCGCAGGCGGGGCCAGGTGCCGTGCCAGGAACGCCTCCAGGGCCTTGAACACCTGCAGCCGGTGCGGCCCGTGGCTGACGCCATGGTCCCCGCCTTCCAGCGTGATCAGCTCCACCGGCTTGCCCGCGCGGCGCAGCGCCTTGTCCATCAGCTCGCTTTGTTCCAGCGGTACCGTCCGGTCATGGCTGCCGTGCACCAGCAGCACCGGCGCCTCGAACTGCGCGGCCCGCCGGCTGGGCGAGGTCTGTTCCAGTTGTTCGGCGTCTTTCCAGATCGAACCCACCGCGCGCTCGAAGCCGGCGCGGCCCTCGACGAAGTCTTGCCGGTGAGCGGCCATCGCGGGCAGGTCGGTGACGCCGTTGATGCTGACCACGCAGCGGAACTGCCGAGGCGTCTTGGCGCCGCCCATCAGCGCGGCATAGCCGCCATAGCTGCCGCCCACGACGCACACCCGTGACTTGTCGATCGTGCCGCGCTCGATGACGGCCTGCAGCGCGTCGTTCAGGTCGTCCTGCATCTCCAGGCCCCAGCGCTTGAGGCCGGCCTTCATGTGCTCGCGGCCCCAGCCCGAGGAGCCGCGGAAGTCCACCTGCAGCACCGCGTAGCCGCGGCTGGCCAGGAACTGCACCCAGGGGTCGAAGTCCAGCGTGTCGTTGCTGGTCGGGCCGCCGTGCGGCAGCAGCACGGCCGGCAGCGCGCGGGGCTCCACGCCGACAGGCAGTGTCAGCAGCGAGGGCAACTTGCGGCCGTCCCGGGCCTGCAGCACGAGCCGGGATTTCTTGGGCAGCACCGCGCCTTCCAGCTCGGGGTAGGTGTCGGCCAGCAGGGCCAGCGAACCACGGTCGCGCATGGCCACGTAGTACTGGCCCGGCACCGCATTGCCTTCGGAGTACAGCAGCACACGCTTGCCGTCGGCGCTGAACTGCAGCAAGGTGTTGCGCCGCGCGGGCAGGGCCTGGTCGATGCCGCGGGCCAGCGCGCGCGCCTCGTCGTTCCAGTAGCTCGCGGCGGTGTTGCCGATGCCGCTGGACCGGATGCCGGCCACCTCGCCGCTGCCCGGCAGCGTGACCAGCGAGCCCCCGACATCGAACACCTGGTGGCTCAGCAGCACCTTGCGTGGCAGGCCGGGCGTGCCCAGGTCGGCCAGTTGCACCGATTGGCGGCCCTCGAAATCGGCCACCACGTACAGCTGCTGCGGGTCGGGCCCGAAGCCCAGCGGGTGCACTGCCGTGTCGGCCAGCAGGTCGAACTTCCAGAGCGTGCGCCAGTTCTGGCCGTCCGGATCGCAGGCGCGGACCTCGACGACACCATCGACCTGGCCGATGCCCACCCGCACCCGGTGGTTTTGGTCGGTGATCCACTGCCGCACGCCCTGCGCGGCGGCATGCACCCGTTCGCGCTCGCCGTTGTCGAGGTTGATGCGGAAGACGGCGGGCTCGGCCACCCGGTGTTCGTCCAGCGCCACCAGGATGTGGCGGCCATCCTCGGGCAGCCAGTCGACCACCTGATCCTGGAGCTGGGCGACCATGCCGCTGCTGCCCACGCGGCGTCGCTGCACCAGTTCGATGTTGGATTTGCCACTGCGGTGCACCGAGATCAGCCGCGTCTCGATCGAGCCGGTCCAGTCGCGCTGGCTGGGCAGCGCGACGCTGGCCACCAGGCGCTCGTTGCTGGCCCAACGCACCCACCGGAAGCGGGCGCTGCGGTTGTCGGCCTTGTAGGGCAGCACGGGCGGCTGGCTGCCATCGAGCGTGCGGATCACCAGCGCCGTTTCTTCGCCGATGTCGACCAGCGCGGCGTAGCGCAGGCCGTCGGGCGACAGGCTCACGTTCTGCACCTGCGGCATGCGGGCGAAGGCCTCGACCGAGGGCCGGGTGGGCTTGGCGTCCGCCGCCACGGCAGCCCCCGGGGCCAGCAGGCTGGCGCCCGCCAGCAGGCCCAGCGCCAGCGCGCGGGCCATGGTCCGAATGTTCATCTCTGATCCTCCCTGGTGCGTGGGCGCCTTGCGGGATCCTGGCGCACGTGTTCGCGGCCAGCATGATAGGCGCTGCTACGCTCGCGCCATGTCCTCGTCCACCACCGCCCCCCCCGAGCCCGGAGCCGACGCCGCGGCCCCCGCGGCGCCCACGCCCATCTCGTCGGGCGAGCTCGCGCTGCTGGCCTCGGTGTTCGTGATCGCGGCCTGCGGGCTGGTGTACGAGCTGGCCGCCGGGGCGCTGGCGAGCTACCTGCTCGGCGACTCGGTGCTGCAGTTCTCCACCGTGATCGGCAGCTACCTGTTCGCGATGGGCATCGGCTCCTGGCTCAGCCGCTACATCGAACACCAGCTGGTCGCGCAGTTCCTGCGCATCGAGCTGCTGGTGGGCCTGCTGGGCGGGCTGATGCCGGCAGCCCTGTTCATGCTGCACAGCCTGCTGCCGCTGGGCCACGTGCTGGCCTTCAAGCTGATGCTCTACGCGATGGTGATCGCGGTGGGCGTGCTGGTCGGGCTGGAGATCCCGCTGGTGATGCGCATCCTGAAGCGCCACTTTCGCGAGCGGTATGCGCTGCGCGAGCTGGTCTCGCAGGTGCTCACCTTCGACTACCTCGGCGCACTGGCGGTGTCGGTGGCCTTCCCGCTGCTGCTGGTGCCACAGCTGGGGCTGATCCGCACGGGGGTGTTCTTCGGCCTGCTCAACGCCGTGGTGGCGGTGTGGGCGTTGTGGCTGTTCCGCGCCGAGCTGCGGGCCTGGCGCATGCATGCACTGGCCTGCGCCGGGGTGGTGCTGGCGCTGGGGGCGGCCATGCTGGGCGCCGACGCGCTGTCCACCTGGGCCGAAGACCGCTTCTACGGCGACCGTGTCGTGCTGCGTGAAACCAGCGCCTACCAGCGCGTGGTGCTCACCTCGGGACCATCGGGCGTGCGCCTGTTCCTCAACGGCAACCTGCAGTTCCACTCGAAGGACGAGTACCGTTACCACGAATCCCTGGTGCACCCGGCGATGGCCGCGCATGGCGCCCCCAAGCGGGTGCTGGTGCTCGGCGGCGGCGACGGCATGGCGGTGCGCGAGGTGCTGAAGTACCCCAGCGTCGAGCAGGTCACGCTGGTCGAGCTGGATCCGCACATGACCCGGTTGTTCGCGCAGATGCCGATGCTGCGCACCATCAACCACGACGCGCTGCTATCGTCGAAAGTGCGCGTCATCAATGCCGATGCCTTCGGCTGGCTCGAAACACAGGACACCGTGTTCGACGTGATCGTGGTCGACTTCCCCGATCCCACCAACTTTGCGCTCGGCAAGCTCTACACCACCAGCTTCTACCAGCGGCTGGACCAGCACCTGGCCGCCGGCGGCTACGCGGTGGTGCAGACCACCTCGCCGCTGATCGCGCGCCGCAGCTTCTGGACGGTGGTGGCCACCATCGAGGCCGTGGGCCTGCAGGCCACGCCGTACCACGCCCATGTGCCCAGCTTCGGCGAATGGGGCTTCGTGCTCGCGCACCGCCGGCCTTGGCAGCCACCACGGCAGCTGCCCGAGGGCCTGCGTTTCCTCACCGCCGCTGCCTGGCCGGCGCTGCTGGACTTTCCGCCCGACATGGCGCGCGTGCCGGCCGAGCCGAACCGCCTGTCCAACCAGGGCCTGGTGCACACCTTCGAAGAAGAATGGGGCAAGGTGCACGAGTGAGGCCCACGCGCCGCGACCTGCTGGCCGCCGGGGCCGGGCTGCTGGCCGGCTGCGGCGAGCGGCGCGCGCCTGGTGACGGCGCTGCCGCGCTGGCCGGCGCCCGCTGGCTGGGTGCCTCGCACGAGCGGGGGCATCGGCTGCACGCGGGCCTGGCCGCCAGCACGGCGGCCGGGGCCGTGCCACGGCGCTGCAGCGCGCTCGTCGTGGGTGGCGGCGTGGCGGGGCTGGCCGCACTGCGCGCCCTGCGTCGCGCCGGCATCGACGATGCCGTGCTGCTGGAGCTGGAAGACCAGCCCGGTGGCAACGCCCGTGGCCACGTGCTGGGCGGTCAGGGCTGCCCGCTCGGCGCGCACTACCTGCCGGTGCCCGGTGAGGCCGCGCGCGAGGTGAACGAGTGGCTGCACGAGATCGGCCTGCTCGCCCAGCGCGGCGGCCGCAGCGTGGTGGCCGACGAACGCCACCTCTGCCACAGCCCGCAGGAGCGCCTGTTCTTCGAGGGCGCCTGGCACGAGGGCCTGCTGCCCCCGGCGGCCCCAGGGTCGGCCACGCTGGCCCAGTACCGCCGCTTCGCGACCCGGGTAGACGAGGTCCAGCGCACGCTGGGCTTCGCGATCCCCACCCGGCATGCCGGCTGGTCGCCCGGCCATGCGGCATTGGATGCGCAGACCTTCGGCGCGTGGCTGGCCCACGAGGGCCTGCACGACCCGCAGCTGCGCTGGTACCTGGACTACGCCTGCCGCGACGACTACGGCGCCGGCCTGGACGAGGTGTCCGCCTGGGCCGGGCTGCACTACTTCGCCAGCCGCCATGGGTTTCACGCGCCGGGCGACGAGGCCGGCGAGCGCGAGGGCGTGTTCACCTGGCCCGAGGGCAATGCCTGGCTGGTCGAGCGCCTGGCCGCGCCGGTGCGTGCGCAGGTGCAGGGCGGGCGCATCGCGCTGCGGGTGGAGGTGCAGCGCCACGGCGTGCAGGTGCTGGCGGCGCCGGCCGCCGGCGGGCCGCCGCAGGCCTGGTCGGCCCGGGCGGTGGTGCTGGCCTGCCCCTTGTTCGTCGCGGCGCGCCTGCTCACCGTGGTGCCGCCAGCGCTGGCCGCGCTGCTGCCGCGCCAGCAGCATGCGCCCTGGGTGGTGGCCAACCTGCAGCTGCGCGAGCCGCTGCTCGACCGTGGCCTCGGCGCGCCTGCGGCCTGGGACAACGTGCGTTTCGGCAGCGCCTCGCTCGGGTACGTGGACGCCGGCCACCAGCGGCTGGCGCCAACGCCGCGGCCCACGGTGCTGACGTCCTACTGGGCGGTGCCTCGGGCCCAGCGGGGCGAACTGCTGGCCGCCGCGCCGCAGGACTGGGCCGCGCGCGTGCTGGCCGAACTGCAGCCGCTGCACCCGGACCTGCCGGCCAAGCTGGTGCAGCTGGACCTGATGCGCTATGGCCACGCGATGAGCATCCCCACGCCCGGGTTGCGCTCCTCGCCGGCGCTGGAGGCGCTGGCGAACATGACCGGGCGGCTGCTGTTCGCGCACAGCGACCTCGCGGCCTACTCGGTGTTCGAGGAGGCCTTCACCCAAGGCGACCGGGCTGGACGGGCCGCGGTGGCCGCACTGAAGGCGCGTTAGCGGCCCCGCGCTCCGCCCGCCAGCGCGCGATTCGCCCCACGGCGCACGGCCCGCCCGCGGCTGCGGTAGGCTGCCGGCCTCGAAGCACGCTGCAAGGATTCCCCATCATGCGTTACCGCCGTCTGGGCCGTGCCGGCCTGCAGGTGAGCGAGCTCTCGCTCGGCTCCTGGGTCACCTACCACAACCAGGTGGACGTGGACGCCGCGGTCGAGATGATCGCCGCCGCCTTCGACGCCGGGGTCAACTTCCTGGACAACGCCGAGGCCTATGCCGCCGGCCGCAGCGAGGAGGTGATGGGTCAGGCCCTCAGGCGCCTGGGCACGCCGCGCCTGAACTACATCGTCTCGACCAAGTTCTTCTGGGGCCTGGACCGGCAGGGCGCCTCGGTCAACCGCAAGGACACGCTCAACCGCAAGTACCTGCGCCATGCGATCGACGGTTCGCTGCAGCGCTTCGGGCTGGACTACATCGACCTCGTCTACTGCCACCGGCCCGACCCGCACACGCCGATCGAGGAAACGGTGCAGGCGATGAGCGACATGATCACGCAGGGCAAGGCGCTCTACTGGGGCACCAGCGAGTGGTCGGCGGCCGACATCCGCGCGGCCTGGGACATTGCCGACCGCCACCACCTGCACAAGCCGGTGATGGAGCAGCCGCAGTACCACCTGTTCCACCGCCGCAAGGTGGAGCAGGAATACGCGCGGCTGTACGACGACATCGGCCTGGGCCTGACCACCTGGAGCCCGCTGGCTTCGGGCCTGCTGACCGGCAAGTACCGCGAGGGCATTCCGGCCGGCTCGCGCGGTGCGATGGACAGCATGGCCTTCCTGCGCGAAGGCCTCACCGACGCGGCGAAGAACGCCGCGGTGGCGCAGCTGGCACCGATCGCGGCCGAGCTGGGCGCCACGCTGGCGCAGCTGGCGATCGCCTGGGTGACGAAGAACCCGCGCGTCTCGACCGTGATCACCGGCGCTTCGAAGCCCGCGCAGCTGCAGGACAACCTGGGCGCGCTGGCGGTGGCCGACCAGCTCACGCCCGAGGTGATGCAGCGCATCGACACCGTGGTCGGGCCCTTGGCCCGATGAGCGATCGCCGCGCCGCTGGCGAAGGGCTGAGCCCGCGCGTGCAGCCTGCCCTGCGGCAGCGCGCGCGGCGGGCGAAGCAGACGGGCCTGCCAAGGCCGGCCGCGGGGCGCTGGCTCAGGCGCCTGCGTTCAGCGCCGCCAGGCGCTCGGCCGTGCCCACGTCGGTCCACGCGCCGTCCCAGCGCTGGGCGCCGATGCGCCCGGCCGCGACGGCCGCATCCAGGCTGGGGCGCAGCGCGGCCTTGGTGCCCGGGGTGATGCCGGCCACCAGGCCGGCGCGGAAGAGGCCCACGCTGGCCCAGGTGTAGCGCTGCGTGGCATCGGCCACCGCCAGGCCGGTGGCATCGATGCCGAAATCGCCCCGCGGATGGTGGGGTGCGTTGGGCACCAGCCAGAGCTGGGCCAGCCGGTCGCCTGCGGCAAAGCGCCTGGCATCGGCCGCATCGAAGGCGAAGCCGGGCAGGAACACATCACCGGCCACCACCCAGAAACACGCCCCCAGCCAGGGCAGCGCCTTCGCGATGCCGCCCGCGGTTTCCAGCGCGCCGCCGTGGTCGCGCCCTTCCATCGAGTAGCGGATGCGCAGGCCCCAGCGCGCACCGTCGCCCAGCGCGGCCGGAAACTGGTCTTCGAGCCAGGCGGTGTTGATCACCACCTCGCGCACGCCGGCGCGCGCCAGCGCCTCGAGGTGCCATTCGATCATCGGCTTGCCGCGCACCGGCAGCAGCGGCTTCGGCGTGTGGTCGGTCAGGGGCCGCATGCGCTCGCCGCGGCCGGCGGCGAGGATCAGGGCGCTCAGGTTGGCAGGGGCGGGTGGGTTCACCCGCGCAGTCTAGAGGGCCTGGCGAAAGGGGTCAGCCCAGGCCCACCGGGGCCGGCGCGTGGCTCAGGATCATCTGGAACAGCGGGCGGTAGGTCTCGTCGGCGCTGTGGCCGGCCAGCGGGTCGCGGTTGGTCGCAAACGCGGCGTCGAGTTCGGCCCAGTCGTCCTCGCTCAGGTGCTTGCGGGCGGCCGGCAGGATCTCGCTCTCCTCCACCGACATGTGCGACAGGTAGGCGTCGATGTAACGCTGGGTGGCCTGCTCGAAGGCCTCGCGGCGCGATTCGCCCATCACCTCGTAGGCCAGCAACGCATGCTCCAGGTCGCGGATGGCCTTCTCGCCCCTGGCATGGTCGGCGTCGAGGCGGTCGAACACCGGGCCCAGCTCGGGGCAGCGCGAGCGCAGCTTCGGAAACAGCAGCTGGCTTTCCTTCGGGTGGTGCAGGCGCTCGGGGAACTCGTCCACGTAGAACAGCATGGCGCGCAGCACGTTGAACGGCGGCGCCTTGCCCTGCTGGTGAGATTGCGTCACCAGCATCGACAGCGAGCGCAGCATCGCGGCCAGCGCCTGGTGTTCATCCTGGATGACGGTGAGAGAGGCGTGACGCATGGCAGGACCCGGCTGTGATGTTCGCAGGCCTCAAGCGTCGCGCCGCCGCGGCCTGCGCGGCTTGAGCCATGTCAAGCTGGGTGGGGGTCGCCGGCAGGCGGTGTGTCCGGGCCCTGGGCCTGGCCGCGCTGAATGCGCTGCCGCTGGCTACGGGTGGGCCCGAACGCGGCCTCCAGCCGGGCCAGCAGCAGCTCGGCGCGTGCCGAGTTGTCGGCCCCGAAGTTGCACACGTAGACATCCAGCGTCACCGCGGCCAGCTCGGGCCAGGTGTGCACCGCCAGGTGCGATTCGGCCAGCAGCACCACGCCAGTGATGCCGGCGGCGCCCTCGAAGCGGTGGAACAGCTCGCCCACCGGCGTGAGGCCGGCCTCGGCCACCGTGGCCAGGCACAGCATGCGCAGTGCGGTGGGGTCGGTCATCACGCCGGCATCGGCGGGACAGCCGCTCAGGTCGGCGGTGAGGTGCAGGCCGTGCATGGCCCGCCATTATCGAGCCGCTAAAATCATCGTTTCCCCCAGGTTTTGCCTCCCCCTTCCCCCCATCAACCAGCCCGACGGCTCGCGCGCGCATGGCCTCCTTTGCTTCCCAAGACACCTCCTTGATGGCCAACGCGATCCGCGCGCTGGCGATGGACGCCGTCCAACAGGCCAATTCCGGCCATCCTGGCGCACCGATGGGCATGGCCGAGATCGCCGTCGCGCTGTGGGGCCGGCACCTGAAGCACAACCCGGCCAACCCGGCCTGGCCCGACCGCGACCGCTTCGTGCTGTCCAACGGCCACGGCTCGATGCTGATCTACGCGCTGCTGCACCTGAGCGGCTACGACCTGGCGCTGAGCGAGCTGCGCAACTTCCGCCAGCTGCACAGCAAGACGCCCGGCCACCCCGAGGTGGGCATCACCCCGGGCGTTGAAACCACCACCGGTCCGCTGGGCCAGGGCATCACCAACGCGGTGGGCATGGCGCTGGCCGAGAAGCTGCTGGCCGCCGAGTTCAACCGCCCCGGCCACACGGTGGTGGACCACCACACCTATGCCTTCATGGGCGACGGCTGCCTGATGGAAGGCATCAGCCACGAGGCCTGCGCATTGGCCGGCGCCTGGAAGCTCAACAAGCTGATCGCGCTGTACGACGACAACGGCATCTCGATCGACGGCCAGGTCCAGCCCTGGTACGTGGACAACGCCGCGCAACGCTTCGCCGCCTATGGCTGGAACGTGGTGGGCCCGGTGGACGGCCATGATGTCGCCGCGGTGGACGCCGCCATCGACCAGGCCAAGGCCTCGGCCACCCAGCCCACGCTGATCATCTGCAAGACCACCATCGGCAAGGGCTCGCCCAACCGCGCCGGCACCGCCAAGGCACACGGCGAGGCGCTGGGCGCCGAGGAGATCAAGCTCACGCGCGAGGCGCTGGGCTGGAACCACGAGCCCTTCGTGATCCCCGAGGCCGCCTACGAGCAGTGGGACGCCAAGGCCGCCGGTGAATCGGCCGAGGCCGCCTGGCAGGCCGCCTTCGCCAGCTACAAGGCCGCGCACCCGGCGCTGGCCGCCGAGTTCGTGCGCCGCGTGGCGGGCGAGCTGCCGGCCGGCTTTGCGCAGGCCGCGGTGGATGCGGTGGTGGCCGCCCACACCCAGGCCGCCACGGTGGCCAGCCGCAAGGCCAGCCAGATCGCGCTGGAAGCCTTCACCAAGGCGCTGCCCGAGCTGCTGGGCGGCTCGGCCGACCTGACCGGCTCCAACCTCACCAACACCAGCAGCACCCCTGCGCTGCGCTTCGGCACCGATGGCGCGCCCAAGCTGGGCGAAGACGGCAAGCCCGGCCGCCACATCAACTACGGCGTGCGCGAGTTCGGCATGGCCGCCATCATGAACGGCATCGCGCTGCACGGTGGCTACATCCCCTACGGCGGCACCTTCCTCACCTTCAGCGACTACAGCCGCAACGCCATCCGCATGGCCGCGCTGATGAAGGCCCGCGTGGTGCACGTGTTCACGCACGATTCCATCGGCCTGGGCGAAGACGGCCCCACGCACCAGAGCGTGGAACATGCCGCGTCGCTGCGCCTGATTCCTAACCTCGATGTGTGGCGGCCGGCCGACACCGCCGAAACCGTCGTCGCGTGGGCCAAGGCCATCGAATCGAAGAGCCGGCCGAGCGCGCTGCTGCTGTCGCGCCAGAACCTGCCGTATGCGCCCAAGGCCGCCTCGGCCGTTGCGCCCCAGGCCTCGGGGCTGGACGCCATCGCCAAGGGCGCCTACGTGCTGGCCGAGCCGGCCGAGGTGGGCCTGAAGAAGAAGGCGCAGGCCGTGATCATCGCCACCGGCAGCGAGGTGCAGCTCGCGCTGCATGCGCAGGCGCAACTGGCCCAGGCCGGCATCGCGGTGCGCGTGGTCTCGATGCCCAGCACCAGCGTGTTCGACCGCCAGAGCGTGGCCTACAAGCGCAGCGTGCTGCCCGACGGGCTGCCGCGCGTGGCGGTGGAAGCCGGCGTCACCGACGGTTGGTGGAAGTACGGCTGCGCGGCCGTGGTGGGCATCGACACCTACGGCGAAAGCGCGCCCGCGGGGGCACTCTTCAAGCACTTCCACCTCACGGCCGAGAACGTCGCGGCCACGGTGCGGCAGGTCGTCGGGCGCTGACCATGTCGCCGGCCGCGCCAGTCATTGCGCTTGCCGGCATCCTGCTGGCGGGTCCGGCGCTGGCGCAGCAGGTGGACATCGAGCCCTCGCGGGCATTGGGGTGCCTGACGCCGGCTGCGGCGCAGCGGGGCGCCCCGGACTACCCGCACCTGGCCTACAAGCGCGAGCGGCCCGGACGGGTGAAGGTGGAGCTCCTCTTTGCCGCACCGGACGCCGCGCCCGAGGTGAAGGTCGTCGAGACCGTCGGCGATGACGATCAGGTCGACCTCTTCATCGATGCGGTCAAGCGGCATGTCCGGTCATTCCGGGTGCCCTGCCTGGATGCAAGCGGGGACACCGCGCGTCTGTCGTTCGACTATGTCTTCAAGCCCGACGATCGGCGCGTGATCTGGAACGAGCCGACCGACCTCGACCGCAAGGCGGTTCGGGCGATGGTGTCGTGCGTGATTCACACCGGCGGCAAGGAAAAGCCCGACTACCCGCTGTCGGCCCTGAATGCCGGTTTGCAGGGGCGTGTACTGAGCCGCCTGCGGTTCGAGGCACCCGACAAGCCACCGGCTGCCGAGGTGTTCTCGCGTCCGTCGGCGCGCTTGCTGAGGTACGCGATCGAACACTGGGTCGAGCGCCTGCGCATGCCCTGCCACGACGGCAAGCGCCCGATCGAGGCGACCTGGAGCTTCAGCTTCGTCCTCGAAGGCGAGAGCTACGGTTTCAGGCCGGGCCTGAGCCTGCGCCAGGTGTTGCCCATGGTGCGCGGCATCCACGAGGCAACGCTCGCCCACGATTTCACGACCATGGGCTGCCCGTTCGACGTCACCCTGCAGTACCGCAGGCCGGACCTGCCCAACCTCGTTGGCGAGCGTGGCGACCACGATCCCGCACGCCGGCCGTTCCTCGATTGGCTGGCGCGCGTGGAGTTCGATCTGCCCCGCAACATGCTTGATGCCGTCTACGGTGACACGCTCGAGTTCCAGGTACCCTGCGTCAAACTCAACCTCAACCCCACCTAGGAGAGCCCTCCATGACCATCAAGATCGGCATCAACGGCTTCGGCCGCATCGGACGCATGGTGTTCCGTGCAGCGGTGCAGAACTTCGCAGACATCGAAGTCGTCGGCATCAACGACCTGCTGGAACCCGACTACCTGGCCTACATGCTGAAGTACGACAGCGTGCACGGCCGCTTCAAGGGCGAGATCTCGGTGGACGGCAGCACGCTGGTCGTCAACGGCAAGAAGATCCGCCTCACCGCGGTGAAGGACCCGGCCGAGCTGAAGTGGGGCGAGATCGGTGCCGACATCGTGGTCGAGTCCACGGGCCTGTTCCTCACCAAGGAAACCGCGCAGAAGCACATCGACGCGGGCGCCAAGAAGGTGATCATGAGCGCGCCGTCGAAGGACGACACGCCGATGTTCGTGTTCGGCGTCAACGACAAGAGCTACGCCGGCCAGGCCATCATCTCCAACGCCAGCTGCACCACCAACTGCCTGGCCCCGGTGGCCAAGGTGCTGAACGACAGCTTCGGCATCAAGCGCGGCCTGATGACCACGGTGCACGCCGCCACCGCCACCCAGAAGACGGTGGACGGCCCGAGCAACAAGGACTGGCGCGGCGGCCGCGGCATCCTGGAGAACATCATCCCCAGCTCCACCGGCGCGGCCAAGGCGGTGGGCGTGGTGATCCCCGAGCTGAACAAGAAGCTCACCGGCATGAGCTTCCGCGTGCCCACCTCCGATGTCAGCGTGATCGACCTCACCGCCGAGCTGGTGAAGGAAGCCAGCTGGGAGGACATCTGCAACGCGATGAAGGCCGCGGCCGCCGGCCCGATGAAGGGCGTGCTGGCCTACACCGAGGACAAGGTGGTGGCCACCGATTTCCGCGGCGAACCCTGCACCAGCGTGTTCGACGCCGAGGCCGGCATCGCGCTGGACAAGACCTTCGTGAAGGTGATCGCCTGGTACGACAACGAGTGGGGCTACTCGAACAAGGTGCTCGAGATGGTGCGCGTGGTCGCGCGCTGAACATCACGGTGCCGAAGCCGGTCTTTGCACCGGCTGGACAGGGGTGGGGTGGACCGGCTAAGGTCCCCCCACCTTTTTTCATGGTGGGCCTGATCCGATGGCGCCGCACCCTTGGGTTCGACATCGACTCACTGCCGCGGCATGCGCGATGGCGGTGCTGGCGGGTTGCGCCAGCGCGCCCGGCACCAGCGCGCCCGGCGCTGCGACCACCCCCGCGGCCAGCCCCGCGCCCCCTCAGCCGGGCCTCGACGTGCGGGGCGATGTGATCGATCCCGCGCGCGTCGGCCCTGGCAGCGGCCAGGCGGTGCGCGGCCTCGGGGGTTGGGAGGGTGAGCTGGTCGGCAAGCCGCCACCCGGCTCGAAGTTCACGCTGCTGCAGGTGGGCATGAGCGTGCGCCAGGTGCTGGCGCTGATCGGCCCGCCGCTCAGCCGTGCCGCGATCCCCGGGCCTGGTGGCGAGCCACGCGAGGTGCTCATCTACCCCGGCCAGGGCCGGCTGGTGTTCGTGCAGGGCCCGGCCGCCGAGGGTGGCCGCCTGACCTGGGTGATCCACCGCCGCGACGAAGGCGCCGCCCCCTGAGCCTGCGCACCTTGCGCGCCGATGTCCGCCGCGCATCCGCTGGTTGCGAATGGACACGCGGGCTTTACAACCGGCGCCGAACATCGGTGCCATGCAAACCCGTCGAACCGGTCTGGCGCCCGGCACCGCCGGTGTCCTCCCCTGTGCGTGAGACCGTGATGCCCCTTCGACCCTTCCGCCCCGGCCTGGGCCGGGCCCTGGCCGCCTTGCTGGCGGCCGTGCTGCTGGGGCCCGCGCCGCTGGCCCTGGCCGCTGCCGAACGCGGGCCGCAGTTCGCCCGCGCGCTGGTGGTGCCGCCAGAAGACGCCTCCAATGCCCGCGTCATCGTCAAGTACCGGGCCGACAGCGCCCTGATGCGGGCGCAGGCCGCCGCGTCAGGCGCCGGCGCCGTGCCCCGGCGGCCGCTGCATGCGGCCGTGCTGGCCAAGCGCCTCGCGCTGCCGCTGGCCGATGGCCGTGTGCTCGGGGCCCGCACCCAGGCGCTGCGCGGCACCGGCCTGTCGTCGCGCCAGCTCGCGGCCCGCCTGGCCGTGCAGCCTGATGTCGAGTGGGCGGTGCCCGACCAGCGCCGCCGCATCGCGGCACTGCCCAACGACCCCTACCTGGCCGACGGGCAGACCGGCATCACGCCGGTGGCCGGCCAGTGGTACCTGCGTGCGCCGACGGCCACCCTGGTGTCGGCGGTGAACGCGGTGGGCGCCTGGGACATCAGCACCGGCTCGGCCGCGATCACCGTGGCCGTGCTCGACACCGGCGTGCGCGCCGACCACCCGGATCTGGCGGCCAAGCTGCACCCAGGCTACGACTTCATTGCCGACCGCAGCACCGCCAACGACGGCAGCGGCCGCGACAACGACGCCAGCGACCCGGGCGACTGGACCACCGCCGGCGAGTGTGCCGCCGGCGAGGCGGCGTCCAGCAGCAGCTGGCACGGCACGCAGGTGGCAGGCCTGATCGGCGCGGCCACCCACAACGGCCTGGGCATGGCCGGCATCGGCTACAACGTGATGCTGCTGCCGGTGCGTGTGCTCGGCCGCTGCGGCGGCTACGACAGCGACATCCTCGCCGGCCTGCGCTGGGCCGCGGGCCTGGACCAGACGCTGGCCAATGCGCACCCGGCACGCATCGTCAACCTGAGCCTGGGCTCGGACGGCAGCTGTTCGGCGCCCTATGCGGAGGCGATCGCCGAGCTGGCCGCGGCGGGCGTGGCGGTGGTGGCCGCGGGCGGCAACTCCGCCGGCCTGGCGGTGGGCGTGCCGGCCAACTGCCCCGGCGCCATCGCGGTGGCCGGCGTGCGCCACCAGGGCACCAAGGTCGGCTACTCGAACCTCGGGCCCGAGATCGCGCTGGCCGCGCCGGCAGGCAATTGCGCCAACCTGTCCGGGCCCTGCCTCTACCCGCTGCTGACCACCACCAACAGCGGCAGCACCGCGCCCGGCGCCAACATCTACAGCGACGGCTACCGCTACTCGGTGGGCACCAGCTTCGCCACGCCCCTCGTCGCCGGCACGGCGGCGCTGATGCTGTCGGTGGACCCCACGCTCACGCCGGCACAGCTGAAGGCGGCGCTGCAGGCCAGCGCGCGGCCGTTCCCCACCACCGGGGCCGATGCCGGTGTGACGAGCTGCCGGGCCCCGAGCGGGGCCGAGCAGATCGAGTGTTTTTGCACCACCAGCACCTGCGGCGCCGGCCTGCTCGATGCCGCGGCGGCGCTGGCGCGGGTGCAGGCCACGGCGGTACCGCCACCGGTGGTGGCGATCGTGGCCTCCCATCCCAGCCCGGTGGCTGGCAGCGCCGTCACGCTCAATGGCAGCGGCTCGGCCGCCCAGGGCGGGCGCAGCATCACCGGCTGGCAATGGACGCTCACCGAAGGCGCCAGTATCGCGGCCTTTGCCGGCGCGACCGACGGTGCCAGCGTGACCCTGGCCACCACCGCCGCCGGCAACGTGACGGTGCGGCTGACGGTGACCGACAGCGCCGGCGTCAGCAGCGCCGCCAGCACCACGCTCACGGTGGCCGCGGCCGGCACGGGATCCACGCCCTCGGGCACGGCGGGCGGCGGTGGTGGCGGTGGTGCGCTCGGTGGCGGCTGGCTGCTGGGCCTGGCCGTGGCGGTGCTGGCGCTGCGCAGGCAGGCGCCGCAGCGCTGAGGCGCCGCGGCGCGGACGCCGGGCCCCCGCCCTCAGCGATGGGCGGGCGCGCTCAGGGTTTGGCCGGCGCGCCGCAGGCGGTGAAGCCCGGGCCGTTGTTCGGCAGCCTCAGCGTGGCGAGCTTGCCGCGCAGGGGCTCGTCGACCTGCACGCGCAAGGTCACCAGCGGTGCCGGGGGCACCAGCGTGATCACACGCGCGGTGCGCAGCCCGCGTTGCGACAGGCGGCCCAGCTCGGCCTCGGCGGCGCCCTTGTCGTCGAAGCGGCCCAGCACCAGGCCGGGCTGCAGCTCGGGTGCGTTCTGCATCGGCTGGCCTTCGATCTTCAGGCGCTTGAGCTCCTCGACCTTGCGCTCCAGCGCCTCGTCGTCCGCGTACTTGCCCATGTAGATCAGGAACACGCCCTTGCGCTCGCTGGCCACGGTGCTGATGCGGCCTGCGGGCAGGCCGTTGTCGAGCAGCAGTTTCTCGGCGGCGGCCTGGGCGCCGGCCGGGATGGGGCCGGCCTCCAGGCAGGCGCCGAGCGCCGCGCTGGCGGCCCTGGCCGCGGCGGCCGCGGCTTCACTGGCGGCCAGGGCCCGCGAGGCGGCGGCCAGCGCGGCACTGGCCGCCTGGGCACCGAGCACGGTCACCGCGCCGGGGTTCACCTGGCGCTGCAGGCGTTCGGGCTCGCGGCCGGGCTCGGCACGGGGGCCGGTCAGCCGATCGAACAGGCCCTGCGTCCAGGCCAGCAGCAGCAGGTTGGCCAGCAGCAGCAGCACCACCAGGGCTCTCAGCATCGTGCGGTCCTCATCGTGCGGCGCTCGTCACGCAGGGTCTCGTCGGGGCGGTTCATGG
Source organism: Burkholderiales bacterium (assembly GCA_016213205.1). GTDB lineage: Bacteria > Pseudomonadota > Gammaproteobacteria > Burkholderiales > Burkholderiaceae_C > Pseudaquabacterium. The sequence continues at coordinate 82,299 of JACRAZ010000059.1, forward strand.
CGTCGCCTGGCGGATGCTGAGCTCGCCGCTGCTCACCCGCAGGCGCTGGTGGCCGCGGCGCAGCCACAGTGCGCCATCGGCATCCACCCCGTCGGCCACGCCGTCGGGGGCCTCGGCCAGCGTGGTGCTCACGGCGCGGCCGTACAGCGCATCGCGGCGGGCAAAGCGCTCACGCAGGGGTGCGAAGCCCTCGTGCTCGAAGGCCAGCAGCGCGCGCACCAGCGGCCCGGCCAGCGTGGCCAGGGCCTGCGGCGCGTTGAGCGCCGGGTCGAGTTCCTGCAGCCAGGCGTGGCCCCAGCTCGCGTCATGCACCGGCAGCGCCTGGATGTTCAGGCCGATGCCGACCACCGCCATGCGGCGCGTGCCGACCGCCACCGTCTCGATCAGGATGCCGCCAAGCTTGCGCGCGCTGCCGTCGTGGCCCGCAGGCACGTGTGGCGCTGCCACCTGGCCTGGCCCCGCCGGGGGCTGGGCCGGGTGCGGCCCGGCCCCGGGGGCGCCCATCAGCATCAGGTCGTTCGGCCACTTCAGGCCGATGCGCGGCGGCGCGGCGCCGGCAGCCGGGTCCAGGGCCTCGGCCACCGCCAGGCCCACCGCCAGCGACAGGCCCGACCAGTCTTTCGGCGCCAGGGGCAGCGAGAGTGAAAACGTCAGCGAGGCGCCGCGCGACGCGTGCCAGTGCTTGCCCTGGCGGCCGCGGCCCTGCGTCTGCAGCTCGGCCACCAGCAGGCAGGGCAGGGCGTCGCCCTGGCGCCGGCCCGGGGCGCCGGTGTCTTCGAGGGCCGCGCCGCGCGCACGCTCGAGCAGGCGCGTGTTGGTGGAATCGCACTGCGCCAGCACCTCGACCGAAAGCCCGGGCAGCAGCGGCTCGAGCTGCTCCCACAAGGCCTCGGCGCCCCAGTTCATCGGCTGCGCGTCGTGCATCGTCCGGCGGGGCTCAGCCGAGCTTCTGGCGCTTGGGCGCCAGCATGGTGCCGCGGCAGGCCTTGCTGCCGCAATGGCAGGCGAACTGCCGCTTCAAGGCGGGGGTGTAGCGCTCGTCGATCACCAGGCCGTAGTCGTAGAACAACTCCTCACCGGGCTTGATGTTGCGCATCGCCTTGATGAACACGCGCTCGCCATCGTCGTCGTCGGCCTCGCAGTTGGGATCGCAGGCGTGGTTGATCCAGCGCGCCGCATTGCCGCCGAACTTGGCGTCGATCACGCGGTCTTCGTCGATGTGGAAGTAGAAGGTGTGGTTCGGGTCGCTCGGGTCGTGCGGGTGGCGGCGCAACGCCTCGACCCAGGTGATCACCTCGCCGGTGTACTCGATGATGACCTCGCCCTTCTTGATCGGGCGCAGCGCGAACACGCCCTTGCCGTGCACGCCGCTCTTGCGCACCTGGATGCGGCGGCCCTTGTCGGCGGCTGCGGCCGGGGCTGCCGGTGCGGCGGCGGGGGTCTTGCGGCGGGTGGCTTGCGTGCTCGGCTTCATTCGGTAAAGTGAATTCATGGGCGCGCGCGTGTGTACACATGTGTGTGCGTGCGCGCGAAGAGCCGGATTGTAGGCATGGCCTATCCAGGGAACCGACATCACTCACATGAGCAAGACACTCATCATTGCCGAGAAGCCCAGCGTCGCGCAGGACATCGTGCGCGCGCTCACACCGGTGGCGGGCAAGTTCGAGAAGCACGCCGAGCACTTCGAGAACGACACCTACGTGGTCAGCTCCGCGGTGGGCCACCTGGTGGAGATCAAGGCGCCGGAGGAATACGACGTCAAGCGTGGCAAGTGGAGCTTCGCGCACCTGCCGGTGGTGCCGCCGCACTTCGACCTGGCGCCGATCGACAAGGCCAAGACCCGGCTCAACGCGGTGGTGAAGCTGGTCAAGCGCAAGGACGTCACCGCGCTGGTGAACGCCTGCGACGCGGGGCGCGAGGGCGAGCTGATCTTCCGGCTGATCGTGCAGTACGCCGACAACCTGAAGACGCCACTGAACAAGCCGATCAAGCGCCTGTGGCTGCAGAGCATGACGCCGCAGGCCATCCGTGAAGGCTTCGAGCGCCTGCGCAGCGACGAGCAGATGCGCGGCCTGGCCGATGCGGCGCGCAGCCGCTCGGAAGCCGACTGGCTGGTGGGCATCAACGGCACGCGCGCGATGACCGCCTTCAACTCGCGCGACGGCGGCTTCTTCCTCACCACCGTGGGCCGGGTGCAGACGCCCACGCTGTCGATCGTGGTCGAGCGCGAGGAGAAGATCCGCAAGCACGTGGCGCGCGACTACTGGGAGATCAAGGCCGGCTTCGCTGCCGCCGCGGGCGATTACGAAGGCAAGTGGTTCGACCCCAAGTTCAAGAAGAGCGACGACCCCGATGCCCGCGCCGACCGCCTGTGGGACGAAAAGAGCGCCAACGCCATCGCTGATGCGGTGCTGGGCAAGCCCGGCATCGTCACCGAGGAGGCCAAGCCCAGCAGCCAGTCCAGCCCCTTGCTGTACGACCTGACCACGCTGCAGCGCGAGGCCAACAGCCGCTTCGGCTTCTCGGCCAAGACCACGCTGAGCATCGCGCAGGCGCTGTACGAGAAGCACAAGGTGCTGACCTACCCACGAACCGATTCGCGCGCGCTGCCCGAAGACTACGTGCCGGTGGTGAAGCAGACCTTCGAGATGATCGCGAGCGAGGATCTGCCCGGCCCGCTGCGTGAGCTGGCCCAGCACGCGAAGAAGGGCCTGAAGGAAGGCTACGTGAAGCCGACCAAGCGGGTGTTCGACAACACCAAGGTCTCGGACCACTTCGCCATCATCCCCACGCTGCAGGCGCCCAAGAGCCTCACCGAAGTGGAGGCCAAGCTCTACGACATGGTGGTCAAGCGCTTCCTTGCGGTGTTCTACCCGGCGGCCGAATACATGGTCACCACCCGCATCACGAAGGTGGGCGAGCACCACTTCCAGACCAACGGCAAGGTGCTGGTGAACCCGGGCTGGCTGGCCGTGTACGGCAAGGAAGCGCAGGACGAGGATGCCAACCTGGTGCCGGTGCAGCCCAGCGAACAGGTGGCCAACGAGCACGTGAGCGTGAACGCGCTGAAGACGCGGCCGCCGGCGCGCTACACCGAGGCCACGCTGCTCAGCGCGATGGAAGGCGCGGGCAAGCTGATCGACGACGACGAACTGCGCGCCGCGATGCACGAGAAGGGCCTGGGCACGCCGGCCACGCGCGCGGCCATCATCGAAGGCCTGATCCTCGAGAAGTACATGCTGCGCGAGGGGCGCGAACTGGTGCCCACCGCCAAGGCCTTCCAGCTGATGACGCTGCTGCGCGGCCTGGCCATCGAGGACCTCACCAAGCCCGAGCTCACCGGCAACTGGGAATACCAGCTCGCCGAGATGGAGCATGGCCGCCTCTCGCGCGAGACCTTCATGCAGGAGATCGCGAAGATGGCCGAGCGCATCGTGCGCAAGGCCAAGGAGTACGACCGCGACACCATTCCCGGCGACTACGCCACCTTGAGCCAGCCCTGCCCCAACTGCGGCGGCGTGGTGAAGGAGAACTACCGCCGCTTCACCTGCACCGGGGCCGATGGCGCCAGCGAAGGCTGCGGCTTCTCGATCACCAAGATCCCCGGCGCACGCAGCTTCGAGCTGCACGAGGTGGAGGCTTTCCTGCGCGACAAGAAGATCGGCCCGCTCGAAGGCTTCCGCTCGAAGGCGGGCTGGCCCTTCACCGCCGAGCTCAAGCTCGTGTACGACGACGAGATCGCGAACTGGAAGCTCGAGTTCGATTTCGGCGAGGACGAGAAGGCCGCCGAGGGCGACGGCGAGCCGGTGGACTTTTCCGGCCAGGCCTCCGCCGGCGCCTGCCCCAAGTGCAAGGGCCGCATCTTCGAGCACGGCACCAACTACGTGTGCGAGCACGCCGTGGGTGCCCACGTGACCTGCGATTTCAAGACCGGCAAGATCATCCTGCAGCAGCCGGTGCCGCGCGAGCAGCTGGCCAAGCTGCTGGCCACCGGCAAGACCGACCTGCTCGACGGCTTCGTCTCCAACCGCACCAAGCGCAAGTTCAAGGCCTTCCTGGTGTGGGACGAGAAGGAGGGCAAGGTCAGCTTCGAGTTCGAGCCGCGCGGCGCCAAGGCGCCGGCCGCGAAGAAGACCGCCGCCAAGAAGGTGGCCGCCAAGAAGACGGCCGCCGCCGAAGAGTGATGGCCGAGGCCCGCCCCGGGGCTGGCACAGGCGGGGGCGCATGGCCCTGCCTGCGTGCGCAGGGCGGGGGGTGCGTGCTCGACGTGAGCGTGATGCCCAACGCCAAGCACACGGTGGTGGACGGCCTGCACGATGGCGCGCTGCGTGTGCGCCTGGCCGCGCCGCCGGTGGACGGCAAGGCCAACCAGAAGCTGATCGACTGGCTGGCCGGTGAACTGGGTTGCCCCAAGCGCGCGGTGACGCTGCTGCGCGGCCAGAGCGCGCGCCGCAAGCAACTGCAGCTGGACCTGCCAGCCGAGCCCGTGGGCGCCTGGCTGGCCCGCTGCCTCAGCGCATCGCCGCGTGGGTGAGCGATTCGATCTGCGCGCTCACCTCCACCAGCCGCGCCGCCACCACGCCGAACTCTCGCCCGCCCTCGCCGGCGCGGGCGGCGGCGATGCGTGCGTTCATCGCCACGATGCGGGCCTCGCTGGCCACACGCTCGATGCTGCGGATCAGGCCCTCCTGGTGTTGCTGCGCACGCTGGGCCGCCGCGCGTGCCTGGGACTCATAGGCCTGGGTGAGCTGGTTCAGCTGGCCCAGCAGCGGGGTGGCCATCTCGATCAACGTGGTCAGCGCGGCGCGGCCCTGGCCGCCGTCGGCCGCCAGCACCTCGCGCGCCAGCGTGGCGAACCGACGCACCGCCGCATCCACGCCTGCGCTGCCGAAGAAGGCCTCGTGCAGCGCCGCCGCGGGTGGGGCGGGCAGGCCATCGCCGCCGGTGGTGAGGCGCTCGTGCGCGCTGGTGAACTGCTGCAGCGCGTCGCGCGCGGCATCGCGGGCGGTGCGGTCGCCTCGGTCGGCCAGCAGCGCCATCAGCGCGATGCGCTGCGACAGCATGCGCTGCCGGCCCGCCAGGTTGATCAGTGAAGACCAGGTGTCGGCACTGACCTCGCCGCCCGTGTTCGGGGCGGGTGGCACCGCCGCGGGGCGAAACGCCAGCATCTGAGCCATGGACCATTCCCCTGTCGTCTTGTTGGCGAGCGGTTTCGCAAGCTCTGTGCCGGCGCTGCCACGAGGGCTGGGTTGCCGAGGCGCGAACGCAGCACCGGCCGGCCGGCGGGCCGGGCGGGCCCGACGCGGGCATCATCGGGGCACCCCCTCGATGCGGTGACCCCCGATCGCCCGGCGGCCCGGCCCTGGCCGCTGCCCATCGGCGTCAGCCCCGACCGACCATGTCCATGCTGGTGTTCCACAAGCTGCTGGCAATCTTCGCCACCGTGAGCCTGGGCTGGCTGGCCGGGCGCCTGCGCTGGCTGGGCAGCGGCGAGGGCGGCAGCGACCCGGCACGCACGCTGGGCAACGCGGCGTTCTACATCTTCGTGCCGGCGCTGCTGTTTCGCACCACCGCGCGGCTGGACCCGCACACCCTGCCCTGGGTCACGATGGCGGCCTTCTTCGTGCCGGTGCTGGTCTTGCTGATCGGGGTGTATGCGGTGCAGCGCTGGCGCGGCTCGGGCGCGGCGCAGGCCGACCTGCAGGCCGTCGAGCGTGCGGCCGCGGCGCCTTCGGCACGGGCGATCGCGGTCACCTTCGGCAATTCGGTGCAGGTGGGCATCCCGGTGGCCGCGGCGCTGTTCGGCGAGGCAGGCCTGGGCATCCACATCGCGCTGGTGAGCGTGCATGCGCTGGTGCTGCTGTCGGTGCTGACGGCGCTGGTGGAGCTGGACCTGGCCCGCGCGCGGGCGCGCCACGAGGCCGGCGCCGGCCTGTGGCGCACGCTGCTGGCCACGCTGCGCAACACCATCATCCACCCGGTGGTGCTGCCGGTGCTGGCCGGCGCGCTGTGGCATGCCAGCGGCTGGCCGCTGCCCGGGCCGGTGGATGAGACGCTGCAACTGCTGGGCACCGCGGTGGCACCGCTGTGCCTGGTGCTGATCGGCCTGTCACTGGCCTACTGCAGCGTGGGCCAGGCGATCGCCAGCGCGGTGGTGATCAGCGCGCTCAAACTGCTGGTGCTGCCGGCGCTGGTGCTGGGGGTGGCGCACTGGGGCTTCGGCCTCGCGGGCCTGCCGCTGCAGGTGGCGGTGATGATGGCCGCGCTGCCCACCGGCAGCAACGCGCTGATCTTCGCGCAGCGCTACCGCTCGCAGGAGGCCGAGGCCACCACCGCGATCGTGCTGTCCACCTTCGGTTTCGTGTTCAGCGCGCCTCTGTGGCTGGCGGTGCTGGCCTGGCTGCGCTGAGGCGGCCGCGCCGAGGCGGCCGTGCTTCAGCCGCCCTTGAGGGTTTCGCGCTGGTCGTCGCCGTGCGCGGACGAGCGCACCCGGTGCTGGCCGTCGAACGTGACGCTGAACACCTTCTTCTGCTGCCCGTCCAGGTAGCGCCAGTCCCACACCTCCTCGTCGGGCTTCCCGGCAAAGCGCTGCACCTTCGCCGGGCGGCCCAGCAGGCGCCGCACCTCGTCCTGTGCCATGCCGGGCTCCACCTTCGCGAAGTTCTCGGCCGTCAGCGTCTGGCGGATCGATTGCAGCTTGCCGTCCGGGCCCAGCGTGATGAAGTAGTTGGTGCTGCCCTCGGGCTGGCGCGGGTACTCGAGGATCTTCGAGCCGTCGGCCTTCTCGGTGATCTGCAGCGGTTCGCCGAACTGCTGGCGCACGTCGGCCTCGACCGAGACGCCGGGCTGCAGCTTCTCGATGCGCTGCTGGTCGCAGGCGGCGAGCAGGGCACTGAGGGCCAGCAACAAGCCAAGCCATCGCATCGGGTTCTCCTCGTGGGCTGGGGGCGAGGGCCATTGTGCCGCCGGTCCACGCGCCGACCCCGATGCGCGAAAATCAAGGTATGTCGACCCCCAGCTCACTTCGTTCGCGGCCCCCCGAGGGGGAGTTCAGGACCTTCGGAACGGTCGGGCGGTCCTGATGAACCCGAACGACATCCCCGCCTACATGGCCCACGTGGGCGCGGCCGCGCGCAGCGCCGCCACCACGATGGCCGCGGCCTCCACGGCCGCCAAGAACCAGGCCCTGCGCCGGTTGGCCGAGCGTCTGCGCGAGCAGGTATCGGTGCTGCAGCAGGCCAATGCGCTGGACCTGTCGGCCGCGCGCGAGGCGGGCCTGGCCGAGCCGATGGTCGACCGGCTCAAGCTCACGCCGCAGGTGATCGAGACGGTGGCCGAAGGCTGCGAGCAGATCGCCGCGATGCCCGACCCGATCGGCGAGATCACCGGTGTCAAGCGCCGGCCTTCGGGCATCAGCGTGGGCCAGATGCGGGTGCCGCTGGGTGTGTTCGGCATGATCTACGAGAGCCGCCCGAACGTGACGATCGAGGCCGCCTCGCTGGCCATCAAGAGCGGCAATGCCTGCATCCTGCGCGGCGGCTCCGAGGCGCTGCACAGCAACCTCGCGTTGTGGCGCCTGGTGCAGGCCGCGCTGGCCGATGCCGGGCTGCCGCCCGAGGCGGTGCAACTGGTGGAGACCACCGACCGCGCGGCGGTGGGCCGCCTGATCACGATGCCCGAGTACGTGGACGTGATCATCCCGCGCGGCGGCAAGGGCCTGATCGAGCGCATCAGCGCCGAGGCGCGGGTGCCGGTGATCAAGCACCTCGATGGCAACTGCCACGTGTACATCGATGCCGAGGTCGATGTCGACCAGGCGCTGGTGGTCACCGACAACGCGAAGACGCAGAAGGTCAGCCCCTGCAACGCGGCCGAATCGCTGCTGGTGCACGAGCGGCAGGCCGAGGCCTTCCTGCCGCGCATCGGGGCGGTCTTCGCCGCCAAGGGCGTGGAGATGCGCTGCTGCCCGGCCGCGCGGGCGGTGCTGGCGGCCGTGCCCGGTGCGAAGCTGGCAGACGCCACCGAGGCCGACTGGGCCGAGGAGTACCTGGCGCTGATCATCAGCATCAAGGTGGTGGCGAGCCTGGACGAGGCCATCGCGCACATCAACCGCTTCGGCTCGCACCACACCGACGCGATCCTCACCACGAACCACGTGGCGGCGATGCGCTTCCTGCGCGAGGTGGATTCATCCAGCGTGATGGTGAACGCCAGCACGCGCTTCGCGGACGGCTTTGAATACGGCCTGGGTGCCGAGATCGGCATCTCCACCGACAAGTTCCACGCCCGCGGCCCGGTGGGGCTGGAGGGCCTCACCTCGATGAAGTGGGTGGTGCTGGGGCAGGGCGAGGTGCGGCGTTGACCGATGCGCGCACGGCACTCGTGCTGTTCTCGGGCGGGCAGGATTCCACCACCTGCCTGGCCTGGGCGCTGGAGCGCCACGCCCATGTCGAGACGCTGGCTTTCGACTACGGCCAGCGCCACCGCATCGAGCTCGAGTGCCGCCACACCGTGCGGCGTGAGCTGGCCGCGTCCTTTCCGCATTGGGCCGGCCGGCTGGGTGAGGACCACCTGCTCGACCTGGGCCTGCTGGGCCAGATCTCCGACACCGCGCTGACCGACGCGCGCGCCATCGAGATGCAGGCCAACGGCCTGCCCAACACCTTCGTGCCGGCGCGCAACCTGCTGTTCTTGGGCTTTGCCGCGGCGCTGGCCTACCGGCGCGGCGCCACGGTGCTGGTGGGCGGCATGTGCGAGACCGATTACTCCGGCTACCCCGATTGCCGCGACAACACGATCAAGGCGATGCAGGTGGCACTCTCGCTCGGGCTGGACGCACCGCTGGTGATCGAGACCCCGCTGATGTGGCTGAGCAAGGCGCAGACCTGGGCCCTGGCCCACACGCTGGGCGGCGCGGCGCTCACCGCGCTGATCGAGGAGCACACCCACACCTGCTACCGGGGCGAGCGCGGCGAGCGCCATGCCTGGGGCCACGGCTGCGGCCAGTGCCCGGCCTGTGCGCTGCGCGCGGCCGGCCATGCGGCCTGGCGCGGGGAGGTGGCGTGAGCAGCGGCATGGCCTGGACACTGGGCCTGCTGGCGCTGGTGTTCTTCTGGATGCTGGGCGCCTACAACCGCGTGGTGGCGCTGCGCACCGCGATCATCGCCGCCTGGGGCCAGATCGAATCACTGCTGCAGGCGCGCCAGCAGGCGGTGGCGGCGCTGCTCACCGCGGCCGAGCCCTACCTGGTGGCCGAGCAGGCGGCACTGGACGCGGTGTCCGCCGCCCAGGCCCAGCTGGTGCAGGCCACCGAGGCGCTGCGCCCGCGCCCGGCCCATGCCGAGGCCGCCGCGGTGCTGGCGCGTGCCGATGCCACGCTGACGCCGGCACTGGCCCGGCTGGGTGCGCTGATCGAGCAGCAAAACGGCTGGCGCGACGACGGCACGCTCGCCGCGCCGCTGCAAAGCCTGCGCGAGATGGCGCCGCGCTGGCAGTTCGCGCGCCAGGTGTTCAACGAGGCCGCGGCCAGCTACAACGCCGCGGTGCAGCAGTTCCCCACACGCCTGCTGGCGCCGGTGTTCCGCTTCGGCAAGGCCGGGCCGTTGTAAGCCCGCCAGGGCGCGGCGGGGCCAGCGCCGGGCCGCTCCCGAGCGGCCCCGCACCCCCGCGGGGGGAGGTTGCGGTATGCCGCAACCGGGGGCGGCAGTTCATTCAACACATCACCGAGGCGGTGGCCACCAGCTCGTCGAACAAGGCCAGCGAGACCTTGCCGGACACCGAGTATGGGTCCAGCGTGGCGGTGGCCGAGTACTTCAGCAGCAAGGCCGGGTTCAGGCGCGCCATGTTCACCTGGCCCATCGACCAGCCGGCGAAGCGGCGTTCGCCGATCTCCTCGTAGCTCAGCAGCACCACGTCGGTGTGGCGGGGGTCGGTGGTGATGCGGTTGTAGAGCTGGCTCACCGCCGAGCGCCCGCCTTCGAGCGCCTGGATGAAGATGCCGCCCGAGTAGCACAACAGCCCGGTGATGCCGCGCCCCGGGTTGTTCAGCTTGCTCTGGCGCAGGATGGCGTGCAGCTCGTCCTGGTCGATGGAGGGCACGGCCCGGCTCGCATACATCAGTCGCACCAGCATCATGGTCTCGTCTCCGGGCTCAGGCGGCGTTCTTCTTCGACATCAGCGACAGGAATTCGCGCCGCAGGTTCGGGTCCTTCAGGAAGGAGCCGCGCATCACGCTGTTGGTCATCGCGGTGTCGTCGTCCTTCACGCCGCGCCAGTGCATGCAGAAGTGATCGGCCTCCATCACGATGGCCAGGCCATCGGGCTTCACCCGTTCCTGCAGCGCGTCGGCCAGCATCACCACGGCTTCTTCCTGGATTTGCGGGCGCGTCATCACCCAATCGCAGATGCGCGCGTACTTCGACAGGCCGATCAGGTTGGAATGCTCGTTGGGCAGGATGCCGATCCACACCCGCCCGAGGATCGGGCACAGGTGGTGCGAGCAGGCGCTGCGCACGGTGATCGGGCCCACGATCATCAGCTCGTTCAGGCGCGAGAAGTTCGGGAACTCGGTCACCGAGGGGCTGGGCACGTAGCGGCCGCGGAACACCTCCTCGATGAACATCTTGGCCACGCGCTTGGCGGTCTCGTTGGTGTTGTGGTCGCTGTCGGTGTCGATCACCAGCGCCTGCAGCACCTCCTGCATCTTGGCCTGCACCTCGGCCTTGAGCTCGTCGAGCTCACCCTCGCGGATGTGTTCGGCGATGTTGTCGTTGGCGTGGTAGCGGCAATCGGCGCCCACCAGGCGGTAGCGGATGCGCTGCGAGGCGGGCAGTGCGGCAAGCTCCTGCTCGCTGCGGAAGATGGGCAAGGTGTCGCTGGCCGGCATGATGGGTGCGTGGGTTGCGCGAAGGCCGCCGATTGTGCGCCGCCCGCCGCATGTGTGGGAAAGCAGGGGGATAGACTGCCCCGATGTCCACTGCCCCGCCGTTCGGCCCCCTGTCCGGGCCCGTGCCCGGCGCCGCACCCGGCCATGCGCCGCCGCTGGCCCGCCTGCTCGATGCGGCGGCCGATGCGGTGGCCGGGGTGCGCGCCGGCCGCTCGCTCACCGACTTGCTGGCGCGTTGCCCGGCCGATCTGCGCGCGGGCACCCAGGCGCTGGTGTTCCATGCCCTGCGCTGGCTGGGCGGCGCCACCGCGGCACGCGCGCTGATGGCCCCGAAGGAGCCGCCGCCGGCGGTGGATGCGCTGCTGGTCACCGCCATCGCGCTGCTGTGGCCCGGCAGCGAGCCGCCCTATGCCGAACACACGCTGGTGGACCAGGCGGTGAACGCGGCGCGGCAGCGCACGCCGCAGGCGGCCAATTTCATCAACGCGGTGTTGCGCCGCTTCGTGCGCGAGCGCGACAGCCTGGTCGCGGCCGCGCGCCACCAGCCCGTGGCCGCGTTCAACCACCCGTTGTGGTGGATCGAGCGTGTGAAGCAGGATTGGCCGCAGGTCTGGCAACCCTTGCTGCTGGCGGCCAACGCGCACCCGCCGATGGTGCTGCGCGTGAACGCGCGGCGCGGCACCGCGGCGGCCTACGTGCAGCGCCTGGCCGCGCTGGGCCGCGCCGCCACCGCGCTGGATGCCCAGGCGGTGCTGCTGCACCAGCCCCAGCCGGTGCAGGCCTTGCCCGGCTTTGCCGAGGGCGAGGTGTCGGTGCAGGACCTCTCGGCCCAGCGCGCCGCGCCGCTGCTGCTGGGCACTGGCATGCCCGGGCTCGCCCCGCTGCCGCCCGGTGCCCGGGTGCTCGACGCCTGCGCCGCCCCCGGCGGCAAGACGGCGCACTTGCTGGAGCTGGCCGAACTGGACCTGCTGGCGCTGGACAGCGACCCGCTGCGCCTGGCCCGCGTGCAGGACACGCTGAACCGCCTGGGCCTGGCTGCCCGCCTGCAGGCCGCCGACGCGCGTGATCCGGCACGCTGGTGGGATGGCGAGCCCTTCGACGCGATCCTGCTGGACGCACCTTGCACCGGCTCGGGCATCGTGCGCCGCCACCCCGATGTGCGCTGGCTGCGCCGGCCCGACGACGTGGTGGCCCTGGCCCGCATCCAGGCCGAACTGCTGGATGCGCTGTGGCCGCTGCTCAAGCCCGGCGGCCGGCTGCTCTACGCCACCTGCTCGATCTTCCGGCTCGAGGGCCAGCACCAGATCGACGCTTTTTTGCAACGCCACGCGGCCGACAAACCCCGGCTGGACCCGGGCTCTCCGGGTCACCTGACGGGGCTGCCGGACAATGCCCATCGACCCGTCGCCACCACCGACATCCGTGGCGACGGCTTCTTCTACGCACTGATCCACAAACCCTGAGCATCCCCGTCCCACTGATGCGCCGCACCCCCTTGCATTTGTTGCTGCTGCGCATCCTGGGCCCGTTGGCGATCCTGGCCGGGCTGCTACTCGCACCCCCGGCGCTGCGCGCGCAGGGGGTGGACTTCAGCGCGCTGCAACTGGCCCGCACCGAGGGCGCGCTGACGCTCGACTACCACGCGCGCCTCACGCTGTCGCACTCGGTGGAAGACGCGCTGCACCGGGGCGTGCCGGTGTACTTCAGCGCCCAGGTCACGGTGCTGCGCAACCGCTGGTACTGGCGTGACGAGCGCGTGGCCCGCATCGCGCGCAACTGGCGCCTGTCCTACCAGCCGCTCACGGCCAGCTGGCGCGTCAGCACCGGCGGCCTGGCGCAGAGCTTCACCACCCTGGCCGAAGCACTGGCCCCGATCGCCCGCGTGTCCGGCTGGCGCCTGCTGGAGGCCGACAAGCTCGAAGCCGGCGAACGCTACTACGTCGAGTTCAGCTTCCAGCTCGACAACAGCCAGCTGCCGCGGCCGATGCAACTTGAAATCGGCGGCGACTGGAAGCTGGGCATCGAGCGGACATTGAAGGTCGAATGAGCAAGAGCGCCCGCTGGGCCCTGCTGGTCTCGCTGATCGCGGTGTCCGGCATCGCGCTGCTGCTGGTGTACCTGCTGTCGCTGGGCACCGCCGGGCGCGGGCTGGAGCGGCACTTCGTCTGGCTGTTCTGGGTGAACGTCGCGGTGGGCGCGCTGCTGCTGCTGACCATCGGCCTGGCCGCGCTGCGCCTGTTCATGCGGCTGCGCCAGCGCAAGTTCGGCAGCCGGCTGCTGGCCAAGCTGGCCGGCATCTTCGCGATGGTGGGCGTGCTGCCGGGCCTCTTGATCTACACGGTGAGCTACCAGTTCGTCTCGCGCAGCATCGACAGCTGGTTCGACGTGCAGGTGGCCGGTGCGCTCGACGCCGGCCTCGCGCTGGGCCGCGGCACGCTGGACGCGATGGTGGCCGACCTCGCCGCCAAGACCCGCAACGCGGCCGAGCGCCTGTCCGACACCCGCGTGCCCGCCGGCCCGCTGGCGCTGGAGCGGGTGCGTGAACAACTGGGCGCCCGCGATGCGGCGCTGGTGGGGGCCAATGGCCAGGTGATCGTCAGTGCCGGCGGCAGCGCCTCGGCCATCGTGCCCGAGCGGCCGCCCCAGACCCTGCTGCGCCAGGCCCGCACTGCCCGTTCGGCGGCCCAGCTCGAAGGCCTGGACGACGAACCGCAGCCCGGCGTGCGGCCCTCGGCGCGCGTGCGGGCGGTGGCGCTGGTGCCCAGCAACGACATCAGCCTCACCGGCACCGAAGACCGCTACCTGATGGTGCTGCAGCCGGTGCCCCAGACGCTGGTGAGCAACGCGCTGGCGGTGCAGGCCGCCTACCGCGAGTACCAGCAGCGCGCCATCGCACGCGATGGCCTGCGCCGCATGTACATCGGCACGCTCACGCTGGCGCTGGTGCTCTCGGTGTTCGGCGCGCTGCTGCTGGCGGTGATGCTGGGCAACCAGATCGTGCGCCCGCTGCTGCTGCTGGCCGATGGCGTGCGCCAGGTGGCCGACGGCGACCTCACCGCCAAGCCGGTGTTCGCCTCGCGCGATGAGCTCGGCGGCCTCACCCGATCGTTCGCGCAGATGACGCAACAGCTCGCCGATGCGCGTGAGCAGGTGCAGCGCGGCGTGCTGCAGCTCGAAGGCGCGCGCACGCGGCTGCAGACCATCCTGGACAGCCTGTCGGCCGGCGTCATCGTGTTCGACCGCCGCCAGCACATCGACACCGTGAACCCCGGTGCCACGCGCATCCTGCGCCAGCCGCTGTCGGCCTACCGCGGCCGCGGGCTCGACGAGGTGCCGGGCCTGGCCGACTTCGCCAAGGCCGTGTGGCAGCGCAGCGAACTGCACCGCACCAGCCCCGAGGATGGCGAGCGCGACCATTGGCAGGACGCCTTCGAGCTGGCGGTGGGCAACCAGGAAACCGTGAACCTGCTGCTGCGCGGCGCGCCGCTGCCCGGCGGTGCGCGGCTGCTGGTGTTCGACGACATCACCGAGGTCGTCTCGGGCCAGCGCACCGTGGCCTGGGCCGAGGTGGCGCGCCGGCTGGCGCACGAGATCAAGAACCCGCTCACCCCGATCCAGCTCTCGGCCGAGCGCTTGCAGCACAAGCTGGAGGCCAAGCTCGAAGGCGCCGACCAGGCCATGCTGCAGCGCTCGGTGGCCACCATCGTGGCCCAGGTGCAGGCGATGAAGCAGCTCGTCAACGAGTTCCGCGACTACGCGCGCCTGCCCGCGGCGAAGCTGCAGCCGCTGGAGCTCAACGCGCTGGCCAGCGAGGTGCTGGCGCTGTACGCGCAGGCGCAGGAGCAGGGCCGGCTGGAGCTGCGGCTGCAGGCGCCGCTGCCGCCGATCCTGGGTGACGCGACCCAGTTGCGCCAGGTGATCCACAACCTGGTGCAGAACGCACTGGACGCGGTGGCCGAGCGGCCGGACGGGCATGTGGTGCTCAGCACCGAAGCCGCGCGCAATGAAGGCGGCGAGCTGCGCGCGGTGCGGCTGAAGGTGGCCGACAATGGCGCCGGCTTCAGCGACAAGGTGCTCAAGCGCGCATTCGAACCCTATGTCACCACCAAGAGCCGCGGCACGGGGCTGGGCCTGGCGGTGGTGAAGAAGATCGCCGACGAACACGGTGCGCGGGTGCGCATCGTGAACCTGCACGCCGGGCCCGACGACGAGGGCGCGGCGGTCGGGGCGCAAGTTTCGCTATCATTTTCCCGCTTTGCCCCCGCGCCTTCCCCACTTTCCCCTTCCATGCCGGGCGCCGGCATGGCCACCGAACCGTCACCTGATGCAGGCCCTGCGGCCGCGCAGGGGCAGTGAGCACGCATGGCAACGATTCTTGTAGTAGACGACGAGCTGGGCATCCGCGGCCTGCTGTCGGAGATCCTGTCGGACGAAGGCCATACCGTCGAACTGGCCGAAAACGCCGCCGAGGCGCGCGCGGTGCGCGAGCGCCTGCGTCCCGACCTGGTGCTGCTGGACATCTGGATGCCCGATGTCGACGGCATCAGCCTGCTCAAGGAATGGGGCACCGCCGGCATGCTGAGCATGCCCGTCATCATGATGAGCGGCCACGGCACCATCGACACCGCGGTCGAAGCCACCAAGTACGGTGCCAGCGCCTTCCTCGAAAAACCCATCACGCTGCAGAAGCTGCTGCGCGCGGTGGAGCAGTCGCTGGCCAAGCCCGCCCCGCGTGGGGCCGCGGCCCCGGCGGCCAACGGCCTGCGCCCGGACGGCGCGGCCGGCCCTGCCGATGGAGCCGGCGCGGCCCCCGGTGGCGTGCCCGGCGCCCCGGCGCCGCCGCAGGGCCCGCAATCCGAGCAGATGTTCGACCTGGACCGCCCGCTGCGCGAAGCGCGTGATGCCTTCGAGAAGAGCTACTTCGAGTTCCACCTCGCCAAGGAAAACGGCTCGATGACCCGTGTGGCCGAAAAGACCGGCCTCGAGCGCACCCACCTCTACCGCAAGCTCAAGCAACTGGGCGTCGACCTCAGCCGCAACAAGCGCAGCGGCCTGCCTTGAAAAACTTCTGGCTATAATCGCGGGCTCTTGGCCTGGTAGCTCAGTTGGTAGAGCAGCGGATTGAAAATCCGCGTGTCGGTGGTTCGATTCCGCCCCAGGCCACCAATTCAAAACGGCCACCCTTGCGGTGGCCGTTTGCATTGGGCGCCACGGTGTAGCGGTGGCCGCGTGGCGCCAGGCGCTCAGCCGCTGGCGGCGCCCGCGTGGGTTCGGCCCTGCGGCCTGCGCCGTGCCGCGCCGAGGCCCGTGGCCAGCGCGGCGGCCAGGGCCACCAGCGCCAGGCTGCCCGGTTCCGGCACGCCGAACGGCGTCAACACGGCGCGCCTGTCGTGGCTCGGCGCGCCGTCGGGTGGCCCGGTGTAGGGGCCTGGGCTCATCGGCCCACGTCGGGCGTGCGGGGTGTCCGCCAGGCTGCCGGGGGCATGGCCGGTCGCGCCGGGCGCCAGAGGGTTCGGATCGAAGTTCGGCGCGGGCGCGCCGTCGTCGCCGCGGTGGGTCGTCTGGAGGCCTGGGTCGTCCGCGTCACGTGCTGCCATCAGGCGTTCCATCGGGCCCGGCCAGGACACCAGGCCGGTGTCGTGCGGTGTCATGCCATCGGTGGACACCGCGCCGGGCATACGAGTGGTGTCGATCGAGGCCCGGGCCGGCGTGACGAACGGCACCGCCTCGCGTTGCGAGGGGGCGTGGTAACGCCCCGGCCCGGCGGTGGCCATGACCGGCAGCGTCGCCGGCTGTGCCGGCGCCCAGCCCGGTGGGGGCGCAGCCGGCGGTTCGAAGCGGTTGCCTGGGGTGCCGGGCGCCGCAGCCCCCGGGTCTTGCACTGGCGGTGCCGTGAGGCTGGCGACGTGCTGGATCGCAATCGGGCCCGCTGTCTTGGGGGCGGTCCGCAGCGCCACCGGCGGCAGGCCGCCCAGCGGGGTGGCCAGGGGGCTTGGCGTCGCCGCCGGCGTGGCCGTGCGCGGCGTCTGGCCGACCCTGCGGCTGAAGGGCAGGGTCTTTGCCCCTGGGCCCTGCGGGCTTGTGATCGTGCTGTCCGGGCGGGTTGCACCGGTGCCATCGGCCGGCGAACCAACCGGGCGCTGTTGCCCCTGCGCCGCGGTGATCGCAGCCGAACCCGGCGATGCCAGGCCTGCGGCGTCTTGCGGGTCGGCTTCCGCGGGTGGCGCAGGTTGGGTGTCCGGGCCGGCATGTCGGCCGGACCCGAAGCTAGCGAACAGGCCGAAGGCGTCGTGGCGCGGCCTGCCGTCCAGGCTGTCGCAGGCCAGGGCGTCGCACGGTGGGGCCGCTGCCTGGTCCTGCTGTGCCGCAGCCGCCACGGCCTGCCCGAGGGGCGCGTCGGTGTCGGCGGCCGACAGCGCATCGGGCGCCTCCAGCTCGGCATCGGCATGCGTGTCCACGGCGGCGACGGCCAGGCCCCGCACCGTGGCCGGGCCGAGCGCCAGGCAGTACAGCACCAGTCCCATGCCTGCCACCACCTGGCTGATCGGGGTGTTGCGGGTTTTCATGGCGTGCTCCTGTGCATCACGGGCCACGGCATTGCGCTGCATGCGACGGGCGGGTTTCCGATCGGGTTCGATACGGCACGCCCATGGTGGCACCCGCATGCACCGGTCACCGTTCGCTGGCGCACACAGTGCCGCGCCGACAGGGCCCGCGGGGGCGGGCGTCGGGTCGCGGCGGCCGCGGTTCGTCGTGCGCGTGCCGCGTTTCGTCGCATCGGGCATGCCGTGGCCGGGGGCCTGCTCTAGGCTCCCGCCCTTTCGCACGAACCTCCTGCTGGCCATGGCTGCTGCTGATCTGTCACCCGTCTCGTTCACCTCGTCGTCCTCGCGCGCGCGGCACCGGCACCGCCGGCACCTCGGCGCATGGGCCACCCTGCTGCTGCCGGCCGTGTTGTGTGCCGGCCTGGCCGCCTGTGGTGGGGGCGGCGGCGGCATGGAGCCGGCGCCGCCGCCCCCGCCGCTGGCCTTGTCGACCCCCGGCGTGGCCGTGATCAAGGCGCGGGCCGTGGCCAACGGCTGGGTGGCCCTGGCCGAAACCCTGCGCCGGGTCGAGAACCGCACCTCGCCGGATCGGCGCCTGCTGGTGTCGACCGACGGCCGGAACGTGAGCACGGTGGTGGCCGCGCCCGAGGGCTGGTCGCTGATCGATGTCGCGGTGCATCCCTCCGGGCAGCTGAGCCTGGTGCTGGCCAGCGACAAGGCGCTGCGCCTGCAGCGCCGCACGGGCGCCGGCGCCCTGTTGGGCGAGACCGCCTTCACCGATGCGCAGGCGCCCGGCGACCCCTTCGTGGGCGACCCGCGCACGGCCGGTGACCCGCAGTCGCTGGTGCCGCGCGGCTCGCGCGATGCGGTGCGCATCGCGCCGCTGGGCGAGGACCTCGTGATCGCGCTGCGCACCGGCCTGAACGCCGTGGTGGCGCACCGCCTCACGCCCGCCGCGGGCGGGACCTACGCGCGGCAGTGGCGCACGCTGGTGGAACCAGGTGTGCACATCGGCTCGCGGGGCATCACCTCGGGCACCTTCGACCCCTTCGGCAGCCTGGACAACCCATGGAAACTGCAACTCGACGTGGACGTGCAGCAGCGCATCGCGGTGGCGGTGAACGTGGACCTCACCGAGCTGGCCGAAGGCCATGCCCTGCACTTCGCCGAACCGGCCGTGGCCCTGCTGGGCTACGGCGCCCTGGCAACCCGGCTCGATGCGCAGGGCCGGCGCCAGGGCACGACGGTGGTGGACACGGTGCAGCGTTCCGAGATCCACGCGATGCGCTGGGCCGGCGAGCGGCTGCTCGTGGCCGGCCGGGTGCTGAGCGAGCGCCGTGCCGACGGCCACGGCTGGGACGGCTTCGTCGCCCGCCTGCCGCAGGGCGGCGCGGGGCCGGCCAGCGTGCAGGTGATCGATGTCGACCGGGGCGACATCGTGCTCGACCTGGCGCCGATGGACGATGGCCGCATCCAGCTCGCCGGCGCCACCGGCTACTGGCAGAACCCGGCCGGTGGCAGCATCTCCGAAGAGGCGCAGCCGCTGCTCGCCGTGCTGCCCGCGGGCGGGGGCGCCGCGCAGCGCATCCCGCTGGCCGCAGGGGCTCGCCACAACCAGCTGCGCAGCGTGGTGGCCTGGCAGGGCCGGTGGTTGCTGGGCGGGCTGGAAAACGGCCCGGGCACCCACAGCGCGGATGCCGACCCGGCGCGGCTGGTGGCCGACGGCTACCTGCGCGAGCGCGCCGGCACGCCCTGATCAGCCGCCCCGGCGGGCGGGTTTCAGCGGCAGGCGAAGAAGGTCACGTAGCGCCCGGTGGCCGCGATGCCCATGCGCGCCACCTTGGGCTCCAGCAGGTTGCGGTGGTGGTCGGGCGAAAGGCGCCAGCCGTCGAGCAGGGTTTCCGGCGTGGGGTAGTTGCGGCCAACGTTCTCGACGCAGACCTTGCTGCCGGTGAACCGGAAGCGCGCGCTGAAACCCTCGTGCGAGAGCTGGCGCCGCTCGGCCATGGTGCTGCTGTGCTCGCCGGCGATGGCGGCCAGGTCTTCGGCCACAGACAAGGGCGCCAGGCCCTGGGCGCGCCGGTAGTCGTTGATCAGGCCGGCCAGGTGGCGTGTGAAGGCCTCGCTGCCGGCGGGCGCGGCAGCCGATTCGAGTGCCAGGCCGGGCGCGGCCGCCGCGGCAAGGACGATGGCGCACAGCGTGCGCTGGAGGGCAGCTTGATTCACGATGAAACCCGGTTCGGTGCGCGCCCCGGTGGGTGGGCGGCGGTGCGGGGCACGGCGCCGCAAGGCCAGAACTATAGGGTTCATCGGCCGCCGGCGGGCCAAGTGAAGACCCGCGGGCGTGACAGGGTGTTGCGGCCAGGCTAGGTGCGCGTCGTGGCCGCCGGGGCCTTGCAGTTCACGATGAAGGCGCCCGTCTGCGTGGCGCCAGGGGCCTGCGCGCGCTGGCCGGGGCCGGCCGCGCGCCCGCGCAGCTGCTGCAGGTTGCGCTGCGCATCGACGGCGCCCTTGTCGGCCGCGGCGCGGAACCAGCGCTCGGCGGCCACCGGGTCACGCGGCACGCCCAGGCCCTGTGCGTACACCACGCCCAGGTTGTTCTGCGCGGCCGATTCACCCTGCTCGGCGGCGCGCAGCAGCCAGTGCCGGGCGCGCGCCGGGTCGCGTGGCACGCCGGTGCCGCTCAGGTACATCCAGCCCAGCACGCTTTGCGCGCGGGCATGGCCTTGTTCGGCGGCCTGGCTCAGCTGCTGCGCAGCGGTGGCGGCCTCGGCGGCGTGTCGGGCCGAGCGCGCGGCGCACAGGGCGCCCACGCCTCGATCGAACAGCCGCTGGGCCTGCGCGGCCGAAGCGGCCGACGCCGTTGGCGGGGCCGGGGCCGCGGACGCTGGCGACACCGGTGCCGATGCGGCCGGCCCGGCCATCGCGGCATCCGGCTGCGCCGGTGCTGCCAGGGCCACGCCGGCACCGAGCCAGAGCCCCAGTGCGGCCTGCCACAGGCGCGTGCCGTGTTGCCGGTTCATGCGCGCCTCCCGTGTGCCCGACGATGCTGCTGCCACGCCTGCGTCGAGGCCAGTGCGCCCAGGCCCACTGCCAGCAAGGCCCAGCTCGCGGGTTCCGGCAGCGTGCCGGGCGGGGGCGAGCCACCGGGCGTGTCGGGTATCTCTTCGCGGGCGCCCAGCACCGAGGCGTTCTGGCAGACGTAGGGCACCATCACGGTGTAGTTCTGGCCGGTCCGGTCGGCCGCCTCGTACAGCGCCGCGTACTCCACGTGGCCGGCGGGAAAGTTCACCCGCGTGTTGAAGCACAGCGTGTTGCCGAAGGCCATGGCCCGCACGTTGGTGCCGAACTCACGCCGGCCGTCCACGCTGCGGATGCCCGCGCTCGAGATCTCCACCTGGCCGCGGTTCCAGCCGCGCTCGGCCATCTCGCTGATCTGCTTCACCACCTCGGGCGGCAGCCGCGCGGCCGACAAGGCCTGCTCCACCGTGCCCCGGTAGGGGTTGCGGCCGGGCACGCCCCAGGCGCAGCTGTGGCGCAGCGTCAGTGGCGAGGGGTTCTTCACCACGCGCTCATCGCGCTCGGGCAGCGGCACGCCATCGAAATCGGCACCCGGCTGCGTGCCGCGCGACTGGGCCTCGGCCCCGAGCTGGGTGCTCGCGCGCAGGCGCGCTTCCGCCGCCTTGCTGCGCTGGACCATGCGGGTGGCCTGCACCCCGGCCAGCGCGGTGGCCGCACCCACCACGAACCACAGCACCCGTGTGCGCCACCGGCCGCCATGGGCCGGCGCCGCCATCACCTCGCGGCCCAGCAGGCCCTGCCATTCGCAGCCGGGGTTGGTGCAGCGGTAGCGGTGCACCGATCGGAACAGGCTGACCCAGCGGTCCACCACGTGCCGATGCACGCGCACCAGTGCAGCACCGCAATCCGGGCAGTGCTTGCCATCGGGGAGCTTCACAGTGTGGGCGGTGTCCATGAAATCATTCGACACCTGCGGAACTTGCGACTGATTGATGCCACTCAACCGGGCCTGCGGCGGTCTAGGGTCACCCCCCCA
Source organism: Burkholderiales bacterium (assembly GCA_016213205.1). Lineage (GTDB taxonomy): Bacteria > Pseudomonadota > Gammaproteobacteria > Burkholderiales > Burkholderiaceae_C > Pseudaquabacterium. Next base: position 103,786 of record JACRAZ010000059.1, read on the forward strand.
ACCGCGTGCTCAAGCGCACGGCCGCCCGTTCGTGGTGGTGGCGTCCCGCGGCCTTGTCATGCTGAAGCTTCGTGATGCCGCGCCGGGCCGCCGCGCCGCACAATCGGCGCCTCGACGCTGCAGCCGGAGACCGCCCCGATGCCCCCGCCCGCCCAGACCCCCAACTACCAGCACAGCGGCGCCTTCGACCGCGCCGTGTTCGGGCGCGAGTTCAGCGCGCAATTCGGGCGCAGCGCGCGCTACAACGCCGCCGCGGTGCCCGACATGATGCTGCTGGTCGGCCTGATCGAGGCCGACAGCGGCATCACCGATGTGCGCCAGGCCGCCTACATGCTGGCCACCGTGATGTGGGAGACCACCTCGCCGGTGAAGGTGAGCCATGTCGCCCGCAACAAGAAGGGGCAGCCGCTGCTGGACAAGCAGAAGAAGCCGGTGATCGTGACCCAGCGCAAGTGGCTGATGACGATGGCGCCGGTCAGCGAGATCGGCCAGGGCAAGGGCCGCAAGTACCACGAGCCGGTGAAGGTCAAGCGCCTGGCCGACGGCAGCGTGCGCATCACCGAGCAGGACGGCGACCAGTTCAGCATCTCCGCCGCCGGCGTGGTCAAGCCGCTGACGAAGAAGGCCAAGATGGGCACCGTGGATGGCGGCGCGGCCAGCAAGGTGTACGAGGACGACGACGGCGACGAACTCGCCTACTACGGCCGCGGTTACGTGCAGCTCACCTGGTGGTCGAACTACGCCGCGGCTGGCGTGGCCATCGGACGCGGCCTGGACCTGCTGCTGGACCCGGAGCTGGTGAAATCGCCCGAGGTGGCCTACGCGCTGATGTCGCACGGCATGCGCACCGGCGAGGGGTTCGCCAACGGCCACAAGTTCAGCCACTACTTCGTGGGCCAGCACACCAAGTACCGCGAGGCGCGGCGCATGGTCAACGGCAGCGACCATGCCGAGGACATCGCCGCGCTGGCCCGCAAGTTCGAAGCCATCCTGCTGGCCGCGCGGGTGAGCACCGAAGCGCCGGTGCCGCTGCCGCTGCAACTGGAGCGCCTGCCATGAGCGCGCCGGGCCGCTCCCAAGCGCGAATCCCGAAGCGCGCAGCGCGGAGGGTGGTCCAATGAGCGCGCCGGGCCGCTCCCAAGCGCGAATCCCGAAGCGCGCAGCGCGGAGGGTGGTCCAATGAGCGCGCCGCGCGCGCGCGCCGCGAAGGGGGCTTCGCGCGCCGTGCGCAGGGGCCTGGCCGTGCTGCTGTGCGCCACCGGTGCCTGGGCGGGCGTGGCGCAGGCCACCTCGGCCGCGCCTGCCTCCGCACCCGCGGCGGCCGCCTCCGCGCCGGCGCCGGCGCTGCGCTGCGGCTGGTTCGACAACCCCTCGCCCGGCAACGCCTCGCTGACCGACCGCGACGGCGAATGGACCATCGGCCTGCAGGGTGGCCACCAGGCCCGGGGCCCGTGGCCGAAGTTCGGCGCCGGGCAGTGGGTGCGCACGGGCCATGGCAGCGCAGGCTACGGCTGCGCCTGCCTGAAGCTGCTGGCCGATGCGCAGACGCAGGACGTGCTGCGCATCCTCAGCGCGCGGGCACAGCCCCTGTCGGCCTGCCGCCAGGACCGTGGGCTCAGCGGCAAGGAGCCGCAGAACCCGCTGAAGTAGCGCGGCCGGGCTCGCCCACGGCCGGGCTTGGCATGCCCGGCCGCTTCGCCAGGCGTGCGGGTGTGCGCAGGCACACCCACACGTCCGGGCTCAGCCCTGCTGGGCGAGCTGGTTCGCTCGCTCCATCACGCGGTCGATCGCCTGCTCCAGCAGCGCGCGCTGCTCGGCGCCCAGGCCCTCCAGCAGGTAGGCCTCGCGGGCCTGCACCATTGGCACGATCTTGCGGTGCAGCGCGCGGCCGGCGGGCAGCAGGCGCAGGCGCTGGCCGCGCTTGTCGTCCGGATCGGTCTCGCGGGCGAGCAGGCCGTTGCCTTCCATGCGCGCCACCGCGCGGCTGACCTGCATCTTGTCCAGCGTGGTGTGGCGGATGAGCTCGGTGGTCTTCATCGGGCCGCGCTCGGCCAGCCCGGCCAGCACACGCCATTCATCACGCGAGAGGTCGAAGCGCTCGGCGTACACCTGCGCCATCGAGCGGCTCACGGTGTCGGCCAGCACGGCCAGGCGGTAGGGGAAGAAGGTGGCAAGCTTCACGGTCACGTGCGCAGGGGCCGGGAGAGCCTCGATCGTAACGAACGTGACGCCAGCCGTGAGAGGGTTTTCTGCGGGTTGACGGTTGATGGTAACCATCGTTACTATCAGCGGACCCCTCTCCCGGAGCCTGCCATGGCCATCCAGCGCATCCATCACGTCGCCTACCGCTGCAAGGACGCGAAGCAGACGGTGCAGTGGTACCGCGAACACCTGGGCATGGACTTCGTGCTCGCCATTGCCGAGGACCGCGTGCCCTCCACCCACGCGCCCGACCCCTACATGCACGTGTTCCTGGATGCGGGCGGCGGCAACGTGCTGGCCTTCTTCGAGCTGCCGAACTCGCCGCCGCAGGGGCGCGACGAGGCCACGCCGGCCTGGGTGCAGCACATCGCGTTCAAGGTCGATTCGGTGCAGGAACTCGCCGCCACCAAGGCGCGGCTGGAGGCCGCGGGCATCGAGGTGGTGGGCATCACCGACCACACCCTCTTCCAGTCGATCTACTTCTTCGACCCCAACGGCCACCGGCTCGAGCTGGCCGCCGACACCGCCACGCCCGAGATGCGCGCCAAGCTCGATGCCGTGAAGTGGCCGATGCTCGACGAATGGGCCCAGACCCGGCGCGCACCGCGCCACGCGGCCTGGATGCACGAGAAGGAACTCACCGCGCCCTGAGCGCGCGGCGGAGCCGGCCCCGTGCTGAACACCTACACCTACCCCGAGTTCGCCTACCGGGCGCCGCCCGAGCTGGGCGCGGCCGCCCCGCGCCAGGTGCCGGTGGTGATCGTCGGCGCCGGGCCGATCGGCCTGACCATGGCGCTGGATTGCGCGCGCCGCGGCCTGCCCGCGCTGCTGCTGGACGACAACAACACGGTGAGCATCGGCTCGCGGGCCGTCTGCTATGCCAAGCGCCCGCTCGAGATCTGGGACCGCCTGGGTGTCGCGCAGCGCATGGTGGACAAGGGCGTGCGCTGGAAGATCGGCAAGGTGTTCTTCCGCGACGATCACGTCTACACCTTCGACCTGCTGCCCGAGCCGGACCACCGCATGCCGGCGATGATCAACCTGCAGCAGTACTACCTGGAGCAGTACCTGGTCGAGGCCTGCGAGGCCGAGCCGCTGATCGACCTGCGCTGGAAGCACCGCCTCACCGCGATCGAGCAGCCGGCGTCCGGCCCCGCGCTGCTGTCCGTCCACACGCCCGATGGCGACTACCGCCTCGCGGCCGACTGGGTGATCGCCTGCGATGGCGCCAACAGCGACACGCGCCGCCTGCTCGGCGCCCGGTTCACCGGCCAGTTCTTCCACGACCGCTTCCTGATCGCCGACGTGGTGATGGACCCGGCCGCCACCCAGGCAAAGCCTGGCCCCGAAGCGTCGGCGAACCTGCCGCGCCTGGGCAGCGAGCCCGAGCGCTGGTTCTGGTTCGACCCGCCGTTCCACCCCGGCCGGCCGTTGCCCGATGGCCGCCCCGGCCCTTCCAGCGTGCTGCTGCACAAGCAGGCCGACAACGTCTGGCGCATCGACTTCCAGCTCGGCTGGGACGCCGACCCCGAGGAAGAGAAGAAGCCCGAGAAGGTGCTGCCGCGCATCCGCGCGATGCTGGGGCCGCAGGCCGAGTTCGAGCTTGAATGGGTGTCGGTCTACCAGTTCGCCTGCCGCCGCATCGACCAGTTGCGCCACGGCCGTGTGCTGTTCGCCGGCGACGCGGCGCACCAGGTCTCGCCCTTCGGCGCGCGCGGCGCGAACACCGGCGTGCAGGACTGCGACAACCTGGCCTGGAAGCTCAAGCTCGTGATCGAGGGCGATGCGCCCGAGGCCCTGCTCGACAGCTACGACACCGAACGCGCCTTCGCCGCCGACGACAACCTGCTGAACTCCACCCGCTCCACCGACTTCATCACGCCCAAGAACCCGGGCAGCGCGCGCTTCCGGGATGCGGTGCTGGAACTGGCCAAGACCGCGCCGTTCGCACGCCCGCTGGTCAACAGCGGCCGGCTCTCGCGGCCGACGCCCTACGTGGCCTCGCCGCTGAACACGCCGGACGACGGCAGCTTCACACCCGGCCAGGCACCGGGCACGCCCTGCGCCGATGCGCCCGTGCACGTGGCCGGCCGCGAGGCCTGGCTGCTGAACCAGCTGGGCGAGGGCTTCGTGCTGCTGGCCTTCGGCGCCGGCGCCGCGCAGCCGGTGCAGGCGGGCCGTGTGCAGGCCCGGGTGCTGACGGTGGGCGACGATCTCATCGACACCCGCGGCCTGCTGGCGCAGCGCTACGACGCGCGGCCCGGCACCGTCTACCTGATCCGGCCCGACCAGCACGTGGCCGCGCGCTGGCGGCGCTTCGATGCGGTGGCCGTCACCGCGGCGCTGCAGCGCTGCCTGGGTGGCACGGTGACCGGAGCAAGCCCATGACGACGCTGATCACCGACCCTCACACCGCCGACCCCGACGGTTTCTACGAAGCGCTGATCCACAGCCAGCGCGACCTGGATGCGGACCAGGCCGCGCTGATGAACGCGAAGCTGGTGCTGATCCTGGCCAACCACATCGGCGACCGGGCGGTGCTGGACGAGGCGATCGCGCTGGCGCGACCCGCGGGCGCGCCGGCGCCGGGCTGATCGCCCAGGCGCGCAACGCCGGGGCTCTTACGTCTCCAGGGCGAGCCACATCTGCCGGTCGCGCTCGGCGGTCCAGATGCGCGGGTCGGCGTACTGCGTGGCTTCGTCGTAGCAGCGGGTCACGTCGAAGGGCATGCAGTGGTCGAAGATCACCCAGTGGCCGTACTTCGGCTTGAGCTTCGCGTAGGTGGCCTTGTAGACGGCGTTGAGGTCCTGGCCCGCGGCCACGCCGGCCTTCACGCTGGCCCACACGTCGGCGACGAAGCTGCGCGTGCCGGCCAGGCCGGCGGCCACCTGCTCGGGCGTGGTGAGCGCCGCGCCGCGGCCGGGCACCAGCGCGCGGGGCTGCAGCGCGGCGATGTTGTCCAGCGTCTGCGGCCAGTCCTGGAAGTAGGCGTCGCCGGCATAGGGCGTGGCATCGAACTCCACCAGGTCGCCCGAGAACAGGATTTTCTGCTCGGGCAGCCAGGCCACCGTGTCGCCCTTGGTGTGGCCACGGCCCAGCTGGATCAGCTGCACCTCGAGCTGGCCCAGCCAGATGGATAGGCGGCCGGTGAAGGTGAGGGTGGGCCAGGTCAGCCCCGCCGGCACGCTCTCGACATTGCGGAACAGGCGCGGGAAGCGGCCGATCTCGCTGGCCTTGTCCTGCTCGCCACGCTCGACGATCAGGTCGTAGGTGTCGCGGCTGGCGATGATGTGCTCGGGCGCATAGGCCGAGGCGCCCAGCACGCGCACCGCGTGGTAGTGGCTGAGCACCACGTACTTGATCGGCTTGTCGGTCACCTCGCGGATGCGGCGGATCACGTCCTGCGCCATCACCGGCGTGGCCTGGGTGTCGATCACCATCACCGCGTCATCGCCGATGATGATGCCGGTGTTCGGGTCGCCCTCGGCGGTGTAGGCGTAGGCGTTGTCGGATAGCCTGGTGAAGCTGACCTGCTTTTCTTCGAGGTCGGCCTGGCTGGCGAAGGTCTTGGTGCTCATGGGCGGGCTCCGGGCAGGGCCGCGGCAGGGGGCGTCGTGGCTGCAAGATTGTAGGGACGCGGCCCTTCGGCGCGGGCCCCGCTGCTAGCATCGAACGCACAACCCCACTGCGTGTTTGCAGGCCAGGCGGTGCCGGCACGCACCCGGCCTGCCACCCCTGCGCCCGCCTGCCCGATGAGCCCCGACCTGCCCGCCGACGAACTGCCGCTGCACGGCCTGCGCGTGGTGGAGTTCACCCACATGGTGATGGGCCCCACCTGCGGCATGGTGCTCGCGGACCTGGGGGCCGATGTCGTGAAGGTCGAGCCGCTGGCGGGCGACAACACGCGCCGCCTGCTCGGCTCGGGTGCGGGCTTCTTCCCGATGTTCAACCGCAACAAGCGCAGCCTGGCGGTGGACATGGGCCAGGCCCGCGGCCGCGAGCTCGTGCTCAAGCTGGTGGCCACGGCCGATGTGTTCAGCGAGAACTTCAAGCCCGGCACGATGGACACGCTGGGCCTCGGGCCCGGCACGCTGGAGCGGCTGAACCCGCGGCTGATCCAGGTGTCGCACAAGGGCTTCCTGCCGGGCCCCTACGAGCAGCGCACCGCACTCGACGAGGTGGTGCAGATGATGGGCGGCGTGGCCTACATGACCGGCCCCGAGGGCCGGCCGCTGCGCGCGGGCACCAGCGTGAACGACATCATGGGCGGCATGTTCGGCGCCATCGGCGTGCTGGCGGCGCTGCAGCAGCGGGCCCGCACCGGCCGCGGCCGGCGCGTGCAGAGCGCGCTGTTCGAGAACAACGTGCTGCTGGTGGCGCAGCACATGATGCAGTTCGCCGTCACCGGCCAGCCCGCGGCGCCGATGCCCGGCCGCATCAGCGCCTGGGGGGTGTACGACGTGTTCACGGTGGCCGGCGGCGAGCAGATCTTCCTGGCCGCGGTGAGCGACACGCAGTGGGCCCTGCTGTGCGATGCCTTCGGCTTCGCCGACCTGAAGGCCGATGCGCGCCTGGCCAGCAACAACGACCGGGTTCGCGCGCGCGAGTGGATGCTGCCGCTGCTGCGCGAGCGCTTTGCCGCCTACGACGCGGCCGAACTCGCGGCACGCTTCGAGCGCACTGGCCTGCCCTATGCGCCGATCACCCGGCCCGAGGCGCTGTTCGACGACCCGCACCTGGCGGCCACCGGCGGCCTGGCGCCGGTGCGGCTGCCGGCCGACACCCATGCCGGCGGCCGGGCGCTCGACACCCGCCTGGCCCTGCTGCCCCTGGCGCTGGACGGCCAGCGCCTGCCGCTGCGCAGGCCGCCGCCGGCGCTGGGCCAGCACACCGAGGCGCTGCTGCGCGAGCTGGGCTACGACACGGCGCAGATCAGCGTGCTGCAGGCCGAGGGCGTGGTGCGCATGGCCGCGCCGGATGAGGGTTAGCCCAGCTTCACCACGTCCAGCAGCGTCAGCGCCCCCAGCACCACGAAGATGCCCGCGCTGACCAGGTGCACCCAGGCCATCGAGATCTTCTTCGAGAGCCGGTCGCCCAGGTACACGGCGGGCACGTTGGCGATCATCATGCCCAGCGTGGTGCCGGTGACCACCGCCACCAGCGCATCGAAACGCGCGGCCAGCGCCACGGTGGCGATCTGGGTCTTGTCGCCCATCTCGGCCAGGAAGAAGGCCAGCACCGTGGTGCCGAACACGCCGAAGCGGGCCTTGCCGCCTTCCACTTCCTCGGCCTTGTCGGGCACCAGCATCCACACCGCCATCGCGATGAAGCCCAGGCCGATCACCCAGCGCAGCAGCGTGGGGCCCAGCGCGCGCGCCACGCCCTCGCCCACCAGGCCGGCCAGCGCATGGTTGGCCAGCGTGGCCACCAGGATGCCCCAGACGATGGGCAGCGGCCGGCGGTAGCGCGCGGCCAGCATCATGGCCAGCAGCTGCGTCTTGTCGCCCATTTCGCCGAGGGCGACGACGCCGGTGGATATCAGGAAGGCTTCCAAGATCGATGGGCTCCAGGGGATCGGGCACGACAGCGGCCGGCGCCGATTGTCCCCGCCCGCTGGCCGGCGCGGCCGGCCGACGGCGGGCCGCCCGGGCCCCGTTCAGGCCCCGGGGCCGCAGTCGAGGCAGCGCGCCACCGGTGCCGGCCCCATGCGCAAGGCGCGCTGCAGCTCGCGCAGCGCGGTGCGCAGGCCTTCCTCGATCACCGGGTGGTAGAACGGGCTGTCGAGCATCTGCTGCACCGTGTCGCCACGCTGCACCGACCAGGCCAGCAGGTGGCCCAGGTGCTCGGCCGCCGGCCCCAGCATCTCGGCACCGAGCAGGCGGCCGCTGCCGCGTTCGGCATACACGTGCAGGCGGCCCTGGTTCTTCAGCATCACGCGGCTGCGGCCCTGGTCGTCGAAGGCCACCGCGCCGGTCTCGAAGGGCGTTCCGGAGGCCAGCAGCTCGGCATGGCCGAGGCCGGCGAGCATGATCTGCGGGTCGCAGAACACCACCGACAGCGCGGCGCGCCGGGGGTGCACCCGCAGGTCGGGAAAGCGGCCCGCGTTGTCGCCGGCGATGCGGCCGTCGTCGGCGGCTTCGTGCAGCAGCGGGCGTTCGTCGGCCGCGTCGCCGGCCAGGAACACCGTGCTGTTGCCCACCTGCCCGGTGCGGCGGTCGAACACCGGCACGCCCTGCGGGTTCAGTGGCAGGCGGGTGTTCGCCAGGCCCAGCCGGTCGACATTGGGCCGCCGGCCGGTGGCGGCGAGCAGGAACTCGAAGGACTCGGTGCGTTCGCCGGCCGGGCTGCGGGTGTGCAGGCGCACGCCGTCGCCGGCCCGCTCGGGCTCGATCTGGCTGGCGTTCAATGTGAGCGGCAGTTCGCGGCCGAACACCTGGAGGGCTTCGGCCGCCAGCACCGGGTCGGTCAGCGGGCCCAGGCGCGCGCCGCGGCCGACCAGCCGCACCCGCACGCCCAGCCGGTGCAGCGCCTGCGCGAGCTCCAGGCCCACCGTGCCCGCGCCCACCACCGCCACCGAGGCCGGCAGGGTGGTCCAGGCGAACACGTCGTCGTTGACCAGCAGCCGATCGCCCAGGCGGGCGCGCCAGTCCGGCGGCACGGCCGGCCGGGAACCGGTGGCGATGACGATGCGCCCGGCCTCCACGCGGGTGTGGGCGTCACCGTCGGGCGCATCGGGCGGGCTGAGCGCCAGCGTCTGCTCGTCGACGAAGCGGGCGTGGCCACGCAGCCGGTGCGCCTCGGGCCAGTGGTCCACCGCGTCGGTGACGAAGCCGACGAAGCGGTCGCGTTCGCTGCGCACACGCTGCATCACCGCGTGGCCGTCGATGCGCACCGGTCCGGGCAGCACGCCGAAGGCGGGCGCCGCTGCCACCGCGTGCGCCGCCTCGGCGGCGGCGATCAGCAGCTTGCTGGGCATGCAGCCCACCCGGGCGCAGGTGGTGCCCCAGGGGCCGGATTCGATCACCAGCACGCGCGGCGTGCGCGCCAGCGCGCTGCGGTAGGCGGTCATGCCGGCGGTGCCGGCGCCGATGATGGCCACATCGGTCTGGATCGTTCGCATCGTGGCTCCCTGGGGTGGCATGGGCGGGCTGGGCACGGCCGGCCCCACGCGGGCCGGCGGCGGCAGGGCCAGCTTACGCCGGAGCCCGGGCCGGCGCCCGCTCCGGTGCGGGCACCGGCCCCTACACTGCAGCCTCGATGAGCACCGCCGCCGCGCCGCCCGAAGCCGAACCCGCGTATGCCTGGGTGGTGGTGTGGGCCTGCTTCGCCAGCCTGGCGGTGATCTTCGGCGTCGCGTACTCGTTCGCGGCCTTCTTCGAATCCTTTGCCGCGGAGTTCCTGGCCCGGCGGGCCGATGTGTCGCTGGTGTTCGGCCTGTCGGGCCTGATCTACTTCGTGCTGGGCGTGGGCGGCGGCCTGCTGGCCGACCGGTTCGGCCCGCGCGTGGTGTGCACCGCGGGCATGGGCTGCATCGTGGCCGGCCTGCTGGGCTGCAGCCTGGCGCCGTCCATCGGCGCGGTGTACGCGGCCTATGGCGTGGGCATCGGCATCGGCATCGCGCTGGTCTACACGCCCTCCATCGCCTGCGTGCAGCCCTGGTTCACGCGCCGCCGCGGGCTGGCCGCGGGCATCGCCAGCGCGGGCATCGGCGCCGGCACGGTGGTGGTGCCGCTGGTGGCCACCGCGCTGATCGGCCGGCTTGATTGGCGCAGCACGCTGCAGGTGCTGGCGCTGGGCGTGCTGCTGCTGGGCTGTGGCGCCACGCTGCTGCTGCGGCGCGCGCCGTCGGCCACCGCCAAGGGCTTCGCGGCCGTGGCCGGCGTGCCGCTGGGGCAGGCGCTGCGCAGTGCCGAGTTCCGCTGGTTGTACGTGGCGGCGCTGTTTGCCAGCCCCAGCATGTTCATCCCCTTCGCCCATGTCTCGGCCGCCGCGCGCGACCTGGGCGTGGCGCCGGCCCGCGCGGTGGGCCTGGTGGGCCTGATCGGCATCGGCAGCCTGGCCGGCCGCTTTGCGATCGGCTGGCTCGCCGACCGGCTGGGCCGCGCACGCACGCTGGCGCTGGCCCAGGCGTCGATGGGCCTGTCCTACCTGGTGTGGGCGGCGGCCGACGGGTATGGGGCGATGGCCGTCTTCGCGCTCTGGATGGGCCTGAGCTACGGCGGCGCGGTGGCGCTGATGCCCGCGCTGTGCATGGACCTGTTCGGTGCGCGCGCGGTGTCCAGCGTCCTGGGCACGCTGTACAGCGGCGCGGCCCTGGGCAACCTGGCCGGGCCGGTGGTGGCCGGCTGGGTGTTCGACCGCGTGGGCGGCTACGGGCCGGTGATCTGGAGCTGCCTGCTGCTCTCGGCCGTGGCCACCGCGGCCACCTTGCGCGTGCTGCCACGGCGATGAAGAAGCTCAGCTGCGGCATCCTGGTGATGAACGCGCAACACGAACTGCTGCTGTGCCACGCCACCGGCACCTGGCACTGGGACATTCCCAAGGGCGGCATGGACGACGGCGAAACCCCGCGCGACACCGCGCTGCGCGAAACCGCCGAGGAAACCGGCCTGCGCTTCGAGGCCGGCGCGCTGCAGGAGCTGGGCCGCCTGCGCTACCGGCCCGACAAGGCGCTGCACCTGTTCGCCGTGCTGAGCGAGCGATTCGACGCCGCGGGGTGCCACTGCCACAGCCACTTCGTCGATGGCTGGGGCCGCCGCCGGCCCGAGATGGACGGCTTCGAATGGACGCCCTTCACCCGCGTGCACCGCCGCGTCGGCCGCCACATGGCCACGCTGCTGACGCAGACCCTCTCGCTGCCCACGGTGCTGGCGCAGCTGCAGGCCCCCCGAGGAGACGCGGCATGAACGCCACCGACCTGTGCACCCTGAGCGCCACCGAACTGCTGCGCTGCTACCGCAGCGGCCAGGCCTCGCCGGTGGAGGCCACGCAGGCCGTGCTGGCGCGCATCGAGCGCCTGAACCCGCAGCTCAATGCTTTCTGCTGGGTGGACGCCGAATCGGCGCTGGCCGCCGCGCGCGCCAGCGAGGCGCGCTGGCAGGCCGGCGCGCCCTGCGGCGACCTCGACGGCGTGCCGGTCTCGATCAAGGACCTGATCCTCACCCGCGGCTGGCCCACGCGGCGCGGCTCGCGCACCATCGGCACCGAGGGCCCCTGGGACGTGGACGCCCCCGCCACCGCCCGGCTGCGCGAGGCCGGCGCGGTGCTGCTGGGCAAGACCACCACGCCCGAGTTCGGCTGCAAGGGCGAAACCAACTCACCGCTGACCGGCCTCACGCGCAACCCCTGGAACCTGGCCTGCACGCCCGGCGGCTCCTCCGGCGGCACGGCGGCCGCGGTGGCGGCGGGGCTGGGGCCGCTGTCGGTGGGCACCGATGGCGCGGGCTCGGTGCGCATCCCGGCCGCGTTCTGCGGCAACGTGGGCCTGAAGCCCAGCTTCGGGCGGGTGCCGGCCTACCCGTTGTCGCCCTTTGGCAGCGTGGCGCACCTGGGCCCGCATGCGATGAGCGTGGCCGACGCGGCGCTGATGCTCGGCGTGATCAGCCGCCCCGATCCACGCGACTGGACCGCGCTGCCCCACGATCCGCGTGATTGGCGCATCGGCCTGGACGACGGCGTGCGTGGCCTGCGGATCGCCTACTCGCCGACGCTGGGTTACGCGAAGAACGTGCACCCCGAGGTGGCCGCCGCGGTGGACCACGCGGTGGGCGAGCTGCAGGCGCTGGGCGCCCACGTGGAGGCCGTGGACCCGGGTTTCGAAGACCCGCTGGAGATCAGCACCGGCCTGTGGTTCCTGGGCGCGCTCACCGTGTGGAGCGGGCTCACGCCCGAGCAGCAGGCGCTGGCGGACCCGGATTTCCGGGCCGAGGCGGAGCTGGGCATGCGCCTGTCGGCGCTGCAGGTGCAGCAGTTGCTGTTGCGCCGCGGCGCGCTGGGCAGCCAGCTGCGGCAGTTCATGCAGCACTGGGACCTGATCGCCACGCCCGCGGTGGCGGTGCCGGCGTTCGAGGCGCGCCCGGCCGGCCACACGCCGATGAGCCCGCAGGCCATGCTGGGCTGGACGCCGTTCTCCTACCCCTTCAACCTCTCGCAGCAGCCGGCCATCACTGTGCCCTGCGGCCTCACGCGGGCCGGCCTGCCCATCGGCCTGCAGCTGGTGGGGCCGATGTTCGGCGATGCGGTCGTGCTGCGCGCGGCCCGCGCGTACGAAACCGCCCACCCGGTGCCCAGGCCGGTGCTGGCCGGGGCCTGAGCGCGCCGGGCCGCTCCCAAGCGCGAATCCCGGAGCGCTTTGCGCGGAGGGTAGTCCAGTGAGACATCCTGGGTCAACCTCCCCCCGCCGAAGCAAGCGCGAGCGCGTTGCCGTGCAGGCTCGGGTCGTAAGGC
>JACRAZ010000058.1 GCA_016213205.1 Burkholderiales bacterium
CGTTGGCGTTGTCGGCGTTCTGCTTCACCGAGGCGGCCATCTCCTGCAGCGAGGCGGTGGTCTCTTCCACGCTGGCGGCCTGCTCGGAGGCCGATTGCGACAGCGATTGCGAGGTGCTGGACACCTGGCCCGCCGCGGCGGTGAGCGCCTGCGCGGCGGCGGTCACGTCGGAGATGGTGGTCACGAGCTGGCGGCTCATGGTGTTCAGGTCGGCCTGCAGGGTGGCGAACACGCCGTGGTACTCGCCCTCGAGCTCGCGGCTCAGGTCGCCCTGGGCAATGCGCTTGAGGCCTTCGCTCACCTGGCCCAGCGTGCGCTCGGTGGTGGCCAGCAGCGAGTTCATGTGCTCGCCCAGCAGCTTGAAGAAGCCTTCGCGCTGCGCCACGTCGATGCGGCGCGTGAAGTCGCCTCGGGCGGCGGCCTGCACCAGGGCGGTGATGTCCTCCTCGGCCGCCACCTCGGCGGTGCGGTCCACCCACTCCAGGATGGAGCCGGCGCGCTGGCCCTGGGCATCCACGATCGGCGAGGCCACCAGGCGGATGGTGTGGGCACCGAACTTGAACTGGGCACGGTGCGGGCCGCTGAGCTTGTCGACGATGCCGCGCTGGTGGGCCGGGTTGCGGTGGAAGGTGTCGAAGTTCTGGCCCACGATCTGGCTCGCATCGAAGTGCGGCACCACCTTGCGCAGGTCGGGCTCGATGCGCTTGAGCAGCGCCAGCACCGACTTGTTGGCGAAGCGGATCACGCCCGCGGTGTCGGTCACCATCACGGCGCTGGGCACGTCTTCGAGCGCCAGGCGGATGCGCAGGTTCTCGGCCGCCGCGGTGCTGGCCGCGCGCAGCTGGCCACGCACCGATTCGACGATGTCGTTGATGAAGGCCTTCTTGCCCGGCAGCTTGTCGATCGGGGCGTCGAGCCGGCCGCGTGCAAAGTCGGCCACCACGCCCATGGCCATCTTCTTCACCGCAATGTGCGCGCCGACCATGTCGTTCACGCCCTGCGCCATGGTGCGGAAGCTGCCCTCGAAGCGCTGTGCGTCGATCTGCACGTCGATGTCGCCAGCCTCGTGCTCGGCGGACATGCTGTTCATCTGCTCGATCAGGCCCTTGAGCGTGCCGCGCACCTGCTCGAAGGACTGGGCGATGCGCGCAAATTCGTCGCGGCCCTCCACCTGGGTGGCCGTGTCCAGGTGGCCGCTGGCCAGCGCCGCGGCGCCCTGGATCATGCGTTCGGAGGCGCGGCGGATCGAGTGCGTCACCGCGAAGAAGAAGTAGGCCGCCAGGGCGGCGCCCAGTGCCGCGAGGGCGGCCACCCACACACGATCACGCTCGATGCGCGCGGCCCGTGCCTGCAGCAGCTCGTCCAGCCGGTGCAGGGCCTTGTTGTGGAAGGTGTCGATGCGTTCGAGCACGCCGGTGCCGGCATCGAACAAGGCCAGTGCGTCGCCGCTGGGCTTGGCCGTGCCGGCGAGGGCGGCCACGCGGGCGGCAAAGGCATCCACCGCGGCGTTGGCCTCGGTCCAGCCGGCGGGCACGGCCTCGCCGGTGCGCTGCAGCGCCTCGAGCCGCGCCTGCACCGCGCCGCGGGTGGTGGCCAGGCTGCGTTGCGCGGCGGCCAGGCGCATCGAGTCCTCGGCCGTCCAGCTGCCGCGCGCCAGCGCCGCGGCGGCGATGCCGCGCAGCGTGGCCGCTGCCTCGCCGTAGCGACCGGTGCGCTCGAAGGCGATGTCCATCAGCATGAAGGTCGGCCCCTCGGGGTCGAGCAGCAGGCCGCTCTTTTCGGCCACGCGGCCGGCCAGCGCGTCGGTGCGTGCGATCAGCTCGGCCTGCTCTTCGAAGGCCTTGGCGCTCTTGAGCGCACCGGTGGCGGCCTGCAGGGCCTTGGCCTGCTCGCGCAGCGGGGCCCATTCGGTGTCGAGGCCGAGGCCCGAGCCGGCCATCGCCTTGTCGGCCAGGGCCAGTTGCTTGGCCAGGTCGTTCCGCACGGCCTTCAGCCGCGCATCGGACTCGGGGTGGCCGGCCGCGGCCAGGGCGTTCAGGCCCCGGTGGGTCTGCAGCAGGCCGCTCAGGTCCAGCACCTCGTGGCCGACCGGGATGGCGTTCAGTTCGCCCCGGGTGTAGGCCAGTTCGGCATTGGCGTGCAGCATCTGCATGCCCATCAGGTAGGTCAGCGGGGCCAGCAGCAGCAGGGTGATCAGGCCGACCTTGCCGCGCAGGGCCAGGCGGTCCAGCAACCAGGCGATCGGGCGGAACATGAGTGCCGAGCCGGCCCGGTGGGCGGTGGTGTGCGAGGCGGTGGGCGATGTCATGGGCATGCTCCGGATGGGACTGCTGAGCAGGGTGATTTGTTGGGAGGGGTCAGTTGCCACGCAGTGCGCGCTGGGCGGCACTGGCACTGGCCTGGGCGGTGGCAAGGTCGAGCAGGGCGGGCACGTCGAGGATCAGGGCCACTTCGCCGCTGCCCAGGATGGTGGAGCCGGCCAGGCCCCGGATGCTCTGGAAGACCTCGCCCAGGGGCTTGATCACGGTCTGGTGTTCACCATGCAGGCGGTCGACCACCAGGCCCACGCGGCTGGCGCCGTCGCGCACCAGCACCAGGCTGCGGCGCGGGTTCTCGGGCGGTGCATGGCGGTAGAAGCGGCCGATGTCCACGTAGGGCAGCACTTCGCCACGCAGGTCGAAGTGGCCGGCCACGCGTTCGGGCTCGGCCACGCACTCGGGCGGCACTTCCAGGCACTCGGCCACCAGCTCCAGCGGCAGCACGTAGCTCACGCCGCCCACGCTGGTGAGGAAGCCGTCGATGATGGCCAAAGTGAGCGGCAGCCGGATCTGCATCGTGGTGCCGCGGCCGGCCTGGCTGGCGATGCGGATGTGCCCGCGCAGCGCCTCGATGTTGCGCTTGACCACGTCCATGCCCACACCACGACCGGACAGGTTGGTCACCGCCGCGGCGGTGGAGAAGCCGGGCGCGAAGATCAGCTGCTGCACCGCCTCGTCGTCGAGCTGGGCCTCGGGGGCCACCAGCCCGCGTTCCACGGCCTTGGCCAGGATGCGCTCGCGGTCCAGGCCGCGACCATCGTCGCTGACCTCGATGACGATGGCGCCGGACTCGTGGTACGCATGCAGCGCCAGCCGGCCCTGCGCCGGCTTGCCGGCGGCCAGGCGGTCTTCGGCGGTTTCGATGCCGTGGTCCAGGCTGTTGCGCACCAGGTGCATCAGCGGGTCGGCGATGGTCTCGACCATCGACTTGTCCAGCTCGGTGTCGCCGCCGGTGATCTGCAGCTCGACTTCCTTGCCGAGCTGCTTGCACACATCGCGCACCACGCGGTTGAAGCGGGTGAAGGTCTCGCCGATGGGCACCATGCGCAGGCCCAGCGCGCCATCGCGCGCTTCCTGCACCAGGTCGTGGATGCGCAAGGCGGCTTCGGTGAAGCGGGGCGATTGTTCGGTCTCGGCCACGATCTGTGCGCCCGAGCTCGCGATCACGAGCTCGCCGATCAGGTCGATCAGCCGGTCGAGCTTGTCGGCGCGCACGCGGATGAAGCGGGTTTCGTCACCGGCCCGGCGGTCACGCGCGCCATGGCGGCGCTCGGGTTCGTTATGGCGGCGGTCCGCGCCGGCGCGGCGCTCGATCTGCGGTGCCGGCGTGGCCGGTTCGGCCAGGGCGGCCGGGGCGGCTGCGGCCTCGGTGTCTGGTGTCGCGGGCGTGGGCGTGGGCGTCGGCGTCGGCGTCGGCGTGGCCGGTGCTGCACGCAGCGGCAGCGCCACGCCCAGCGCCTGCCAGCGGGCCAGCAGGCCGGCGCGGGCGGCGTCGTCGTCCGGGGTGCGGCGGCGCAGCAGTTCGTCCCACTCGGCGGGCGTGGCGTCGGGCGCCAGGATCACGATGTCGCAATCCTCGGCGCAGAACTCGAACACGTTGGCGATGGCCGCACGGTCGGCCGCCGTGGCCAGCCGGATCTCGAAGCCCAGGCGGCAGCTCTCGGGGTCCAGCAGTTCCAGCGCGGGGATGCGCTCGCACTCGGTGTGCAGGCCCAGCACCTGCCCGATCGTGGCCAGGTAGCGGATGAAGGACAGCGGGTCCAGCCCGTTGCGCAGGGCATCGTCGCCGAAGCGCAGCGAAAGGTGCCAGACGCCCGGGCCGGCGTCGCCAGCCGGCGGGCGGGCCGCGGTGTCGGCGCTGGGTTCGGCCGAGAGGTCGGCCGCCGCTGCCGTCAGCGCGCGCAGCGCGGCGCCGAGCGCTTCGCTGCGGCGGGCGAGCTCGGGATCGTTGTGGCCGGTGCGCACCTCGTCCAGCAGGCCCTCGATCTGGTCGCGGCTTTGCAGCAGCAGCGCGGCCACGGTGCCGTCCACCGCCAGCGTGCCAGAGCGCAGGGCTTCGAGCAGGGTTTCCACCTCGTGGGTGAAGGCCACCACCGCGTCGAAGCCGAACAAGCCCGCGGTGCCCTTGATGGTGTGCGCGGCACGGAAGGCGGCGTTCAGGTTCTCGTTGTCGGACGGGTCGCTTTCCATCACCAGCAGCGCCTGCTCGAACTGCGCCAGCATCTGCTGCGCCTCGTCCAGGAAGCCGGCCCGGGCGGCCGCGATGATCTCTTCGTCGTCGCTTCGGTTCATCACGCGGCTTTCGGTGGCGTGGGCAGCAGCGCGTGCAGGTGGTAGACCTGCAGCGCCTCGATGACGACACGGCTGGGCGAGCGCAGGCTCAGCGAGCCGCCGGTCTCGGCCAGGCTGCGGCGGGTGGCCAGCAGCAGTTGCACGCCGGCGCTGTCGATGGCCTGCACGTCGCCCAGGTCGAGCACCAGCTCGCCCTCGGCCCCGGCCAGTGCCTGCAGCAGCGCCTCGCGCTGCTGCGCGGCGGCCACCACCGTCAAGTCGCCCTCGATGCGCAGCGTCGCAGCCATGGGGTCAGACGCAGAGGCGGTTCACCGCGTCCACCAGTTGCGAGGGCTGGAAGGGCTTGGTGATCCAGGCGCGGGCGCCGGCGGCGCGGCCCTCGGACTTCTTCGCCTCCTGCGACTCGGTGGTGAGCATGATCACCGGGGTGAACTTGTGCGCGGCCTGCTCCTTCACGTGGCGCAGGAAGCTGAGGCCGTCCATGTTGGGCATGTTCACGTCGCAGACGATCAGGTTGACCTTCTGCGCGCCGAGCTTGGTGCATGCATCCTTGCCGTCGACAGCCTCCACCACGCCGTAGCCAGCCTTCTGCAGGGCGAGCTTGACGACGGTGCGAAAACTGCCCGAGTCGTCCACCACCATGATGGTCTTGCTCATGTTCGGGTCCTTCCTTGGGTATTCACTGGGAGTGGTTCAAAAGAATTCGACGGAGGCGGGTTTGTCGATCACCACGTTGCCGTGGTGCGCGGTGCGCAGGTCTTCCATGGTGTAGCTGGACTCCAGGCGCTCCAGCCACTCGGTGGGGCGCGCACCGGCGGGATCGGGCTTGCCCTGCAGCCAGGCGGTGTAGCGCGCCATGTCGTCGGTGACCGAGGTGAGCATCTGGCTCAGGCGGTCCTGGGACTGCAGGCCCACGAAGATCTTTTCCAGGTCGGTCTGCACCTGGCGGCTGGCGTGGCGCAGCTCGCGCGAGGCCCGGGTGGCCTCGGCCACGCTGCCCAGCAGCGCCCGCAGCACCTGGCGTGCCGCATGCTCGGCCTGGGTCTGGATGTCGTCCTCGTCGGCGTCGTGGCGGCGCACCTGGCGGCGCAGGGCCTCGATGCGGTCGTGCAAGGTGGCCAGGTGCTTGGCCAGCTGCGTGCCCGCCTGGCGCGACTGCGCGGCCAGGCCCCGCACCTCCTGCGCCACCACCGCCATGCCGGCGCCGGCCACGCCGGCACGGGTGGCCTCCACCGAGGCGTTCATGGCCAGCAGGTGGGTGGCGCGGCTGATGCTCTGCACATCGCGCGACAGCGCCAGCATGCCGGCGAGCTCCTGCGCCACGGCCTGCATCTGCTCGAACATCTGTTCCTTGAGCTGCACCGCGGTGCGGGTGGCCGCGAGCAGCGTTTCCAGCTCGGTGGCATGGCGCTGCAGCAGCGCATCGGGGGTGCTCGCGTCGAGGGCCAGGTCGGTGGCGCCAATCAACAAGGCCCGGTCCAAGTGGCCGGACACATTGGCAAAGCTTTCGAGGAGCAGGTCCATGCTGCGCGCCGAATGGGACTTGGCGGCGTCGACGTTGCGCTGCCACACCGGCACCACCTGCTGGGCCAGCCGGGCCTCGGTGGCGGGAGAAATGCTCACGCTGATCAGCGGATGCTGGTGCCTGGCGCGCAGTGCCAGCCAGCCGAGCAGGCCCATGACCACAACGCTGGCCACCGCCGCCGGCCAGCCCGCCAGCGCCATCGCAGAGGCCGAGGCTGCCGCCGCCAGGGCCGGCAGCCAGGGCCTCGCATCGTGCAGAGCCCGAGCCAGCACGCGCCGGGCACGAGCGGGCAGGCTTTCGCCGTCCGCACGCTCGGTGGCGGGCTCGACTTCGGACGACTCATTCACCGGCATTCAGCGGTCTCCCGTGGCGTGCGTCGTGGTGGGGCTGGCGGCTTGATGCTTGTCAAAACAGCCAGACATTTCACATTTGCAACTTATCGACAACTCACCCGGCAGATTAAGGGGGGGTGGAAATGATCGAAGTGCTGAACAAGCGGGAAGTCACACCGCAAATCAATGCCGTTGCCAGCGCTAATGAAAAAACTGCGGGTGCCGAAAACCCAGGCAGCCGGTGGCGCAAGGGCGCCCACCGACCCATGGCCGTGCAGCCGTTGTGCATTGGCAAGGAGCGTCTACAACATGTCTGAAGCCGTCGATCGACTGCGCCGGTTCGTGCCCCGCTGGCTTGTGCGCTACGTCGCATGGCCGCGTCGTATCACGGCCATGGGCGAGTTCCATGGCGTCTGGGGACCCGGGGTGCGGGTGCTGCGCAACATGCCGCTGCAAACCAAGGCATGGCTGGCCGGCTCGGTGGCGGCGCTGCTGCTGCTGGTGCTGATGCTGGACGTGGCCGGCCACCGGGTGGCGGAATTGCGGGCCGCCGACCAGGCGGTGAGCGGCGTTGCCCAGGTGCGTGCGGTGACCACGTTGCGCACCGCCATGCAGGACCTGACCCGCGCGATGTTCCGGGCCGAGACAGGCATGCCGCAACCCCAGGTGGAAACGGCGCTGGCCGCCGAGGCACAGGCCTTCGTGGCGCTGCGCGCACTGGCACAACCCCAGCTGGCGCGCCAGCACGGCCTGCGGCACACGCTGGACGAACTGGTGCAACGCCGCGATGAACTGCTCGCCTTGCGCCAGGATGCCAGCTCGGGCGCCCCCGGAAGCGACGGCGGGCCGCGTCTGGTGGCCAGCCGCCGCTACGGCGATGCGCTGGTGCCGGTGCGCACCGAGCTGATCGCGGCCTGGGCCAACCAGGTCGATGAAGACCTGGGCAACCGCATGCTGCGCGAAGGGCTGGTCAACCTGGCCCACGAACTGAGCAGCCGCACCCACCGCCTGGTGGGCCAGGGCCTGCTGGGCATGGCCTCGGCGGCGATGCCCGTGCGCGAGCGGGTGGGCCAGCTGGTGCACGAATCACGCACCGTGCAGGCGATGCACCGGCCGATGCTCGAGCGTGCGCGGGCCGTGATTCCCGAGCGGGCCTCGCAGCTGGACGACGAACTGCGGCGCATCGAACGCCTGCAGGCCGCTGCCGAACGCGTGGCCCGTTTGCCGGCCGAGGTGGCCACGCCCGAGCAGGCGGCCGCCGCGCTGGGCATGGACAGCGCGGCCTATGGCGAACTGGGCACGCAGGCCATGGCCGCGGTGCGCACGATCGAGACGATGGGCCTGGAAACCCTGGCCCAGCGCCTGACCGACCGCCGCAGCCAACTGCTGTGGACCCTGGGCCTGGAAGCGCTGGTGTGGCTGCTGGGCCTGGCGGCCAGCATCTATGTGCTGGTGTGCACCTACAAGGTCATCGCCGGCGGCCTGGCGTACCTGTGCGAGCAGGTGGGCGAGCTGGGCCACGGCAATCTGGCGATCCGGCCCACCGGGCATGGCCGCGACGAGATCGGCCAGGCGCTGAACACCCTCAGCCGCTCGGCCGCGCAGATGTCGTCGCTCTTCGCCGCGGTGACGCAGGGCGTGGCCGCGGTGTCGCATGCCTCGCGCGAGGTGGCCACCGGCAATGCCGGCCTGTCGCACCGCACCGGTGACATCCGCGAGGCCATCGGCACCGTGGCCGACCGCACCCAGGCCTTCTCCGACGCAATGGAGCGCTGCACCCAGGCGGTGGACCGCGCCGCCGAGCACGTGCGCACCACGCGGCTGGAAGCCCAGCGCAGCCGCAAGGCCATGGCCGGGCTGCACCAGCGCATGCGCACGCTGCAAGGCAAGAGCCACGAGATCGGGCAGGTGGTGAGCCTGGTCGAATCGGTGGCGTACCAGACCAAGCTGCTGGCCATCAACGCCTCGGTGGAGGCCGCGCGCGCCGGGCCGGCGGGCAAGGGCTTCGCGGTGGTGGCGCAGGAGGTGCGTGCGCTGGCGCAGCGCAGCGAGATGGCCACGCGCCGCATCCAGGCCATCGTGGACGCCTCGATCGTGGAGATCGACGAAGGCAACCTCGTCACCGAGCGCGCCGGCGCTGCGGTGCGCCAGGCCGATGTGGAGATCGAGGCGGTGAGCCGCATCATGGGCGAGATCGTGAACCTGGTGCACGAGGGCCAGACCCAGTCGCGCGACGTGCTGGGCATCACGCGCGACGTGGAACAGGCCGCCGGCGGCAACGCCAAGCTGGTGGACCAGCTCTCGGAAGCCTCGGCCGGCCTGCGTGACCAGGGTGATGCGCTGAAGCGCTCGGTGCGGCACTTCGAGTTCGGCTGAGCGGCAAAGGACACGACATGACGATGCGAGTTTTCCTGGCCCAGGCAGCGCGGCCGCTGCTGCGCCTGATGGCACGCTGGCCCCTGGCCGTGAAACTGTGGCTGGCCGCCGGCCTGGCCGCGTTGCCGATGCTGGCCGCGGTGGTGCCGTTGGTGGGCGGCTGGTGGGCCGAGGCGCGGCTGGCGCGCAGCGAACTGGCCGGCCTGGCGGTGGTGGACGCCCTGGTGCGCCTGAACGCAGAGCTGCAGGTCCTGGCCGGCGCACGCCAGCGCCTGGCCGCCGGCGAGCCGGTGCGTGCCGAGCTCGATGCGGCGCGCCTTCGCAGCCAGCACGCCTTGAAACGCGTGGACGCCGGCGTGGCCGCTGCCGACGCGCTGGCCCTGGCACCTGCATGGACCGCCCAGCGCAAACCGCTGGCCGCGCTGATCGATGCCCCGGCCGATGCGGCAGCACCGGCCCGTGCGTTCGAGCCGGCCAGCGCACAGGCCCCGCTGCGCGAACTGGTGCAGTTGGTGGCCGAGCGTGCGCGCCTGCCACTGGACCCAGTGGCCTCCACCCACGCGCTGATGAACCTGGCCGTGGACCGCAGCACGCCGTGGATCGAAAGCATCGGCCGCGTCCAGGCCAGCGTGGCCGCACTGCTGGCCGGTGGCGCCCATCCGTCGGCCGAACGGGCCGTGCTGCTGACCGAACTGCGGGGCCTGGAACGCCAGATGGGCAACACCCAGGCCCAGCAGAACGCGCTGGTGCGCGCCGGCGTGCTGATGCCCACCGCCTGGCACCTGGCGCGCGAATCGAGCGCACGCCTGATCGACCAGGCGCGCCGGCTCGCCGCCGATGCCGGCGCCGGCGCGCTGCCCACCGGCATGCCCGCACCGACCCATGCCTACACGCCGGCGCAGATGGCGCAACTGGCCGGCGAGGCGCAAGCAGCCGTGCTGCGCCTGCACGACGAGGTGTCCACGCGGCTGGGCGAGCAGCTCGAGCACAGGGCGGCATCGGCCTCGGTGGCCATCGTGCTGGCGCTGCTGGGCTGGGTGCTCTCGCAGGCCCTGCTGGCCGGGGTGGCCTATGGCCTGGCGATCGGCTTCGTGCGTGCGCTGGGCCTGCTCAAGCGCGACCTGCGTGGCATGGCCGAGGGCGACCTGTCGCGTTATGTCACCGCCGTCGGGCGTGACGAGCTGGGCAGCATCGGCCCGAGCGTCGAGCACATGTCCGCGCGCCTGTCGGCCATGGTGGCCGAGATCCGCAGCAGCGCGGTGCGCGTGGGCCAGGCCGGCCAGACCATGGCCGACGACGGCCAGGCCCTGGCGCAGCGCACCGAGGCCCAGTCGGCCACGCTGCGGGCGTCGCTGGGCACGATCGACCGGCTCAGCGTGGCTGCCAGCGTGCATGCACGCTCGGCCGCCGAGCTCGACGAGCTGACCAACATGCTGCGCGAGCGGGTGGACAACGGCAGCACCACGATGAGCGAGGCGGTGGAATCGGTGCAGGCGCTGGAGGACAGCGCACGCCGCGTGGCCGAGGTCAACGGCGTCATCGACGACATCGCCTTCCAGACCAACCTGCTGGCGCTCAATGCCTCGGTGGAGGCCGCACGCGCGGGCGAGGCGGGCAAGGGCTTCGCCGTGGTGGCGGCCGAAGTGCGCCAACTGGCCCAGCGCTGCAGCGACGCTGCGGCCGAGGTGCGCGCGCTGATCGAGCAGACCAACCGCCAGGTGGCCGACTCGTCCGACCGCATCCAGACCACCCATGCCGCGCTGGCCACGGTGACCGGCATCGTCAACGACGTGTCCAAGCGCCTGCGCGAGATGGCCGAAGCCAATGCGCAGCAGAGCGCGGGCCTGGCCGAGGTGCGCGAGCGGGTGGACGGGCTGGACGACATCACGCGCGAGAACGAGCAGTCGGTGCAGAAGTCCACCCAGGCGGCCGTGGCGCTGGTGGGCCAGGCCGATGCGCTGCGGCGCGCGGTGGGCTCGATCAAGCTGCGCCAGGGCAGTGCCGACGAGGCGCGTGCGCTGGTCGAGCGGGCGATGCGCCGCATCGACGAGATCGGCTTCGAACAGGCGGCCGAGGAGTTCAATGCCGCCGGTGGGGCGTTTGTCGACCGCGACATGTACCTGTTCGCCTTCGATCGCCAGGGTGTGTACCGCGTGGCCGGCGGCCAGGCGCCGCTGCTGGGCACCTCGCTGCACGACCGCCCGGGCGTGAGCTACGAGCAGGCCGAGGACTTCTTCACCAAGGCCTGGGCAGCGGCCGCACGCGGCCAGGGCTGGATCGACTACCGCGGCACCGATCCGCAGACCGGCCTGCCCGCGCGCAAGAGCGCCTACGTGGCCGCGGTGAACGACGAGGTGTTCCTCGGCTGCGGCATCTACCGCGGTGGCGAGGACGACCTGGCCGCCGGCGAGCGCACCGGCAACGACTTCAGCGCCTGGGCCAGCGGCGAGCTGGGGGCGCTGGACAGCGCGACCGCCGGCGCCTGACACGGCCTCGGCGCCCGACCCCGCCGCCGCGCGGCTGTCGCCCGGCGGTGCGTTTCGTCGCCCACAACCCGCACTTCGTCGCAGCTTTCTCGCGGGCGCCCCGGGGGCCGCCCTAGACTGCCTGCGCTCCACAAGAGCGGGCTGGCAGCGAACAAGGGGAACAGCACATGCGCAAGGGTCGGGTGATCGGGGGTGGCGTGGTGGTGGCGGTGGCCATCGGCATCGCGGTGGCCGTGGTGGTGGGGCAGCGCCAGGCGGGGGCGAAGGCGGCCGACAAGGCGCCCCAGAAGGCCGCCCAGGCTGACGCCGCGGCCTCGGCGCCGCCGCTGGAGTTCCGCCCGGCCGAGGTGGTGCAGCCGGTGTTGGCCAGCATGCCCAAGACGATCGAGTTTTCCGGCCCGCTGGTGGCGCCGGGCACGGCCATCGTGCGGGCCAAGGCCGCCGGCACACTGCTGGCGCTGCAGGTGGCCGAGGGCCAGCGTGTGGCCGCCGGGCAGACGCTGGGCCGCATCGACCTGGCCGAGCTGTCCACCCGTGCGGCCGAACGCAGTGCCAACCTCGAATCCGCGCGGGCCACGCTGGCGCAGGCCGAACGCACCCACGCCTCCAACGAGCGCCTGGCCGCGCAGTCCTTCATCTCGCCCATTGCGCTGGAGAACTCGCGCGCCCAGCTCGACACCGCGCGCGCGGCGCTGAACGCGGCGCAGGCCTCGCTCGACACCACCCGCGTGGGCCTGCGCGAGGCCGCGCTGGTGGCGCCGATCGCCGGCATCGTGGCCAAGCGCCATGTGCTGCCGGGCGAGAAGCTCGCCATCGAGCAGCAGGTGCTCACGCTGGTGGACCTGCGCGCGCTGGAACTCGCCGGCACCGTGGGCACGCACGAGGTGGCCGCACTCGCGCCCGGCATGCCGGTGCAGGTGCGGGTGGAGGGTGTGGCCACGCCGGTGGCCGGCAAGCTGGCGCGCATTGCGCCGGCGGCCGAACCGGGCACCCGCTCGATCGGGGTGACCATCGCGCTGGCCAACCCCCAGGAGAGCCTGCGCGCCGGGCAGTACGCGCTGGCCCGGGTGGCGCTGAGCGATGCGCAGGCGCGCCTGTCGCTGCCGCTGCCGGCGGTGGCCAACACCTCGGGCCAGGACCATGTGTGGGTGATCGAGAACGGCACGCTGCGCCGATCGGTGGTCACGCTCGGCCGGCGCGACGAGGCCAACGGCCGGGTCGAGGTGCTCACCGGCGTGGGCCCCGGCACCCAGGTGCTGGCCGCACGCTTCGACAACCTGCGCGAAGGCGCCAAGGCCTCGGTGGTGGCCGGCAAGGCCGCCGCGGTGGCCTCGGCCGCCGCGTCCGCACCCGCCAACCTGAAGTAGGAGCGGCACCATGTGGATGACGCGTGTCTCGATCCAGAACCCCGTCTTCGCCACCATGGTGATGGTGGCGCTGTGCGTGCTGGGCCTGTTCTCGTATTCGAAGCTGGGCGTCGAGCAGATGCCCGACATCACCTTCCCCGGCGCCTGGATCGAGATCGCCTACCCCGGCGGCTCGCCCGAGGCGGTGGAACGCGAGCTGATGAAGCCGGTGGAAGAGGCCGTCAACAGCATTGCCGGCGTCAAGCGCATCACCTCGCGCAGCATGGAAGGGCGCGGGCAGCTCAGCATCGAGTTCGGGCTGGACGCCGACATGGGCCGCGCGATGCAGGAGGTGCGCGACCGCGTGGCCTCGGTGCAGGCGGCCTTCCCGCGCGACGTGAAGGCCCCCACCATCCAGCGCTGGAACAACGACAACAGCGAACCGGTGGTGAACCTGGCGCTGATGTCCAAGACCCGCAGTCCGCGTGAGCTGTCCTACCTGGGCGAGCACGCGGTGGGCAAGCGGCTGCAGCGGGTGGAAGGCGTGGCCCGCGTGGACATCAGCGGCCTCACCGCGCGCGAGGTGCGCATCGACCTCGACCCGGTGCGCCTGCGCGCCTATGGCGTGACGCCGGCCGAGATCGCCACCGCGCTGCGCGAGGCCAATGCCGACCAGCCCGTGGGCCTGCTGAGCGACCCGGTGCAGGACACCCTGCTGCGCGTGGAAGGCAAGGTGCGCGACCCCAAGCAGCTGGAGGGCGTGGTGGTGGCCCGGCGCGGCAGCCTGTCGCTCACGCTGGCCGACCTGGGGCAGCTGATCGAGCGCGAGAAGGAGGCCGACTCCACCGCCCGCATCAACGGCCAGCGCGCGATCAACTTCAACGTGTACAAGCAGCAGGACGCCAACATCGTGGCCGCCGGCGACGCGGTGAAGAAGGCGATGGAGGAGATCCGCAAGTCGCTGCCGCCGGACGTGGAGCTCAAGCTGATCTACGCCTCGAGCGACTGGGTCAAGGGCTCGCTCGAGGGCCTGCGCCACACGCTGATCGAGGGCGCGCTGCTGACGGTGGCCATCGTCTTCCTGTTCCTGCACTCCTGGCGCTCGACCATCATCACCGGGCTGACGCTGCCGATCGCGGTGATCTCCAGCTTCATCGCGGTGTATGCCTTCGGCTTCACGCTGAACTTCATGACGATGATGGCGCTGTCGCTGTGCATCGGCCTGCTGATCGACGATGCGATCGTGGTGCGCGAGAACATCGTGCGCCACGTGCACATGGGCAAGGACCACCACACCGCCGCACGCGAGGGCACCGAGGAAATCGGCCTCGCGGTGATGGCCACCACCTTCGCGCTGGTGGCGGTGTTCGCGCCGGTGGCCTTCATGGGCGGCATCATCGGCAAGTTCTTCTACCCCTTCGGCATCACCGTGGTGGTGGCGGTGCTGGTGAGCCTGTTCGTCAGCTTCACGCTCGACCCGATGCTGTCCAGCGTGTGGAAAGACCCGCCCAATGCGCGGCTGAAGACGCTGCCCGTCATCGGCCACCTGATCCGCGCCACCGACCGCATGCTCGACGGGCTGCACGTGGTGTACGAGCGGGTCATCCGCTGGGCCTTCTCGGGGCGCCGCTACCGCGCCTGGCTGCCGGCCTACGCCCACGGCTTCGATGCCCAGGGGCACCGCGACAAGGCCTCGCCCCGGCGCTGGCGCATGGCCACCGTGACGCCGCGCGCGCTGGTGATGGGGGCGGGGGGCGCCAGTTTCGTGATCGCGCTGGCACTGGCGCCGCTGGTGGGCAGCGAGTTCGTGCCGCAGACGGACCAGGGCTTCACCCAGCTCAACCTGCGGCTGCCGGTAGGCGCGAGCCTGGAGCGCACCGATGCCAAGGTGCGCCAGGTGGAGGAGATCGTCAGTGCCTTGCCCGAGGTGGAAACCCTGTCCACCTACATCGGCGGCCCCGGCCAGCGCAACCAGGCCTGGCTCAACATCGCCCTGAAGGACCGCAAGGAGCGCAAGCGCAGCCAGAAGGAGGTGGAAGACGCGATCCGCGAGCAGCTGGCCAAGATTCCGGGCACCGACCTCTCGGTGGGCTTCAACCGGCCGATCTACGTGGCGCTGCTGGGCAGCGATGCCGAAGGCCTGGCCCGCGTGGCCACCGAGTTTGCCGAGAAGGTGAAGCAGATCCCGGGCATCGTGGACGTGGAGCTCTCGGTCAAGCCCGGCCTGCCGGCCTACGCGGTGCGGCTCAAGCCCGGCGCGGTGCGCGAGCTGGGCCTCACGGCGCCGCAGCTCGCCTCCTCGTTGCGCGCCTATGTGAACGGCGAGACGGCCACCTACTGGACCACGCCCGACGGCGACCAGGTGGACGTGGTGCTGCGCCTGAACGAACGCCAGCGCGAGCGCATCGAGCAACTGCGCGGCCTGCCGGTGGCCTTTGCGAAGGACGGCACGCCGGTCACGCTGGACAGCGTGGCCACCATCGATGCGGTGTTCAACCCCGAGATCATCCGGCGCCAGAACCTGCAGCGCCGCGAGGCGGTGTTCGCCAACGTGAAGGGCCGCTCCGCCGGCGAGGTGGGCGCCGATGTGCAGAAGTTGATCAAGGCCACCACGCTGCCGCCGGGCTACAGCTTCGACATCGGCGGCCAGATGCAGCAGCAGCAGGAGGCCTTCGGCGGCCTGCTCGCGGCCATGGCGCTGGCGGTGATCTTCATCTACATCGTGCTGGCCAGCCAGTTCGGCAGCTTCCTGCAGCCCATCGCCATCATGGCCTCGTTGCCGCTGGCGCTGATCGGCGTGATGCTGGCGCTGCTGCTGTGGCGCTCCACGCTGAACGTGTTCTCGATGATCGGCCTGGTGATGCTGATGGGCCTGGTGACCAAGAATGCCATCCTGCTGGTGGACTTTGCCAACCATGCGCGCAGGGGCGGCGCCACCGTGCCCGAGGCGCTGCTGCAGGCGGGGCTGATCCGCATGCGGCCGATCATCATGACCACCGCGGCCATGGTGTTCGGCATGCTGCCGCTGGCGCTGGCGCTGAACGACGGCGGCGAGATCCAGGCCCCGATGGGCCGCGCCATCATCGGCGGCGTGATCACCTCGACCCTGCTCACGCTGATCGTGGTGCCGGTGCTCTACAGCTACCTGGTGCGCGAGAAGAAGCCGGCTGCGGCGGCCGATGCCAGCCCGGTGGTGCCGGCGTCGCCGTTGTCACCTTCGGTCGGCGGCGGCATGCTGCCCCAGCACGCGCCGGCCGATCGGGACTGATCGCCCGCCGGGCCTGGCGCCGCCCGAGCGTCAGGCCTTGGCGAGGGCCGGCTGGCTGACGTGGCGGTAGACGCCACAGCCGATGAGCTGGCGCTCGTCCAGCTGCACCACGAACGAGGCCTTGGGCATCACCGCGCCGCTTTCGGGGTTGACGATGTCGTAGTCGATCCAGCCACCGCCCCCGGGGGCGGCGGCCCAGGCGTCGCGCACGAAGCGGTCGCCGTCGATGCCGGGGACCTCGTGCACGCGCTTGCCTTCCATCGCGGGCTTGGCGCCATGCAGGCAGTAGCGGCCTTCACGGTCGACCACGAAGATGTAGAGGTCGCGGTCGACGAAGCCTTCGGCCTTGGAGTGCAGCGGCCCGGCCGCGGCCGCCAGGCCACGCGCACGCACCAGTGCGAGTGCACGATCAACCAGCGCCTTGGCTTCGTCCGCGCTGCCCTGGCGCAGGCGGATCGAGGCCACCGCGCCGGTGAGCGCCTGGGCTCGCCCCACCAGGTCCTGCGATGCGCCGTGGGAGTCCTCCACCATCGAGGCATTCAGCCGGGTGATCTCGTCGAGGTTGCCCACGCTCTGCGACACGTCCACCAGGTCCTGGCTCTGGCGCGCGCTGGCCTCGGAGATCTGGCGCAAGGATTGCGACACCCGCCGCACGCCCCCCACCAGCGCATCGAGCACCTGGCCCACGTTGCGTGTCTGCCGCACCGACACCTCGACCTGTTCACCCGAGCGGGCGATGAGCTGCCGGATCTCGGCCGAAGCCTTGCCGCAGCGCTGGGCGAGCTGGCGCACCTCGGCGGCCACCACCGCGAAGCCGCGGCCGGATTCACCGGCCCGGGCGGCCTCCACCGCGGCATTCAGGGCCAGGATGTTGGTCTGGAACGCGATCGCGTCGATGACGCCGATGATCTCGGCCATGCGGCGCGAGCCGGCTTCCAGGCTGGCCATCGACTCGACCGAGGCGTTCATCGTGGCGCCACCCGCTTCGGCCTCGGCCGTCAGCCGTTCGGCGAGCTGGTCGAGCTCGTGTGCGGCGCGGGCATTGGCTGCCACGGCATCACTGAGGTCCTTCACCGTGCTCACCGTCTGGCGCAGGCTGCTGGCCTGCTGCTCGGTGCGCTGCGCGAGTGATTCGCTGCTGGTGGCCACCTGTTCGCCGGACAGGCCCACCCGCACCGCGCTGCTGCGGATCTCGGCCACCAGGGCCGACAGGCGCGCGTTCATCGCCTCGACCAGGGCGCCGATCTCGCTCATCTCGTCGCGGCCGAGGATCTCGATCTTGTGCGAGAGGTCGCCCGCCGCCACGGCCCCGACGCCCTTGTGCAGCGCCCGCAGTGCGCCACTGAAGCTGGCATAGAACGCGGACGCCAGGTACACCAGCAGCGCCATGCCGCCGGCCGCGGCGACCGTGCCCGTCCACAGCGCGCGCTGGCGCTCGGCCGCGCGGGCTTCCAGCGCGTGCAGCAGGCGGTCCAGCCCGGCGGGGTTCAACCCCAGGGTGTCGCCACCTTTTTCGCCGGACGTGCGCTCGAGGGCCAGATCGGCCAGGAACAGGCCCACGGCCTCCGGGTCGGCCAGCAGCGCACTGCGCTCGGCCAGCTGCAGCAGCTGCTTGCGCAGTGCCGGCACGGCGCCCGGGGCTGGCGTGGGGCCGGCCTGTGCCATGAGGCTGGCCACCTCGCGCGCGCCGGTGAGTTCGGCTCGCACCGTTTCCAGCTCGTGGGCCATGCGCAGGGCACTGCTGGCCAGCATCGTGATCAACGGCACCAGCAGCAGCAGGCCCATCAGGGCCATCTTCACCGGCATGCGCAAGCGGCGCATCAGGCGCACGCCAGGCGCCAGCAGAAGGCTTCGTACCGCAGCCATTGCAGCTTCCTCGGAGGTCGGGTTTCAGCAGGACGCCATGGCAGCACCCTGAACAAGCCCGATCCTGCACCCCACCACCCCCGGGCGATGCGCCGAAAAGCACCGCACGAAGGGCGCATATCGGCTGCAGGTTGCTCTGGTGACGTATACGGAAGCGATATGCCGCGGCCGTTGATGGGGCACGGCCCCGCGCCGCTAGGGCAACTGGGCGATGTAGCTGGCGACCGCGCGCATGTCGTCCGGTGAAAAGCCTTTCAGGATCTGCTGCATCGCGGGGTTCGAGTTGCCCCGCCCGCCTTCACGCACGAGGTTCAGCTCCTGCAGCAGGTAGGTGTAGTGCTGCGAGGCCAGCTTGGGGTGGAACAGTTCGGCGCGGCCTTCGCCGGCTTCGCCATGGCAGCCGGCGCAATCCTTCTCGTACAAGGCCTTGCCGCGCGGCACCAGTTCGACAGGGCCCTTGCCCAGGTTGCCCACCATCGGCAGCGATTGCAGGTAGGCGGAGATGTCGGCAAAGGTCTGCAGGGTCTGCGCGGGGTCTGTCACGTAGTCCTTCATGGCCGGGTTGAGGCGGCGGCCGCTGCGGATGTCCATGATCTGCTTGATGATCACCGAGGCATGCTGGCCCGACAGCCGCGGAATGCCGGCAGCGGACCGGCCGGCAGCATCGCGCCGGTGGCAGCTCTGGCATTCACCGAACTCGGTGCGGCCACGCTCGATGTCGCCCTTGAGCGCCAGGGTGGCCTGGACCTCGCCGCTGGTGGGCACCAGCACCTGGATTTGAGCGCTCGCCGGCCCGGCCGCCAGCAACGCGGCGCTGGCCAGCAGGAGGGTGGACATCAGCTTCATCGGCAGTTTCCTGTGGGGGTGGGTCAACTGGTCAGGCGGCGTGGCGGGGCTGCCCATTGGCACGGTGCATGCTCGCATCGGTCAGCACTCGACGATGTTCACCGCCAGGCCGCCGCGTGCGGTTTCCTTGTACTTGGTCATCATGTCGGCGCCGGTCTCGCGCATGGTCTTGATCACCTGGTCCAGGCTCACGTAGTGGGTGCCGTTGCCGCGCAGCGCCATGCGCGCGGCATTGATCGCCTTCACCGCCGCGATGGCATTGCGCTCGATGCAGGGGATCTGCACCAGCCCGCCCACCGGGTCGCAGGTGAGCCCCAGGTGGTGTTCCATGCCGATCTCGGCGGCGTTCTCCACCTGTTCGGGCGTGCCGCCCAGCACCGCGCACAGCGCGCCGGCGGCCATCGAGCAGGCCACGCCCACCTCGCCCTGGCAGCCCACCTCGGCGCCGGAGATCGAGGCGTTTTCCTTGTAGAGCAGGCCGATGGCCGCGGCGGTGAGCAGGAAATCCGCCACGCCGGCCTCGGTGGCGCCATGCACGAAGCGGGCGTAGTAGTGCAGCACCGCCGGCACGATGCCGGCTGCCCCATTGGTGGGCGCGGTGACCACGCGGCCGCCGGCGGCGTTTTCCTCGTTCACGGCCAGCGCATAGAGGTTCACCCAGTCGAGCACCTGCAGCGGGTCGCGCAGCGCGGCCTCGGGGTTGCTGGTGAGCGATCGGTACAACCCGGGCGCGCGCCGCTTGACCTTGAACCCACCGGGCAGCGTGCCCTCGGTGCGGCAGCCGCGCACCACGCAGTCCTGCATCGTGCGCCAGATGGTGGCCAGGCCGGCGTCGATGGTGTCGTCGTCGCGCCAATGGCGCTCGTTGCGGCGCATCAGCTCGGCGATGCTGATGCCCAGCTGCCGTGTCTGCCCCAGCAATTCGGCGCCGCTGTGAAACGGGTGGGGCAGGGCCGTGGTATCGGGTGCCACCTGCCGGTGGCGGCTGCCATCGGCGGCCACCTCCTCGCTGACGACGAAGCCACCGCCCACCGAGTAGTACACCCGGTTCGCGAGTTCCGCGCCCGCGCCGTCGAAGGCCAGCAGGCGCATGCCGTTGGCATGGAAGGGCAGGGCCTCGCGGCGGTGGAACACCAGGTCGGTGCCCTCGTCGAAGGCCAGTTGCAGGCCGCCTGCCAGTGCCAGGCACTTGTGCTCGCGCACGCCCTCCACCAGCGCCGGGATCTGCTCGATCGGCACCGTCTCCGGTTCATGGCCCAGCAGGCCCAGCAGCACGGCCTTGTCGCTGCCGTGGCCACGGCCGGTGGCACCGAGCGAGCCATACAGGTGGCACTGCAGCCGCGTCACGTCGTCGAGCAGGCCATCGCCAGCCAGACGCTGCATGAACAGACGGGCCGCGCGCATCGGCCCCACCGTGTGCGAGCTGCTGGGGCCGATGCCGATCTTGAACAGGTCGAAGGCGGAAACGGCCATGGCATCACTCCCTTGGGGTGGCGGTCAGGATGTCCGGGCAGGCCGCGATGCCCTGCCGCGGGGCCTACGCGATGCAGGAACAGAACAGGTTGCGATCGCCGTACACGTTGTCCACACGGCCCACGGGTGACCAGTACTTGGCGCGCCGCAGGCTGGCCACCGGGAAGGCCGCGGCCTCGCGGCTGTAGGCATGCGGCCACTCGGCCTTGAGCAGCGCCTCGGCGGTGTGCGGCGCGTTGCGCAGCGGGTTGTCGTCCTGTGGCCACTGGCCCTGTTCGACCCGGCGGATTTCCTCGCGGATGGCGATCATCGCGTCGCAGAAGCGGTCGAGCTCGACACGCGGCTCGCTCTCGGTGGGCTCCACCATCAGCGTGCCGGGCACCGGGAAGCTCAGCGTGGGTGCGTGGAAGCCGTAGTCGATCAGCCGCTTGGCCACGTCCTCGGCGCTGATGCCGGTGGCCTCCTTCAGCGGCCGCAGGTCGAGGATGCACTCGTGCGCCACGCCGCCGCCCTTCACGCCCGGCACCTCGCCGCTGTAATGGATGTCGTAGTGGTCGGCCAGGCGCGCGGCCACGTAGTTGGCCGAGAGGATGGCGGTTTCGGTGGCGGCCTGCAGGCCCTCGGCGCCCATCATGCGCACATACATCCAGCTGATCGGCAGCACCGCGGCATTGCCCAGCGGCGCCGCCGACACCGCGCCCACGGCTGCCTCGCTGCCGCTGCCGGGCAAGGCCGGCAGGAAGGGCACCAGGTCGGCCACCACGCACACCGGGCCCACGCCCGGGCCGCCGCCACCGTGCGGAATGCAGAAGGTCTTGTGCAGGTTCAGGTGGCTCACGTCGCCGCCGAACTCGCCCGGCGCGGCAATGCCCACCAGCGCGTTCATGTTGGCGCCGTCCACGTACACGCGGCCGCCATGGCGGTGCACGATGGCGCACAGCGCCTTCACGCCGGCCTCGAACACGCCGTAGGTGGAGGGGTAGGTGATCATCACCGCGGCCAGGTTCGCCGCATGCTGGGCGCACTTGGCTTCCAGGTCGGCCAGGTCCACGCTGCCCTGCGCGTCGCACTTGACCGCCACCACCTGCAGGCCGGTCATCTGCGCACTGGCGGGGTTGGTGCCGTGGGCCGATTCGGGAATCAGGCAGATGTTGCGATGGCCCTCGCCGCGCGAGGCATGCCAGGCCCGGATGGCCAGCAGCCCGGCGTACTCGCCCTGCGAGCCCGCGTTGGGCTGCAGGCTGATGCCGGCATAACCGGTGGCCTGCTGCAGCCACAGGCAAAGCTGGTCGTTCAGTTCGGCATAACCCGCCAGCTGATCGGCCGGCGCGAAGGGGTGCACCTGGGCGAATTCGGGCCAGGTGATCGGGATCATCTCGCTCGTGGCATTGAGCTTCATCGTGCACGAGCCCAGCGGGATCATCGAGCGGTCAAGCGCCAGGTCCTTGTCCGAGAGGCTGCGGATGTAGCGCAGCATCTCGGTCTCGCTGTGGTGGGTGTTGAACACCGGGTGGGTGAGGAACGCACTGCGGCGTGCCAGCGCGGGCGGCAGCAGTGCATCGACACCGGCCTCGAAGCGCGTGATGTCCGGCACCGGCTGCAGGCCGCCCGAGAACACCGACCACAGCGCGTGCAGGTCGGCGCGGGTGGTGGTTTCGTCGAGCGTGATGCCGATGCTCGCGTCACTGGCGCGGCGCAGGTTCATGCCGGCCGCGCGGGCGGCGGCGAGCAGGCTGTCGGTGTGGTCGCCGGTGCGCACTTCCAGCGTGTCGAAGGCGCTGTCGTGCACCAGCGTGCAGCCCAGCTCCCGCAGGCCGGCGGCCAGCACCGCGGTGTAGGCCGCCACGCGGCGGGCGATGCGCTTCAGGCCCTCGGGCCCGTGGTACACGGCGTACATGCTCGCCACCACGGCCGGCAGCACCTGCGCGGTGCAGATGTTGGAGGTGGCCTTCTCGCGCCGGATGTGCTGCTCACGCGTCTGCAGCGCCAGGCGGTAGGCCGGCGCGCCGTGCACGTCCACGCTCACGCCCACCAGCCGGCCGGGCAGCGAGCGCTTGAACTCGTCGCGCGTGGCCAGGTAGGCCGCGTGCGGGCCGCCGGCGCCCATGGGCATGCCGAAGCGCTGCGTGCTGCCGAGTGCGATGTCGGCGCCCTGTTCGCCAGGCGCGGCCAGCAAGGTGAGCGCCAGCAGGTCGGCCGCCACGATGGCCAGCCCGCCCTGCGCATGCACTGCATCGCACAGCGGCTGCAGCGCGTGCACCCGGCCGGTGACGCCGGGGTACTGGAACAATGCCGCGAAGCAGCCGCTGGCGCCGGCCTGCTCGGCCGGGCCGGTGAGCACCTCGATGCCCAGCGGCCTGGCGCGCGTGCGCACCACGTCCAGCGTTTGCGGCAGCACGTCGTCGGCCACGAAGAAGCGCTGGCTCTTGCTGCGGCCCACGCGCAGCGCCAGCGTCATGGCCTCGGCGGCGGCGGTGGCTTCATCCAGCATCGAGGCGTTGGCGATCGCCATGCCGGTGAGGTCGCAGACCAGGGTCTGGAAGTTCACCAGCGCCTCCATGCGGCCCTGGGAGATCTCGGCCTGGTAGGGCGTGTAGGCGGTGTACCAGGCCGGGTTCTCGAGGATGTTGCGCAGGATGACGCCCGGGGTGTGGGTGCCGTGGTAGCCCTGGCCGATGAAGCTGCGCAGCACCTGGTTCCTCGCGGCGATGGCCTTGAGCTCGGCAAGGGCCTGCGCCTCGCTGGCCGCCGGCGGCAGCGCCATCGGCGCCGCACGGCGGATGCTGGCGGGCACGATGGCCTCGATCAGCGCGCGCCGCGAGGCAGCGCCGATCACCGACAGCATGTGCTGCTCGTCAGCGGCATCGGGGCCAATGTGGCGGGCGGCGAATTCGCCGTCGTTGTCGAGCTCGGCGAGCGGCAGGCGGGCAGACTGGAGCATGGCGGGTCAGGCGGGCAGGGCGGTGCGGGTCAGAGCGTCTTGAGCAAGGCGTCGTAGGCGGGCGGGTCCATCAGCTGGTCGAACTCGGCCATGTCGGTGACATGCACCTTGAAGAACCAGCCGTTGCCCATCGGGTCCTTGTTGGCCAGCGAGGGGTCGCCGCGCAGTTCCTCGTTCACTTCCACCACCTCGCCGCTGACCGGCATGTAGATGTCGGCCGCGGCCTTGACCGATTCGACGACGCCGGCCACCTCACCCTTCTTGTAGCTGCGGCCCACTTCCGGCAGGTCGACGAAGACCACGTCGCCCAGCGCGTCCTGGGCATGCAGCGTGATGCCGACGACGGCGGCTTCGTGGTCTTCGATGTTGATCCATTCGTGGTCGGGGGTGAACATGGTGGTCATCGGTCGGCTCCTCGTTTCGACGGTTTGATTCAGCGGTGGTAACGGTGGGGGGTGAAGGGCATCGGGCACACGCGCATCGGCACGCGCTTGCCGCGCACCTCTGCAAACACCTCGTGGTGCTCGATGGCATGGTTGGCGGCCAGGTAGGCCATCGCGATGGGCTCGAACACGGTCGGTCCCAGCGTGCCGCTGGTGACGTGGCCGAGCTTGCGGCCGGCCGCATCGACGATGGTGGCGCCTTCGCGCACCGGAATGCGCTCAAGCCCCGAGAGCCCCACGCGCTTGACCGTGGGGCCGCTGGTGAGCTGGGCCTCGATCACGGCGGCGCCGGGGTAGCCGCCCTCGCGCGCGCCGCCGGGGCGCCGCACCTTCTGGATCGCCCAGGCCAGGCCGGCCTCGATGGGCGTGGTGGTCTCGTTGATGTCGTGGCCGTAGAGGCACAGCCCGGCCTCCAGGCGCAGCGTGTCACGCGCGCCCAGGCCCGCGGGCTTGACCTCGGGCTGCGCCAGCAGCTCGCGCGCCAGCGCCACGGCCTGGCCGGCCGGCACCGAGATCTCGAAGCCATCCTCGCCGGTGTAGCCCGAACGCGTGACGAAGCAATCGATGCCCGCCAGCTGCACATCGCCCCCGGTCATGAAGCGCAAGGCCGTGACACCCGGGTTCAGCCGCGCCAGCGCCTTCACGGCCTGCGGCCCCTGCAGCGCCAGCAATGCATGGTCGGGCATCGGCACCACGTTGCAGCGGTGGCCGATGTGGGTGATCAGGTGCTTGATGTCGGCGGCCTTGCAGCCGGCATTGACCACCAGGAACAGGTGGTCCGCGCGGCGGGTGACCATCAGGTCGTCGAGCAGGCCGCCGGCACTGTTGGTGAAGAACGCGTAGCGCTGCTTGTCCTGCGGCAGGTCGACGATGTCCATCGGCACCAGGCTCTCCAGCGCGCGGGCGGCATCGTCGCCGCGCAGCTGCAGCTGGCCCATGTGGGACACATCGAACAGTGCCGCGAAGTCGCGGCAATGCCGGTGTTCGGCCAGGATGCCGGTGGGGTAGTTCACCGGCATGGCGTAGCCGGCGAAGGGCACCATCTTGGCGCCCAGTTCGAGGTGCAGGTCGTGAAGGGGGGTGGTGAGCAGTTCGGCGGACATGATGGGCTTTCGAGGGCTGCGTGGCGCCCACCCGAGAGTGGGGGCTGTGCCCTCGCTGTCCGCTTTACCTGAGAGATTGGCGACCCCGGGCATACCGGCGCCGCTTGCCCCTTCGGTGGGCGGGCTCCATCCGTGAGGAATGACCCGCCTCTCTCCAGTGAGGAACGCCTCGGGGAAACGAAGCGCTTGCCAGTCCTTTTGCCTGAGCGTTCGAGGTGGCTGCCTCTGCGCCTTCGGCGGCCTCGGGTGAAGCTCTCTCCTGACGCGGGCCAGTGTAATCCATGCCTCGCGCCATGCCACCAGAACAAGCACGCGCGCCACGGGCAGGGCGGTGCTGCGATGATCGGTGTCAAACCCTGTCGAGAGCGTTGCACCATGGCCGAGCCCACCGCCGCCGAGCCCGAGGCACCGGACGAAGGCGTCCTGCGCCGCATCCTGCGCGAGGCACGCAGCATCGCCATCGTCGGCCTGTCGGCCGAGTGGCACCGGCCCAGCAACTTCGCGGCCAACTACATGCAGCAGCACGGCTACCGCATCCTGCCGGTGAACCCGCGTTACGCCGGTGGCCAGATCCTGGGTGTTCCGTGCGTGGCGCGGCTGGAAGACCTGGCGGAGCCGGTGGACATTGTCGATGTGTTCCGCCGCACCGAAGACGTGGGCCCGATCGCCGACAGCGCCATCGCGCTGGGCGCACGCTGCCTCTGGCAACAGATCGGCGTCGTCAACACCGAGGCGGCGGCCCGCGCCCGCGCGGCCGGCCTGGCCACGGTGATGAACCGCTGCGTGAAGATCGAACATGCGCGCCTGTTTGGCGGGCTGCACTGGGCCGGGGTGAACACCGGCGTGATCTCGGCCCGCCGGTCTGCCGCGACATGAGCGACCACCTGTTTCGCCCCGAAACCCTGGCCATCCACGCCGGCCAGATCCCCGATGCCGAAACCGGCGCCCGCGCGCTGCCGATCTACCAGACCACCAGCTTCGTGTTCGACAGCGCGGAGCATGCGGCCAGCCTGTTCAACCTGCAGACCTTCGGCAACGTGTACTCGCGGCTGTCCAACCCCACGGTGGCGGCGCTGGAGGAACGTGTGGCCGCGCTCGAGGGCGGGCGTGCCGCGGTGGCCTCGGCCAGCGGCATGGCGGCCGAGGCGATGGCGTTGATGACCATCCTGCAGCAGGGCGACCACGTGGTGGCCGCCGGTGCGCTGTACGGCGGCACGGTGACGATGCTGGCGGTGAACCTGGCCAAGTTCGGCATCGAGACCAGCTTCGTCGATGCCAGGCAGCCCGAGGCCTTTGCCGCGGCCATGCGGCCGAACACCCGCGCGGTGTTCGCCGAGAGCCTGGGCAACCCCAGCCTCACGGTGCTGGACATCGCGGCGGTGGCCGCGGTGGCGCACGCGCACGGCGTGCCGCTGGTCATCGACAACACCGTGCCCAGCCCCTTCCTGTGCAACCCCTTGGCGCTGGGGGCCGACATCGTGGTGCACTCGGCCACCAAGTACCTGGCGGGCCACGGCACCACGCTCGGCGGCGTGCTGGTGGAGGGCGGCCGTTTCCCCTGGGACAACGGCAAGTTCCCCGGCATGACCGAGCCTTCGGCCGGCTACCACGGCGTGAAGTTCTACGAGACCTTCGGCGACTTCGGCTTCACGATGCGGGCCCGCATGGAGACGCTGCGTGTGTACGGCGCCGCGCTGCAGCCGATGGCCGCGTGGCAGATCCTGCAGGGCGTGGAAACACTGCCGCTGCGCATGGAGCGCCACTGCGCCAACGCGCTGGCGGTGGCCGAGTTCCTGCGCGCGCACCCGCAGGTGGCCTGGGTCAACTACCCCGGGTTGCCAGACCACCCGCAGCATGCCCTGCTCAAGCGCCAGATGCGGGGCGCATCCGGGCTGCTGGCCTTCGGTGTGAAAGGCGGCCTCGCGGCTGGCGTGCGTTTCATCGAGGCCGCACGCTTCATGAGCCACCTGGCCAACATCGGCGACACACGCACGCTGATCATCCACCCGGCCTCCACCACCCACCGCCAGCTCGACGAAGCCCAGCAGCTCGCCGCCGGCGTGCCGCCCGACATGGTGCGCATGTCGGTGGGCCTGGAGCACATCGACGACATCCTCTGGGACATCGACCAGGCCCTGGCCGCCGCCAGGACCTGAACCCACACGCCCCCCAAAAGCGAAGGCCGCCAAAAGGCGGCCCAGCGTCGTTCAAGTGGACGCCGCGGGACCGGCTTTGCCGGCCCGCTGGCGTCGCCCCCCTTCGAGGGGGGAGCGCCGTCAGGCGCTCGGGGGGTCACAGAGGACCGGAGCGCCGTCAGGCGCTCGGGGGGTCAACGTCCATATACCTTGCCGAACAGCTCCCAGGTCTTGCCGTTGAACTTGGCCAGCTGCTCACGCTCGATCGGGTAGAAGTCGTCCGGCCCCGTCTTCACGTTCACGCCGGGCAGCAGCATCGGCAGCGTGAGGTCCAGGCTGGCGGCCTGCTTCATCACGTTGTCGCGGGTGAGGTTGTCGCCGGCCTGCTTGAGCACCTGCACCAGCGTCTGCGCCACCGAGTAGCCATAGACGTTGAAGTTGTCCTTCAGGTCGCCCTTGGGGTGGTACTGCTTCATCCAGGCGAGCCAGTCCTCGTATTCCTTGCCCTTCTGGAACTGCGGGTCGGTCGGGTCCTTGATGTAGTTGGCCGTGATGATGCCCAGCGCGTTGTCCAGGCCTGCCGGCGTGAGCACCGAGCCCACCGAGCTGGACACGCTGTTCAGGTAGTGCGTGGGCTTCCAGCCGATGTCGGCCGCCTTCTTGATGGCCTGCGCGGCGAACTTCGGCGTGGTGATGTTGAAGAAGGTGTCGGCACCGGAGTTCTTCAGCGTGAGCATCTGGCTGTCGACCGTCGGGTCGGTCACCTCGTAGCTCTGGCGCGAAACGATCATCGTCTTGGCCTTGTCGCCCAGCCCGTCCTCGAAGCCCTTCAGGTAGTCCTTGCCGTAGTCGTCGTTCTGGTACAGCACGGCGATCTTGGCACCCGGCTTGGTGTCCAGGATGTGCGCGGCATAGATCTTGGCCTCGCTCTGGTAGTTGGGCTGCCAGCCCATGGTGTACGGGAAGTTCTTCGGATCGCCCCACTTGGTGGCGCCGGTGGCCACGAACAGCTGCGGCACCTTCTTGGTGTTCATGTACTTGTGGATCGCCGTGTTGCTCGGCGTGCCCAGCGGGTTGAACACCAGCAGCACCTCGTCTTCCTCGACGAGCTTGCGGGTCTGCTCCACCGTCTTGGCCGGGTTGTAGGCGTCGTCCAGCGAGATCAGGTTGATCTTGCGGCCGTTCACGCCACCCTCGGCGTTGACCTTGTCGATGTAGGCGGCAATCGCCTTGCCGATGGCGCCGTAGGCCGAGGCCGGGCCGGAGTAGGGGCCCAGGTGGCCGACCTTGATTTCCTTGTCGGTGGCGCCCGTGTCGTACTTCTTCTGCGCCATGGCAGAAGCGGCCAACAATGCGGTGGCAATGCCTACGGCAGCCACCTTCCAGGGGATCGATCGCATGCTGAGTCTCCTCGGTTGAACGGTCAGGGAAGCGTGGAACGGGAAAAGGGCTGGGGGGGCGGCGTCACCCACCTTGACCCACCGCCGGGTTGCGCGGGCGCAGGCGCGCCCACAGCGTCTTGAGCATGCCCATCACGCCGGTGGGCATCAGGTACATCAGGCCGATCAGCACCGCACCATAGATGGCCCAGGGTGCGGACTTCGAGATCTGGTCGGCAATGTTGGGCACGTACTGGATGAAGATGGCACCGAAGATCGCCCCGGGGATCGAGGCCAGGCCGCCGACGACGACACCGACCAGGAAGGTGATCGACAGGAACACGGTGAAGCTGTCCGGCGACACGAAGGCCACGCAGATGGCGCCCAGCGCGCCCGACACGCCGGTGAACGCGGCCGAGATGCCGAACGCGGTGGACTTGAACACCGGCAGGTTCACGCCCATCGCGGTGGCCGCGATCGGGTGGTCGCGGATCGCGATCAGCGCGCGGCCGATGCGCCCGCGCAGCAGGTTCCAGGCCAGCAGGAACATCAGCGCGGCCACCATCAGCGTGAAGAAGTAGAGCCAGCGGTCCGCGCTGAAAGGCTGGTCCAGGAAGCGGAAGCTGAACGGCGGCTCCGGCTTCGCGAGCACGATGCCCTGCACGCCGCCGGTGTAGCCCTCGATCTTCTTGTACTTGAGCAGTTGCGGCACGGCGAGCGCAAACGCGAACGTGGCCAGCGCCAGGTAGTGTCCGCCCAGCCGCAGCGCCGGGAATCCCATCAGGAAGCCGAAGGCGAAGCACACCGCGGCCGCCGCCGGCAGGGTGGCCCAGTAGGGAACGCCCAGCCGGTCCATCAGCATGGCCGCGGTGTAGGCGCCGACGGCGTAGAACGCCCCGTGGCCCAGCGAGATCTGGCCGTTGTAGCCGGTGAGCAGGTTCAGCCCCAGCACCGCGATCGCGTACACCAGCACCAGGTTGAACTGGAACACGCGGTAGTTCTTGAACAGGAAAGGCAGCACCAGCAGCGCGACGACCAGCGCCGCGCCGAGGATCCATTTGGTGGTCTTGTTCATGTTGCTGCTGCCTCAGACGCGGGTGACCACATGCTTGCCGAACAGGCCGTTCGGTTTGAGCGTGAGGATGCCGACGATCAGCACCAGCGCAACACTCAGCTTCAACTCGGTGCCGATGACGTAGGCGCCCAGCAGGTTTTCCAGCACGCCGACGATGAAGCCGCCCAGCACGGCACCGCCGGGGTTGTCGATGCCGCCCAGCAGCGCGGCGGCAAAGCCGTACAGCAGGATGCCGCTCATCATGTTGGGATCGAGGTACACGATGGGCGCCACCATCATGCCGGCCACCGCGCCGATGGCCGCCGCCAGGCCCCAGCCCACCGCCAGCATCCAGCTCACGCGGATGCCCACCAGCCGGGCCGAATCGGGGTTTTGCGCCGCCGCGCGCATGGCCAGCCCCACCGGCGTGTAGCGGAAGAAGGCGTACAGCGCCGCCAGCACGCACAGCATCACCAAGGCCGAGCCCACCTCATGGGCCGAGAACCAGGCCGAGGCCAGCATGCCCTTTTGCTCGAAGGGGCTCGGGAAGGCCTTGATCGTGTGCTCGAAGATCCAGCCCGCCAGCGAGTTGAAGATCACCAGCAGGCCGATGAAGACGATCACGTTGGTCAGCACCGGGGCCTTCTCCACCGGCCGCAGGATGATGCGCTGCACCGCCAGGCCACCCACGAAGCTGATCGCCACGGTGGTGAAGAAGGCGGCCCAGTAGGGCCAGCCGCTGTTCATCAGCGCCCAGGCGATGAAGGTCGAGAAGGTGGCCATTTCGCCCTGGGCGAAATT
This sequence comes from Burkholderiales bacterium, assembly GCA_016213205.1. Lineage (GTDB taxonomy): Bacteria > Pseudomonadota > Gammaproteobacteria > Burkholderiales > Burkholderiaceae_C > Pseudaquabacterium. Next base: position 29,985 of record JACRAZ010000058.1, read on the forward strand.
GATGTGGTGGGTGGCCTGGTAGATCATCACCAGCGCCAGCGCGACGCTGCCGTAGATGCAGCCATTGGCCAGGCCCGAGAAGATCTGATGGAGGAAGGCGTCCATGCGGGTGCGGGCTCTCGTCAATAGCCAAGGTAGGCGCGACGCACGGATTCGTCGCGCTTGATGTCTTCTGCGGGGCCGGACAGCGCCACCGTGCCGGTTTCCAGCAGGTAGGCATGGTGGGCCAGATCCAGCGCGAGGCTGGCGTTCTGTTCCACCAGCAGCATGCTGACGCCGTCTTCCTGGTTGATGCGCCGCATGATGTTGAAGATGTCGGCCACGATCAGCGGCGCCAGGCCGAACGAGGGCTCGTCCAGCAGCAGCAGCTTGGGGCGCAGCATCAGCGCGCGGCTGATCGCGAGCATCTGCTGTTCGCCGCCCGACAGGGTGCCGGCCTGCTGGTGGCGCCGCTCGGCCAGCCGCGGGAAGCGCTGGTAGGCACGCTCGATGTCGTGCTGCACCTCGTGCCGGTCGCGCCGCACGTAGGCGCCGAGCTTGAGGTTGTCTTCCACCGACAGCGCGGTGAAGGTGCCGCGCCCATCGGGCACATGGGCCACGCCCATGCGCACCACCGATTCCGTGGACTTGCCCACCAGCTGCACGCCGTTGAGCTCGATGCTGCCGCTGGTGCGCACCATCTGGCAGATGGCACGCAGCGTGGTGGTCTTGCCCGCGCCGTTGGCCCCGAGGATGGCGGTGATGTGGCCGGGCGCCAGCGAGAAGTCGATGCCGAAGAGCACCTGCGTCGGCCCGTAGGACGCGTTGAGCTTGCGGACGGTGAGCAGGTCAGACATGGGCCGGCTCCTGGCTCGCCTGGGCCGCCTGGGCGCCCAGGTAGGCCTCGATCACCTCGGGGTGGCGCTGGATCTCGGCGGGGTTGCCTTCGGCGATCTTCTTGCCGAAGTTCAGCGCGACGATGTGGTCCGACACGCTCATCACCAGGCTCATGTGGTGCTCCACCAGCAGCACGGTGATCTTGAGGCGGTCGCGCACATCGGTGATCAGGCGGCCCAGGTCGTGCAGTTCCTCGTGGTTCAGGCCGGCCGCGGGTTCGTCCAGCAGCAGCAGCTTCGGGTCGGCGGCCAGCGCGCGGCCCATCTCCACACGTTTCTGGGTGCCAAAGGGCAGGTCACCGGCAGGGCGGTGCGCCACCGATTGCAGGCCCAGGTATTCCATGATCTGGTCGGCGCGCTCGCCAAGCCGCTTCTCCTCGGCGCTGACGCGCGGCAGGCGCAGCGCACTGGCGATGAAACCCGACGACGAGCGCGAGTGCGCGCCGATCATGATGTTGTCGCGCACCGGCAGGGTCTTGAACATCGCCAGGTTCTGGAAGGTGCGCCCGAGGCCCAGCGCCGCGATGCGGTGGGTGGGCATCTGGGTGATCGACTGGCCCTCGAACAGGATGTCGCCGGACTGGTAGGCGTACAGGCGCGACAGGCAGTTGAACAAGGTGGTCTTGCCTGCGCCGTTGGGGCCGATCAGCCCGCAGACCTGGCCACGTTGGACATCGAAGCTCACGCCGTCGAGTGCGACGATGCCGCCGAAGCGCACCGTCACCCCACGCACGCTGAGCAGGCTCTCTGCAGTTACTACCATCTTGTCCTGTTCCTCGGCAGGGCGGTCCGCGCCGTCCGCGGTTTATAGGTGCATGGGGCCCATGGCGGAAGGCGGGCTTGCCCTGAGTAACGCTGACGCCGAGACGACAGTTCCGAGCCGCAGAATGGTGCTGCCGGGAAGACCTGTGCGACGATGCACGTCACGCGGCCCAGCCCATCGGAGCCCCTCGATGCAGAACATCTACGAGCAGCACCTGCCGCGCACGGCAGCGAACTTCGTGGCCTTGTCGCCGGTGAGTTTTGTCGAGCGCAGTGCCGAGGTCTTCGGCGATCTGCCAGCCGTGGTGCACGGCGCTCGCCGCTACAACTGGGCGCAGACGCGGGAGCGCTCGGCACGCCTGGCCGGCGCGTTGCGCGCGCTGGGCGTGGGGCGCGGCAGCACGGTGAGCGTGATGCTGCCCAACACCCCCGAGATGGTGGAGTCGCACTACGCGGTGCCCGCGCTGAACGCGGTGCTCAACACGCTGAACACCCGGCTGGATGCGTCGCTGCTGGCCTGGCAGATGAACCATTGCGAGGCGTCGGTGCTGATCACCGACCGCGAGTTCGCGCCGGTGGTGGCAGTCGCGCTGCGCGAGCTGCGGACGAACTTCGGCCGCGAGCTCGTCGTCATCGATGTCTGCGACAGCGAGTACACCGGCCCGGGCGAGCGCCTGGGCATGCACGAGTACGAGGCCCTGCTGGCCGCGCATGCACCACTGCCACGGCTGGAGGGCCCCGCGGATGAGTGGGATGCGATCGCGGTGAGCTACACCTCCGGCACGACGGGCGACCCGAAGGGCGTGGTCACGCACCACCGGGGCGCCTATCTCAATGCGGTGTGCAACGCCACCACCTGGACCATGCCCCAGTTTCCGCGCTACCTGTGGACGCTGCCGATGTTCCACTGCAATGGCTGGTGCTTTCCGTGGACGGTGGCGATGCAGGGTGGCACCCACGTCTGCCTGCGCCGGGTGGAGGCCAAGGCCATCTTCGATGCGATGCGCGAGCATGCTGTCGACCACTACTGCGCCGCGCCCATCGTGCACAACCTGCTGATCGCCGCCCCCGAGGCCTTGCGCGCGGGCATCACGCAGCCGGTGCGCGGCATGGTGGCGGGCGCTGCCCCGCCGGCGGCCATGATCGAGGGCATGGCGCGCATCGGCATCCACATCACCCATGTCTATGGCCTGACCGAGGTCTACGGCCCGGCGGCGGTGGCGGTGCAGCGGCCTTCCTGGGCCGGCGAGAGCCTGTCGGAGCAGACCCGGCTCAACGGCCGCCAGGGCGTGCGCTACCCGCTGCAGGAAGGCATGACCGTGCTGCACCCGGAATCGCTGGCCGAGGTGCCGGCCGACGGACAGACCATGGGCGAGATCATGTTCCGGGGCAACATCGTGATGAAGGGCTACCTGAAGAACCCGGCGGCCACCGAGAAGGCGTTTGCGGGGGGCTGGTTCCACACCGGCGACCTGGCGGTGATGGAGCACGACCGCTACGTGAAGATCAAGGACCGCAGCAAGGACGTGATCATCTCCGGCGGCGAGAACATCAGCTCCATCGAGGTGGAGGACGCGCTGTACCGCCACCCGGCGGTGATGGCCTGCGCGGTGGTGGCGCGGCCCGACCCCAAGTGGGGCGAGACGCCGGTGGCCTACGTGGAGCTCAAGACCGGCGCCACGGCCACCGAGTCGGAGATCGTGGCCCACTGCAAGCAGTTGCTGGCCGGGTACAAGGTACCGCGCGAGATCCGCTTCGAGGAGATCCCGAAAACCTCGACCGGCAAGATCCAGAAGTTCCAGCTGCGCGAGCGTGCCAAGTCCGCCAGCGCCATCGAATAGGAGAGCCGAGATGCTGACCACCGAGGATCCGCTGGTGCTGCGCACGATGGACGCGCGCGGCGTTGTCACGCTCACGCTGAACCGCCCGCAGGCCTTCAACGCGCTGTCCGAAGCCCTGCTCGAGGCGCTGAAGACCGAGCTGACCCAGATCGCCCGCGACGAGCAGGCCCGTGTGGTGGTGCTGGCCGCCGCCGGGCGCGCGTTCTGTGCCGGTCACGACCTGAAGGAGATGCGCGCCGCGCCTTCGCAGGGCTACTACGAGGCCTTGTTCACGCAGTGCAGCCAGGTGATGCTGGCGCTGCAGCGCCTGGAGGTGCCGGTGATCGCGCGCGTGCAGGGCATTGCCACCGCGGCCGGCTGCCAGCTGGTGGCGATGTGCGACCTGGCCGTCGCGGCACGCGATGCGCGCTTTGCCGTCAGCGGCGTGAACCTGGGCTTGTTCTGCTCGACGCCCAGCGTCGCGCTGTCGCGCAACCTGTCGCGCAAGGCGGCCTTCGAGATGCTGGTGACCGGAGGCTTCATCTCGGCCGAGGAGGCCCTGGCCAAGGGCCTGGTGAACCGGGTGGTCGACGCCACGGCGCTCGATGGCGAGGTGGAAGCCCTGGTGGCCAGCATCGTGAGCAAGCCGCGCCTGGCGCTCGCCATGGGCAAGCAGCTCTTCTACCGGCAGCTTGAGCTGGGCATCGAGGCCGCATATGCGGATGCGGCCGAGACCATGGCCTGCAACATGATGGACGAGAGCGCGCTCGAAGGCGTGCAGGCCTTCATCGACAAGCGGCCGCCGCGCTGGGATTGAGCAACGGCGGCTGCGGTCCGGCCTGGCCCGGGCGGCCGCCGGCGCCGGGGGTCATTCCTTCGGGCCGGAGGAAACCTTGTGCCGCATCAGGCGGCCCTTCTCGCGTTCCCAATCGCGCTTTTTCTCGGTCTCGCGCTTGTCGTGCTGGGCCTTGCCCTTGGCCAGCGCGATCTCGGCCTTCACCCGGCCGCCCTTGTAGTGCAGGTTCACCGGCACCAGCGTGAAACCCTTCTGCTCCACCTTGCCGACCAGGCGCTTGATCTCGTCCTTGTGCATCAGCAGCTTCTTGGTGCGGTCGGCCTCCGGGTGCACGTGCGTGGAGGCCGAGCGCAGGGCGTTGATGCGGCAGCCGATCAGGTACAGCTCGCCGTCGCGGATCACCACGTAGCCGTCGGTGAGTTGCACCTGGCCGGCCCGGATGGCCTTGATCTCCCAGCCCTGCAGCACGATGCCGGCCTCGAAGAACTCGTCGAGGTGGTAGTCGAAGCGTGCGCGGCGGTTTTCGGCGATCGGTGCGGACATGGTGGCCAAGAAAGTTGGGGCCGCCCACGCAAATGCCAGGCGGCCCCTAGAATTCCCGCATTGTATGAAGCAAGTGAAGAAGTCAGTCCTGCTGTGGTACTCGCCGCGCGAGATGTACGAACTCGTGGTCGGTGTCGAGTCCTATCCTGCCTTCCTGCCCTGGTGCGAACGCGGCGAGGTGGTGGCGCTGGACGAAACGGGCATGACGGCGCGCCTGCACCTGGCCTACGCGGGCGTGCGGCATGCGTTCACCACACGCAACGACCACGCGGTCAACCAGTCGGTGGTGATGCGCCTGGTGGATGGTCCGTTCTCGGTGCTGGATGGCTCCTGGCACTTCCTGCCCATCGGCCCGGAGGGCAGCAGCCCGGCGTGCCGCATCGAGTTCGACCTGCGCTACAACTTCTCCAGCCGTGCACTGGAGACCGTGCTGAGCCCGGTGTTCGACAAGGTGGCCAACACCTTTGTCGATTCCTTCGTGAAGCGCGCCGAGCAGGTGTATGGCCAGCGCTGACACCTCGGGCACGGTGCGGGTGGAACTGGTGTACGCCGATGCACCGCATGCGTTGATGCAGCAAGCCCTGTCGCTGCCGGCCGGCGCCACCGTGGGTGAAGCGCTGCGCGCCAGCGGCTGGGTCGAGACCTTGGGCGAGGCCTTGCTGCAGACGCTGCAGCCGGCGCTGTGGGGCCGCGTGTGCGGACTGGACACCGTGCTGCGTGAGCGCGACCGGGTGGAACTCACCCGCCCGCTGAAGGTGGACCCGAAGGAAGCTCGCCGGCAGCGCTACCGCCGCGACGGGATCAAGCGCGCGCCGCGCGCCTGAGCAGCGCCCAGGCGGCGCCGCAATCTGCCGAGTCCGGCGCCCGCGTCAGCGGCACTCGCTCGCGATGACCTGACGGGCGCGCTGAGTCTCTTCGGCGCGGGCCTTGTCGTCCAGGATCTCGCGTTCGCCCTTTTCGTTCACGCGGGCCAGGCGCATGCCGCTCTCCAGGCCGGCCAGTTGCTGCCTGGCGCGCCCGCAGTTCTCGGCGCGCTGCGCGGCCACGCGTTCGTCTTCGGCCTTGGCCTTGGCCTTTTGTTCCTGCTCGGCCCGGGCGCGGCGTGATTCGAGCTCGGGGTCGACCCGCGGCTTGGCCTCGGCCACCGCTGCGGCACTGGCGGCCGAGGCTGCCTGTGCCGCCTTGCGCACCGGCTCTGCCGGGCGCTGCAGCACGTCCTTCTCGGGAATGTCGCGCGGCGGGGGCAGGTCGCTCACGTGGGTCTGGCCGTTGCGGTCTTTCCACTTCCATTGCGCCTGCGCGGGCAGCACCACCAGCACCAGCAATGTGGCCAGCCAGAATGCGCGCTCGACTCGCATCGTCAATCCCCAACAGAAACGCAAGGTCTTCAGTGTAGCGGCGCGATGCCGGGCGCAGGCCACAAAACGTGTCCGCAGCGTGACGCCGGGGGGCCTCAGGGGCGGTCCCTATAATCCGCTTTTGCGTCTGGAGCTTTCCCCATGCGCCTTCTCGGCAAAGCGCTCACCTTCGACGATGTGTTGTTGGTGCCGGCCTTCTCCCAGGTGTTGCCCCGCGACACCAGCCTTGCGACCCAGTTGTCGCGCAACATCACCCTGAACCTGCCGCTGGTGTCCGCCGCGATGGACACCGTCACCGAAGCGCGTCTGGCGATCGCCATCGCGCAGGAGGGCGGCATCGGCATCGTGCACAAGAACCTCACGCCGCAGCAGCAGGCGGCGGAGGTGGCCCGTGTGAAGCGCTACGAATCCGGCGTGCTGCGCGACCCGATCACCATCTCGCCCAATGTGCCGGTGCGCAACGTGATCGCCTTGTCCAAGCAGCATGGCATCTCGGGCTTCCCGGTGCTCGAGGACGGCCGCGTGGTCGGCATCGTGACCAACCGCGACCTGCGCTTCGAAACCCGGCTGGATGCGCCGGTGCGCGACATCATGACCCCGCGCGAGCGCCTCGTCGTCGTCAAGGAAGGCGCCACCATCGAGGACGGCAAGACCTTGATGCACAAGCACAAGCTCGAACGCGTGCTGGTGGTCAACGACGCGTTCGAACTGCGCGGCCTGATGACGGTGAAGGACATCACCAAGCAGACCAGCTTCCCCGCCGCCGCGCGCGACCGCCAGGGCAAGCTGCGTGTGGGGGCTGCGGTCGGTGTGGGCGAGGGCACGGAAGAGCGCGTCGAGCTGCTGGCCCGGGCCGGTGTCGACCTGCTGGTCGTGGACACCGCGCACGGCCATTCCGCCGGCGTGATCGAGCGGGTGCGCTGGGTCAAGAAGCACTACCCGCAGGTGGAGGTGGTGGGCGGCAACATCGCTACCGGCGCGGCCGCGCTTGCGCTGGTCGAGGCGGGGGCGGACGGCGTCAAGGTCGGCATCGGCCCCGGCTCCATCTGCACCACCCGCATCGTGGCCGGCGTCGGCGTGCCACAGATCACCGCGATCGACAACGTGGCCACCGCGCTCAAGGGCAGCGGCGTGCCGCTGATCGCGGACGGCGGCATCCGCTACTCGGGCGACATCGCCAAGGCCATCGCCGCCGGCGCCAACACCGTGATGATGGGCGGCATGTTCGCCGGCACCGAGGAATCGCCCGGCGAGGTGTTCCTGTTCCAGGGCCGCAGCTACAAGGGTTACCGCGGCATGGGCTCGATCGGCGCCATGAAGGCCGGCTCGGCCGACCGCTATTTCCAGGAAAACGACGAGACCACGAATCCCAACGCCGACAAGCTGGTGCCCGAAGGCATCGAGGGGCGGGTGCCGTACAAGGGTTCGCTGGTCTCGATCATCTACCAGATGGCCGGCGGCCTGCGCGCATCCATGGGCTACTGCGGCTGCGCCACGATCGACGAGATGCGCGAACGCGCCGAGTTCGTCGAGATCACCTCGGCCGGCATTCGCGAGAGCCACGTCCACGACGTGCAGATCACGAAGGAAGCGCCGAACTACCGCATGGAGTGAGCCCAGTGGCGCAACACGAAAGCGGCGCGGGTGGCACACCACGTGCGCAGCCGCGCTCTGCCGCGATGTCGTTCATCATGATCACGGTGCTGATCGACATGGTGTCGATCGGCCTGATCATCCCGGTGCTGCCGCTGATCGTGGGCACCTTCACCAGTTCGCCCACCGAGCAGACCTGGTGGTATGGCGTGGTGACCATCACCTTCGGCATCGCCAACTTCTTCGGCTCGCCAGTGCTGGGCGCGCTGTCTGACGCGCATGGCCGCCGACCCGTGCTGCTGCTGGGCTTCTGCGGCCTGGCGCTGAGCTTCATCGTCACCGGGCTGGCCACGGCACTGTGGATGCTGATCGCGGTGCGCCTGTTTTCCGGTGCGATGCAGTCCAACGCCGCGGTGGCCAATGCCTACGTGGCCGACATCACCCCGCCCGAGGACCGCGCACGCCGCTTCGGCATGCTGGGCGCGATGTTCGGCATCGGCTTCATCCTGGGGCCGGTGCTGGGCGGCATTCTCGGGCGCACCAACGTGCACCTGCCGTTCTTCGTGGCGGGCGGCCTTGCGGTGCTGAACTGGCTGTACGGCTACTTCGTGCTGCCCGAGTCGCTGCCGGTCGAGCGCCGGCAGCCCTTCTCGTGGCGACGCGTGCACCCGTTCGCGGCCCTGTCGGGGCTGGCCCGGCTGGAGGGCGTCGGTCCGCTGGTGGCCGTGGTGGGCATTGCCTCGCTGGCCCAGTTCACGCTGCACACCAGCTGGGTGCTGTACACGCACTTCAAGTTCGGCTGGGGTCCGTGGGAGGTGGGCTGGTCGCTGTTTGCCGTGGGCGCGATCTCGGCGTTGGTGCAGGGCGTCTTCCTCAAACACATGCTGGCGCGCTTCTCGCCGCGCCAGCTGGCGGGAGTGGGCCTGACGGCCAGCGCCCTGAGCTACCTCGGTTTCGGCCTGGCCTCGGAAGGCTGGATGATGTACGTGGTGATCGTGCTCGGCGGCATCGTCGGCGGCGGAGCCGCTGCGGCCATCCAGGGCATCATCGCCAACGCAGCCAACCAGAAGGCCCAGGGCGCCACCATGGGCTCGGTGGCCTCGCTCAACAGCATGATGGCGGTCATCGCGCCGATGGTGGCCACGCCGCTGCTCGGTGTGGTGTCGCACCGCCCGCCGGGCGATTGGCTGATGGGCCTGCCGTTCTACTTCTGCGCCGCGCTGCAGACCGTGGGCGCGGTGATCGCGATCCGCTTCTTCCGCCGGCGCGACCGTCTTACCCCCGCACCCGCCTGAGTGCCATGCATCACGACAAGATCCTCATCCTCGATTTCGGCTCCCAGGTCACGCAGCTGATCGCCCGGCGCGTGCGCGAGGCGCACGTGTACTGCGAGATCCATCCGAACGACGTCTCCGAAGACTTCATCCGCGCGTTCAACCCCAAGGGCATCATCCTCTCGGGCAGCCATGCCAGCACCTATGAGGAGCAGGATCTGCGGGCTCCGGCCGTGGTGTGGACGCTGGGGGTCCCGGTGCTGGGCATCTGCTACGGCATGTTCACGATGACGGTGCAGCTCGGTGGCCAGGTGGAAGCCTCCACCCACCGCGAGTTCGGGTATGCCGAGGTGCGCGCGCACGGCCACACGCGCCTGCTGGACGCCATCGAGGACTACCGCACCGCCGAGGGCCACGGCATGCTCAAGGTGTGGATGAGCCATGGCGACAAGGTGACCGCGCTGCCACCCGGCTTCAAGCTGATGGCCAGCACGCCGAGCTGCCCGATCGCCGGCATGGCCGACGAAGCGCGGCGCTACTACGCCGTGCAGTTCCACCCCGAGGTCACGCACACGCTGCAGGGCAGGGCGCTGCTCGAACGCTTCGTGCTCGAGATCTGTGCCGCGCAACCCGACTGGGTGATGCGCGACCACATCGAGGAGGCGGTGGCCCGCATCCGCGAGCAGGTGGGCAGCGAGGAGGTGATCCTCGGCCTGTCGGGCGGCGTGGACTCCAGCGTGGCCGCGGCGCTGATCCACCGTGCCATCGGCGAGCAGCTCACCTGCGTGTTCGTCGACCACGGCCTGCTGCGCCTGAACGAGGGCGCCATGGTGATGGAGATGTTCGCCGGCCGCCTGCACGCCAAGGTGGTGCACGTGGATGCCAGCGCGCAATTCATGGGTGCGCTGGCCGGTGTGAGCGACCCCGAGGCCAAGCGAAAGATCATCGGCCGCGAGTTCGTCGAGGTGTTCCAGGCCGAGGCCCGGAAACTCGGCAATGCCAAGTGGCTGGCGCAGGGCACCATCTACCCGGATGTCATCGAGTCCGGCGGCGCCAAGACCAAGAAGGCCACCACGATCAAGAGCCACCACAACGTGGGCGGCCTGCCCGAAACCCTGGGGCTGAAGCTGCTGGAACCGTTGCGCGATCTGTTCAAGGACGAGGTGCGCGAGCTCGGCGTGGCGCTCGGCCTGCCGCACGACATGGTCTACCGCCACCCCTTCCCGGGCCCCGGCCTGGGGGTGCGCATCCTCGGCGAGGTGAAGGCGCCCTATGCCGATCTGCTGCGCCGCGCCGACCACATCTTCATCGAGGAACTGCGGCGCGCGGTCGACGCCCACACCGGCAAGACCTGGTACGAGCTCACCTCCCAGGCCTTCGCGGTGTTCCTGCCGGTCAAGAGCGTCGGCGTGATGGGCGACGGCCGCACCTACGACTACGTGGTGGCCCTGCGCGCTGTGCAGACCAGCGACTTCATGACCGCCGACTGGGCCGAACTGCCCTACGACCTGCTCAAGCGCGTGTCCGGCCGCATCATCAACGAGGTGCGCGGCATCAACCGGGTGACCTACGACGTCTCGTCCAAGCCACCCGCCACGATTGAGTGGGAGTGAGCCACCCATGCGTCTGGCCTTGAGCGTGATCGGCCTGTTGCTGGCGGCCTACGTCGTGCTGACGCTCACCAGGAAGCAGGCCGAGGTGCTGGTGGCCAGGCCACCGGCGCGCGCGGCGTCAGCATCGGACACCGCGGCCTCGACCGCCGCCACGCCCATGCCACGGCAGGTTCAGCAGGACGTGCAGAAGGCCCTGGAGCAGGGCATGCAGCAACGCGCCTCGACGCCCGGGCTGTGAGCACGCCGGCCGACGATTACGCGATGCGCATTGCGCTGGACCAGGCGCTCAACGCGCAGCTGGTGGGCGAGGTGCCCGTGGGCGCGGTGATCCTGCGCGCCGGCCAGGTCATCGCCACCGGCTACAACCGCCCGATCACCACCCACGACCCGACGGCCCATGCCGAGATCGTGGCGCTGCGACACGCCGCGCAGCTGCTCGAGAACTATCGCCTGCCCGAGTGCGAACTGTTCGTCACGCTGGAGCCCTGCGCGATGTGCGCGATGGCCCTGATGCACGCGCGCTTCAAGCGTGTGGTCTTTGGTGCCTTCGACCCCAAGACCGGTGCCGCTGGCTCGGTGACCAACCTGTTCGCCGAGGCGCGGCTGAACCACCACACCGAGGTCATCGGTGGTGTGATGGCGGAACACTCCGCGGCGCTGCTGCGCCAGTTCTTCGCCGAACGACGGGCGCTGCAGAAGGCCAGCCGTGCGGCCGCCCCGGCACCGCTGGCAGACGACACCGGCCACGGCCCCATCCCCACCGGCGATGCCATCGAACTGCCGGGCCCCGATTCACCTTGAGCGCCACCATGACCATGCTGACCGTGTTTGCCCCCTCGGGCGTCGAGTTGCGCGCGCCGGCGCTGAAGCTGGCGAAACAGCGCCTTGCCGCGCTGGGTTTCCAGGTCACGATCGATGCCAGCGTGCGCGCGCGCTACCAGCGGTTCGCCGGCAACGACGAGGCACGCCTGGCCACGCTGTACCGCGTGGCCGACGCGGCGCCCTCGGTCGCGATGGCATGCCGCGGGGGCTATGGATTGACGCGCACGCTCGATGCGATCGATTGGCAGCGCCTTGCGCGCAGCGTCGAGCGTGGCACTCGGTGGGTGGGCCACAGCGACATGACGGCCCTGCAGCTCGGCCTGCTGGCGCATGCCGGTGTGCGCAGCTGGCAGGGCCCGATGGCCTGCGACGACTTCGGCCGCGCCGACGAGGCGGGCGGGGTCGACGAGGTCACGCGCGACGGCTTCGTCGAGGCCATGTCGGGTGCGCTCGAGGGCGTGGGCTTCCGCACCGAGGCCGGCTTCGACGGCCTGCAGGCCCGCGGCGTGCTGTGGGGCGGCAACCTCGCGATGGTGCAGTCCATGCTGGGCACGCCGCACTTCCCGCGGGTCAAGGGCGGCGTGCTGTTCCTGGAGGATGTGAACGAGCACCCCTACCGTGTCGAGCGCGCGCTGCTGCAGTTGCACCAGGCGGGTGTGCTGAAGGCGCAGAAGGCGGTGCTGCTGGGCGCCTTCACCGACTACCGCAAGTCGCCGATGGACCGCGGCTACACGCTCAAGCACGCGGTGGCGCACCTGCGCAGCGTGTGCGGCACGCCCATCCTCACCGGGCTGCCGTTCGGCCATGTGCCCACCAAGGTGATGCTCCCGGTGGGTGCGCGCGTGCAGCTGCTGGTGGATGGCCGCGATGTGCTGATCGGCTGGTAGGCCGCCCCCGCCAGGAGTGCCTGCATGCGCGGAACCCTCGTCCACCGCCTCTTGCTGCGTGGCCTTGCCGGCATGGCCGCCCTGTCGGCCGCGCTGCTCGGGGCGGGCTGCAACAACAGCCCGTACCCCGCCGGCGCCGAACGCGAGAACACGATGTTCTACGCATTCGAGGAGCGCTCGCCGCGCTACCTGGACCCGACGGGCTCCTACGCCAACAACGAGTCGGCTTTCACGTTCCAGATCTACGACCCGCCCTACGGCTACCACTACCTGAAGCGCCCGTACGAACTGCTGCCGAAGGCCGCGGCCGAAGTGGCGCGCCCGCAGTACCTGGACAAGGACGGCAAGCCGCTGCCCGACGACGCGCCGGCGGCGCAGATCGCGCAGAGCGTGTACGACGTGCGCATCAAGCCCGGCATGCGCTACCAGCCGCACCCAGCCTTTGCGCTGGATGCGCACGGCACGCACCGCTACCACCAGCTCACGCGCGAGCAGCTGGGCAACAAGCGCTCGCCCTGGGCGTTCGAGCACCAGGGTACGCGCGAGGTGGTGGCCGACGACTTCGTGTACGCGCTCAAGCGCCACGCCACCACCCGCATCGAAGCGCCGGTGTATTCGGTGTTTGCCGAATACGTGATCGGGCTGAAAGCCTACGCCGAGCGCATCAAGGCCGAGGATGCCAAGCTGCTGAAGGGCCTGCCCGAGGACATCCGCGACAAGCCCTTCCTCGATTTCCGGAAGTTCCCGCTCGCGGGCACCGAGGCGGTGGACAAGTACACCTGGCGCATCCGCCTGCAAGGCAAGTACCCGCAGTGGAAGTACTGGCTGGCCATGCCCTTCCTGGCGCCCGTGCCCTGGGAGGCCGATGCCTTCTACGCGCAGGCGGGCATGAACGAGAACGGCCTGTCGCTGAACCAGTGGCCGGTGGGCTCGGGCCCCTACATGATGGTGGAGTTCGTGCGCGACCGGCTGCACGTGCTCAAGCGCAACCCCAACTACCACGGTGACACCTACCCCTGCGAGGGCATGCCGGAGGACAAGGCCGCCGGCCTGCTGGACGACTGCGGCAAGCCGCTGCCCTTTGCCGACACGCTGTACGTGACGATGGAGAAGGAGAAGACCGCGCGCAAGGAGAAGTTCCGCCAGGGTTATGCCGACATGCCCGAGATCGAGCGCCCCGAGTGGGGCGTCGATTTCCAGAACGATGCGGACGATTCCGACGCCGTCAAGCGCGAGTTCGCGCAGCGCGGCTTCAAGTTTCCGCTCACCACCGACATCAACAACTGGTATTTCGGCTTCAACATGCTCGACCCGGTGGTGGGCAAGGGCGACACACCCGAGCAGCAGCTCAGGAACCGCAAGCTGCGCCAGGCGATCTCGATCGCGATCGACTACGAAGAAGGCTACGGCCGCATCTTCAAGCACAAGGGTGGGGTCACCGCCCACAGCCCGGTGCCGCCGGGCCTGTTCGGCTCGCGCGAGGACCAGCCGGGCTACTACAACCCGGTGACGCACCGGCTGGTGGACGGCAAGCCGGTGCGCCGCCCGATCGAGGACGCGAAGAAGCTGCTTGCCGAGGCCGGCTACCCCGACGGGCGCGACAGCCGCACCGGCAAGCCGCTGGTGCTGAACTACGACTTCCAGCGTGCGGTGACGCCCGAGTTCAAGAGCGAGAACGACTGGATGAGCAAGCAGTTTGCCAAGCTCGGCATCCAGCTCGAGATCCGCGCCACCGACTTCAACCAGTACCAGGACAAGACACTCAAGGGCAAGCACCAGCTCTACTGGGCCGGCTGGCTGGCCGACTACCCGGATGCCGAGAACTTCCTGTTCCTGCTGTACGGCCCCAACGCCAAGTCGAAGGCCAATGGCGAGAACATCTCGAACTACGAGAACCCCGCCTATGACGCGCTGTACCGCGAATTGCAGACGCTGGAAGACGGCCCGCGCAAGCAGCAGGTGATCGACCAGATGGTGGACATCCTGCGCGCGGACGCGCCCTGGGTCTTCGGCTACTTCGCCTGGGGCGGGTTGGCCTTCCAGCAGTGGGTGCACAACGGCAAGCCCGGCATCGTGATCCGCGACATGGCCAAGTACTACCGCATCGACCCAGAACTGCGTGCGCGCAAGCAGGCCGAGTGGAACCACCCGATCGTCTGGCCGATGGGGCTGCTGGCGCTGGCGCTGCTGGCGGCAGCCGCGGCGGCGCGCCGCAGCTTCCGCCAGCGTGAGACCGCCAATGCACGCGGCGTTGCCGCGGTGCCTGCCGGCGAGGGGGCCTGAACATGGGCAGCTTCATCATCCGGCGCCTGGGTTATGGCCTGCTGGTGCTGATCGGGGTCAACCTGCTCACCTTCTTCCTGTTCTTCACCGTCAACACGCCGGACGACATGGCGCGGCTGAACATCGGTGGCAAGCGCGTCACGCAGGAGCAGATCGACAAGTGGAAGTCCGAGCGTGGTTATGACCGCCCCTTGTACTGGAACACGCAGGCCACCGGCAGCGACAAGCTCACCCGCACCGTGCTGTGGGAGCGATCGATCTCGTTGCTGGTGCTGGACTTCGGCCGCAGCGATTCCGCGCGCTCCACCGATATCGGCCACGAGGTGGCCACCCGCATGGGCGTGAGCCTGCAGCTCGCGGTGCCGCTGTTCGTGCTGCAGCTCATCGTGAGCGTCAGCTTTGCGTTGATGCTGGTGTTCTTCCGCCACTCGCGCATCGATTTCTGGGGCGTGGTGCTGTGCGTGCTGATGCTGTCGATCTCCAGCCTCTTCTACATCATCGTCGGCCAGTACTTCTTCTCGCGCGTGCTGCGGCTGGTGCCGATCTCGGGCTTCGCCGCGGGCCTGGACGTGGTGCGGTTCCTGCTGCTGCCGGTGATCCTGTCGCTGCTGTCCCGCCTGGGGGGTGAGGCGCGGCTGTACCGCGCGATGTTCCTCGAGGAAACCGGCAAGGACTACGTGCGCACCGCACGCGCCAAGGGCCTGTCGGAGCAGCGCGTGCTGTTCCGGCACGTGCTGCGCAACGCGCTGATCCCCATCCTCACCAGCGCGGGCACCTACCTGCCGTATGTCTTCCTTGGCAGCCTGGTGTTCGAGAGCTTCTTCGGCATTCCCGGCCTGGGCGCCTTCGTCATCGAGGCCATCGCCGGGCAGGACTTCGCCATCGTGCGCACGATGGTGTTCCTGGGGGCCCTGCTGTACATCGCCAGCAACGTGCTGATCGACATCGCCTACACGTGGGTGGACCCGCGTGTGCGGCTGTCCTGAAGGTGCCGCATGGGCTTCAAGTTCGTTCTGCTCTGGACCGATGCGGCGATGTGGGTGCTGGTGCTCGCGCTGCTGGCCTACGGAGCGCGCATTGCCCGCCACCCGACCTTGCGTGCCACCTGGGCCAAGGTGGCGCGTGACCCGGCTGCCCTGTGCTCGGCGGTGGTGCTGCTGCTGTTCATCGGGGTCACCGGGCTGGACAGCGTGCACTTCCGGCGCGCGTTGCCGCCCGCACCTGGCCAGGCCGCGGGGCAGGTGTTCTACGACACGCGCACCGAATCCCTGCTCGATGCGGTGCTCGCGCGCCAGATCAGCATGCGCGAATCCAGCTACTCGGCGCCGCTGGCCTACCAGGGCTTCACCACCCAACCCACCGAGCGCGACGGCGCCATCGTGCGCGAGCTGCCCCGGCTGCAGTTCGGCGGCGCGCACCTGGCACAGCCGCAGCACGAGTGGCGCGCGGACGTGCTCGAGCGCGCGCTGCGCGGCGCGGCCGGCGGGCTGATGGCGGCGCTGGCGCTGGGCCTGGCCGCGGCCTTCGTGCTGCGCCGCGACCACGGGGGCACTTGGGCCGCATGGCGTGACATCGTGGCCGATCGCACCCGCCTGCCGGTGCGGGCGGTGCTGCTGTTGCTGGCGGTGTTGTGCGTATCGGGCGGCATGGTGTCGGCGCTGATGGGGCACTACCACGTGTTCGGCACCGATCGCACCGGCAACGACGTGCTGGTGCTGGCCCTCAAGAGCGTGCGCACGGCCTTCGTGATCGGCTCGCTCTCCACGCTGGCGACGCTGCCGATCGCCATCACGCTGGGCATCCTCGCCGGCTACTTCCGGGGCTGGGTGGACGAGCTGGTGCAGTACCTCTACACCACGCTGTCCTCGGTGCCCAGCGTGCTGCTGATCGCCGCCTGCGTGCTGATGGTACAGGTGGGCATCGACAAGCACCCCGAGTGGTTCGAGACCGGTGTCGAGCGCTCGGACCTGAAGGTCTTCATGTTGTGCGCCATCCTGGGCATGACGGGCTGGTCCACGCTGTGCCGCCTGGTGCGCGCCGAGACGCTGAAGCTGCGCGAGCTGGATTTCGTGCAGGCCGC
Organism: Burkholderiales bacterium; assembly: GCA_016213205.1. Lineage (GTDB taxonomy): Bacteria > Pseudomonadota > Gammaproteobacteria > Burkholderiales > Burkholderiaceae_C > Pseudaquabacterium. The sequence goes on from JACRAZ010000058.1 coordinate 46,691, forward strand.
CACCGCCTTCGGCGTGAGCCCGGCGCGCATCATGGCGCGCCACATCCTGCCGAACGTGGTGCACCTGGTGCTGATCACCACGGTGCTGAACTTCAGCGACCTGATCCTGTACGAGGCCGTGCTCACCTACGTGGGCGTCGGGGTCGACCCGTCCACCAGCAGCTTCGGCGGCATGATCAACCTGGCACGCTACGAGATGAGCCGCGATCCGGTGGTGTGGTGGTCCTTCGTCGCGGCCTTCGGGTTCATGGTGGCGCTGGTGCTGGCGGCCAACCTGTTTGCCGATGGAGTGCGGGATGCCTTCGACCCCCGCTCGCGCGCACTGCGCCCGCGCCTGTCGCTGCGCCGGGCCGACAACCCGAGCGAGTGAGTGCGGCCATGCTGAACATTCACGACCTCAAGGTGGCGCTGGACGCGGAATCGGGCATCGTCAGGGCCATCGACGGCCTGGCGCTGTCGATCCGGCGCGGTGAGACCTTTGCCCTGGTGGGCGAATCCGGCTGCGGCAAGAGCATGACCGCACTGGCACTGATGCGCCTGCTGCCCGACAACGGCCAGGTCACCGACGGGCAGGTGACGATCGACACCACGGACGTGCTGTCGCTGCCCGAGTCGCAGATGCGCGGCGTGCGTGGTGGGCGCATCGGCATGATCTTCCAGGAGCCGGCCACCAGCCTGAACCCGGTGATGAAGGTGGGCGACCAGCTCGTGGAAGCGATCGAGACCCACACCGCGCTGCGCGGCGATGCGGCGCGCGCCCAGGCTGTCGAGTGGCTGCGCAAGGTGGGCATCCCAGCGCCGGAACGGCGCATCGACGACTACCCGTTTCGCATGAGCGGGGGCCAGAAGCAGCGCGTGATGATCGCGATGGCGCTGGCCGCCGAGCCGGACTACCTGATCGCCGACGAACCCACCACCGCGCTGGATGTCACGATCCAGAAACAGATCCTCGACCTGCTGAAGGACCTGCAGCGCGAACACGGCATGGGCCTGCTGCTGATCACGCACGACCTCGCCGTGGTGGCCGGCATGGCGCACCACGTGGCCCTGATGTACGCCGGCCAGATCATCGAGCTGGCGCCAGCCGACACCTTCTTCGCCGCGCCCCAGCACCCCTATGCGCGTGCACTGCTGAAGGCCTTGCCCGATGCCGGCCGGCGCGGCGAGGCGCTGGCGGCGATTCCCGGCACCGTTCCGGCGCTGACGGCCCCCTTCCGCGGCTGCCGGTTCGCGCCGCGCTGCGCCCATGCCCAGCCGACCTGCCACGACACGGTGCCGGCCCTGCTGCCGGTGGGCGCCAGCCAGGTGCGCTGCCTGCTGCTGCAGCCGGGTGGCGCGGGGCTCGGGTCGGCCGCCGAAGCGCCGACCCTGGCGCGCGGCCCGGCAAGCACGGCCGCTGCGCCCGTGGGCCGCCCCCCTCTGCTGGACGTGCAGGACCTGCGGGTGCGTTTTCCGGTGCGTTCAGGCCTGCTGCAGCGCACGCGTGCGCACTTCGATGCCGTGGCCGGCGTGTCGTTCCAGGTGCAGGCGGGCCAGACCCTGGCCCTGGTGGGCGAATCCGGCTGCGGCAAGACCACCACAGGCAAGGCCATCGTGCAATTGCTGCGGCGGCTGGCCACGGTGGAGGGGCGGGCGCTGCTCGAGGGCCAGAACCTGTTCGAGCTGCAGGGCGAGGGCCTGCGCCGGGCCCGCCGCGATGTGCAGATCATCTTCCAGGACCCGTTTGCCTCGCTGAACCCACGCATGCGCGTCGGCGACATCCTGGAGGAAGGCCTGGCCGCGCTGCAGCCGGACATCCAGCCCGGGCAGCGGCGACAGCGGGTGGAGGACATGGCCGAGCGCGTGGGCCTGCGGCGCGAGGCGCTCGCGCGATTTCCGCACGAGTTTTCGGGTGGGCAACGGCAGCGCATCGCCATCGCCCGCGCGCTGGCCGTGGGGCCGAAGCTCATCGTCTGCGACGAGCCCACATCGGCGCTCGATGTCTCGGTACAGGCGCAGATCCTGAACCTGTTGCGCGACCTGCAGCGTGAGTTCGGCGTCTCCTATCTGTTCATTACTCACAATATAGGCGTTGTCGAATATATCGCCGACGAGGTGGCCGTCATGCAGGCGGGCCGCATCGTCGAGCAGGGCGCCGCGGCTGCGGTGCTGCACGCCCCGCGCCACGAGTACACCCGCACCCTGTTGTCGGCCGTGCCGCGGCTCTGACGGCCACCTGAACGAGCCCCGTCATCGCTGGCGGACGGTTGGCTGATGGCGCCAACCGGCGGGCCATGTTGCTGGCGACCAACGCCTGGCCGATCACGGGCCCTGTCGCCAGCCAGGGGCAGATCAGCCCGCCAGGCCGGAAGGCGCTCGGCGGTTTCATGGCGTGAAGGTCGTCACGCCCGATCGCCAGACCCTCGATGGGGGCTTTCTGCCCGCAACGCGCGACCCGCGGGCTCGCATTTGTTGCCTCTTACCAACGGATCGTGACACCCGAACTAGAGGGGTGCCCCTAGTGGCCGCGGCGCCGCGATGCACCAGCACGACACGGCGCCGCCACTGCTGCACGCCTGCGCACCGCGGGGGGGCGGGCTGGCCTGCCAGTGCACGAGGCCGATGCCGTCATGGCCCCAAGGTAGGTCCGACGCCTGTCGTCGCGGGTTTCCCCAAGCTTGGACGCACGCAGGCTCGAAGTGACAATCCAGTGACATGTCTTCGCGTCCGCGCAACACAGGTTCACAAGGCCTGTCCGGTGGCCGCAAAGGCAGAGGTTTATCCATCCACTTCGAGGAGCATGAATGTCAAGAAGATTGAACGGTCTCAACCCCACCGCGTTCGCCGTCGCCGCTGCGATGTGCGTCGTGGCCACGGTGGCCAGTGCCCAGCAGACGGTGGGCTCGATCACCGGCAAGCTGTCCAAGGGCGATGTCGTCACCGCCACCAACAAGACCATCAACGTCAGCCGCCAGGTCACGGTCGGTGATGCGGGCGACTGGACGATTTCGTCGCTGCCGCCCGGCGAGTACACCGTCACGGTGACCAAGGCCAACGGCACCAAGGACACGGTGCTGGTGCAGGTTTCGGCGGGCCAGGGCGCCTTCGCCTCGTTCACCGGCACCCAGCGCGTGGTCGTGACCGGCTCGGCGCTGCGCACGCTGGACGTCTCCAACCCGAACCCCAGCTTCACGCTGTCCAAGGCCGAGATCGACCGCACGCCGGTGGCCCAGAACGTCACGGCGGTCACGCTGCTGGCGCCCGGCACGCTGCAGGGCGATGGCCGGATCGGTGGCACCGCGGTGCGCTCGGGCAACCTGGCGTCGATCGGTGGCGCGTCGGTGGCCGAGAACGCGTACTACATCAACGGCTTCAACGTCACCAACATCAACAAGGGCATTGCCTTCAACGAGGTGCCCTTCGAGGCGACGGGCCAGTTCCAGCTGCTCAACGGCGGCTACGGCGCCGAGTACGGCCGTTCGCTGGGTGGCGTGATCAGCGTCACCACCAAGCGCGGCACGGACGAGTGGAAGGGTGGCGCATCCCTGAGCTACGAGCCGAAGGACCTGCGTGGTTCATCGGTGTACGCCCTGAGGTCGGCGCCTGGCATCTACACCCTGGTCGAGCGGCCGGGTGACCGCGACAAGATCGAAGGCAACTTCTACGTCGGCGGCCCGGTCATCAAGGACTCGCTCTACGTTTTTGGCCTGATCAAGGCCGCCAAGCTGAAGGAAAACGTCTACGGCGAGTTCAACCAGCAGAACTTCAACTCCGACACGCCCCAGTACATGCTGAAGGTGGACTGGAACCTCAACAAGAGCAATCTGTTCGAACTGACGGCGTTCAACGACAGGGTGACCGAAGAGGTGGCCAACTTCACCGCCCCGGCGCCCTATTCGGGCACGCGCGGCGCCTACACCGCGACGGACAAGTACACCACCGGCGGCTCGAACGTGATCGCCAAGTGGACCGGCTTCATCACCGACAACTTCACGCTGTCCGCGCTCGGCGGCGTGGGCAAGTACGCGCGCAGCAACAACATCGCGTCGTCGGGCTGCCCGGCGGTGTACGACGGTCGTCCGCCGCGTGGCACGCTGGAGTACAAGGGCTGCTGGTCTGAATCGGCGGGCATTGCCGTCGACGACCCGAACGCGAGCGACGAGCGCAAGGCCCTGCGCGTGGACGGCGAACTGGTGCTGGGCAAGCACACGCTGAAGGCGGGCGTCGACTACGAGAAGTACACCACGGTGGACGGCTCGATCTACTCCGGTGGCCACTACTACCGCCTGTTCACGCTGAACCCCGGCCAGTCGATTTCCGGCACGGGCTTCCGCAACAACACCAACGCCCCGATCGACTACGTGCGCGACCGTGTGTTCCGCAACGGCGGCAAGTTCGAGACGATCAACTCGGCCTGGTATGTCGAGGACACCTGGCAGGCCACCAAGGACTTGGTGGTCAGCGCCGGCCTGCGCGGTGAATCGTTCGAGAACCTGAACGACACCGGGCAGACCTTCATCAAGGTGTCCAACACGCTGGCGCCCCGCGCCGGCTTGGCGTGGGACCTGCGGGGTGACGGCCAGTCCAAGTTCTACAGCAACCTGGGCCGCTACTACATCCCGGTGTACTCGAACACCAACGTCCGCCTGTCGGGCGCGGAGACGTTCTACACCGATTACTGGGCCTTCACCGGCACCTTCGCCAACGACGGCACGGCCAAGCCGGGCCTCGGCGCGCAACTCGGCAACCGTGTCGTCACCAGCGATGGCGAGCCGAAGGATCCGCGCTCGGTGGTGGATACCAACCTGAAGCCGATGTACCAGGACGAGTTCATCCTGGGCTTCCAGCAGGCCTTGGGCAACCGCTGGTCGGTGGGTGCGAAGTGGACGAACCGTCAGCTGCGCAAGGGCATGGACGACGTCTGCGAAGGTGCACTGGCCGCCAAGTGGGCCCAGGCCAACGGCTACACCGCCACGCAGGCTGCGGCCATCCGCAGCGCCATCGGGGGCTGCTTCCTGTACAACCCGGGTGGCGAACTGGTGGCCAACGTCGACCTCGACGGCTCGGGCGAGCTCAAGCAGGTCAAGATCCCGGCATCGGCCATGCTGCTGCCGAAGGCCAAGCGCAAGTACGACTCGCTGGAACTGCTGGCCGAGCGCCAGTGGGACGGCAAGTGGAGCGCGCAGGCCTCGCTGGTGATTGCCTGGAGCCGTGGCAACACGGAAGGCTATGTCAAGTCCGACAACGGGCAGGACGACGCCGGCATCACCCAGGACTTCGACCACCCGGGCCTGATGGAAGGCGCCGAAGGCTGGCTGCCCAACGACCGCCGCTACACCCTGAAGGCCAGCGGCAGCTACGCGGTGACGGACGAGTGGCGCCTGGGTGCCAGCCTGGTGGCGCAGAGCGGCCGGCCGAAGAACTGCTTCGGCAACTACAACGGCACGATCGTCGATGATTCGCCGCTGTATGGTGCCGCATCGTTCTACTGCACCAACCTGAACCCGCGTGGCTCGCTGGGCCGCATGCCCTGGACCCGCGACCTGAGCGTGCAGCTCGTCTATTCGCCGCAGTGGGCCAAGGGCCTGACCGCCAAGCTGGACGTGCTCAACGTGTTCAATGAGCGCGGTGTGCGTGGCATGGACGAAGTCGGCGAACTCGATGCCGTGGGCAGTGTGAACCCGACCTACCAGCGTCCGACGCTCGGCAGCCTGCAGCGGCCCCGTTCGGTGCGCCTGTCGGTCGCCTACGAGTTCTAAGCAATCCGGAACTCGCGTCAAGAAGCAGAAAAGCCCGCCGGCAATGCCGGCGGGCTTTTCTTCTTGCCGGGCCTGGATCGCGCGTGACCCGGCCCCGCGTTACCGCAGCGTCGGCCTCACTTCGGCGCCATGCGGATCGCGCCGTCGAGCCGGATCACCTCGCCATTGAGCATGTCGTTGGTGACGATCTGGTGCACGAGCTTGGCGTAGTCTTCCGGCCGGCCTAGGCGGCTGGGGAAGGGCACGCTGGCGGCCAGCGCGTCCTGCACGTCCTGCGGCATCGAGAAGAGCATCGGCGTGCCGAAGATGCCTGGCGCGATGGTCATCACGCGCACGCCATTGCGTGCCAGGTCGCGGGCAATCGGCAGTGTCATGCCGACCACGCCGCCCTTGGATGCGGCATACGCGGCCTGGCCGATCTGGCCGTCGTAGGCCGCCACGCTGGCGGTGTTGATGATCACGCCGCGTTCGCCCGTGGGCTCGGGCGAGTTCTTGCACATGGCCTCGGCCGCCAGCCGGATCATGTTGAAGGTGCCGATCAGGTTCACGCCGACCACCTTGCTGAAGGTGCCGAGCGGGTGTGCGCCGTCCTTGCCGACGGTCTTCACCGCAGGCGCAATGCCGGCGCAGTTGACCAGCCCGCACAGCTTGCCCAGGGCCAGGGCAGCGGCCACGGCGGCCTGGGCGTCGGACTCCTGGCTGACATCGCAGCGCACGAAGCAGCCTCCCAGCTCGTCGGCCAGGGACTGGCCCTTGTCGGCCTGCAGGTCGGCGATCACGACCTTGGCGCCCTCGCGCGCGAGCATGCGGGCCGTGCCTTCGCCCAGCCCCGATGCCCCGCCGGTGACGATGAAGACCTTGCCAGCGATGTCCATCGGTTCAGCCCTCGAGCGCCTGCATGGCGCGGGCGGTGATCTCGTCCACGCTGCCCAGCCCGGAGATGCGGGCATAACGCGGCGCCTGAGCGTCGCCGCTGGCGCCCCAGGCCGAGTAGTAGTCCACCAGGGGCCGGGTCTGGCTCTGGTACACATCGAGGCGCTTGCGCACCGTGGCTTCCTGGTCGTCGTCGCGCTGGATCAGGTCTTCACCGGTCACGTCGTCCTTGCCAGCCACCTTGGGGGGGTTGAACTTCACGTGGTAGGTGCGCCCCGAGGGCTGGTGCACGCGGCGGCCACTCATGCGCTCGATGATGGCTTCGTCCGGCACGTCGATCTCGAGCACAACATCGAGCTTGACGCCCGCGCTCTTCATCGCATCGGCCTGCGGAATGGTGCGCGGGAAGCCGTCGAACAGGAAGCCGTTGGCGCAGTCGGGCTGGGTGATGCGTTCCTTCACCAGGCCGATGATGATGTCGTCGCTGACCAGGCCGCCCGCGTCCATCACCTTCTTGGCCGCCACGCCCAGCGGCGTGCCGGCCTTGACCGCGGCGCGCAGCATGTCACCGGTGGAAATTTGTGGGATGCCGTACTTCTGGCAGATGTAGGCGGCTTGAGTCCCCTTGCCGGCGCCGGGTGCCCCCAACAGGATCAGTCTCATCGGTTCCTCGGTGGTTCTTGGATGTGGCTGCCGCACGCCGTGGTGGCGTGGCAGGACGTTCGGAAAGCGATTATCGCGCCCGGGTGCCTGCGCGAAGCTGACGGCGCCGCATGCCCGGCGGCCGGGTAGGCGCAGGCCTCATGCCGTGGGCGTGAACAGCGCCCGCACACGTGCCAAGTCTTCCGGCGTGTCGACGCCGGGGCCCGGGCGCTGCGAACTCACATGCACCGCGATGCGTTCGCCATGCCACAGCACGCGCAACTGCTCGAGCGCCTCGGTCAGCTCCAGCGGCGCCTGCGCGAGCGTGGGAAACCGGCGCAGGAAGCCCGCGCGGTAGCCGTACAGGCCCACGTGCCGCAAGGGCGCAGGCTGGGGCAGCCGTGCGATGCCGCCGGCGAAACCATCACGCCACCAGGCGATCGGTGCGCGTGAGAAGTAGAGCGCTCGACCCTGTGCGTCGAGCACGACCTTCACCACGTTCGGGTTGGTGAACTCGGCCAGGTCATCGATCGCGTGTGCCACGGTGCTCATCACGCAATCGGGGCGCTCGGCCAGCAGCGCGGCGCAGGCATCGACCATCGCGGGCGCGACCATCGGCTCGTCGCCCTGCACGTTGACCACGCATTCGTCGTCAGGCAGATCCAATAGCGTGCAGGCCTCGGCCAGGCGGTCGCTGCCGCTGGGATGGTCGGCCCGCGTGAGCAGCGCGTCGGTGCCGTGGGCCTGGCAGGCCGAGACGATGGCGGGGTCGTCGGCCGCCACCACCACGCGGTGGGCGCGGCTGCGGCGGGCTGCCTGCGCCACCCGCACCACCATCGGCAGGCCGGCGATGTCGGCCAGCGGCTTGTTGGGCAGGCGCGTGCTGGCCAGTCGGGCCGGGATCAGGACGGTGAAACGCACGGCGTGGCGCGGCGCTCAGGCGGCAGGCTCCGGTGCCGGCGCGCTGGCGGCATCGGGGTCGTGGCTGCGGGCCTCGGATTCCAGCATGACCGGAATGCCGTCGCGGATGGGAAAGGCCAGCCGGTCGGCCGCGCACAGCAGTTCCACCGGGCGCGCAGCGGCATCCCGCGCGAGCGTCAGTGGCCCCTTGCACAGGGGACAGACGAGCAGTTCGATCAGTCGGTGGTCCAGGCTCATGGCGTTGGGTGTGCCGGGGGCAGCAGGCGCTGCAACGCGGCCAGGAAGTCGGAGGGCAGGGCGAAGTCTAGCGTTGCCACCCAGACCCGGGTGCGGCCCACGCGGCTGGGGTGCAGCTTGACCGCGTCCTTTTCGGTCACGATGACGTCGGGCGTGTCCGCCGGCCACGGCAGTTCGGCGAACGGGTGATGGTCCGGCAGCGGCATCCGCCGGATCGTCAGGCCCTGCGCCTCGAGCATGGCGAAGAAGCCTTCCGGACGGGCCAGCCCGGCAACGGCCAGCAGGGGCCGGTCGCGCAGGCGCACCACACGGCTGGTAACCGCATCCGTGGTCCACCAGTCCTGCAACGAGCAGATCATGCCCAGCCGTCGCCACCCCATGTGGCCGGGCAGCGCCGTGCTGGCCGCCCCGGCGCTGTAGAGCACCAGCGTGCGCGGGGGCAGGGCGCGGGGCAGGGGCTGCCTCAGCGGGCCGGCAGGCAGCAGCAGGCCGTTGCCGATGCCCCGGTCGTCGAACACGATGATGTCCACGTCCCGCGCAAGGGCCAGGTGCTGCAGCCCGTCGTCGGCGATCAGCACATCCACCTCCGGGTGGACCTGGCACAACGCCCGCGCCGCGGCGATGCGTCGTCGGCCCACGGCCACCGGCACACCGGTGCGCAGGTGAATCAACAGGGGTTCGTCGCCGACCTGTGCCGCATGGCTGCCGCGCGTGACGACGATGCCGTCATCGAGGGTGGAGCGTCCATGGCCGCGCGACACCACGCCCGGTACGCGGCCCATCTGGCGCAGGTGTTGAACAAGCGCAATCACCACCGGCGTCTTTCCGGCGCCGCCGGCCACCAGGTTGCCGACCACGATCACCGGGCGGGGGGCAGGTTCGGCGCGCAGCCAGCGCCACTGGTACAGGCGGCGTCGCGTGGCCACGGCCAGGCCGAACAGCCCGGCCAGCGGTTGCAGCAGGCGCATGGCCAGGCCCGGCCGCTGGCGCTGCCATTGCTGCACGAACCAGTGTTGCCAGGCCATCGCGGCAGGCAGTGCGCCGTCGCGCCGCCTCAGCGCTGCCCGCCGTTCACCTGGGTGGCAAAGGTCAGGTGAGGCAGCGAGGCGCGGCGCGCGGCGTCGAGCACGTTGATGACCGACTGGTGCGCCGCCAGCGCATCGGCCGACACGATGACCACGGTGTTCGGCCCTGCCGCCGCGGTGGCCGCGGCCTGCAGCGAAGCGGCCAGCAACTCGACGCTGCGGCCTTCCAGTGGCTGACGGTTCACCTGGTAGTTGCCCTCGGCCGAGACGGACACCAGGATCTCGCTCGGGCGCTCCTTCAGGCGCTCTGCATCGGCCACCGGCAGGGTGATCTGCAGCTCGGAGTATTTGCTGTAGGTGGTGGAAAGCATCAGGAAGATCAGCACCACCAGCAGCACGTCGATGAAGGGGATGAGGTTGATCTCCGGCTCTTCGGGGCGGCGATGGCGGAAGTTCATGGCGCTGTGCGGGCCCGGGGCTCAGGCCGCGTTGGACGCAGGGGCGGTGCGCATCGTGAAGCGCATCAGGTGCGGCACCATGCGCTCGGCCGCCTGCTCCAGCGTGAGCGCGTATTCATCGACTCGGCCGCGGAAGTAGCGGTAGAACATGAGCGCCGGGATCGCGATGATCAGTCCGAACGCGGTGTTGTACAGCGCAACCGAGATGCCATGCGCCAGCAGCGCCGGGTTCGAGGCCCCCGTGGGCGCCTGCGAGCCGAAGATCTCGATCATGCCGACCACGGTACCGAACAGCCCCAGCAGGGGCGCCGCCGCCGCGATGGTGCCCAGCGTGTTCAGGTAGCGCTCGAGCTGATGCACGCTCACGCGGCCCGCGTTCTCAAAGGCCAGGCGCAAACCGGCTTCGTTCAGCCGCGGATCGGCCGCCACCGCACGCAGGCCGGTGGCCAGCACCAGGCCCAGGACCGAGTTGTCGTGCAGCTTGGCCACCACGTCGGGGGCGGGCAGGCTCTGGCGGGTGACGCTCAGCACCTCGTCCAGCAGCTTGGGCGGCGCGATGCGCCGCTCGCGCAGGCTGATCAGACGCTCGACCACCAGCGCCAGGCCGACCACGGAACACAGAATCAAGGGCCAGATCGGCCAGCCGGCCGCTTGTATGATCGACAGCAAAGGATCCTCGTCACAGCTCGTTCAGGGCGTGTCGCCTGCGGCCAGCCAGCGCCGCGGTCAGCGCCGGATTATGGCGTGCCGGCCGGCGCAGGCCGCGAGATGGTGGCGCCCCGGACACGCCGCAACACCGGCCGACTAATTCACCGCTTCTGTGGATAAGTTTGTGGGCAAACCGGTGGGTGGCCTGCGCGAAGAACGCAGTTTCGTGGCCCCCATTGGATTGCCTCATTTTTGAGCAGCGATTTTCCCTTTCAAATCAATGGCTTGCACCAATGCGACAGTTCTGTGACGACGTTTTGCGCCGAGGCGTGTGTAACGTGGTCTTTGGGGAAATCCGCAGCGCGGAACACCGGTGGTGGTACCCCAGGTGAAGGCGGAGACCTCACAGGTTCGCACCTGGCGCGTGGGCGAGCTGCTGCTGGCGGCCAGCGACGCCCTGCAAAGCCGCCTGGGCGCCGTCGCGGTGCGGGGCGAGTTGTCGGGTTTCTCGCGCGCCGCCAGTGGCCACTGCTACTTCACGCTGAAGGACGATGCCGGACAGGCGGCGCTGCTGCGGTGCGCGATGTTCCGGCGCGCCGCCGGACTGCTCGACTTCCGTCCCGCCGATGGCCAGCAGGTTGAATTGCGTGGTCGCATCTCGGTGTACGAGGCGCGCGGTGAGCTGCAGTGCGTCGTCGAATCAATGCAGCGGGTGGGCGCCGGATCACTGTACGAACAGTTCCTTCGCCTGAAGGCCAAGCTCGAGTTGGCGGGACTGTTCGACACCAGCCGCAAGCGCGAGATCGAGGCCTTTCCATCCCGCATCGGCATCGTCACCTCGCTGGGGGCGGCAGCGCTGCATGATGTGCTAAGCGCCATCGCGCGCCGGGCGCCCCAGGTGGCGGTGGTGGTGTACCCCAGCGCGGTGCAGGGCGCCGAGGCGCCGGCACAACTGGTGCGTGCCATCGAGCTCGCGGGCCAGCGGGCCGAGGTGCAAACCTTGATCGTCTGCCGCGGTGGCGGATCGCTGGAAGACCTCTGGGCCTTCAACGACGAGCAGGTGGTGCGTGCGATTGCGGCGTGCCCGATACCGGTGATCTGCGGTGTGGGGCACGAGACGGACCTGACGCTTGCCGAACTGGCCGCCGACCTGCGCGCGCCCACGCCCACCGCGGCGGCCGAGCTGGCCGCGCCCCGGCGCGACGAAGCACTGGCACGCCTGCAGGCGCTGTCCGGCACGCTCGACCGGGCCGTGCACCGGCGCCTGGATGGCTGGGCCCAGCGGCTGGACCTGCTGTCGCTGCAACTGGGGCGCCCGGCGCGGCTGGTGGCGCAGCAGTCGGCCCGCCTGGCGCAATGGCAGGGCCGCATGCAGCTGGCCGTGCAACATGCCGGCCAGGTGCGGCGCCTGGCGCTGGACGATCTGGGGCGCCGCCTCACCCGCGCGGCGCAGCGCTTCCTCCAGGCCCAGGCGCAGGGGTTGCGGCAGGCCGAGCTGCGCCTGCAGGCCGGCGACCCGCACCGGGTGCTGGCACGCGGTTATGCCTGGCTGACGGACGACCATGACCGCCCGGTCAGCACGGTGCGGGCGCTGCAGCGCGGGCAGCGGCTCACCGCGCAGTGGGCCGATGGCAAGGCGCAGGTCGATGTGGTGGACATCGTGCCCGGGGACGACCCGCGTTGACTGCGCTGTAGGGTTGCCCCTGGCTGCCTACAATGCGCCCGAACGCCAACCCCGGTGCCTGTGACAGGCGCCGCCCCAGACACGAGGACGCCCACGCATGTCGACCTTCACCTTGCCTGCACTGCCGTATGCCGCCGATGCCCTGGCGCCGCACATCTCGAAGGAAACCTTCGAGTTCCACCACGCCAAGCACCATCAGGCCTACGTCACCAACCTGAACAACCTGGTGCCGGGCACCGAGTTCGCCGGCCTGTCGCTCGAAGACATCGTGCGCAAGTCCAGCGGCCCGATCTTCAACAACGCGGCCCAGGTGTGGAATCACACCTTCTTCTGGAACAGCATGAAGCCCGCTGGCGGCGGCGAGCCCAAGGGCGCGCTGGCGGCGGCCATCAATGCCAAGTGGGGCAGCTTCACCGCCTTCAAGGAGGCCTTCACCAAGAGCGCGGTGGGCAACTTCGGCTCGGGCTGGACCTGGCTCGTCAAGAAGGCCGATGGTTCGGTGGACATCGTCAACACCAGCAACGCTGCCACCCCGCTGACCACCGCCGACAAGGCCCTGCTCACGATCGATGTGTGGGAGCATGCCTACTACATCGACTACCGCAACGCGCGCCCGAAGTTCGTCGAGACCTTCCTGAACGCGCTGGCCAACTGGGACTTCGCGGAGGCGAACTTCGCCTGATCGCGCAACGCGCCATGCCCAACGGCCGGTCGATGACCGGCCGTTGTTGCTTGTGGCGCGGCAGTAGCATAGCGGCCCATGCGGATCCTGCTGGTCGAAGACGACGGGGCGCTGTGCCTGGGCATCAGCCGTGCGCTGGAGCGCGAAGGTTGGCGCGTCGATGTGCTGGCCGACGGGCAACAGGCCATGGCCGAAGGGCTGGAGGCGCAGTACGACCTGGCGGTGCTGGACCTGGGCCTGCCGCGGCGCGACGGGATGGAGGTGCTGCGCCATTGGCGCAACCGCGGCGCGCGCCTGCCGGTGCTGTTGCTGACGGCGCGCGATGAATTGAGCGACCGCGTCCAGGGCCTCAACGCCGGTGCCGACGACTACCTGACCAAGCCCTTCGACCTGGCGGAACTGGTGGCCCGGCTGCGGGCGCTGAAGCGACGTGCCGACGGGCGCATCGACGAGGTGCTGCGCATTGGCGAGCTGACGCTGGACCTGGCCACCCGCGAGCTCACCCACCGTGGCGAGCGCGTTCGCATGAGCCCCCGCGAGATCGCACTGACCCAGCTGTTGATGCAGCGGGCCGGCCGGCTGGTGCCGAAGGAAAGCATCATCGGCACCTTGTCGAGCTGGGAGGCCGATTTCAGCGAGAACTCGGTCGAGGTGTACGTGCACCGTCTGCGCAAGCGCTTCGCCGCGCTGGGGGTCACGATCAAGACCGTGCGCGGTTTCGGCTATGTGCTCGAGGCCGCGCCCGCGCCGGCAGCGGGTGCTGCCGGGGCGGGCGATTGACCCGCGCGCCCATCGTCGCGGACATGGCGCCGCGACACGGCCCGAGCCTGCGCCGGCAACTGCTGCAGCCCTTGTTCTGGGTGTGGGCGCTGGGCATGGTGATCGCCGTGGTCGGCGCGCTGCTGCTGGCGCGTGCGGCGGCCAACGCGGCCTTCGACCGCGGGCTGCAGGACGAAACCAGCGCCCTGGCCGCCAAGGTGGTGTGGCAGGACCGGGGCCCCATGCTGGACCTCAGCCGCCAGGCGATGGAGCTGGTGACCTGGGACCGTGCCGATCGCAACGCGTTTGCGATGGTCGACATCGATGGCAACGTGCTGGCGGGCGACGGTGCGGTGCCGGTGCCTGTGGCGCGCACGCGCAGTGTCGAGCAGCCGACCCTGTTCGATGGCAGCTACGCCGGTGAACCGGTGCGCGGTGCGGTGTTCACGTTGATGTCGCCGATGCTCGACCGCATGGTGTCGGTCATCGTTGTGGAGAGCACGCGCAAGCGCGCGGACGCGATGCGTGACATCCAGATCGGCATCGTGCTGCCCTCGCTGGCGCTGGGTGCCGTCACCTTCGTGCTGCTGGCCTGGGGTATCCGGCGCGGACTGCGGCCCCTGCTCGACGTTGCCCGCGAAGTGGCCGAACGCGACGCCCACGACTGGCGACCGCTGCCACTGCAGCAGGTGCCGGCCGAGGCGGTGCCGCTGATCGACCGGATCAACACACTGCTGAACAACGTGCAGCGTTCGATGTCGGTGCAGCGCCGGTTCATCGCCGATGCGGCACACCAGCTGCGAACGCCGGTGGCCGGCATGAGCGTGCTGCTGGCGGAACTTCGACAGGAGCTCACAGCGCAGGCACCGGCGTCGCTGCCCCAGGGCTGGGAGCCGCTGCTGGCACACCTGACCAGCACCACGGACCGCATGGCCCGCCTGATCGGCCAGTTGCTGAGCCTGGCGCGCTCCGAGACCGCACTGTCGGTGGATGCCGAGCACCGCACCCAGGACCTCGTGCCGATCGTTCGCGAATGCACCGAAGCGCTGGTGCTGCGTGCGCTGAAACAGGGGCGCAGCGTCACGCTGGAGGCGCCCGCCGAGCCGGTGCGTGCGCGGGTGCACCCGCTGTGGCTGGGCGAAGTGGTGGTGAACCTGCTGGACAACGCCTTGCGCTACGGCGGCCCGCACATCGTGCTGAGGGTCGAGCCGCTGCCGGATGGTGCCGGCGCCAGCGTGGTGGTCGAGGACGACGGCCCCGGGGTCACGGCCACCGAGCTGACCCGCATCTTCGAACCCTTCTGGCGCGGGGAACGGGCCGACCTGCGCAACGACGGTGGCACAGGCCTGGGCCTGGCCATCGCGCGGGAGATCGTCGAGCGCATGGGCGGCAGCGTCGGCGCCGCAAGCCGGCCCGAGGTGTCCGGCATGCGCTTCACCGTGCGGCTTGCACCGTGAGGCGGTGGTCGCTCAGGACGGTGGCCTGGCAAAAGGTGGTCCGGACAGCTTGAAGCCGGGCTTGATGCCTCGCTTTGCAAACCAGCCCAGGTTCATCTCCAGCGCCAGCCGCACCGGCCGCGCCGAGCAGTGGGAGTCGTCGCTCATGGGCTTCATGTCAGCGAGGTTGACCACGGTGCCATCGTCGGCGAGGAAGGCGATCGACAACGGCAGCAGGGTGTTGCGCATCCAGAAACACTGCACCTGGGGCTCTTCGAACACGAACAGCATGCCTTCGTTGGCAGGCATCTCACGCCGGTGCATCAGGCCGACCTGGCGCTGCTCGAAGGTCTGCGCGACCTGGGCACGGATCATGTGCATGCCGGCGCCGAGCGAGACCGCCGGCAGTTGCTGGGGTGCGGCCTGTGCCATTGCCCTGTGCGGTGCCACTGCCATCACCAGCACGCACAGCCAAAGGCAGGTCTTGATATAGATCATGCGGAAGCTCCGGGTCGATCTCTAGGATTATCAGATGCTCGCAGCGCCCGCCGGGCGGTGTGCGCGCGCCGCCAACGTCCTTCAATGACCGCATCCACCACCCTGCCGACCGACGCCGAACTCGCGGTGCTGGATGATCCGGTGGTGCAGCGCCAGTTCACGCGCTTCACGGCCGATGCGGATGGCCAGCCGGTGGCTGACTCGTCCTTGCGCATCACGGGCATGTACTGCGCCGCCTGCGCCGGCGTGATCGAGCAGGCACTGATGCGGGTGGATGGGGTGGTCGAGGCCACGGTCAGTGCCGCCGGCGAGCGTGCGCGTGTGCGCTGGCGTCCGCAGCGTACACGGGTCACCGAACTCGTGGCTGCGATCCGCGGCGCGGGCTACGACGCGAGCCCCGACGCGGCCGCAGAGGCGCGCGAGGCGCGTCGCGCCGAGCATCGCAAGGCCCTGTGGCGCCTGTTCGTCGCGGCCTTCTGTGCCATGCAGGTGATGATGCTTGCCACCCCCAGCTATGTGAGCACCGGGGACGAACTGGCGCCCGACATGCGCCAGTTGCTCAACTGGGGCAGTTGGGTGTTGTCCTTGCCGGTGATGGTGTTTTCTGCGGGCCCCATCCTGCAAGGGGCCTGGCAGGCACTGCGTCGGCGCAGCATCGGCATGGACGTGCCGGTGAGCCTGGGGATCCTGGTCACCTTCGTCAGCAGCAGCGGCGCCACGTTCGACCCCACGGGTCCGTTCGGCCACGAGGTCTACTTCGACTCGCTGACGATGTTCATCAGCTTCCTGCTGGCCGGGCGCCTGCTCGAACTGCGTGCGCGGCATCGGGTGGCCCAGACCCTCGAAGCGGCCATGCAAGGCATGCCGCAGACGGCCTTGCGTCTGAACCATGAAGGCCGCACCGAGTCCGTGAGCGTGCAGCGCCTGCAGCCAGGCGATCTGGTCCAGGTGCCGCTGGGCCAGGCCTTTCCGGCAGATGGCCGCCTCACCCAGGGGCGCACCGAGGCCGATGAATCCCTGCTCACCGGCGAATCACGCCCGGTGCCCAAGCCGCCCGGCGCGGCCGTGGTGGCGGGCAGCCTGAACCGTGGTGCACCGGTGGTGATGCAGGTCGAGCGCGTGGGCGCGGACACGCGATTGCAGGCCATCGTCGCGCTGATGCGCGACGCCATGAGTCAGCGTCCCTCGATCGCACGGGCGGCCGACCGATGGGCGGCCCCGTTCCTGTGGACGGTGTTGTTGCTTGCGGCCGGCGCTGCCGCAGTCTGGAGCGTGATCGATCCGCCGCGTGCCGTGTGGGTGGCCGTGTCCGTGCTGATCGTCACCTGCCCGTGTGCCTTGTCCCTGGCGGCACCGTCTGCCGTGCTGGCCGCCACCGGCGCCTTGGCTCGGCGTGGCTTGTTGCTGCAACGGCTGGATGCGCTGGAAACCCTGACCCGCGTGCAGCGCGTCTACCTCGACAAGACCGGCACGGTCACCGAAGGCCAGCCCCGCCTCGGGGCCGTGCATCGCTTGCCGGGCGCAGGGTCGGTGGATCAGATGCAGTTGCTGGCCTGGGCCGCAAGCCTGGCGCAACGATCGGGGCACCCGTTGTCGCAGGCCTTGCTGGCGAGCTGTGAACGCTGTGAGGACAAGGGCTGGCTCGAGATCGCAGAGCTGCCAGGCCTGGGGATGCAGGCCCGAGACGGCGACCATCGCCTGTGGCGCCTAGGTTCACGAGCGCTGGTGGCGCCCGATGACGGTGACGACACGCTTCCTTCGGCCCCGCTGTACTTCGGGCGCGATGGGCAGGCCTGGCTGGCATTCGAGTTCGAGGAGTCCCTGCGCCCCGACGCCAAGCAGGCCGTCGAAGCCTGGCAGGCCCGTGGCCTGGAGGTTGTGTTGTTGTCGGGCGATCGACCGGATCGTGCAGAACTCATGGCGCGGCAGCTGGGCGTCAGCCGGGTGCTGGGTGGGGCCACGCCCGAGAGCAAGCTGGCCGAGATCGCCCAGGCGCAGGCTCAGGGCCTGGTGGTGATGATGGTGGGCGATGGCATCAACGATGCGCCGGTGCTGGCGCGGGCAGACGTGTCCTTCGCAATGGGGCAGGGCGCGCTGGTCGCCCGTGCTCAGGCCGATGGTGTGGTGGTGTCCAACCGCCTGCACGACCTGGCCCTGGCCGGCACGGTGGCCGCCCGCACGATGCGCGTGGTGCGGCAGAACATCGCCTGGGCCGTGACCTACAACCTGGCCTGCATTCCGCTGGCTCTGGTGGGGTGGTTGCCGCCCTGGGCGGCCGGGCTGGGCATGGCTTGCAGCTCCCTGTTGGTCGTCGGCAACGCGCTGCGCCTGTCGCGTTGAACCAAGCATGGAAATCCTGTACCTGCTGATCCCGATGTCGGCCGCACTGGTGCTGCTGATCCTGGGCATTTTCGGTTGGGCAGTGCACAAGGGGCAGTTCGACGATATCGAACGCGAGGGTGAGCGAATTTTGCAGATCGATCCGGACCCTGTTGATGGTGATCAACCACCGGGCGAGGGTCCACCCGAACAATTCCCCTCTTCGCGATCTGGTCTGTCTTGATTTTTGGAAGGAGGAGTACCCATGGCAAATTCCGCCACGACGGCCTCACCGGTTTACAGCGACACAGTCGTTCGCCTGTTCTCGTTGGTGGCCGTGCTGTGGGGCATTGTGGGCATGCTGGTTGGCGTGATCATCGCCGCCCAGCTGGCCTGGCCCGAACTGAACTTCGGCGTGCCCTTTTTGAGCTACGGGCGACTGCGGCCCTTGCACACCAATGCGGTCATCTTCGCATTCGGTGGCAGCGTGCTGTTCGCCACCAGCTACCACGTGGTGCAGCGCACCTGCCAGACACGCCTGTTCCTGCCGGGGCTGGCGATGTTCACCTTCATCGGCTGGCAGGTCGTGATCCTGCTGGCGGCCATCAGCCTGCCGCTGGGCATCACCACCGGCAAGGAATACGCTGAGCTCGAGTGGCCCATCGACATCCTGATCGCGGTGATCTGGGTGTCCTACGCCATCGTCTTCTTCGGCACCATCGGCACCCGCAAGATCAGGCACATCTATGTGGCCAATTGGTTCTTCGGCGCCTTCATCATTGCGGTGGCACTGCTGCACATCGTCAACAGCGCCGAGATCCCGGTCAGCCTGACCAAGAGCTACTCCGCCTACGCCGGCGTGCAGGACGCCATGGTGCAGTGGTGGTACGGCCACAACGCGGTGGGCTTCTTCCTCACGGCAGGCTTCCTCGGGATGATGTACTACTACATCCCCAAGCAGGCTGGTCGGCCGGTGTACAGCTACCGCTTGTCCATCGTGCACTTCTGGGCGCTGATCTTCACGTACATGTGGGCGGGCCCGCACCACCTGCACTACACCGCGCTGCCGGACTGGGCGCAATCGATCGGCATGCTGTTCTCGCTGGTGCTGCTGGCGCCCAGCTGGGGCGGCATGATCAACGGCATCATGACGCTCTCGGGCGCATGGAACAAGCTGCGCGACGACCCGATCCTGAAGTTCCTGATCGTCTCGCTGTCGTTCTACGGCATGTCGACCTTCGAAGGGCCGATGATGTCGATCAAGACCGTGAACGCGCTGTCGCACTACACGGACTGGACCGTGGGCCACGTGCACTCCGGTGCGCTGGGCTGGGTGGGCCTGATCTCGATGGGCTGCCTCTACCACATCATCCCGCGCATGTTCGGCCGTACCCAGATGCACAGCACCCGCGCGGTGGAACTGCACTTCTGGATCGCCACCATCGGCATCGTGCTGTACATCGCGGCGATGTGGATTGCCGGCGTGATGCAGGGCCTGATGTGGCGCGCCGTGAATCCCGACGGCACGCTGGTCTACAGCTTCGTCGAAAGCGTGAAGGCGACCTATCCCTTCTACGTGATTCGGCTTGGCGGCGGCCTGCTGTACCTGACGGGCATGTTCATCATGGCCTGGAACACGATCATGACGGTGCGTAACGGCAAGCCTGCCGTGGCCCCGATTCCGCTCGTGCCGGCGCACGCCTGAGCACCACAAGGAGAAAACGACATGGCGCAAAACCATGCACCCAGCGGTCACGAGAAGATCGAGACCAGCAACTTCCTGATGATCGTGCTGATCCTGCTCACCGTCGCGGTGGGGGGCATCGTCGAGATCGTGCCGCTGTTCTTCCAGCGCAGCACCACGCAGCCAGTGGAGGGCCTCAAGCCCTACACCGCGCTGCAGCTGGCGGGGCGCGACATCTACCTGCGCGAAGGTTGCTACAACTGCCACTCGCAGATGATCCGCCCGTTCCGCGCCGAGACACTGCGGTATGGGCCGTACTCGGTGGCGGGCGAGTTCGTGTATGACCATCCGTTCCAGTGGGGCAGCAAGCGCACCGGCCCGGACCTGGCCCGCGTTGGCGGCAAGTACAGCGACGAGTGGCATCGCATCCACCTGATCAACCCGCGTGATCTGGTGCCGGAGTCGAACATGCCCGCCTACCCGTGGTTGGTCAAGAACACCCTCGATCCCAACGACATCGCGCCCAAGATGAAGGCGCTGCGCGTGGTCGGCGTGCCCTACAACGACGACGAGATCGCCAAGGGTGGCGAAGCCGTCAAGGGCAAGACCGAAATGGACGCCCTGATCGCCTACCTGCAGGTGATGGGCACCGCACGCAAGTAGTCACCGGGACACAACCATGGAACTGAACGAACTGCGCAGCGTGGTGACGGTGATGCTCTTCATCGTCTTCATCGGCATCGTGATCTGGGCCTGGAGCCAGCGGCGGCGCGAGGCCTTCGACTCGGCGGCCCAGTTGCCCCTGATCGATGATGAGTCGGTTACCGACAGCGCTGCACGTCGTTCGACAGGAGCAAAGCAATGAGCGATTTCTACAGTGGCGGCTGGTCGGTGTTCATCGCCGCCGTGACCATCATCGGGCTCGTGGCTTGCCTGGTGCTGCTGGCCATCGCCAGCAAGCGCAAGGTGATGGCCAATGACAACACCACCGGGCACGTGTGGGACGAAGACCTGCGTGAACTCAACAACCCGCTGCCGCGCTGGTGGATGTGGCTGTTCGTGATCACCGTGATCTTCTCGGCTGCGTACCTCACCTTCTACCCCGGCCTGGGCACCTATGCCGGCACGTTCAAGTGGTCGAGCACGGGGCAGTGGGAGGCCGAACAGGCGAAGGCTCATGCGGCAATGGCGCCCTTGTACGCCAAGTACACGGCCATGCCGGCGGCCGAGCTGGCCAAGGACGCCCAGGCCATGGGCATTGGCGAGCGGCTGTTCGTCAACAACTGTGCGGGCTGTCACGGCTCGGATGCACGCGGCAGCAAGGGTTTCCCGAACCTGACCGACAACGATTGGCTGTGGGGTGGTGCGCCTGAGAAGATCGAGGAGTCCATCGCCAAGGGCCGCAATGGCCTGATGCCGCCGATGGCAGCGGCCGTAGGCACCGCCGAAGACGTGCGCAACGTGGCCAACTACGTTCTGAGCCTCTCGGGTGGCGCTCACAACAATGTGGCAGCGCAACTGGGCAAGGCGAAGTTCGCGGCCTGCGCCGCTTGCCACGGCCCGGACGGCAAGGGCAACCAGGCCCTCGGTGCCCCGAACCTGACGGACAAGGTGTGGCTGCACGGCTGGGGCGAAGACGCCATCGCGGCCATGGTCAACGGCGGCAAGAACAATGTGATGCCCGCCCACGACAAGCGTCTGAGCGCGGAGCAGATCCACGTGCTCGCTGCCTATGTCTGGAACCTGAGCCAGTCCACGTCGAACCTCGCGACGAAGTGAACCCGCGAACCGCTGCACGATGACCGACACCGCCGCCAGCGCATCGCCCGCTGCCCCCAACGGGGAAGCGAGCGATGACGCAGCGGTGGCGATGGTGTCGCTGTACCAGAAGCAGCGCAAGATCTACCCGCGTGCGGTGACGGGGGTCTTCATGCGCTGGCGCTGGACGCTGGTGTGGCTGACCCAGTTGGTCTTCTACGGCCTGCCTTGGCTGATGTGGAACGACCGCCAGGCGGTGCTCTTCGATCTCGGCGCACGTCGTTTCTACGTCGGCGCATTGGTGCTCTACCCGCAGGACTTCATCTACCTGACGGGCTTGCTGGTGGTGTCGGCCTATTCGCTGTTTCTGTTCACGGCAGTGGCAGGACGGCTGTGGTGCGGCTATGCCTGCCCCCAGACGGTGTACACCGAGCTCTTCATGTGGGTGGAGCGCCGCCTCGAGGGCGACCGCGCCGCGCGCATGAAGCTCGACGACGCACCCTGGAACTTCAACAAGATCTGGCGCAAGGGTGCCAAGCAGTCTTGCTGGGTGATCATGGCCCTTTGGACCGGGGTGACCTTCGTCGGGTACTTCACGCCGATCCGCACCCTGATGGCCGAGGCGGCCACGCTGTCGTTCGGGCCCTGGGAGTGGTTCTGGGTGTTGTTCTACGGCTTCGCCACCTATGGCAATGCCGGCTGGATGCGCGAACAGGTGTGCAAGTACATGTGCCCCTACGCACGCTTCCAGAGCGCGATGTTCGACAAGGACACGCTGATCATCAGCTACGACGCCGAGCGTGGCGAACCACGAGGATCTCGCTCACGCAAGGCCGATCCGCGCAAGCTGGGCCTGGGCGACTGCATCGACTGCAACCTGTGCGTGCAGGTGTGCCCGACTGGTATCGACATCCGGCGCGGGCTGCAATACGAGTGCATCGGTTGCGCGGCCTGCGTGGACGTTTGCGACGACGTGATGCGCAAGATGGGCTATCCGCTCGGCCTCGTGCGCTACGACACGCAGAACGGGCTGAGCCAGCACCTCACGCACGCCCAACTGTGGCGCCGCGTCTTGCGCCCGCGGGTTCTGGTCTACACGAGTGTCTTGCTGTTGATCCTGTTCGGCCTTGGGTTGAGCCTGGCATTGCGCAGCCCGTTCAAGGTGGATGTCGTTCGGGATCGTGCGTCGTTGGCCCGCCTGGTGGATGACGGCCGCGTCGAGAATCTGTACCGGCTGCAAATCATGAATGCCAGCGAGGCGCCGCAGGACTTCAGGGTCGGCGTGAGCGGGCTGCCAGGCATTGCGCTTGGCTCGGCGCCGGACGTACACATTGAACCGGCTCAGGCTCGGTGGGTCACCATGGCGGTTCGGGTACCTGCCGAAACGGCGCGCTCGTCCGGCTCAGGGGCTCATCCAATCCAGTTCCAGGTAGATCTCGTCGAGCCGGGCACAGGCAGTGCGGTGCGTGCGTCGGTGGCCGAGAAAACCACGTTTGTCGTTCCCCGTTGATGGTGTACAAGGAGCACGTGATGCAAAAGTCGATTCATGCCCTGGCAGACGCCGCCCGCCAGCCCTGGTGGCGCGTGGGCATGGTGTGGATGGTGATCGGCGGTCCCCTGGTGGTCGTGGTGGCCAGCATGGTGACGGCTGTGATCGCCTACCGCGGTGCAGATGTGGTGATCGTCGACACGCCTTCGGCGCGTCATGTTGCCACCACGCCAACCGCAACGACGCCGGCGTTGCAGGCACGTAACCACGCCGCCACCGCCTCGCAGCGCTAGGGAGTCCCGGCGAACATGGCAGCGTCGAGCCTCAGCCTGCGCGCGATGGCCATCCTGTGGCCCTCGTTCTTGATGGCCGGCGTACTGGAAATGCTCGTGTTTGCAGTGGTCGACCCCACCCAGTTGCACTGGTTTGGCGGGGCGCCCATCGAACTCTCGCCGACAGCCGTCTATACGGTGGCGTTCTTCGTGTTCTGGGGTGCGATCGCAGCCGCTGGCGCACTCACGCAGTTGCTCGAGACACCGAGCACCGAACTCAACCAGATACCGCCGAGCTGACCGCGTGGCGGTTCGCCACCGTCAACAGTTCGCGCCGTTCACAAGGCTTTGCAGCTTGTCCTGCTCCAGGATGCGGATCTGGCGCTGCTTCACTTCCAGGATGCCATCGTCCTGGAACTTCGAGAAGGTGCGGCTCACCGTTTCCAGCTTCAGGCCGAGGTAGCTGCCGATTTCTTCGCGCGTCATGCGCAGCACGAGGGCAGAGGCAGAAAAGCCGCGCGCCTGCAGCCGTTGGGTGAGGTTCAGCAGGAAGGCGGCGAGGCGCTCCTCGGCGCGCATGCTGCCCAGCAGCAGCATCACCCCATGGTCGCGCACGATCTCACGGCTCATGATCTTGTGGAACTGGTGCTGCAATTCCGTGAACTCGCGCGACAGGCCTTCGAGCTGGCCATAGGGAATCACGCAGACCTGCGAATCCTCAAGCGCCACCGCATCACAGCTGTGGCTGTCAGTGCTGATGCCGTCCAGGCCCAGCAACTCGCCGGCCATCTGGAAGCCGGTGACCTGGTCACGCCCATCTTCTGACGACACGCAGGTCTTGAAGAAGCCGGTGCGTACTGCGTAGAGCGCCTGAAACTCGTCCCCAGCACGGAAGAGGGTGTCGCCACGCGCCACAGTGCGGCGTGTCGCCACCATCGTGTCTAGGCGTTCGACGTTCTCCCGCGTCAGCCCGACGGGCAGACACAGCTCACGCAGGTTGCAGTTCGAGCAGGCGACCTTGAAGGGCTCCATGCGCATCTTGGTGGCTTCGGTAGACATATTGTTCATTATCGCCTCGCGTGGCAGCTTGCCGGACCCATTAGGGAATCCCCGGCTGATACACGCCCGGGGCGATGACATTGCTCAATTTGCGAGTGTATTCTCGGGGGACCCGTCGTGGTGCCCGCTTGAGGCAAGTCAAGATGTGCCGGCAGGGCTTTGGCACAGTGCGAACCATGCTGAATCCCCACCTTGACGAGGTGCCGGTGCTGACTGAGGCGATGCTGCGTCGCCTGGATCGGCCCGGCCCGCGGTACACCTCGTATCCCACCGCTGATCGCTTCGTCGAGGCCTTTGGCCCGCCGGAGTACCGGCAGGCCCTTGAGCAGCGCAGTTCTGGCGCCATGGTGGGCGGCAAGCCACCGCTGTCGCTGTACGTGCACATTCCGTTCTGCGAATCCGTCTGTTACTACTGCGCCTGCAACAAGGTCATCACGCGCCACCACGAGCGGGCTGCCGAGTACCTGGAGGTGCTTGCCCAGGAGGTCCGTCTGCACACAGACGTGCTGGGCCAGCAACAGGGCGTATCGCAGCTGCATCTCGGGGGGGGAACACCAACCTTCCTGTCGGACGACGAACTCGCCCGGCTGATGGACCTGCTCAAGACCTCGTTCCGGCTCTCACCTGGCGCCGAGGTGTCGATCGAGGTGGATCCACGAACCGCATCGCCCGACCGGCTGCGCTACCTGGCGCAGCTCGGGTTCAACCGCTTGAGCTTTGGTGTGCAGGACTTTGACGCCGACGTGCAGAAGGCCGTGCACCGGGTGCAGCCCTTCGAATCCGTCCGGGACCTGATGCTCGCTGCACGCGACATCGGTTTCGAGTCGGTGAATGTCGACCTGATCTACGGCTTGCCAAAGCAGACGCCTGAGTCATTCCAGCGCACCGTGACCAGCGTGGCGGAACTGCGGCCGGACCGCATTGCGTTGTACGCCTATGCACACCTGCCGGGGCGGTTCAAGCCGCAACGGCGGATCATTGCCGAACAACTGCCCCCGCCGGATGATCGTGTGCACATGCTCGGTGGTGCGATCGCCGGATTCATCGGTCAAGGCTATGTCTACATCGGCATGGACCACTTCGCCCTGCCGGGTGACAGCCTGGCTGCCGCAAAGCGCCAAGGGCGCCTGCATCGCAACTTCCAAGGCTACAGCACGCAGCCCGATTGCGACCTCATCGGGCTGGGCGTGTCCGCCATTGGCCGCATGGGCGCGACCTACAGCCAGAACGCCAAGACCATCGACGAATACTACGACGCCGTGCGGCAGGGCCAGTTTCCGATCGTGCGTGGGTTGACACTCACCCGGGACGACCTCGTTCGCAGAGCGGTCATCATGGCGCTCATGTGCCAGGGCCGGGTCGAGTTCGAATCGATCGAGCTTGCCCACCTGATCAAGATGCGGGAGTATTTCAAGCAGGAGCTGGAAGACTTGGCCGAGTTGCAGGATTTCGGGCTGGTCGAGTTGTCGCCGGAGTCGATCCAGGTCACGGCCCCAGGTTGGTACTTTGTGCGCGCAGTGGCGATGGTCTTCGACCGCCACCTGCGTACCGACAAGGTGCGAGAGCGCTTCTCGCGCATCATCTGACCGCGATACCGGGCCGTGGATGGCGCCCTGATTGTCAGCGCCCTGTTGTTGGGGCTGTCAGGCACTCCTCACTGCATTGCGATGTGCGGAGCGGCAAGTACCGCAGCCATGGCAGGGCCGGGGCGGGCGCGGTTCTGGCTGTTCCATGCTGGACGCATGGCAGGCTATTCGCTCGCCGGCGGCGTTGCGGCGTCCAGCATCGGGGTCTTGGCAACGGCCGGTCAGGCCGTTGGCGCATTGCGACCGCTCTGGACATTGGTCCACGTGCTCGCCCTGGGGCTGGGGCTCTGGCTGCTCTGGCGGGGCAGGCAACCGGCATGGCTGGAGCGGTTGGGGCAGGGCCCAACGGCCGGCATTGCGCACAACGGCAAGACAGGATGGCAACGCGTCCGGGGGCCGGCGCGCAGTGCCACGCTTGGGCTGACCTGGGTTGCCTGGCCGTGCGGGCTGCTGCAATCGGCGCTTCTGGTGGCCGCGCTGGCCAACACCGCCATCGGTGGTGCCTTGACCATGGCTGCCTTCGCGGTGAGTTCGGGGCTGGGGCTGGCGATGGGGCCAGCTCTCTGGGTTCGCCTGGGCCGTGGAAATGCCATGCTGTCGGCCACGTTGGGCGTGCGGCTGGCAGGGCTGACCCTGGCGGCTGCGGCCAGTTGGGCTCTGGGGCACGGGGTCTGGCACAGGGTTGCGGCCTGGTGCGTGTCCTGAAATGAGAAACGCCCGGCGGGCCGGGCGTTTTCTCTGGTCGATCCAGTCAGGCTGTTCAACCAGATCCTTCAAAGCGTCGACCAGGCGGTCTTGCTCGTCAGGAGCAACCAGCGGCAAGCCCAGGGGCCGCCGACCAGTCGTACCAAGATCACTTCTTGGCGGCGGAAGCGGCCGGGGCGGCGTCGGCCTTCTTGGCGTCAGCCTTCTTGGCGCCGGAAGCGGCGGCGGCCGGAGCGTCAGCCTTCTTCTCTTCCTTCTTGGCGTCGGCGGCATAGGCGCCGGCGGTGGCGAAAGCGGCGGCGATCAGGGCGGCCAGGAGCTTGTTCATTTCAAAGTGCCTTTCGAAAGTTGATATCACCTTCCTGCATTGGGAAGGCAATCCCGAAACGTGGGACCCCGTCAGTCGGTTGACAGCACCGGTGACATAAAATCTTTCGGCTAACCCCAACTCATGCGCAGTGCGCGGAGCCATACCACATGTACCAGCACATCAAGGTGCCCGAGGGCGGGCAGAAGATCACCGTCAACGCGGACTTCTCGCTCAACGTGCCGGAGCAGCCGATCATCCCGTACATCGAGGGTGATGGCACCGGTTTCGACATCACCCCGGTGATGATCAAGGTGGTCGATGCTGCGGTGCAAAAGGCCTATGCTGGCAAGCGCAAGATCCACTGGATGGAGATCTACGCCGGCGAGAAGTCGACCAAGGTCTACGGCCCGGACGTGTGGCTGCCCGAGGAATCCCTGCATGCGCTGCGCGAGTACGTGGTGTCGATCAAGGGCCCGTTGACGACCCCGGTGGGTGGCGGCATTCGGTCGTTGAACGTTGCGCTGCGCCAGGAGCTCGATCTCTACGTGTGCCTGCGGCCGATCCAGTACTTCAAGGGTGTGCCGTCGCCGGTGCGCGAGCCCGAGAAGACCAACATGGTCATCTTCCGGGAGAACTCGGAAGACATCTACGCGGGCATCGAATACGAGGCCGAGAGCGAGAAGGCCAAGAAGCTGATCAAGTTCCTCATCGACGAGATGGGCGTCAAGAAGATCCGGTTCCCGAACACCTCGGGCATTGGCATCAAGCCTGTCTCCCGCGAAGGCACCGAGCGCTTGGTTCGCAAGGCGATCCAGTACGCCATCGACAACGACAAGCCCAGTGTGACCATCGTGCACAAGGGCAACATCATGAAGTTCACGGAAGGGGGATTCCGCGACTGGAGCTACGCCCTTGCGCAGCGCGAATTCGGCGCTGAACTGATCGATGGCGGCCCCTGGTGCAAGTTCAAGAACCCCAAGACCGGGCGCGAGATCGTCATCAAGGACAGCATCGCAGACGCGTTCCTGCAGCAGATCCTGTTGCGCCCCGCCGAATACTCGGTGATCGCAACCCTGAACCTGAATGGCGACTACGTTTCCGACGCGCTGGCTGCGCAGGTCGGGGGTATCGGCATTGCGCCAGGGGCAAACCTGTCGGACTCAGTGGCTTGTTTCGAGGCCACGCACGGGACTGCGCCGAAATATGCTGGCAAGGATTATGTGAACCCTGGATCCGAGATTCTCTCGGCCGAAATGATGCTGCGGCATATGGGCTGGAAGGAAGCGGCCGACCTGATCATCTCGTCGATGGAAAAGTCCATCCTGAGCAAGAAGGTCACCTATGACTTTGCTCGACTGATGGACGGTGCCACCCAGGTGTCCTGCTCGGGGTTCGGACAGGTCATGATCGACCACATGTGACCTCGCTCCACGGCGTCTCATGATGCCCCGTAAGCCCCTGATTTTGTTGAAGAAATCAGGGGCTTCGTCTTTTCAGCACGTCTCACGGCAGACCACGAAATCCCGCCATTTTGGAGGGGAAATTGACGGGAGACGGGGCCCGAAACGGCCCAAATTCCTCCACTTGGAGGTGGCTGAAAAGTGTCGGGAGACGACGCATGCGACTGAGCAACTACACCCTCACGCCCACTCGGATCAACAACGCCAAGGCGAAGGCGCGGCTCTACAAGCTAAGCGATGGCGGGGGGCTTTTCGTCGAGGTCAGCACGACCGGCCAGAAGACCTGGCGCTACCAGTACCGATTCGCCGGCAGCCGCCGAGACGTCAAGATCGGGCGATACCCGGAGATCGGGGTGGCCGACGCCCGGGCGCGGCACTTCGAACTCAGGTCGCTCTTGGAGCGAGGGGTAGACCCCGCCGAAGTTCGTCGCCAGGAGACTGCGGAGCGTCGGCAGCAGGCGAAGGACAGCCAGCCCGCTGCCGACCAGTTCGAGGCGTTCTCCCGGCGCTGGATCCGGGAGCGCTTGATGACCAGGTCCGACACCTACCGGAACCAGATCGAGTCCCGGCTCGAGCGCTTCGTATGGCCAGCGATCGGCGAGAAGCCGCTGGGCGGCGTCCGGCCCGCCGACGTGCTCGCGATCATCGAGGACTTGAGAGGAACGCCGAAGACGGCGGAGGGCGTCAGGCAACACATCCAGCAGATCTACAACTACGCGATCCAGAAGCTGCTCGTCGAGGTCAACCCGGCCTTGCCACTGCGAGGCGTCATCGAGGTGCCTGC